>CAJTQO010000027.1 GCA_910578405.1 uncultured Lachnospiraceae bacterium | reverse complement strand
TACTGGCAGCGACAAAAGTATCACTGATAAAAGAGCGGGCAAGCCGTAATTTTTCCTCACGGTTCAACTCTACCGGCAGGGAAATCTTTATCTCACGGGCAAGCTGTGCGTCACTGGTCTTTTCAACCATCTCTACACTGTTCCAGAGAGTGCTGCGGTCTTGAAATTCCGGCGGGGCATGGGGCGGCAACATGATTTCAGAATGGACTACGCCACGTTTCCGGGTGCAATCATGGGTAACTTTCGCTTCCGCAAAGGCTGAAATGGAAAGGCTGATTGCAGCATAGCTACAGACGGATTTACTAATTTCTCCCCATATCTAAAATGCCGGGAAAGCCCGAAAATACGGGCTATACCGACATATAAGAAACTTCTAAAGAGATAATCTAAATTCATCAATAATTTCAACACAAAACAATGCAAGTTCCAGATTTGAACAGTGGTTCGATAGATAAAGAGAATAAGAAAGTGATTGTTATTTAAAAAAAGACACTAATGCAGATTCTTATTTTGCAGAAGCAAAGAGGATTATTGTAAGCATGTTAAAAGAAAAAGAGTATTCTGACAAAAAGAGATATGAATACTATTTGTGTATGCCAGAGATTCCCGATATAAAAAGAAAGAAGGAACTTATGGAAAGGAACGTTGATATCATTGTCGGTCTGAATGGTGAGAAAATCGTTTTGATTAACGACATCCGTTTTAAAGGCAAGAAACGCGAGGATTGGAAAGAAGTAGAGAATTATCTCAAAGAATATGTCGGGGAATTTTACGAGATTGCGGAGACATCCGAGAAGATATTCATGGAAAAGGCAAATAAACTTTCTAACCGTTTTCATAAAGTCTATACGGAGAATTAGGAATTGAAAGAAATTGTACAAAATGATGAGTGCGTGAAAGCTATTTTGGGGAATGAAAAAGTGTTTGATATTATTAAAAATCTCACTATTCTATGAGATTATCTTGATATATAATTTAGGCTGTGATATACTGATACAATCGGAGAGAAAATATAGAATGATTGGGAGAAATAGTATGCCTGTATGCTATGATAAATTGTGGAAAATATTGATTGACAAAAAAATGAATCGAACCGACTTAAAAGATATGGCAGGAATTAGTTTTAATGTTTTAGCAAAATTAGGCAGAGATGAGTTTGTTTCAATGGAAAGCCTATATAAAATTTGTAAAGCGTTAAATTGTGATATAGGAGATATCGTCGAGTTTGAAAAGGAGATGAAGAATACACCATTGCGTCGTTAAAATTTCTAGACGATGCCATTGCATCGCCGTCGAAATTTTGCCTGGCGCTGGCACGAACCATGCAGCCCACAAATCTAATTTCTGTCTGGATGGAACACGAGTGAATTTTTCGATTTAAATTACTGAAATCGGTTACGGCAAAAAGACCGGGAACAGAGATACAACATATTCTGAAGAATGGTTATATTACGTCTCAGGAATGAAAGGATATTTATGGATATAACCATCCTCCTAGAACAATTAGGGATGTTCGTAAGTATGAACCGCCCAGCATAAAAATGAGGAAGCGATATGGAAACAATGGATTATAAAGAAGCATATGAAAAAGAGCATATAAAATGCGCAGATCTGGCAGGCAGGGTGGCGGAACTGGAGGAAAAGAAGGAGGAGCTGGAGTTTAAGCTAAACCGGATTAAGAACAATCCGCTTTGGAAAATGAGCGCGCCTCTGCGCAAAGCAATGCACTATATGCTCCGGCAGCGGGACAGGCTAAAGAACTGTGGGAACCTGCGGGGGATTTGGGCCAAGGTGAAGTATAAGCAGCGGGAGCGTGAGGCAATGACGCATTTTGGCACGGCCAGTTTCCCGGACGAAGCCAGGCGGAAGGAAGAACGGGAGACGGTTTTCCCCCATATGGTGAAAATCAGCATCCTTGTGCCGCTTTGGAACAACCAACGGGAATTCCAGGAGCAGATGCTGGATTCGGTGATGGCGCAGACTTATGAAAATTGGGAACTGTGCCTGGCGGACGGTTCGGACGCACAGCATAGCTATATCGGTGATATCTGCCGGGAGTATGCGGCGCGGGCAAAGGGCAGGATAATCTATAAGAAACTGGAAAAAAACGGCGGCATTGCAGGGAATACCAATGAATGCCTGAAACTGGCCACCGGGGAATACATTGGATTGTTTGACCAGGATGATATCTTACATCCTTCCGTTTTGTATGAATATGTAAAAGCCATCAATGAACAGGGGGCGGATTACCTGTACTGCGATGAGACGACTTTTAAAAACAATGACATCAATAAGATGCTGACCATGCATTTTAAACCGGACTATGCCGTGGATAATCTGCGGGCCAACAATTATATCTGTCATTTCAGCGTGTTCCATCGACATTTGCTGGATGGGGACGAGCTGTTTAGAGCCAAATTTGACGGCAGCCAGGATCACGATATGATTTTGCGGCTGACAGACCGGGCGGAGAAAATCGTCCATGTGCCAAGGCTGATGTACTACTGGCGTTCCCATGCTGGCAGTGTGGCCAGCGGCATAGAGGCCAAGCCCTACGCCACGGATGCGGCCAAAGGGGCGGTGGCGGAGCATTTGCGCAAGCATGGATACCGGCATTTCCGCATTGCCAGCACCAGAGCCTTTGAGACGATTTTTAAGATTAGCTACCAGATTATCGGCAATCCGAAGATTTCCATTGTCATTGCCAACAAAGACCATGAGGCGGATTTACGCAGGTGCATTGCCTCTATTTTGGAAAGATCCACATATGACAATTATGAAATCATTGTGGTGGAAAATAACAGCGTGACGGAGGAAATCGGGAAATATTATGAGGAACTGAAAGAAAAAGGGGAAGGGAAAGTGAAAGTGGTCGTTTATGATGGCGCTTTTAACTACTCAGCGGTGAATAACCTGGGCGCAAAGGAAGCGGATGGGGACTATCTTTTGCTTTTGAATAACGATACCCAGGTGATTACCGTCAACTGGATGGAAGAGCTTTTGATGTATGCGCAGCGGGAAGATGTGGGCGCGGTAGGGGCTAAGCTGTATTATGAAAACAGAACCATCCAACATGCAGGGGTGGTGCTGGCTCTTGGGGCGCACCGTACGGCGGGACACAGCCATTATGGGCAGCATCGGGAGAATCTTGGGTATATGGGGAGGCTTTGCTATGCCCAGGATGTATCCGCTGTGACAGGGGCCTGCCTGATGGTGGCGCGCAAGCTGTTTTGGGACGTGGGAGGGCTGGACGAGTCCTTTGCCGTTTCGTTGAATGATGTGGATTTTTGTCTGAAACTGCGGGAAAAAGGGCGCCTGAATGTATTTACGCCTTTTGCCGAGCTGTATCACTTTGAGTCCGTTTCCAGAGGGCTGGACGACCAGGGGGAAAAGGCAAGGCGGTATGAAGAGGAGTCGGAGCGGTTCCGGAGGAAGTGGAAAGAGGTTTTGGAAAAGGGGGATCCGTATTATAACCCAAATTTTTCTTTGGACAGAAGTGATTTTTCACTGCGGGTGTAAAGGGGAAAATTTGCCTGCTGCATAACTTTGCGTTGTACAGCAGGCAAAGGAATTTATTCAGGCAGACAATCCCGACAGGCCGCGTCATAGACGGAATGCCGTTAATTTATTCCAGTCCCTTTTTCCCGTACAAAAACGGTTCCGATACGTTGGTATTGAACCACTGCACGACCGGTCCCATAAACAGGGCGGTGATTACGGTGCCAACGCCGATGGTGACATGGCACAGGAAGCCGGTTAGCACACAAATAGAGTCTGTGATAATCCTGCAAATGCGAAAAGGCAGGATTTTGTATTTGTTGCCGGCAATCAGCGACCAGGCGTCGTAGGCCGATACGCCAAGATCCGCTGTAAAATAGACGGAAGCGGCAAAACAGGTGCCGAAGATGCCAAAGAGCATCATAAAGATTCGGGCTGCAAGGCCGGGAGCCGGGAACAGGCTGTCCAGGACGCCGCGCATAAAATCAGCCGCCATTCCGGTAAACAGCAGGTTAATCACGGTGGCTATGCCGATGTAATGTTTCTCCACGAAGAACACCCCTGCTAACAACAGCCCTGTGATAATCAAGTAAAAGACGCTGTAGGTGGAATGAAAGAGATTCCCGATGCCTGTTACAAAGCAGGTAAAGGGATCCGCCCCCAGGTTGGCTTTCTGGAAAGCGCCTACGCAGAATCCGGTGACGATAACGCCGAAAAAGGACATGGCGATGCGTTTCCATTTTTGGGAAGGTTCTGTGTTTTTTTTGTTTTCCATAGGTTCCATTTTCTATCTTCTCCCTTATTTTTGTATAAATATTGAATGGGCAGGGCGATTTTCTGGATGGCGTATGGCCTGTTTCACCCTTCCGCCTCCAGCACAAGGAGCCTGGACCAGAAATCGCAGCAGGGCGTTTCCGTGGCCCCCACTTCCCCTGCGCTGCTGTCGGTGGCAATCAGGCCGATATGCATTAATTCGCTGCCGTAAAAATCCCCGGCGCAGGCGCCGTTTTCCCATACATGGTACAAAAGCCCTTCTTCCAGTCCCTGCAGGCGGAGCCTGCGGAATTCCCGGTTCACGTCATTTAAGATTTTGTAATATCCTACAATGGCCTGACGTTTGTCCGGCGATACGGCCATCCATGCCGTAAAATTGCCTTCAAAGGGGCTTAACAACCGATAGAAGTCTCCGGTGTGGATAAGCCTGCGGTACTTTTTTACAAAGCGGATTTGCTCTCTTACGATTTCCCTTTCTTCCTGGCTTAGGCGGGCCAAATCCAATTCGTAGCCAAACGCTCCGAACATGGCCACATTTCCTCTGGTTTCCAGCGGGGTTGTGCGGTTTGCCTGATGGTTGGGCGTAATGGACACATGGGTGCCCATGGAGCTGACCGGGTAAGCGTAGGAAGTGCCGTACTGGATTTTTTGCCGTTCTACGGCATCGGTGTCGTCACTGGTCCAGCACTGAGGGGCATAATAAAGCAGGCCCGGGTCGAACCTGCCGCCGCCGCTGGCGCAGGACTCAAAGAGGATTTCCGGAAATTCCCGGTTCAGCCTGTCATACAGGTCATACAGTCCTAGGATATAACGGTGGAAAATTTCACCCTGCCTTTCCGCCCCGTACCCTTGGGAAAAGCATTCGGTAATATTCCGGTTCATATCCCATTTTATGTAGGAAATTTTGGATTCCTTTAAGATTTTCGCCACCAGCCCATAGATATAGTCTACCACTTCTTTTCTGGAAAAGTCCAGCACATATTGTTTCCTTCCGTGGGAGGCGTGCCTGCCGGGGGTTTGGAGAATCCAGTCCGGATGGTTTCTGTACAGTTCACTGTCTTTATTGACCATTTCCAGTTCAAACCAGAGGCCGAATTTTAACCCCATGGCTTCGATTTCTTTAGAAAGCCCGCAAATGCCTTCCGGCAGACGTTGGGGGTTGGGCCACCAGTCCCCCAGGCCGCTTGTTTCGCTGCATCTGGAGCCGAACCAGCCGTCGTCCAGGACAAACAGCTCCACCCCGTCCTCTTTGGCGGTTTTGGCAATGGCAAGGAGCTTTTCTTTTGTAAAGTCAAAGTAGGTGGCTTCCCAGTTGTTTAATAAAATGGGCCTTTCCCTGTCCCTCCAATAGCCCCGCGCCAGCCGGGTGCGGTACAGGCGGTGGAAAGCCTGGCTCATGCCGTTCATCCCATGGGCGGAATAGACGGCCACCGCTTCCGGCGTCTGGAACGCGCCGCCCGGTTCTAAGAGCCAGGAAAAGCCCAGGGGATGGATGCCCAGCATAACCCTGGTTACATTATAAGTGTCCACCTCAGCCTGGGCCAGGAAATTGCCCGAATAGACAAGGGAAAAGCCCAAAGTTTCCCCCTGGAATTCATCGGCCTTGGGGCGTTTGAGCATAATAAAAGGGTTGTGGTGGTGGCTGGAAGCGCCCCTGACGCTGCCTACCGACTGGACGCCTTGCTGCAGCAGCCGTGTTTTCACATACCGTTCCCTGCTCCAGGCGCCGGAAAACTGAATCCATTCGTAATCAGCGTCGGGCAGATCCAGAGACAGGCTCATGGCTCTTGTAAGCTGGCAGGCGCATTCTCCCTTATTTTCGAAGCGGACGCTTCTGGCAATGGCGTTTTCCGTTTGGAAAATGGTGTAGAGCAATGTCATTTCTATGTTCAGCCGTTCGTCTTTTAACAAAATTTCCAATGTGTCGGCTTCCCCCGGCGATTCCGTATAGGTGGCCGGAAGTCCCTGGAGCGCAGGCTTGCCCTGGTATATTTTATGGGAATGGTAGCAAAAGTCCGTAATGCGGCTGCCGTTTGGCTGCAGGATTTCCAAAGCGGGCATACGGAAATCGGTAGTCCCATAGGACGGGTATTCCTGTTTCAAATGCTCCAGTGAAAAAGAATATTCGTTGTCATAAACATATGCGCTGGCCGGGCGGTAACGGTTTTCCAGCAAATAGCCGTAATCCTCCTTTAGGGGGACTCTTTTGCCGAAATAAAGCTGTCCTATCTGGCCGTTGCGCAGGATTTTCATTAAATAGCTGGTTTCTCTGTTGTACAGGTGGAATTCTTTTGTGCTTTCCTGATAAATAATCCCCATTTTCTGCCTCCTGGATTTTAGATTGTGTTATTTTCATATGGCTTTATTGTATCATGTTCTTTTGGCCTTTCCAGTTGGGATGATGCAAAAACCTGTCAATTTGTTAGATGTATTTAATGCTTTAAAAATAGGCGAGTATGTGGTATGATGTAGATATTGGAAAACTATATAAATTCAGGAGGAGCGAAACATGGGTTACATGGATGAATTTAACTTTTGGTTAAGCGATTCGTATTTTGACGAGAATACGAAGAAGGAGCTGGAGGCCATCAAAGGCGACGAGAAGGAGATTGAAGACCGCTTCTACAAAGAGCTGGAGTTTGGCACCGGCGGCCTGCGCGGCGTAATCGGCGCAGGGACCAACCGCATGAACATCTATACGGTGCGCAAAGCCACACAGGGGCTGGCCAACTACATATTGAAGCAGGGCGGCAAAGAGAAGGGTGTTGCCATTGCTTACGATTCCAGACGCAAGTCGCCGGAGTTTGCGGATGAGGCTGCGCTTTGCCTGGCGGCCAACGGGATTAAGGCATATGTGTTTGACGAACTGCGCCCTACGCCGGAGCTGTCTTTTGCGCTGCGCAAGCTGGGCTGCATTTCCGGCATCGTCATTACCGCCAGCCATAACCCGCCGGAATATAACGGATACAAGGCATACTGGGAGGATGGCGCGCAGGTAACGGCTCCAAAGGACAAAGAGATTATTACGGAAGTAAAGAACGTGACGGATTACCATGAGGTGAAGACCATGGACAAGGAAGAGGCGGTCAAAGCGGGCCTTTACCAGGTGATTGGCGCAGAAATCGACGATGCCTACATGGTGGAATTAAAGAAGCAGATTATCCATCCGGAAATCATTAAAGAGATGGCTGACGATATGAAGATTGTCTATTCGCCTTTCAACGGGACAGGGAATAAACCGGTAAGGCGCATTCTGTCCGAGCTTGGCTTTAAGCATGTGTATGTGGTGCCGGAACAGGAAAACCCGGATCCGGATTTCACCACGCTGGATTACCCGAACCCGGAAGATCCGAAGGCATTTACTTTAGCGCTGAAACTGGCGAAGGAGAAAAACGCGGACATCGTGCTGGCTACGGACCCGGACGCGGACAGGCTTGGCATCTATGCGCTGGATACAAAGAGCGGCGAATATGTGCCGTTTACGGGGAATATGTCCGGGATGCTGATTGCGGAATACATTTTAAGGGAAAGGACGGCGCAAGGGATGATGCCGGAAAACCCTGCATTGGTGACAACCATCGTTACGACCAATATGGCCAAAGCAATCTGCGACGATTATAAGGTAAAATGCATTGAGGTGCTGACTGGCTTTAAATACATCGGGGAGCAGATTAAATGGTTTGAACAAAGCGGCTCCAACCATTATGTATTTGGCCTGGAGGAAAGCTACGGCTGCCTGGCAGGGACACACGCTAGGGATAAGGATGCAGTGGTGGCGGTTATGTGCCTGTGCGAAATGGCGGCATGGTGCAAGAAAAACGGCAGGACAGTGTGGGATCAGATGCTGGCGCTGTATGAGAAATACGGCTATTACAAAGAGACGCAGTATGCGATTACGCTTAAGGGCATCGAAGGCTCCAGGCAGATTGCGGAGATTATGGATAAGCTTAGGAGCAACCCGCCCAAGGAATTTGGCGAGCTGAAGGTAGTGGAAGTAAGGGATTACGATGGCAACAAGGTAGTGGAGATGGAAACAGGGGCGCAAAGGGAGACAGGGCTTCCTAAATCCAATGTGCTTTATTTTGAACTGACCAACGATTCCTGGTGCTGCGCGCGTCCTTCCGGCACAGAGCCGAAACTGAAATTTTATATGGGCGTGAAAGGCGCAAGCTTAGAGGATGCGCAGGAGAAGGTGGAGAAGCTGACCGAGGCTTTGAAAGCGCATATTTAAGAATTACGGGCCGGCTGGCGGAAGACGTGGCCAACCGTATGTGGAAGGAAGAGAGAGTGGGGAAGTGGAGCTGGGGAGGGATCCGTTGCAAGGCGGGTTCCTCTTCTTTTTGCACGCAGGCGTCCAAAGGAAGGCTGACGGGCGGCAAAACAGGGGCGGGAAATGCAAAGCCGGCAGGAAAAATACATAGCCTTGGGAAAGGGGATGGGGAATGGGACAGAAGATTTTCCGGTTTGGGAATTTACGTAAGACATATTTTTATTTAAAGAAAAATGGGGTGAAAAGTGCATATTATGCGGCTTTAGAGAGGATAATGAGTGAAAAAGGCTCCGCATACCGTTATAAGCCGCCAGGGGATGAGGTGTTCGCGGCGCAGCGTGGGACCGGCTGTAAGTTTCCGTACCGCTTTAGCATCCTTGTCCCGGCTTATGAGACAAAAGAGGCATATTTGCGGGAAATGATGGATTCCGTTTTGGGGCAGAGCTATGGGAAGTTTGAACTGATTATCGCGGACGCAAGCCGTTGCGGAAAGGTGGAGCAAACCGTCCGGCTTTATATGGAAGAGGATGAGAGGGTGCGCTACCTGCGGTTAAAGGAGAACAAAGGGATTTCGGAAAATACGAACCAGGCGCTGGCTGCAGCGCAGGGGGATTATATCGGGCTGTTAGACCACGATGACACGCTTACGCCGGATGCGCTGTACCGTATGGCAAAGGCAATCGCCCAAAAAGAAAAAGAAGGAGGGACGGCGTGGCTATTGTATTCCGACGAAGATAAGGGGAACGGGGATTTGACGGCGTTTTATGAGCCACATTTTAAACCGGGATTGAATGTGGATTTGCTGCTGTCCAACAATTACATCTGCCATTTTCTTGTAATGAAAAGGGAGCTGATGCAAGGGCTGGGATTCCGGCCGGAGTATGACGGCGCGCAGGATTATGATTTGGCGCTGCGCGCTATTGGGCGATTGTTGTACGGGGAAGGAGGAAGTGGACGTTTGGGACGGCGGGTTTGGGACGGCGGGCCGGGGGGAGCGGCAGGCAGGGACGCTGTGGTTCATATACCAAGCGTATTGTACCATTGGAGATGCCACGAATCTTCCACGGCGGACAATCCGGAAAGCAAGCGTTACGCTTATGAGGCAGGGAAGCGGGCTTTGGAGGACTTTTTAAAAGAGAGAGGATGGCAAGGCTCGGTTTTGCATACAAAGCATTTAGGGTTTTACCGGATTGCATACAAAGGAGGAATCTTTGCCCAGCGCCCGGAGGTGGGTGTGGTTGGAGGAAAGATAATTGACCGCAGAGGGAAAATATGCGGCGGGGCTTTGGATGAAAAAGGGGAGGTGATGTACCTGGGGCTGCACAAGGAATTCAGCGGCTATATGCACCGGGCTTCCCTTTTGCAGGAGGCATATGCGGCGGATATACGGCGTATGCGGGTGCGCAGGGAGCTTTGGGGCGTGTTCCGGGAAGTGTTCGGCGTGCCTTATGCCGAAACGGAGGAAGGATGGTTTGACTGTGCGGAAGCAAAAAATTGGGACAATGGGCTTCCGGCAAAATGGGCCGACAGGTGTCTGGAGTTTGGCCGGAGAGTGCGTAGGGAAGGATTTGTGGCAGTGTTTTTAGGGGAATAATTTGCGCAGGGACATAAGGAGCAGAGTATGCAAAGAGAGAGAAGGAGCAGGGACAGGCAGGACAGGAATAGGCGGGGGAAGGAGGAATGGAGCGGGAAGCGCCGCAACAGGAAATGGAAAAGGGTGCGGCAGGCTGGTGGGAAGGGCGCTGCCGCCCATGGGAAACGGGCAGATGTTACGGTGGTGATACCCAATTTTGAGGGGGAGAAGTATATAGGGCCTTGTCTGGAATCGTTGTTTTCGGGGAGCATGGCGCCGGAGGTGATTGTGGTGGACAATGGCTCAAGGGACGGGAGCGTGGCATGGATGGAGCGGTGGATGGAGCGGCGCAGGCGCAAGGGGCTTGCGGTTTGCAGGCTGGTGCGTTTCCCGGAAAACAGGGGGTTTTGCGCCGCGGTGAATGAAGGAATCCGTCTGGCGCAGACAGAGTATGTGATTTTGTTAAATAACGATACCCAGGCAGACAGGGATTTTGTGAAGAATTTATACCAGGCCATCCGCAAACGGAAGGATGCCTTTTCGGTGGGGGCGAAAATATTGTCTTTCGGGGATAAGGGGACGATAGACGATGCCGGGGATTTGTACTGCGCCCTTGGATGGGCGTTTGCTTTGGGGAAGGGGAAAAAGAGGACGCGCTATGGACGGGAGGCGCGGATTTTTGCGGCCTGTGCCTGCGCGGCAATCTATCGGAAAGACGTTTTTGATACGATAGGGTATTTTGATGAGAATCATTTTGCCTATCTGGAGGATATTGATGTGGGATACCGGGCGCGGATTTTTGGCTATGAAAATTATTATACGCCGGACGCCATTGTTTACCATGTGGGAAGCGCAGTGACCGGCTCCAGGCACAATGCGTTTAAGGTGCGTCTTACGGCCCGCAACGGCATATATCTGGTTTACAAAAACATGCCGCCGCTGCAGGCGTTTTTAAACCTTCCATGGCTGGCGGCGGGCATTGGGATAAAAGCGTTGTTTTTCTTAAAAAAAGGATTGGGGAAGGCATATGTGAAAGGGCTGGCGGATGGATTCCGTTTGTGCCTGTCTTTACCCGGAAGGGAGAAAAGGATTCCTTTTCACAAGGAATCCTTTGGGAGCTATGTGCGCATCCAACTGGAACTATGGCTGAATATGCTGCGCAGGATTACCGGATAAATCGCCCTGGAGCGTGTTGGAACATTGCTTTTTGGCAGATAGATGTCACAATTTGTGGGAAGCTTCCGTTTATGGCGCAGGCGGTTTTGTGCATTTATAGAAATTTAAGTTGTGCTTTTTGGCATAATATTGTAAAATATGAGGCAGTATAGGAAAAACTGGTGAAACTATGATAAAGGATAACCAAAAGCTTTTTAATAGACTGCACCTGCTGGTAGATGCATTTGTCATTGCGCTTTCCTATCTGCTGGCATGGCTGATAAAGTTTGAGACTCCGTTTGCGGATACGGAACCGGGCGTAACGGCATTGTCTGCGCAGGTTTATTTCAGTGCGCTTTACTATATTGTCCCAGGGTATATTTTGCTGTACTATTTTTTCAATATGTACACGCCAAAACGGACAACCCGCAGAAAGCACGAAATTGCAAGCATTATCACATTGAATACAGCCGGGATCATGCTATTTATGGTGATCCTGTTTGCGCTGAAAATAGAAAATTTCTCCCGTATGCTGGTTGGCTTATTCTATATTATCAATATTCTTCTGGCATCTTTATCCAAGACATTGATTCGGAATATCCTGCAATATTTTCGCAAGAATGGGTATAATCTTAAATATGTACTGTTGATTGGCTATTCGCGCGCCGCAGAGGAATATATTACGAGGATTAACGCCAATCCCCAGTGGGGGTATGTGATTAGGGGGATTTTGGACGACAGGGTGCCGAGCGGCACTTTGTATAAAGGGGTTAAGGTGCTTGGCAGGATTGAAAACCTGCTTTATATCCTTCCGGAAAACAAGCTGGATGAGATTGCGGTGACTTTGGCCCTGGAGGATTACAACCGTTTGGAGCGTATTGTGGATTTGTGTGAGAAGTCCGGCGTCCATACGAAATTTATCCCGGATTATAACAGTCTGGTGCCAAGCAGGCCCTATACGGAGGATTTGATGGGGCTTCCGGTCATCAATATACGTTATGTGCCGCTGACCAATACTTTAAACTGGGTGGCGAAACGGGCGGTGGATATTGTAGGGGCCCTTTGCGGGCTTTTGATTGCATCGCCGGTTATGCTGCTTACGGCGGCATTGGTGAAATGTTCCAGCCCTGGGCCTGTGATTTTTAAACAGGAGCGGGTGGGGCTGCATAATAAGCCGTTCCAGATGTATAAATTCCGCACCATGGAACTGCAGAAGCCTTCCCAGGAGCAGAAGGCATGGACGGTAAAGGACGACCCACGGGTTACTAGGATAGGGAAAATCCTGCGCAAAACAAGCCTGGATGAACTTCCTCAGCTTTTTAACATACTGGCGGGGGAAATGAGCCTGGTGGGGCCAAGGCCGGAGCGGCCTTTGTTTGTGGAGAAGTTTAAGGAGGAAGTTCCCCGTTATATGATTAAGCATCAGGTGCGCCCGGGCCTGACCGGATGGGCGCAAATCAATGGCTACCGGGGCGACACTTCCATACGCAAGAGGATAGAATGCGATATTTTTTATATTGAGAATTGGACGATGGGCTTGGATTTTAAAATTATGTTTTTGACGATTTTCAAAGGATTTATTAACAAAAATGCATATTAATTTATCTTTATTAGGTTACGGATAAATAAGGGAGAATTATTATGGGTGGGAATGAAAAGAAGAAGGAGAGCGGCGGGGGGAAAGAGGGAAAAACAGTAACATCGGCGGATATGGCAAAGGGGGCCGCTGGCGCAAATCTGTCGGCCAGGGAGAGAGAGCGGAAAAAGAGGAATAAAATAATCCTTTTGATTGCGGAAGTTTTTTTGCTTTTGATTATGGTTTTTGTCCTTTACGGGGTGGTGCAGGGCGGGAAAGTCGGCAAGCATGATATGAAGGAAGAGGATATTGTAATCAACCCGGAAGTGAAGGAGCGGGAAGAGACGACCAAAATGAAGGGGTATTGGAACATTGCTTTGTTTGGCGTGGATTCCACCACAGGCGCTTTAGCGAAGAATACAAGGAGCGATACCATTATGGTGGCTTCCATCAACCAGGACACCGGGGAGTGCAAACTGGTGTCGGTATACCGGGACACCTATTTAAATTTAAGCAACGATTCCTACAACAAATGCAATGCCGCCTATGCCAAAGGCGGGCCGGAAATGGCCATCAGTATGCTGAATATGAATCTGGATATGAACATTACCGATTTTGTAACGGTAGGGTTTGCAGGGCTGGCAGACACCATTGACGCGTTAGGGGGCGTGATGATTGAGGTGGATGAGGCGGAAATCCATCATTTGAACAGCTATCAGTATACGATGGCGCAGGATTTAAAGCGTGAATATAAAGAAGTGACGCAGACGGGCTATCAGAGGCTTACCGGGCTGCAGGCTACCGCATACTGCCGGATTCGTTATACGGCGGGGGATGATTTTAAACGGACGGAGCGGCAGAGGGAGGTGTTGATGGCAGTGGCGGACGAGGCGAAGAAAGCGTCTCCGGCCACGTTGAACGAAATAGCCAACAAGGTTTTTAATGAAGTGTATACGTCGCTGGATTTAACGGAGATTGCGGAATTGCTGGGGAATATCGGCAATTATAATATTGTGGGCCAGGCCGGGTTTCCAAAGGAGGAATACCGGACGACAGGCACCATCGGGGCAAAGGGGAGCTGCGTCATTCCGGTGGATTTAAAGGAGAATGTGGAGTGGCTGCATAAGTTCCTGTTTGATGAGAATTATACGGCGTCTTCGGATGTGCAGGCTTATAGCGGCAAAATTAAGGAAGACACCTCTTCTTATCTGAAGTAGCATAGTGGCTGGAAATGGCGTTATGGTCTATCTTAAATAATGGGTTGGCTTAGTTTAAAAAAGCGGCATAAAATGGATTTGCTCTGCAAATCCATTTCGCTTGGGATGATGCTCTAGGCGGCGTACGACAGGTTGTTTGGGAAGGAAAGGGGTTATACAGGAGAAGCCTTGGGGTCTTTGGGATGGGGTTTCTAAGAGAGAAAAGTGGGTTTTCTTGGATGGAGTCTATAAGAGGGAAAAGTTGTGGATTCCGAGGCAGAGTTCATTTGGGAGAATCCTTGGGGGTTTTAGGATGGAGTTTATGCGGGAGAATCGTTGGTTGTTTTTAAGGAGTGAGGAAGTGTGGCAGTGCAGGCAGTGGATGTAATTATTCCGGTTTATAAGCCGGACAAAAGTTTTCTGACGTTAATAGAAAAGCTGGAAGGGCAGACGGTTCCGGTGGACAGGATTATTTTGATGAATACGGAGCAGAAGTATTTCGAACAATTGATTTATGGCACTTCCTTTTTGGAAAAGTACCGGAATGTTTATGTGACCCATTTATCCAAAATGGAATTTAACCACGGCAGAACGAGGCGGCAGGGGGTAGGAAAGTCCAAAGCGCCCGTTTTCATTATGATGACACAGGATGCGGTCCCGGAAGACGGGCGGCTGGTGGAAAATCTGATAAAGCCGCTGGAGGAGGATGGGATTGCCGTGTCCTTTGCCAGGCAGGTGGCGGCGCCGGACTGCAATGAAATTGAGCGGTATACCAGAGAGTTCAATTATCCGGCGCAGGGCCGGGTGAAATCCAAAGCGGATGTGGCGGAGCTTGGAATCAAAGCGTACTTCTGCTCCAATGTCTGCGCGGCATATAACAGGGGGATTTACGATGAATTGGGCGGCTTCGTGAAACATGCGATTTTCAATGAGGATATGATATATGCTGCGGCTGCGATTCAGGCCGGGTACCGGATTGCTTATGCGGCGCAGGCCAGGGTGGTTCATTCCCATAACTATACGTTCCGCCAGCAGTTTTGCCGGAATTTTGATTTAGGAGTTTCTCAGGCTGACCATCCGGAAGTGTTTGCCGCAATCTCCTCGGAAGGAGAGGGGGCGCGGATGCTCAAGGCGGCTTCTGCGCATCTATGGAAAGGAAAAAAGAAGGGGATGCTTCCCAGGCTGTACATAGGAACGGTATACAAATATATGGGGTATTTGCTGGGAAAACATTACCGCAGCCTGCCCTATAAAGCAATCCTGCGGTGTACGATGAATAAGGCTTATTGGGAGCAGACCGGGCGGATGCGTTCCAGCCAGGGGATTGACGCTTCCAGGGGATATGGGAAAACGGAGGAAGAACAGCGGTAAGGCGGCAGGCTTCTTTTTAACAGAAAACGCATAGTTTTATCACAAAACGGTCACATTTGGTGAATATACTTAGTTTAAAGCAAGGGAACAGGCAGGCCGGGAAAGCAGGACAGCCAGGCTGGCAGAAGGGCTTTTCCATATCAGGATAAAAGATAAGAGAAGAGAGGTATGGGCTATGTATGGTAATAATTATCCAAATGATTTTGACCAGAATGCAGGCGACGGCACGATAAGGGAAAACAATGCGGAACGGGGGAATTTCAGCGGTCAGAGCCTTTCAGGCTACGCAAACGGCAGTGGCGCCGGAGAGGACGGGGGTTCCGGAACTATGTCCGAAACAGGCGTTGGGGTTGCAATAGGCGCAAATCACTATGGAAGCTATGGCGGGGGCTATCAGGGCGGAGGCTACGGATATGGCGCCGGAGCCGGAGGGCCTTTTGGGGAAACGTATGGCACCGGGAACGGTTATCCGGGAAGCGGGGCCGGCAAAGGGAAGAAGCGCATCCTAAAGGAAGGGAAAGGCGGAAGCGGCTATTGGAAAAAAGCGTTGGCGGCAGTGAGCCTGGGATTGTTTTTCGGCGCCTGCGCCGGGCTTGGATTTTATGTCGTGGAGTCTATGACCGGGGCTTTCCAAGGGGGAAGCAAGACGGAAGCGGAGGCAGAGCCGTTGGCTGAAGGGCCGGAAGTGGTGGAAAAGACCGTGGAACAGCCAGGCAAAGCGGACGGGAGCGCCGGCAATGGGACGGATAACGGCACAGCTATGGCAGGCGCGGCCGGGTCAAACCAGGCCGTGGTGATGGATGTGAGCAATGTGGCGGCGGACGTGATGCCAGCCATCGTTTCCATTAACAATACGTACACGCAGCGGATGTCTTATTTCGGTCAGACGCTGGAAAGCGAGTCCACAGCGGCGGGCTCCGGCATTATTGTCGGTGAAAGCGATACAGAGCTGCTAATTGTTTCCAATTACCATGTGATAGAGAATGCGGATAAACTGGTGGTGCAGTTTGTGGACGGCGCGGAAGTGGAAGCGCAGATGAAGGGTTCCGACCCGGAGATGGATTTGGCGGTGATTGCAGTTTCCCTGGAACAGGTGGAAGCGGACACAAGGAATGCAATTACGGTGGCGGCATTGGGAGATTCCGATAAATTGACCGTGGGAGAGCCGGCCATTGCCATTGGGAATGCTTTAGGGTACGGACAGTCGGTAACGGTAGGGGTAATCAGCGCGTTAAACCGTGTCATTGATTTGTCCAGCAATGGGGAAGTGCGGGTAAATACGGAAGATGGGGCCACCTTCATCCAGACGGATGCAGCCATTAACCCGGGGAATTCCGGCGGCGCGCTGTTAAACATGAAGGGTGAGGTCATTGGCATCAATTCCAACAAGATTGGCGGCTCCGCGGTAGAGGGGATGGGATATGCAATCCCGATTTCCGCAGCCAAACCGATTATTGAAGATTTGATGCTGCGTGAAACGAGGATGAAAGTATCCGAGGACAAGAAAGGATATTTGGGGATTACGCCTCTGACCGTAGTGGATCAGATGACGCAGGACTATGGTATGCCAAAGGGTGTGTACGTATCCCAAGTGTACGAAGGAACCGGCGCAGAGCAGGCCGGTCTTGTAAAGGGGAACATTATTACGGAATTTGACGGCAATAAAATCAACAGTTCCGAAGACCTGCTGCGTGTGATGGAGTATTATTCCGTGGGCGATACGGTGGATGTGACTGTAATGCAGGGCAGCCCGCAGGGGTGGGAAAGCAAGACAGTGACCATAACGCTGGGCGCTAAGTTTGATTAATATGCATACAATGGGCTGTGCGGGAGAAGCGTCCTGCACAGCCCAAAGTTTTGCCTTATTTTATCCAATCCATACCTTTTTTCCTTCAAAGGCAAAACCATATTTGCGGATTTGCGCGGCAGGCATAAGCGAAGCCTCCTGAAAAAGATGAAAGGATGATTTTGTGTAAGATTCTTATTTTATTGATTATACCACGGATGTAGAAGTGTGCAAACAGCAGTTAGTTTAGAAAATGTTCACTTGTGTATCAATTTATCATGCATTATAATGGAGGGAGCAGTCCGTACATCGTTGGAGGGCAAGGGAAACCGATTTTGAGGCGCTGCGAAGAAAAGCTGCCACTGCATTGGCGCAGAGGCAGCGGTATACAGGGCAGTGTCCGGAAGTAGTTTGTTATGGCCGGAGAGAGGATAATATGGCGGGCGGGGAAGGAATAGGATAGAAGGATGGGCGATTTTGACAATAAGGATTATGAGGAGGAGCTTCATAATGATTTCGGCCTTGGGGATGAGGAAGTCAGTGAGGACGATTATGAAGAGGATACGGAAGACGGGCAAGGGGCAGGAAACGATGTAGGATATGAAAAGGCAGACGCGGGTAAGGACGGCCCGGAGGGGAATGGGGGAAAAGAGGCTGTGGCGCCTGGGGGAAAGGCGGCGGATGGCAGTGGGGCAGAGGGAACGAAAGAGGGAGAATACGAGGATGTATGTTTTATCTGCCGCAGGCCGGAAAGCAAGGCAGGCAAGATGTTTAAGCTGCCGAATCATATCTCGGTATGCAACGACTGTATGCACAAGACCATGGATACGGTCAGCCAGTTTGATTATCAAGGGATGTTAGGAAATATCAACTGGAATGAAGAATTGGAGAAGTTCAACAAAGGGAAAGGGATTCCCAACATCAGCTTTGTAAATTTGTCGGATTTGCAGGGGGAAGGGGGCATACCCAATAAGCAGAAGCTGAAAAGGAAGAAAGGCAAGGAGAAGGAAGCGCCGGTTTTGGATATCAGGAATATTCCGGCCCCCCATAAGATTAAGGCGCAGTTGGATGAGTACGTGGTAGGCCAGGAGAAGGCAAAGAAGATTATCTCTGTGGCTGTCTATAACCACTATAAGCGTGTGGCTACCGGGACAATGGATGAAATTGAGATTGAAAAATCCAATATCCTGATGATTGGGCCAACCGGAAGCGGGAAGACATATCTGGTTAAGACGCTGGCCAGATTGTTGGATGTGCCATTAGCCATTGCTGACGCCACTTCCCTGACGGAGGCCGGATATATTGGGGATGATATTGAAAGCGTGCTTTCCAAGCTGTTGGCAGCGGCGGAAAACGATGCGGACAAAGCGGAGCAGGGAATCGTTTTCATAGATGAAATCGACAAGATTGCGAAGAAGCGCAACGCCAATGCCAGGGATGTGAGCGGCGAGTCGGTGCAGCAGGGGATGTTAAAGCTGCTGGAAGGGGCGGAGGTGGAGGTTCCGGTAGGGGCCAACAGCAAGAATGCCATGGTGCCGTTGACTACGATTAATACGAAGAATATTCTGTTTATCTGTGGCGGCGCGTTTCCGGATTTAGAGGAAATTATAAAGCAGAGGCTAAACAAAGGCGCCTCCATTGGCTATGGGGCGGAACTGAAGGATAAGTACGATAAGGATAAAAATATTTTAGGCAAAGTTACGGTGGAGGATATCCGTAAATTCGGGATGATTCCGGAATTTTTGGGGCGGCTGCCGATTATCTGTACGCTGGAAGGGCTGGGCAGGGAGATGCTAATCCGGATTTTGAAGGAGCCAAAAAATGCCATTCTTAAACAGTATCAGAAGCTATTGGAATTAGATGAAGTGCAGTTAGAATTTGACGATGGCGCTTTGGAAGCCATTGCGGACAAGGCAATGGAAAAAGATACGGGGGCCAGGGCTTTGCGGGCCATTATTGAGGAATTTATGTTGGATATTATGTATGAGATACCAAAAGACGACAATATCGGCAGGGTGACGATTACGAAAGAGTACATCCAGAACACAGGCGGTCCGGTAATAGATATCCGCAGCAACAGCCTGGAGTCGCCAGACAGTCTGAAAGTAATCGAAGTGTAAAACTAAAAACTAAGAAGGCCGGGTCTGCTGGGAAGACATGGCGTTTTGTAAAGCAAAGGCGAGCCGGAAAGGCAGGGTATCCTGGCCGGAAGGAAATCTTTGGCAGATGTTTGGATGTCCGGGAAAAGGGACGCGCCGGCTGTCGTGAACATAACGCCAGAGGAGGGCATATAATAAGAAAAAATGTGGGCAGGTATGATATGTCTTGTAGGGAACAGGCATTATCCAATGACTACACAGAGATTATGGTGGATTATATACTGGCAGAAAAAGATGTGGAGGGAATGAACTATTGTATGTTCCGGCTGGATGACCAGTTTGCCATTTTGTATTTTCTGCCCAGGGAGCCGCGGGCCATCAATGTCAGCCGGTATACTTATAATTCCATTCCAAAGCTGTATGGGCTGATGCAGGATGCGGATGGCAGGGCAGGGGGGTATTCCGCGCAGAATCTGACGAACTCCGGTATCCTGCAGGTGCAGCGTCCGCCTTTGTCGCTGACGGGGAAAGGTGTGATTGTGGGGTTTGTGGATACAGGAATCCGCTATGACATGGATGTGTTCCGCAGGGAGGATGGCACCTCGCGTATTCTTTCCATATGGGATCAGACAATCCAGGACGGCACGCCGCCAGAGGGTTTTGACATTGGCACGGAATATACCAATGCGCAGATTAACGAAGCGCTGCGCAGTGACGATCCTTTTTCCATCGTGCCGTCAACGGACGAAGACGGGCATGGGACGGCGATGGCAAGCGTGGCGGCAGGGCAAAGCACGACATACGGCGCTTTTTTCCAGGGGGCTGCGCCGGATGCGGACATTGTTATGGTGAAGTGCAGGGAAGGGAAGCAATATTTACGGGATTATTATATGATTCCGGAAGGCGTTCCGGCATACAGCGATGCGGACATCGGCATGGCAGTCAAATATTTGGACCAGTTAGCCAGGGTAGGTAAGAGGCCAGTGATAATTTGCATCGGGATGGGAACGAACTGGGGCGACCATTCGGGCAATTCCGTATTGTCCCGCTATTTAAGCCGCGTAGCGGAGAAGCGCAACCGGGTGGTGGTCATTCCGGGAGGGAATGAAGGCAATGCGGGGCATCATTACGGCAGCCTGTTTGCCATAAATTCCACAGGCATAGAGCAGACGGTGGAAATGCGGGTAGGGGAGGGGGAACAGGGATTTTTGATGGAGCTTTGGGGTTCCAGGCCCAATATAACGAAGCTTTCCATCCGCTCACCGGGAGGGGAGACGATTCCGGTGATAGATTTCCGGAGCAGGGAAACGCGCAATTATTCGTTTGTCTATGAAAGGACGCGGATTGCCGTGGACTATGTGCTGGTGGAACAAGGGTCTGGGGATGAACTGGTGGTGATGCGGTTTACCATGCCCACGCCAGGGGTATGGACATTCCTTGTGGAAACAAAGGGAGAAACAGGATACGGGAATTTCAATATGTGGCTGCCGATTACGCAGTTTTTGCGTTCGGAAACTTATTTTCTGCGTTCTACGCCTTATATGACGCTGACCGTCCCTTCCATGGCCTCCAGCGCCATAACCCCTTCCGCTTACAATGCGGACAATAACAGTTTTTATATAGAATCCAGCAGGGGGTTTGTGCGGGCAGGAGGGATAAAGCCTGACTTTGCCGCCCCGGGGGTGGATGTGCCGACTGTGCTTGGAAACCGGAGCGGTTCTTGCATGGCAGTGGCGATTACCGTGGGAGCGGCGGCGCAGTTTATGCAATGGGCGGTGGTGGAAGGAAATGATGTGCTTGCCCAGAGCGTGGAGGTGAAAGCTTATTTTATCCGGGGGGCAGTGCGCGACCCGGGCATGATTTACCCAAGCCGTTCCTGGGGTTTTGGACGTCTAAACGTGGCGCGGGCTTTTGAGATTATTGCAGGGACGACCAGCTCCTGACGATGTTTGGAGACAGGGGATGGAAGACAAAGGCGCTATTGCATAAATTTCATCCATTCAAGAAAGAATAGAAGAATAACGCTATTTTGGATTTCCGGCGGCAAGGTCTAAAGTTAGGAAAGGGCGTTGACGGCATGGGAAGCCAGTCTTTTGAGGAGGGATGGAGATATGTGCGGCTTTTTTTACGGCTGGTATTTGAAATGCCAGTCGGATACACAGACATTGGCAGTGATACCGGCAATTCATTGGAAGGGACGCAGGCGTAGCTGTTCCATCCAGGTGATTACGGAGAGTGGGACGTGGGGCGCGTCTTTCCCGGCGGAGGCTTTCCGACGGGAAAGGGGGGCTTTATGGATAGGAAAGAATCGGTTTGGAAAGGAAGGCGTACGGCTGGCAGTGCGGGAACCCGGGCTGGAAATAACGGGTAAACTGCGCTTTGGCAGTCTGGCCGCATTGAAATATGATATTATGGGGCCTTTTTCCCTGCTTCCTTTTTTGGAGTGCCGCCATCAGGTTTGGAGCATGGAGCATAAGGTGCAGGGGAGCGTGTGTGTCAATGGGCAGGAATACCGTTTCCGGAAGGCTGTGGGGTATTGGGAAGGGGACAGGGGAAGGTCATTCCCAAGCCAATATATCTGGACACAGAGCATGGTCCCGGGCGGTTCGCTTATGTTGGCAGTGGCGGATGTGCCTGTGTTTGGGCGTCATATCCGTGGCATAATCTGCGTAGCGCTGCTGCATGGCAGGGAGTACCGTTTGGCCACATATTTGGGGGCCAAGGCAGTCCAGATAGGAAAAGGGCTTGTACGGGTGGTGCAGGGGGATATGGAATTGGAAGCGCGGATTCTGGAATGGAAAGCAGCCCCGCTGAAAGCTCCGGCAAAGGGAGATATGGCCAGGGTGATTCATGAAAATGTGTCATGCAGGGCCTTTTACCGTTTTCGGAAAAGGGGACAGGTTCTTGTTTCGGTGGAAACGCAGGGAGCCTCTTTTGAATATGAGTATCCATACTGAGGGGAGTGAAACGGCGTTTTGCGCATAAACTTTCCAAAACTGCGTGAACCATATACCTTATCCACATACGCTTATTGTATAACGGAAATGGGTTATGGCGGTTGCAGCGGCGTTAAACGCTCCGGCATAGCGGCTTAGCGCCAACGTTTTTCATGGTCTGGATGGAGCTACATGGTTTGCGCGGCTTAGGAAAACGTAAGGGAATGACATTGGGAGGCGGCCGTGGCGGTAACGGAGGGGCCAAGGGAAGATATGGGCTGAAAGTCTTGCTTTTATAAAGGTTCCCTGTTATGATGGATTTAACAAGGCCGTTGCCTGGCCGGGATGATTGAGGGAATGGGAGAGCGGAAAAAGCTACGGGAAGGGGGGATAGAAAGGCCGGATGGCATTGCCGGGAAATTGGCGTTGCCGGAGGCTTTGGAGTAAGAGTGGTTTTTGGGGATATGGGGTCGTTATGGAAAGGATGGGGATTGAAATGTTTCATACATAATAGACTTCCGGAGGCGTCCGGACAGATTGTGGAGGAAATGGGATATGGTAAAATTAAATGGAAAGTCTGTGTATAAAGGGATTGCAGTGGGTCCGGTGGTAGTGCTGGACCATAGGGAGCAGAAGGTAAAGCGCAGTAAGGTAGAGAACCCGGAAGAGGAAATCGTCAGGGTGGGACAGGCGGTGAAGGTGGCGCAGCTGCAATTGCACAAGCTTTACAAGAAGGCTGTGGTGGAAGTGGGGGAAAACAGCGCGGCGATTTTTGAAGTACACCAGATGATGTTAGAGGACGATGATTATCTGGAGGCAATACATAATATGATTCGGACGGAAATGGTTGGCGCGGAGTATGCGGTGGCTGTGACCGGGGACAATTTTGCCGAGATGTTTGCCGGAATGGACGATGACTATATGAAAGCAAGGGCGGCGGATGTGAAGGATATCTCCAACCGGCTGATTCAATGCCTAAGCGGGCGTGGGGAGAACAATTTAGATTTTGCGGAGCCGTCAGTGGTGGTGGCGGACGATTTAAGCCCCAGCGAGACAGTGCAGATGGACAAAGAGAAGATTCTGGCTTTTGTTACGGTGCATGGGTCGGCCAATTCCCACACCGCTATCCTGGCCCGTATGATGAACATTCCGGCTCTGATTGGCGTTCCTGTGGATTTGGAGCAGATCCGGCCAGGCATGAAGGCCATTGTGGACGGGATGCAGGGAGAGGTTATCTTTGACCCGGTTGCGTCTGTGTGCGAAGACGCGCAGTGCAGGATTGATAAGGAGAAAGAGAAACTGCGGCTGCTGCAGGAGCTGAAAGGGAAAGAAAATGTGACGTTAAGCGGGAAGCGGATGAATATATATGCCAACATTGGCGGTGTGGGCGATGTGGGGTATGTATTGGAGAACGATGCAGGGGGAATCGGGCTGTTCCGCAGCGAGTTTTTATATCTGGGGAGGGAGGATTTCCCGACAGAGGAAGAACAGCTCCAGGCTTACCGCCAAGTGCTGCAGACCATGGGGGAAAAGAAGGTAATTATCCGTACGTTGGATATCGGCGCGGATAAGCAGGTGGATTATTTTAACCTTGGAAAGGAAGAGAATCCGGCGTTAGGCTACCGGGCCATCCGTATCTGCTTAAAGCAGCCGGATATTTTCAAGACGCAGCTACGGGCGCTGTTCCGTGCGGCGGTGCATGGGAACCTTTCGGTAATGTATCCGATGATTACATCCACAGAGGAAGTGGAAAAGATTTATGCCATTGTGGAAGAAGTAAAGAAAGAGCTGGAAGAGGCGCAGGCGCCATTTAAGGTTCCGGAGCAGGGGATTATGATTGAAACGCCGGCGGCTGTTATGATTAGCGACAGTTTGGCGCAGATGGTGGATTTTTTCAGTATTGGAACCAATGACCTGACCCAGTATACGCTGGCCATAGACAGGCAGAATGCCAAGCTGGATGATTTTTACAACCCGCACCATGAAGCTATCTTGCGCATGATACAGATGGTAGTGCGCAGCGCCCATAAGTATGGGAAGTGGGCCGGAATCTGCGGGGAATTGGGGGCTGACCTGGAATTGACGGAAGCCTTTGTGCGGATGGGAGTGGATGAGCTGTCGGTGTCGCCTTCCATGGTTTTGCCGCTGCGCAAATGTATCCGGGAACTGGCTTAACGGATGAAAGCGATAAAAAGGACGCTTGCGCTGCCCGGCTGGTTTTTGCCTGCCAAAGGGCGGAAAGGCTGTGAGCGGATGAACGGGGGAAATGGGACTGGACGGCATTATGGGAGGAAGCCGGCAGGACAGATGGGAATTTAGGCAGGGAATCTGCCTGAATATAATGCAGACAGCGTATTGGCATAAAAGAAGGAGGAAAAGGGTATGCAGAAATTTAGTTATGTAATTAAAGATGAGTTGGGGATTCATGCAAGGCCGGCAGGGCTTTTGGTGAAGGAGGCCAAGAAGTATGAAAGCGCGATTCAGATTGTAAAAGGGGCGAAGGCAGTGGCTGCCACCAAACTGATGGCAGTTATGGGGCTTGGCGTAAAGTGTGGGGACACAGTGGAGGTGGAAGTGGAAGGGGCAGATGAAGCCGCAGCTTGTGAGGGGATGAAAGCTTTCTTTGAGGGCAACCTGTAGGCGGCCCGGTATACGGAGACAGAGGGTTGGCAGAGTGGGACGCTGTTTTGCCCTTTGGGTAGGATTCCCCGCAGTGAGCTGCGGGGAGTTTCGTTTGGTATGGAGAGAGAAACATGCATTTTGATTGGTGCATTGATTCATTTTAGAGAGATTCATTTAGAGGCATTGCGTTTATTTCATTTTAATATAGATAAGAAAGGAAAAGGGAGAGGAAAGGAAATGAAAAAGAATGCGGAAAACAAAGAGGT
Organism: uncultured Lachnospiraceae bacterium; assembly: GCA_910578405.1. Lineage (GTDB taxonomy): Bacteria > Bacillota > Clostridia > Lachnospirales > Lachnospiraceae > Kineothrix. Next base: position 23,460 of record CAJTQO010000027.1, on the reverse strand, counting down.
AAAAGTTTTGGAAGCGGGTAACGGGAAAGAAAAAAAGGGGGATGCATCGGCCGCAGAAGGAAAGGCGTGCAGTGAAACGTCAGGAGAAGGAAAGACGGGAAGCGCATCGGCCGCAGAAGGAAAGGCGTGCAGCAAAACGTCAGGAGAAGAAACGTCAGGAAGCGCAGCAGAGCCTGGAGAGCCGAAGCGGAAGGGGGAAAGCCAGGGAAAGGCCTGGGCAACGGATGGCAATGCGGCAGAGCCTGGGGAAGCGGCAGGCGGGCCGGAGGAAGACAAGGTCTTTTTGGAGAGGCTGGCGCGGCATCATGACGAGCTGCGTTGGCTGTATATGGAGTTATATGAGAACGATTCCATGTTTGCGGAGTTGTGCGACCATATGCGGCAGTATTATCTGGAGCGGAAAGAAGCGCTCAAGGACAGTGATGGGAAAAGGGAGTCGGATCCGGGCTGGTATAAGCAGAACGATATGCTTGGAATGATGTTTTACATAGATAATTTTGCCGGAAATATGAAGGGCGTGGAATCCAGGCTGGATTACCTTGGGCAGTGCAATGTAAATTACATCCATTTGATGCCGTTTTTGGAAACGCCGGAAGGCCGTTCGGACGGAGGATATGCGGTGTCGGATTTCCGCAAGGTGCAAGAGAAGCTGGGTTCCATGGATGACCTGGACAGTTTGACGGCCTCCTGTCATAAAAAGGGAATCAATGTCTGCATGGATTTTGTGATGAACCATACTTCGGAAGACCATGAATGGGCAAAACGGGCGCGCGCCGGAGAGGGGGAATATATGAGCCGTTACTTTTTCTTCCGGGACGAGAAGGAACCGGCCATGTATGAAAAGACAGTGCCTCAGGTCTTTCCGACCACGGCGCCTGGGAACTTTACCTGGTTTGAGGATGCCAAGCATTATGTAATGACTACATTTTATCCGTACCAATGGGACTTAAACTACAAAAACCCAAGGGTATTTAATGAGATGATGTACAATTTCCTCTATTTGGCAAACAGAGGGATAGACATTATCCGCATTGATGCGGTGCCGTATATTTGGAAGGAGTTAGGAACCTCCTGCCGGAATCTTCCCCAGGTGCATACCATTGTGCGTATGATGCGCATGATAGGGGAAATTGTCTGCCCGGGCGTGCTTTTATTGGGCGAGGTGGTAATGGAGCCGGAGAAGGTGGCGCCATACTTTGGAACTGTGGAAAAGCCGGAGTGCCATATGCTTTATAACGTGACGACAATGGCCACCACTTGGCATACGGTAGCCACAAGGGATGTCAGGCTGTTGAAAAAACAGTTGGATATTGTGAACGGGCTGCCCAAGGACTATGTGTTCTTAAATTACTTGCGTTGCCATGACGATATCGGATGGGGGCTGGATTATGCCACGCTTAGAGGGGAAGGGATTGGGGAACGTTCCCACAAACAGTATTTGAACGATTATTTCCAGGGATACGCCGGAGGGAGCCGCAGCCGGGGCGAGCTGTACAATGCCGATCCGGTGACGGGTGACGCACGGTTCTGCGGAACGACGGCCTCTATGTGCGGTGTGGAGACGGCTGGCGCCGAACAGGATGGGGAAGCGATGGAGCAGGCGGTGAAAATGGATTTGATGCTCCACGCCTATATGTTTATGCAGTCCGGCATTCCGGTGCTTTACAGTGGGGACGAAATCGGACAGGTCAACGATTACGCTTACAAGGAGGACCCGTTTAAAGCGCCGGATTCGCGCTACATCCACCGCGGGCCGATGGACTGGAAGCTGGCCGGGAACCGGGAAGATGGGGATACGGTGCAGGGAAAGATTTTCCGGGGGCTGGCGCAGTTGGAGAAAATCCGGAAGGAAGAGAAGGCGTTTGTATCCAATGCGGATACATGGACAGTGGAAACCTGGGATTCTTCCGTGCTGTGCATGGGCAGGTATTTCGAAGGGGAGAAGCTGATTGGTCTGTTTAATTTCAGCGAAAACGACAGGACAGCCTGGATTAATGAAACGGACGGCGATTATGTGGATTTGATTTCCGGGAAAGAAAGGAAAGCGGTAGGAGTGGATATACCGGCTTATGGGTTTTATTATTTAAAGAAGAAATAATCTCCAATATTTGCGGCTGAATCCTAAGCGCAAGCTCTGTATGGCAGGGGTTTGGCGGACTTATAGGGGCTGCTTGCAGTCGCATTGCAACAAGCTCTGTATGACAGGGACTTGGGCGGTCATCGCGCAGGCGGAAATTTTCAGGATAGCGCAGGCGGATTGGGTGGAAACTAGAGCGTGGAGATGTGAGGAATGGATGTTCAGACACGCTCCAGGGTCCCATCCGAACAGTAATTATGCTTTTGGCGCTGGATATTTTGTCAGGCTGCAAGGCGGAGAAGGGAGGCGCGGATATGGCATATCTTATGCTTGTGGCAGGGATTTTTTTCGGGGATTTGCGGATAAAGGATTATGTTGAGAGAAAATTCCCGGAAGAGGGAGAATACAACGGGGATAATGGGCGCCCCGGGCGGCGCATGAGGCTGCGTGGACTGCTGCGGCTGCGTAAACACCATAACCGTGGGGCGTTCTTGAACTTGGGACAGGGACAGCGTTTTATCGTGGCGGCGCTTTCCGTGTTCCTGACCGCGGTAGTGGCGGCATTGTTTGTCCTTAGCCTGGGTGCCAAAGGGAATGCGCTTTTGAAGACAGGGCTGGCTATGCTGTTAGGAGGGGCATTCAGCAATACGTACGACAGGCTGAAAAGAAAATATGTGGTGGATTATTTCAGTTTTACAGTGGGGGGGAAGTGGCTTACCCGCATTGTTTTTAATATTTCGGATTTCGGGATTATCTTTGGGGCATTTCTGGCGGCGCTTTGTGTAGGGGGAGGGGAGTGAAGTCAGAGGGGATAGATGGAGAAGGGATAAGAATAAGAAAAAGGCATAGCAGCCCAAAGGAAAAGACGCTGGACGGCGCACGCAGGAAAGGAGCGTGTCGCCCAGCGTCTTTTTTATGGGCTTAAGCATAGGCTTGGCATATGTTTCACCGCAGGTTTTACGACCGGATTACGGTGCCGGCCTTTCCTTTGACGGCGGCAGCGGCTTGCTCTAACGATGTAATTAGCGCGCTGCCATTGGGGCATGCCTGCAGATAGGCGATGGCGGCTTCTATTTTGGGCAGCATGTCCCTTTCTCCAAACTGCTTTTCCCGGATATAGGCGGTGGCTTCGGCGACGGTAAGGCTTTCCAGCGGCTCTTCCTGGGCGGAGCCGAAGTTTTTATATACATAGGGTACGCTGGTCAGAATAATGAGTTGGTCTGCTTGCAACTCTGCGGCCAGTTTCCCCGCAATGGAATCTTTTTCTATCACGGCGGAAGCGCCTTTTAAAATATGGTTCTGCTCAATGACGGGAATGCCGCCGCCTCCACAGGCAATCACTACCTGGCCTGCATCGGAAAGGGCGCGGATGGCTTCTATTTCCACAATCTTAAGCGGAGTGGGAGCCGCCACCGTCCGGCGGAAGCCTTTGCCCGGAACTTCTGTGACATAGTTCCCTTTCCGGATTTCGGTTTCCGCATCTTCTTTGGACATGTAGCGGCCAATTATTTTGGTCGGTTCATAAAAAGCTTCGTCGTAAGGGTCTACGGTGACTTGCGTCAGAATGGAGCTGACGGTTTTGGAAATCCCGCGGCTTAACAGTTCCGCCCGCAGGGAATTTTGGATATCAAATCCTACATAGCCCTGGCTCATGGCGGAACATACGCACATGGGAGCTGGGGTGTAATCAATGTATACGCGCCGCAGTTCCGTCATGGCTTTGTGAATCATGCTGACCTGCGGGCCGTTGCTGTGGGTAATGGTAAGCTGATAACCGGCTTCCACCAGGCCGGCCAGCGCTTTTGCCGTTTTTTGCACTGCGTCATGCTGTTGTGTGGTAGTATAGCCCAGCGCCTGATGGCCAAGGGAGACTACAGCTTTTTTCTTCATATTGGGATACCTCTTTTTCTTTTCCTCTTTTTCAAATAACCAGTGAGCGAAATTATAACAAGCAAATGCATAAGTTTTGCCGGATGGCGTATGGATGTTTCATCTGCCTTTGATGCTATATGCTTTAAACAATATGATATGAAGTTAAAGTTTTTCCAAAATGGAAATAACATTTAAAATTATACCAAATGGCGGAGGATTTCACAAGGTTTTCATGGAATAAGCTGGCCCATATCCTTGCAAATCAGGGGGACTTTGCCGGGAAATTTGATAAACCAGATAGGAGGATGATATGGGAACTTATGGATATGTGCGTGTGTCCAGCCCTGACCAGAATGAGGACAGGCAGATGATTGCAATGGAAGAACGGAAGATACCGAAGGAAAATATTTTTTGGGACATAAAGTCAGGAAAGGATTTTGAACGTCCCATGTATAAGAAGATGTTAAAGCGGCTAAAGCCCAATGACTTGTTATACATAAAGAGTATTGACCGACTGGGAAGGAATTACCAGGAGATTCTGGAGCAATGGAGGATTTTAACAAAGGAAAAAAAGGTGGACATCGTAGTGATGGACATGCCGCTTTTGGATACAAGGCAGGGGAAAGATTTGATGGGGACGCTGATTGCGGATCTGGTGCTGTCTTTATTAAGCTATGTAAGCGAAAGCGAGCGGTATAATATCAGAAGCAGGCAAAAGGAGGGGATAGAAGCGGCGAAGCAAAAAGGGGTGCGTTTTGGCAGGCCGGAAACGCCGGTGCCGGAAGACTTTGAAAGGGTCTATGATAAATGGGTGGCGAAAGAGATTACCGCAGTGGAAGCGGCAAAAATGTGCAATCTGAAACGTTCTACGTTTTATCATAAGGCAAAACTGCATAAAGATGAAAACGATGGGTAAAAAGGGATAGAGTAAGCAATGGTTTAGGTGAAAAACTGTCCAAAAAAGTTTACTTTTTTGGACAGGCATCTATCCCTTAAATTTTATTTATTATATTATGTTTCCATACAAAATGCAAGGGAAAAAACAAGCTATTTTTGACATTTAGATGGTAATTTATTACTGTTTGCACAGAACTTAGCATTAACTGCTAAGTCTGTACGAAAACGTATATATTGCAAGTAAAAATCCATTTGCGAAGCAAATTTTGCATGGATTTTTATCTGTTGCTGGAACGGAGTGGACAGTAACGGTAATTTTTGACAGATTAGAAAAGTATACTTTTTTAGACTGGATAAAAATGCGCATGGGAAAAGCGTGCAGCCGTTTTGCCGCTTGTTTTCTTGTATGCTGCGCAAAGATGGCAGTTTTTTTGTAAAAGTCTTTGGAGAAGCATAGTTTGGGGAGGAATCTTAGGAAAATTCCCCGCTGGCTCCTTCTTTCCGGCAGGCGACTAAAAATAATTTTAACATCCGCATGGCGTAATTGCGGTCTTTTTCATCACAATGGTCTAACAGGTTCATGACGGCAGCCGTTTCCTCCGTATGGATGGTTTCCCGTTCTTTTTCAATATCGCCAAATAAAATATAGTCCAGTGACATATTCAGGGTATCGGAAAGAGCCAATAATGTTTCAATGGACATACCACAGTTACCGCGTTCAATATCTGCGTAATATTTGGGGGCGCGATTTATTTTTTCTGCCATCTCATCTTGCGTCATATCCAGCAGAGTGCGTTTCTTGCGCAGCCTGTCGCCAACAGCAAGACGGTCATAAGTCAGCTTCATGGTAAAGATCCCTCCCTATCGTAATTTCCTGTATGCTATTTTCTGCATAATTTTCTTTTTTATGTTTGCCGTCCAGCCTGCGCTGGCGGTATAGGTTCTTTTGGATGCATGGTATCCATGTTTTTATTATCTGTAGAAAAGGGTATTGACAATACCCATTTTAAACGTATATAATAAGTACGTTTTAAACGTAAAAATGAAATAGGTTCTAAACGTACATAGACAGGAAGAGAGAATGGGATGTGGATGAATAAAAAATTAACTGTTTTTGCCGGGATGGTTGTTTTAGGATGCATTTGTTTTTCAGGATGCGGAAGTTTAGATGGGGGAAAGTCCAAAAGGGAGGAAGCGGAGGCTGTGACAGCGGAAGGGGCGGAAGAAAAACCGGACGCGACAGTGGATGGCGCTGCAGGCAAAGAAGGCGGAACCGGGCTGGAAGGGGAAACAGGGGCAGACGGCCAGGTGGATTTTGAAGCATTGCGCGGGCAGAACCCGGATATTTTTGCGTGGCTGTATGTGCCTGGGGCTGGGATTGACGCTCCGGTTTTGCAGAGTGGGATAACGGATGATTTTTATATAACCCATACAGCAGACGGGAAAGAGGGGGAGGCGGGGGCGCTTTATACGGAAATGGCCAATTTAATGAATATGTGCGATTTTAATACGGTGATTCATGGAAAGGATGAAAAAGAGGGGGATATTTTGTATGGCCTCCATCTGTTTGAAAATCCGGACTTTTTTGCAAAGCACAAGAATTTTTATATTTATTTGCCGGACAATGTGCTGACTTATGAAATTGTTGCGGCGTACTATGACGAAGAAAGCGATATTTTGCGGCGGCACGATTATACCACATATCAGGGCTGTCAGGATTATCTGGAGGAGATGTATGGAGCCAGGGATATGGGGAAGAACTTCCGGGAGGGCTGGGAAGAAATGACCCCTTATCATTTTCTTGTGACATTGGACGGAGGCAGGCGAAAGGACACGGCTATGCAGTATGTAGTGGTCGGCGTGCTTATGAAGGACGCGGCAGGAAAGGTGGAAAGGGTTATTTTAGATTAGCGCGTGTTTGAACATTTAGGTATTGGCATCTTTGATGTTGATATAGACCACACTTAGGAATCGAAAAGGAATGGAAAGGAGAAAGGGAACAATGAAAAAATTTATTGCTGTATTAGGCGCTTCCGTCTTCCTGTGTTCGGCTACTGCATCTGCAGCCAGCCCGTCTGCACAGGCGGTATTGGCGTCTGCAGGATTTACAAATGCTTCGGACGCACAGGCGGCAGCGAATCGGGGCATGTCCTCAGGTGAGTATTACAACAACGTAGTAGTGCATACGCCTGGCGTTGAAAATGCGATGCCTGTAGGACAGGGCGGGAAAATAATGATTAACGGGGTCGTTACCAACCTGACGGCGACTTTGGCGAAAGTCAACAAAGCCGTGGCAGCGGATGCTGTGAACCAGGCTTCGGCCCTTGGCGGGACTCTCTTAAACGTGTTGTCCATTAACCTTCCCGGGGCAAACTATAATGTGGCTACCGTTAATTTCTACTTAAAAGGATTGGCTGGCGGCGCAAAGGTTGCCGTAAAGCAGTTTGTAAACGGCGTTTGGGTTGACGTGGAGGTGGTTGAGGTAAGGGCAGACCATGTAGTCTTAAACCTGAAGAGTTCAGGGGCTGTTGCATTTGTGGCTCTTCCTTAATTAAACATCCGGGGGAAGGTTACTGCAAATCGGCAGATGGAAATTAAACCAAGTGTGGGAAGGCGGCCGGCTGTAACCAAGCCGGCTGCAGCAAAAAATTGCAGACGCCCTTGGAAAGGGGTGTTTTTTATCCGGATTTAAGCTGCCGCTTGGCGGCAATACGGGGGTTGGCATGAAAAAAGTTTTAATCGTAACAACCATAAGCGGATTTTTGGCGCAGTTTGAAATGAATGATGTGGATATATTGAAAAATTTGGGCTGTGAGATTTGTTATGCATCGAATTTCCGCAACCCGGTTTATGAATCAGACCATGGGGAATTGAAACAGAAGGGAATCAGGCTTTATCCGATTGATATAGAAAAATCGCCAGTTCATCTGGCTCATAATATAAAGGCATTTTTCCAGATTTGCCGGATTATCCGGAAGGAACAGATAGACTTGATACATTGCCATAACCCCATTGGGGGAGTGGTGGGGCGGTTAGCCGCTTTTTTTTGCCGTAAACAGAAGGCGCGTGTTATTTATACGGCGCACGGGTTCCATTTCTATAAGGGGGCGCCTTGGGTGAACTGGCTGGCGTATTTTCCGGTGGAGGCTTTGCTGGCCAGGCTGACGGACTGCCTGATTACCATTAACCGGGAAGATTATGCAAGGAGTTTTTCTTTCCGGCTGAAAGAAGGCGGTATGCGGGTGCGGATTCCGGGGGTGGGTGTATGCACAAAGCGGTTTTCCAAAGAGGCGGGAAAGGGGAAAAGGGCGCGTGAGCAGATGCGGGGCAGGTTTGGCATAGGGGAAAATGTATTTTACATATTGTCTGTGGGGGAATTAAACGGCAACAAGAACCATGAAGTGATTTTGCGCGCAATGGCCAGCTTGGGGAATCCCAATATTCATTATGGGATATGCGGCAGGGGGAAACGGGGGGAGAGCCTCAGAAAGCTGGCGGAGGAACTGGGGATTGGCAGCCAGTTTACCATGTTTGGGTTCCGCCGGGACATCCCGGATATCCTGCAATGCGCGGATTGCTTTGCTTTTCCTTCAAAGAGGGAAGGGCTGGGGATTGCAGCGATAGAAGCTATGGCAGGGGGAATCCCGCTGATTACTTCGGACTGCCGGGGAACGCGGGAGTATATGGAAGACGGGGTAACGGGATATGTATGCAAAAAAGGGAGCGTGGAAGAGTATGCCCGGGCAATTTCATGCATGATGGAGGATGCGCAGGGCAGGGGAAGGATGGGAAGGGAATGCATGGAACGGGCAAAGGAATTTGATTTGGCGGAAACGGACAGGGTTATGCGCAGAGTGTATGAGGAATTGGCGGAGCGGCTGCGTACGCCTTGCTAGGCGGCTTGCGGCGCATGGGATAAGAGGGATGGAAGAGATGGGAGGGGCTGGGGATATGGGTAGTTTGGGTGGGCCGACGATTAGTGTGATTATGAGCATTTATAACCAAAAGAATAGAAAGAGGCTGGAGGAAGCGGTGTATTCCATCCTTGGGCAAAGTTTTACGGATTTTGAATTTATTATTTATGATGATGGTTCGGACAGGGAGCTGGCGGGATATCTGCACCGGTTTGGAGAAATGGATGACAGGGTGGTATTGATTAGCAACCCGGAGAATCATGGGCTGGCGTATTCTTTGAATACTTGCATCCATGTGGCCAGGGGGAAATATTTGGCGCGGATGGACGATGATGATGTGAGCGCGGCGGACAGGCTGAAGGTGCAGTATGAGTTTATGGAATCTCACCCGGAGGTGGCGTATGCGGGGTGCAATGCGAAGCTGTTGGATGACAACGGTGTGTGGGGGATGCGAAGGATGCCGGAACGGCCGGGCAGGGATGCTTTTTTAAAATGTTCCCCGTTTATCCATCCTACCGTTATGATTCGGCGGTCGGTTTTTGAACAGGGGAATCGTTATAGTGACGCAAGGGAGAACTGGCGTTGTGAGGATTATGAATTGTTTATGCGTTTGGAGAAGCTTGGTTACAGGGGGTGGAATATCCAGAGGGATTTGTTTTTTTACCGGGAGGACAGGAACTCTTATGCAAAGAGAAAGTTTTGTTACCGTATGGATGAAATGCGGATTCGTTACAGAAATTTTAAGGAACTGGGAATCCTTTATCCCCTTGGATGGCTATATGTAGTCCGTCCCCTTTTGGCGGCAGCGGTACCTGCCGGGTTGATTTGGAAGGCGAAGCGGTTATATCACAGGCAGGATGTAAACTATGAGGAATGGAATCGGGAAAAAGAGAAGGCATTATCAGAGGATTTTGAAAAAACTCCCACGGTTGTATGAGTATTCGGAGCGTGTATATGCGGATTATATGAGGACGCAAAAAAAGGGGGGAGCGGAGGAAGCGTGGGCGGCGGCGTATTGCTATGTGTTGACGCCGGTGCTTTTTTTGTATGTGTTGTGGGTATTGGCGGATGCGTTGTGGAATGGGAAGCGCAGATTGTATTTCCTGGCGCGGGACGGTTATATGATGTATACGGCTGCCAAATATATCTGTGAGCAGTGGCAGCTTCCGTTGGAGTGCCGGTATTTGCATTGCTCCCGGTATTCGCTTCGGAGTGGGGAGTACCGGCTGCTTGGGGAGAAGGGATTGGATTATGTCTGTCTGGGCGGTATGCGGGTGACGTTGGAGCGGATGCTGCTTAGGGGCGGCCTGACGGAGCAGGAGGCGGCACAGGCAGGGAAAGCTATGGGTTGGGAGCATCGGATGCATGAATTGCTGACTTATGAGCAGGTGAAGTCTTTGCGGCCTTTTTTAAAAGACAATGCTTTTTTCATGGAGAGGATGCGCAGGCACGCTAAGGAAGCGTATCCTTCTGTCATTGGATATTTGGGGCAGGAAGGGCTGATGGACAAGGTGCCTTATGCCCTGGTGGACAGCGGATGGACGGGAAGCATACAGCGCAGCGTGGGAAGGCTGTTGAAAAGCGCCGGATATGGGGGGACGGTGGAGGGGTATTACTTTGGGATATATGAATATGTAAAAGGGGTCAATCCGGCACGATATCATACCTGGTATTTTGCGCCAAGGGGAAAGAACTGGAGGAAAGCGTTTTTCTGCAATAATTTGTTTGAATGTGTGTTCAGTTCCCCGGAAGGGATGGTAAGAGGATACCGCTTGGAAGGGGAGAAGTACAGGCCGGTATTTGCGGCGGAGGGAAATCCGAACCGCAGGAGAATGGAGCGGGGAGCGGATATTTTGCTGCAGTATGCGGGTTATTATACGGGGGAATACAGAGAGGACAGGGCAGGGAGGGATTTGCAGATGGAAATGCGCGTGGCGGCTAAGCTTTTGCATTCTTTTATGGCGTGCCCGTCTGTGGAGGAGGCAAAGGCATATGGCGGATATTTATTTGACGATGATGTGTCAGGGGAGGAGAAGCAGCCGTTGGCCCATGCTTTGCCGTATCATGAAATAAAGGAGGGGAGGGTGGTGCGCAAAGTGTCCCGTTATCTGATGGGGAAGGGGCGCCCGGCCCTGCAAAGCGCCTGGCCGGAGGCCGGGATAAGGTTGTCCAGTGCGGCAGGCGGCTTTGATTTGTTTCAAACGGCCCTGTATAAATTTTTGCTGTATTCGAGAAAGGATTGGGAACAGAGGAGAAAAGGCATGAAATGAGCCAGGGGGGAGCAAGGGATATAGGGGAAAGAGGGAAGCCGGAAGAGGGAGAGGAATAAAACAAAACGGAAGTTGGCGCCGGAAGGGAGCAGGGAGGCTGGTAAAAGAAGGGAAGCGGAAAGAAAAGGGGAGCGGAAAGGAAAGAGAAGCGGAAAGGAAAGAGAAGCGGAAAGAAAAGGGGAGCGGAAAGGAAAAGGTGGGAAGAAAAGAAGTGGCAGGGAAAAAAGCGGAAACGGGAGTTAAGCAATATTTTTTTGTAATCCGGCAGTTGACGTTAAGGGAAATCAGAAGGAAGTATGCCCGTTCTTATCTGGGGATTTTATGGAGCGTATTGAATCCGTTACTGTCTATGGCGGTTATGTCTATGATTTTCTCCACGATTTTTAAAAGAAATATAGAAAATTTCCCTATTTATTACTTGACGGGAAGCATTTTCTGGAGTTTGTTTACCGGAGCGACCAATGCGGCAATGACGGCTTTGGTGGATAATAAAAGCATGTTGGTGAAAGTGAAGCTGCCGATGGAGATTTTTCCTTTGTCCCGGTGTTTTACGGTTATGGTGAATTTTGGCTATTCCCTGGCGGCATATGCGGTGATGCTGTTGGCATTCCACATCCCGATTACGCCATATATGCTGCTGCTTTTTCTTTATGCGGGAATGCTGTTTCTATTTTCTCTTGGGGTGGGATATTTACTGTCAATTATTTATGTTATGTTTGGGGACGTGAAACATTTGTATTCCATATTGCTGACTTTGCTGATGTATGCGTCTGCGCTTTTCTATCCGGTGGAAAGCACGTCGGCGGCCATGCAGGCGGTGATTGTCAGAAACCCGGTCTATAACTATATTGCCTGTGCCAGGAAATGTGTGCTGGAAGCGGCCCTGCCTGGCGCAAACCAGTGGGCAAGGCTGTTTGTCTGGAGTGTGGGGATGTTTTTATTGGGGAAATGCTATTTTAATAAGATGAAGGGGAGGGTTTTGCAGAAGGTGTAAGGCTGAGGCTGGGATGTTTGGAAAGGTTTGGCGGGTGGCGCCAGGGTAAGCGCAGCGGAGGATATGGAAGATGTCAAGTCACGTAACGGAGATAGGGATGGGCCAAACCAGGAAGAGGCGCCAGTTGGCCCGGCTGGCGTTTGGCCTGGTATTGGGGCTGTGGATATGGATAGGGCGCCGGAACGGGATGTATGTGATGGCAGCGGAAGGAAAGGTGTATTTTGGCTCGGAGTCTTATGTATGGACAGAAGGGGAAATATGCCCGTTAGGGGTGTATTTTGACGGGAATTTAGCAGTAAGCGGCTATTGGGTCTGTTTGGAGTATGATTCGGAAGCGTTGGAATATCTGAATGGGGCGGACAGGAAAGAGGGGAATTTACTATGGGTGGAAGGAGGCGGAGGGGAAACCGGATATAAAAGGATGCTGCATTTCCAACCCTTGGCGGAAGGGGATACTGTAGTGCGGGTGGTTTCCGCAGGGGGAACCGGAACGGAAAGCGCCGAAGACGGGACGGTGACGGAAGAAGAGTTTACGGTGGGCCGGTTGGCACAGGCTCCGGTTGCCATAGAAGGAAAGGGCAGCAGCAGGCTGGCAGGATTGGAAGTGCGGGCGAAGGAAGGGCAGGCAGAAGGGGTGATAGAAGGGGAAGGAGAGGAATTGGCGGGACAGATGGGGTTTTCGCCGGAAGTGTTGGAATATCATATGCAGGTGGGCTATGAAGCCGAGCGGCTGGAAATAGCGTATGAAACGGAGGATGCGGACGCAAGCGTCATCGTTTCCGGAACGGAGCTTGCAGTGGGAGAAAATATAATTACGCTGACGGTGCAGGGAGGGCAGGAAGAAGCGGTGGTGTACACACTGTATGTGGAGAGGAAAGAGCGGCCGGAGAGAACGGAAAAAACGGCGGATGTTAAAGCAGAAGGAGTAGACGGGACGGCCGTGGCTGGCGGGACGGGAATGGGACAGACAACACAGGAAGCGTCAGGGGATGGCGGAACGGGATTTTTGGAAGAGGGGGAAGCGGAGCCAGCGGCAATAGAGGGTGCGGCAACCGGAGGGAAAAAAGGAGGGGATGGGGAAGGAAACATAGTAGGGCGCCAGGGGGAAGGAGAGGGTTTTGACGGTTTGGGAAAGGGCGAAGAGGAAGGCGAAGAGCTGGAACCGGAGTTATTGGCGGCTGTAATTGCAGTGTTTGCTATGTCTGTATGGTATGGATGGAAGCAGGCCAAAGGGAGAAAGAGGAAAAAGAAACCGGCGGAAAAAAAGAAAAGGCGCAAGAACGGTGTGCGTAAAACGGTAAATTTGGAAAGAAAGGCGATAGAAGTCCGCCATGTTACCATGGAGTTCCGGTTGGCGCAGGACGAGGCTTCCAGCTTGAAAGAATATATGATTCGGGTTTTAAAAGGGCAGAACCATTATCGGATGCTGCAGGCGTTGCGTGATGTGTCTTTTGAGGTTAAGCAGGGGGAAGTGGTGGGGATTATCGGCACGAACGGTTCCGGGAAAAGCACTTTGTTAAAAATTATTGCAGGCGCGCTTCCTCCTACCGAAGGAGAGGTTATTGTGGACAGGCGCAAGGTGCAGATTTTGACTTTGGGGACTGGTTTTGACATGGAGTTGACGGCGCGGGAAAATGTGTATTTGAATGGGGCGATTATCGGGTACAGCAGGGAGTTTATTGATGAGAAGTTTGGGGAGATTGTGGCTTTTGCCGAATTAGAGGGCTTTATGGATGAGCGCATGAAGAATTTTTCTTCGGGCATGGTGTCCCGTCTTGGTTTTGCCATTGCCACAATACGGGATTCGGCGGATATTTTAATCCTGGATGAGGTTTTAAGCGTAGGGGATTTGTTTTTCCGGGAAAAGAGTGAGGCGCGTATTCGTGAGATGATTCATAGCGGCGCTACGGTGCTGATGGTGTCCCATTCTTCCAATGTAATCCGGAAAAACTGCGATACGGCAGTTTGGATTGAGAAGGGGGCGCTGCAGATGGCAGGGAAGCCGGATGTGGTGTGCGGGGCGTATGAACAGATGGGGAAGAATGGGGAGACGGCGTGAAAGGGGATGGCGGCTGGAAATTTCCTGTTGGCAATGATTTCAGGACATCCTATGAAATGCAAGTGTGTTTCGTGTTGACAAGGGATGTTTTAAAGGTATATACTATATACATTTAAAACATCCATCGGCAAAACATGGAATACGGATATTATATTGTTGGAAGAAGGTTGATTTATACTCCAATTAAGATTCAGGGAATCCACATATAGAACTATGGGAAGGATTAGAGTAACGAATGAAGAAAGTGCTTTACCATGCAATCAGCGCATATCACTTGTTTGAAGTAATGGTGCATCGGATGAATATGCACCGGAGAGATTATGCAGAATTGATTTTGCCTGATTTTATTGTAAGAAAATATCCCAAGTGGAATTATTTAGAAGAATGGGGAGTGTTTCAAAGGGTTGGCTTACTGCGTTATATGAGTATTCCCCATCATATTGACACAATAGCCAGTGATACGGAAAAACAATATAAAAGCACAGGTTTGTCTGAAATAAACAGTTTTGATGAAGTATATGTCGCTGGAATCCACTTTTATTTTACCGTTTATTTGGCGGAACATCATATTAAGTTTACGGCATTTGAGGATGCGCCAGGTATGATTACCCAATATGGGCGCATGGAAACCAACCTGCATAAAACTTATCCGGTACAGTGGTATGTGGCTAGGCAGTACGGAATGATGGATTATTCCAATCCATGGATAAAAAGAATAATCACGACAGAAAAGACAAAAAAAATCAGGAATAAAGAGAACTTATATTTTAATGCGGTAGATAGAATCACAAAAATAAGAAAGAAAAACCAGCGGTTCATATGGGGATTTTATCATTTATCCAATTGGTATGAAAATGTGAAGGGAAGTGTGATTGTACTGACGCAATGTTTTCAGACATTGGGGATTATGTCCCAGGAAGAACAGGAATATGTTTACCGGAAAATTTCAAAAATACTTTTAAAGGAAAATGTATATGTAAAAAAGCATCCGGATGATTACACGGATTACAGCAAAGTGTTTGTCCATGCAAAGTATTTGCCCAAGGAGGTGCCGATAGAGATATTATCCTGCAGGCTAATTGGAGAACCCAAATATATTATAACAATTAGCTCCACTTCAAGCAGGTTGCTGCAAGAAAGGTATAAAATAGTCAGATTATCAGATTATGTATCCGCATATTCATATAAAAATGAAGTTGTCTCTGCATGTGAAGCAATTGATCATTGGTCAAAAAGCATGAAAACGGATGGAGGAGGAAATTAGTCATGGACAGCATATGTCTCATATCATCGTCTTTGTTAGGCCCGACAAAAAACGGAGGGGTAGGGACTGCCATTACTTATTTGGCATGTGAGTTGGAAAAGAGCGGCTTTGACGTGACCATACTGTTTACCGGGGGAATACAGTGTGAAACGGAAGGTTATTGGATTGACAAATACCGGGATATGGGTATCAAGTTCTTGTTTCTTCCTACCTGGGTAAAGGAAAACTATTGGGAAAGCACAGTCAGTGACCATAATTGGTGGACATGGCGGTCTTATTGGACATATCAGTTTCTGCTGAACCATACATTTGATATAGCCCATTTTCCGGAAACTTGCGGATATGCGTTTCACACAATCCAGGCAAAGAGAACGACGGATTTATTAAAGGGTTTAAAAGTGGTGGTAACAATGCATTCCTCAACGGAATGGCTCAAAGAGGGAATGCATCAGTTTCATTTAGAGGATGGGCATGAAGACAGGGCGAATTTGTTGTATTTGAAGCTCAATTACGCAGAGCGGTATACGTGCAGGTATTGTGATTATTTGCTGGCGCCGTCCGAAGCTATGTTTCAATGGGCCATTCGTAAGGGCTGGATATTGTGCAGGAACCGGGCAGTGGCATTTAACGCATATAGTTCCAGTGTGTCTGCCGCCTTTTGCGCGGAAATAGATTATGACCACTTTATATTTTTTGGAAGACTGGAAAAGGGAAAAGGGATTGATATATTTTGCTCTGCAATAAATGAATTATTCAGGGTAAAATACCAAAACGAGCCGGATACATTAAAAGTAAGCTTTCTTGGAAAAAATGCGCAGGTAAATGGAATCATGGCAACCGAGTATATAGCCCAAAACCTGGATGCCGGCATTGTATCCCAAATCCATACTGATTTCGACACATTTCAGGCGTTGGAATATATTAAAGAAACTTCAGGCATATGTGTTATGAGTTCCCTTTTGGACAATTCCCCGTATTCCATTGTGGAATGCATTGTAAATAAAATACCATTTATATGTTCGGATACAGGGGGAATCCCGGAACTGGTAAATGAAGCGGTTCTGTTTCATATAACTTCGGAATCACTGCTTGAAAAAATACTTTCTATCCGTTCCATAGATTTTAATGGCTTAAAACACAAGTATTCTCTTTTTGCGGCAAACAGTAATCTTGTAAAAATCCATAAAGATATTGCCAGTATAGAGGAACAGGGACATGAAATCCAGGTGGGACTGGTTTCCGTATGCATAGCGTATAAGAACCAATCTATATTTATTTTAGACTTACTGAATTCCATTTTTTCAAATACATATACAAAGATTGAAATTATCATAGCGGAAGAACAGGAAAACAGCTTAGACAGAATAAAGATTCAGGAAATAAATACGATGGGTTGTCCAATCCGGTATGTATGCAATAATAGTCACAGCAAAGGAGAGGGCTACAATTTGTGTGCCAAAGAAGCCAAAGGGGAATATCTGCTGTTTATCCATGCTGAGGATATTATGCAAAGTGATTATATCAGGCTGCTTGTTGCTGCGTGTCAGCAAGCGTCGCTGGATGCAGTTTCCACTCTTTCGAAAAAAATATTTGGGATAGGAAATGTGGATTTAAAGGAAAAGACGCGTAATTTAATTATGATTCCATTTGGGATGAACAGACAATTGGCGCTTTTGGAAAATACGTACTCCCAATCCTCTTTTCTTATTAGCAAGAGGGCATTTACAGAGGTTGGAGGATTTGCAAAGACAAATGATGCAGGAATAGAATGGCAGTTCTTTAACAGGTTTTGTGAAAAAGGTTTGGAAATGGACGTGGCGCCAGTGGTAGGATTCCGTGAGCGTGATATTGCGCCTGAATTGCAGGATAAATTATGCTATCCGAAAAAAATCACTTACCTGTCCCATGAAAACGCCATTGAGCCTCTTTTATCAAATATGCCGGGATATATGCGCTCTTTTTTCTATGAATGGGCATTGGGAAGATATTATGAAGAAGTATTGACAAAAAACGCAAAATCCAGATTTTCATATGAAGCAAGCGCGAAAATAACATATATGGATATGAAAACATATAATCAAAAAGTCAAAAATTTGAATGGGAAGGTGACATGTTTGGAGCAAAAGACGCAGTCTTTGACAGCGCAAAGAGACAATCTAATGACGGGGATATCCAATTATGAAAATTCCTTCTTTTGGAAGATGACAATGCCTATGCGCAAGATATTAGATATTTTGAAGGGAAGCGGTAAATGAAAGCGCTATTTATTGTAAATACACCGTATCAATTATTTAATGCATTAAATCTCAGGCACAATGTGCTAAAAGGGGATTATGGACAAGTGGATCTTATTTTGACAAATCATTCCCGCGTATATGAGTATGCGGGGAATGTAGAGCAATCAAAAGAATTTTCACATGTATACGTGTCAAATAGTCTTGAATTATCAAGGAAGTTCTATTTTTTTGATGATAAAAAGAAACGAAGGGCTTTATATCGTCCGCAAATCTATTTAAAAAAAGTTTTGCTTATTGATTATGAGCAATACGATACCATTTTTTTCGCCAATATTGACGGATATGTGAATTTGATTTTTCGATATGTCTATATGAAAAATAAGGCGGCTACCCAATTTGATTATTATGAAGACGGCTGGTCTTCCTATATATTGAATTTGGATGACTATGCGTATTCTCTTTATGAAAAATATTTTTATGAAGTGTTAAATGAAGAAATATTGCAAAAAAATATTAGCCATATATGGATTTACAGACCTGCTTTATACTCCGCCAAAAAGGAAAATATAGAAAAATTGCAGGAAATTCCTCAAATAGATGTGAAGAATGATTTTTACAGGCGGCTTGTGAATTATGTGTTTGACTATCATTATTCCGGGGAATATGAAAAAGATAACATTTTTTTGGAGGAAGCTTTTTCAGAAGACGGATACAAAAATAATGATTATGAGATTATCCATGCAGTGGCGGAGTATGTGGGAAAAGAAAATTTTTTGTTAAAAAGGCATCCGCGTTTAATGGCGGACCGCTGGCAGGAATGCGGCATTCAGGTAAATGAGGATTTAAAAATTCCTTGGGAAGTTTTAATTATGAATTGTGATTTCCGGTCAAAGAGGATATTTACGATTTCCTCTAATGCCTGCATGACTCCACAGTTGGTATTTAATATAAAAATCCCTGTGTTTTTTATGAAAAAATCCTTAATGGGAAGTGTGTCGAAAACATATCAAAGGCCGGAATTTGATGCGTTTGTAAATAAATATGAGCAGGAATTCGGACAGACGAATTTTTATAGAGTGAATCATATCCGTATGTTGGATCAGGTTTTTCAAAAATTTTTATATCAACAGCAAATAGACGCTTATGATAAAGCGGAAAGGATGGAATAGAATGAAAATAATAGCAATTATTCCAGCGCGGTATTCATCTTCCAGGTTTCCGGGGAAGCCGTTGGCTGATATTTGTGGAAAGCCTATGGTTTGGTGGGTATACCAGCAGGTGAAAAAAGTGCAAAAAATAAATGATGTTTATATTGCAACGGATGATAAAAGAATAGAAGAAGCATGTAGCGGCCTGGGGTTAAACATTGAAATGACAGCGGCTGGCGTTAGCTCCAGTACGGAACGGGCATATGAAGTTGCAAAAAGGAAAAAGGCGGATTACTATGTTGTCGTCAATGGGGATGAACCGTTAATTGAACCTGAAACAATTGGCCAGATTATCCCTCACGATAGATGCGATGGATTTTATGTGGGTAATTTAATGACTCAGATTAAGCGGCCGGAGCAGGTCGTAGACGTTACCAATATAAAAGTGGTGACAGACGAAAAAGACAATGCGCTTTTCATGTCAAGAAGCCCTATTCCATATCCTAAGTCATCCATGGAATATGAGTATTATAAGCATGTGGGAGTGTTAATCTATTCTTTTGACGCTTTGAAGTTTTTTACGGAAACATCCAAAGGGCATAACGAAAGAATTGAGGACATAAATGAACTCAGGTTTTTGGAGCATAATAAAAAGATTAAGATGACAAAGGTGGAGACGGCGGCCCTCTCTGTTGACGTCCCCAAAGATTTGGAATATGTAAAAGAAGTTTTAAGCAGACGGAAAATCGGGGGGGGGTATAAAGGAAAGAGAAAAGTAATATCCTTTTCGAAACGAAAGGAACAGGGTGAATGCGCATGAAAACAGTAGCCTTTGTTCCGGTTAAATTAAACAGTGAACGTCTGCCGATGAAAAATATAAAACCGTTTACAAACGGTGAGCCATTGATTCGCTACATATTGAAAACCTTGCAGCAAGTGTCTGCAATTGATGAAATTTATGTATATTGCAGCGAGGAGTCGATAAAGGCTTATCTGCCGGATGGGATTCAGTTTTTGTTAAGGGATGCGTATTATGACCTTCCAACGACAAAATTTAACGAAGTGCTGCAAAGTTTTGCCCAGTTAAAGGATGCGGACACTTATGTGCTGGCTCATGCGACGGCTCCGTTTTTGTCCGCCGCAAGTATAGCGCTTGGCATTGGTAAGGTGAACCGGGAAGGATACGATTCCGCCTTTTCCGTGCAGGCGCTGCAGGAATTCATCTGGAAAGATGGAAAGCCTTTTAATTATAGCCTTAATGCCATTCCAAGGACACAAGATTTGGAGGTATGGATGGTGGAAACGTGCGGGCTGTATATTTACCGGAAAGACCTGATGCTGAAAGAAGGGAAAAGAATCGGGAAGCGACCGTATTTGATACAGGTTTCCAAAATGGAAGCCTGCGATATCAATACAGAAGAAGACTTTTATTTGGCAGACGCCCTGTATCATTATGGAAGGATGACAGGTGGATTATCATGGACAACATAAAAATCCTGGATTGCACCTTAAGGGACGGCGGTTATGTGAATCAGTTCAGATTCGGCGCGAAAACAATCCAAAAAATCATACAGAAACTATCGGAAGCATCCATTGACATTATAGAATGCGGTTTTTTAGTAAGCGGCGCAAAGGACAAAGACTGTGCCTTATTTCCCGGCATGGATTCCGTAAGGGAGGCTATCCTGCACAAAAATCCGAATGCTATGTATGTTGCGATGATTCAGTACGGGAAAATCAGCGGGGAAGAAATCTCTCCTTGTGACGGCCAGTCCATAGATGGAATCCGGCTGACATTCCATGAACATGAAATCGAAGCTGCGCTCAGCTTAGGGAGGGAATTGCAGGAAAAAGGATATAAAATTTTTATGCAGCCGGTAGGGACAATGACATACCCGGATGAGACGCTTTTACGCTTAATCAAAGAAATCAATCAAATGCGGCCTTATGCATTTTATATGGTGGATACATTGGGGACGATGTATAAAAAAGACTTATTCCGCATGTTCTTTTTGTTTGACCATAACCTGGATTCGAAGATTGCGGTGGGCTTCCATTCCCACAATAACCTGCAGCTTGCATTTTCCAATGCGTTGGAATTGATGCAAATGAATACGCGGCGTCAGATTATTATAGATTCTTCGGTATATGGGATAGGCAGGGGCGCAGGGAATTTGTGTACGGAACTGATTACACAGTATATCAACGATAATATTGCCCTGAAATATAATAACCTGGAGATTCTGGAAATTATCGACCAGTATGTCAAACCTTTGCAAAGGCAATATTCATGGGGATATGACGCTGCGTATTACATAGCGTCCATCAATGACTGCCATCCCAATTATTCACAGTTTCTCCTGAATTTGCAGACGCTGCATGTGCAGGATATCCATGCCATACTGAATGGCATGTCAGCGCCAAAAAGAGCGTTGTATGACAGGGAATATATTGAAAAACAGTATGTGGATTATATGAGCCGTCAGGTGGATGACAAGGGTGTATTGGAAAAATACGCCACACGGCTCAAAGGGCGGAAAATTTTAATTCTGGCTCCGGGCAAATCCATCCATCAAAATACAGACAGGCTTTCACAGTTAATCCGTGAAAATAAGTATTTTGCAATAAGCGTAAACTTTATCCCGGAACAAATTCCAATCGACGCCGTTTTTATAAGCAATATGAAGCGGTTTGACAATTTGAATGACTTAAATTCCTTCCTTGGCGGCATAGAGGCGGTTATCACTTCCAATATCAGTTTGGAAGGGAGCGGAACGGTTTCCGTAATCAATTATGCGGAGTATTTAAATGAAGAACAAATTATTGTTGATAATGCAGGTTTGATGTGCATTAATTTTGTCAAAAAGGCAGGCGCATCCCATATTTTATTAGCAGGGTTTGACGGTTTCAGTCCACGGCTTTCAGACAACTATTATGAAGAACATATGGTTTTGGATGTGGATAAGGAAAGGCTTCAAAAAATGAACGAAGCCTTTGCGCGTAAGCTTGCCCAAATCCAGAGGATTCTTCCGGTGGAATTTTTAACGGATTCGGTATATGCCTTATCCGGGACGGCAGATTATTAATTATATTTTAACAGGATGGGCGATGCGTCGGCATCGTCTTTTTCTGGTTTGCGGCATTATGAAAAGAAGGGGGCAATGACATTGGCAAACAGGAGAGGAGAAAAAATGCGTAAATATGATTTGATTTTATTTGATTTGGACGGGACGCTGATTGATACGTCCCAGGGGATTTTTCACAGCGTCAGGTATGCGGAGAAAAAGATGGGGCTGCCTCCCGCCGATGCGGAAGCGTTACGGCTTTTTCTTGGGCCTCCGCCTACTGCAATGTATAAAAAAATATATGGGTTGGATGATGCGGCGGCGCAGAAGGCGACGTCTTATCATCGGGAGTATGGCAAAGCCAAAGCGGTTTACGAGGCTGTCCCATATGCAGGCATAGAGCTGCTGCTCAAGGGATTGAGGGAAAAAGGGTATCGGTTAGCCGTTGCAACGCTCAAACGGCAGGATATAGCGGAAGAGATATTGGAATTGTGCGGCCTGGAGCGGTATTTTCATGAAATAGCAGGCATGGACGAAGGGGAAACATACACGAAAGCGAGAATCATTGAAAGGATCATCGGACAATTAGGAGAGAAAACGTCTTCCATTATCGTTGGGGATACGGTATATGATGAAGCGGGGGCAAAGGAGGCAGGCATTGCTTTTTTAGGGGTTTCTTATGGGTTTGGCTTTAGGGAGGGAGAGGGGCTGTGCGCTTGTCCTCTTGACATATGGAAGTATATTGAGTGAGAGCGGCGCTTCTTTGTTTATCCGGTGTTTGGATTGGCGCCAGTCTATGCTGCCAGTTTTTATTGTACAGATGAAAGTTTTTTACAGAAGGTATTGACGGATTACGTTTAAAACGTATATAATAAGTATGTCTAAAACTTACATTTAGACAAAATCCTTTTTTGATAGTTGAATGAGGAAAGGCTTGGGAATTTATGCGGAAGAAAGATTTCCAGGCTTTTCCCATGTCATGGAGCGGGGAGGGAAAAGCGTATGGGGAAAGTGTGTGGGATTGGAAAGCCCGTTATAAGGGCATTCTTATTTTGGGCTTACCTTGCTGCGGTTTTTTACCTGACGCTTCTTAACCGGGAGCCGGAAGAGCAGCGGATGGCGTGGACGACGCTGTTTGGTTCTTACAGGCGGGCCTGGGAGGAGAATCATGCTTTTATTTTGTGGGGCCTGATTGACAATGTGGTTATGATGATTCCTTTTGGGTTGCTGTTTCCATGGCTTCATGAAAGAATCCGCCTGGGGCGCACTATGGCGGCCGCCGGGCTTATTACTGTATTTATAGAGTCCACGCAGTATCTGACCCGGTTGGGATATTTTGATGTGGATGATATTTGGAACAATTTGTGGGGGACGGCGATAGGCTATGGCATTTACTGCAGCTTTAAGGAAATGGCAGGGGCGCGCAGGGAGTGCAGGAAGGCGCGCATAAAGCCGCTGGTTTTGGGGGTTCTTCCCTTGATGGCATTCCTGTCCTTTTTTGCGCTTTTTTTGAAAATCGCGCTTGGGTGTTGACGCGGTATGCTCTGCTTTGCGGCATGTTTGAAAATTGCTTTCCCCAAGATATGCGTTACAGTTTGTGTGAGATTTGCGCCAAATTTAAGAGGCGTAGCGCTACATCGCCGTCGAAATTTTGCCTAGAGCG
>CAJTQO010000026.1 GCA_910578405.1 uncultured Lachnospiraceae bacterium | reverse complement strand
CTACGCCTCTTAAATTTGGCATAAATCTCCCACAAACTGTAACGCATATCTTGGGAAAAGCAATTTTCAAACACGCTCTAGGTTGGAAAAAGGACTGTGGGGAAGTAAATTCCCTTATTTGATGAATGCCCTTTACTGCATTGGACTGGAGTGGACAGATGTTCCGTTTGCAAGAAAAGAACTGAAAAAATGCAAAAAGCATTGAGCAAACTTTCTCCATTCGATGTTATATGGGATATTGATAATTTGATTTATCAGCGTTCCTCCAATGTAACCGAAATGGTTTCGTTCCCTCCGGCTCCATCGGCAACAGATAGTGTTACTATATTTCCCCGCCAAACAAGAGAGTATTTCCCCGCGCAGACCGGCCTATATCCATCGTCGGTGATGATGCGTTCTTTTGGATAAATCAGAAATGGATTGATTCGTTCATACAAAAGAACCCGTCCAGAAATTAAGCTGACATTTTCCATGATAACGATGGTATGCATTCCGTCTGGTGAAGTGAAGCTGTGATATTCCTCTCCGCTATCAAAAAAAATGCAAATGAAGTTCCAACACAACAAGAAAAAGGCTGCGCCAACGGTAATCACCGCAAGCATTATTTTATTTTTCAGCTTTTTTTCGGTTTCCCGATAATGCAGAAATGCAAGCGTTACTCCACTAATCGCAGCAATGCAGTTTAGTATGCGTTGTATAAGAAATGCCGTCCCCGTAGCGCCAATCAGCAGATTATAGTCCATCATCCAAACAATGATTACAATGCAGGGGAAAGTAAGC
The DNA here is from genome assembly GCA_910578405.1 of uncultured Lachnospiraceae bacterium. GTDB lineage: Bacteria > Bacillota > Clostridia > Lachnospirales > Lachnospiraceae > Kineothrix. The sequence continues at coordinate 48,671 of CAJTQO010000026.1, read as the reverse complement.
CACAAGGCAAGGAACAAGTATAAGAATTTTCGCAATTTCATTTTCGTTTATCTCCCAAACGGCTCTTGTATGCTTCTGTGGCGTATTATATCATAGGGCGCAGAAATTTTCCACTAATTTTCTGGGTAAGGTAACTCATGTAATGCAGTTTATAGAAATTCCCTATCAGATAATAAAAGTTACAGACATCCTTGAGTCACGCATCATAAGCGGATACGATTTCAAGGTCTGTGAGGCGCAATAAATCATTTCTTTGTACCGGCTCTAATTTTTCATTTTCTTTCTGCTTTACTGCTCCGTGCTTAAATTAAGAACAACTGTATTTTATCTCCCGGCGCAACAGCAAACTTCATGGGAGCGGCTTTGTCCGGCTCTGTTTTGTCTTTTGGAGAAACGGCTTTGTCCGGCTTGTCCACTCGTAAATCTCTCTGATGTGTTCCCATGTTACATCGTGGCTGGGCATACCGCCGGCCCTTCCTCCCAAGACTTCTTTCCCTTTCAGCATATCCCAGGAAAAATCAGAAACAGGTTCTCTGGAAACAAGAAAATTCCCGGCGCGTTGGGTCAGTTGGGCAAAATTGACGGCGTAGTCCTGTGTGCCGCCCAGATAGGTGTAAATGGTGCTTTCACTGCCCATAAAACCGATGTCCGCTTCCCCGGTGAGGAGAGCAGTCATGGTCTTGTCTGCGCCAAAGCCTGTGACCAGCGTCAGCTCTATTCCCTCTTCTGCAAAATAGCCTTCTTCTATGGCTACGTACATGGGTGCATAGAAGACGGAATGGGCCACTTCGTTTAAGGTAATTTTGGCAAGGCTTTTATCGTCTTTGGTTGTCCCGCTGTCGGCGTTGCCGCAGCCTGTAAGGCCGGCGAAGAATAAAAGCAGGGATAAAGCAAGCGCGGCTGCCCTTTTACATGTTTGGTAAGTCATGATTTTTTGCATATTTTTCATAATGCCTCCATAGTTATTGATGGTTTATTATACGGAAAAGGGCGGAGGATGTGCATGGACAGAGCGGGAACCGAAGCTGCTTATGGGAAATGGAGCAGGGGGCATTCTGTTGGATTCCTCAAACATACTCTGGACAATGGTAAGCAAAATCGTTATAATATCTAGAGATTCCGCGGTTCGGGCGGGCAGTCATGGTATGGGCCGCCTTGGAAAACTGCCAAAAGCTTATACAAACGTCTAAAAGGAACGGTTAAGCAGATGGCATTGATATGGAAACGAGCGGGGAAATATTAAAAATGGCAGGGCAGCAGGGCGGGGAACGGGAGAACGGAGTTCCCGGCCGGATGTGCGCTGGCGCGGCAAGGATGGAGGATAGAGCGGAAATGGGATTGGTAAAAGCGGTCAAAGGAGCGGTTGGCACAGTGTTGGCAGACCAGTGGAGGGAGTATTTTTACAGTGATGCGCTGGACAGCGATGTGCTGGTGGTAAAAGGCAGGAAGCGTACCAGCGCAAAAGGGAGCAATACAAAGGGCGTGGACAATATCATTACGGACGGCTCCATCGTGGCAGTGAACGAAGGGCAGTGTATGATGATTGTAGAACAGGGGAAGGTGGTGGAATTTTGTGCGCAGGCAGGGGAATTCCTATATGACACTTCTTCGGAGCCAAGCTTGTTTTACGGAGATTTTGGGGAAAGCGTGGGGAAGACTTTTGCGGCCATAGGCAAGCGTTTTACTTTTGGTGGGGAAGCGGCGAAAGACCAGAGGGTATACTTTTTTAATACGAAGGAAATTATGGGGAACAAGTATGGGACGGCCAGTCCTGTGCCTTTCCGTGTGGTGGACGCCAATATTGGCCTGGATGTGGATATTACCTTACGATGCAATGGGGAATATTCTTACCGGATTACAGACCCTATGTTATTTTACTCCAATGTTTGCGGCAATGTAACGGCTGATTTTACAAGAGATCAGATAGACAGCCAATTGAAAACCGAACTATTGACGGCATTGCAGCCGGCTTTTGCCAGAATTTCGGAAATGGGGGTGCGTTACAGCTCGATTCCAAGACATACGATGGAACTGGCGCAAATATTAAATGAGGAATTGTCTGAAAAGTGGTCGCGGCTGCGGGGGATTTCCATTGTATCCTTTGGCATGAATTCTGTGCGCGCTTCGGCGGAAGATGAGGAAATGCTCAAGGAACTCCAAAAAACGGCGGTGTACCGGAAGACGGATATGGCGGCTGCGGCGCTGGTGGGGGCTCAGGCGGACGCTATGCGGGCAGCGGCTTCCAACCAGTCCGCAGGGCCAATGATGGGCCTGGCGGCTATGAATATGGCGAATATGGCAGGCGGGATGAACGCCAATGCATTGTTTCAGATGGGGCAGCAGGGCATGGGACAGTCTCCTATGGGTGCGCAGGGAAGCGGCCCATCCGGTATGCAGGGAAACGACCGTCCGGCGGCAGATACGAAAAATGTGCAAGGTATGGCCGGGGGCTGGAAGTGCAGTTGCGGGGCAGTGGGAAATACCGGAAAGTTTTGCGTGGAATGCGGCATGCCAAAACCGGCGGATGGCTGGAAGTGCAGTTGCGGGGCATTGAACAAAGGGAAGTTTTGCAGTGAATGCGGGAAAAAGAAGCCGGCAGGAGAACCTTTGTACCGCTGCGACAAATGCGGATGGGAGCCGGAGGATCCGAAGAACCCGCCGAAATTCTGCCCGGAATGTGGGGATCCATTTAATGAGGATGATATGATAGGGAGATAATATAGCGTAGGCGTAAAGGAAATGACGTTTTGCAAGGAATGGAAAGCGCCATACATAGAGAAAGAGGAGTGAAGTCGGAAGTTTTTTTGGTAAAAAGCATTCGGAGACAGGGTATGGTTTCGCGTGGTTTGGATTTCTGACTGGATGGAGCCCTGGGGCGAGCAGTCAGGGGAAAGATGGATATTGCAGGAACGGGTTATGTCTTATTTGCGTTTGCGCGCCGTTTTCGGCGGAAAAGAAGGACACAGGAGGGAAGGGAAAAATTTATGGGAATGTATGATACGTTGAATGAGCAACAGAAGAAAGGGGTCTTTACCACGGATGGGCCGGTGTTATTGTTAGCCGGGGCCGGAAGCGGCAAGACCAGGGTTCTGACCCATAGAATCGCCTATTTGATTGAGGAAATGGGCGTTCAGCCGTTCCATATCCTGGCAATTACTTTTACCAACAAGGCGGCGGGGGAAATGAGGGAACGCGTGGATTCCATCATTGGCCATGGGGCCAGCCAGATTTGGGTGTCCACATTCCATTCCAGTTGCGTAAGGATTTTGCGCAGATACATTGAGCGGATTGGGTTTGACTATAATTTTACCATTTATGATACGGATGACCAGAAGACGGTGATGAAGGATATATGCAAACGTCTGCAGATTGATACAAAAATGTTAAAGGAGCGGACGATTATGGGGGCAATCTCCTCGGCGAAGGACGAGCTGATTTCCCCAACGGACTATCAGTTGCAGGCTATGGGCGACTTCACTAAGACGAAAATAGCGCAGGCATACCAGGAATACCAGGCGGCGCTGCATAAGAGCAATGCGTTGGATTTTGACGATCTGATAATGAAAACAGTGGAGCTTTTTAAACTTTGTCCGGATGTGTTGGAAGGGTATCAGGACAGGTTCCGGTATATTATGGTGGATGAATACCAGGACACCAATACAGCCCAGTTTGAACTGATTCGGCTGTTGGCTTCCCGCTACAGGAATTTGTGTGTGGTTGGGGATGACGATCAGTCCATCTATAAATTCCGTGGGGCAAATATCCGTAATATCCTGGATTTTGAAAAGGTGTATCCGGAGGCAACGGTGATTAAACTGGAGCAGAACTATCGCTCTACGCAAAATGTGCTGGATGCGGCCAATGCGGTGATACGCAACAACGAAGGACGGAAGGCAAAGGCGCTTTGGACACAGAAGGAGGGAGGGGAGAAGGTTCATTTCCGGCAGTTTAACACGGCATTTGAAGAGGCGGAATTTGTGGCGGATGACGTGATGGGGAAGAAGCGGAAAGGGATGGCGGATTACAAAGACTGCGCAGTGCTATACCGGACGAATGCGCAGGCGCGTATGCTGGAAGAGCGGTTTGTGGTAAGCGGGATTCCATACGATGTGGTGGGGGGGACGAATTTCTATGCCCGCCGGGAAATCAAGGACATGCTGGCTTATTTAAAGACAGTGGACAACGGAAGGGACGATGTGGCGGTAAAACGCATTATTAATGTGCCAAAACGGGGAATTGGCGCAACGACAATTGCGCGGGTGCAGGAATATGCCGACAGCCATGGCATTAGTTTTTACGATGCGCTGCGCCAGGCAGACCGGATTACGACCATAGGGAAAAGCGCTGTAAAGCTGCAGCCTTTTGTGACTTTGATTCAGTCGCTGCGCAGCAAACTGGAGTTTTACGGCTTGGAGGAGCTGATTAAGGATATCATTCAGACCACAGGTTATGTGGAAGAGTTGAAAAATTCGGAAGAAGAAGACGCAGAGGATAGGATTAACAATATCGACGAGTTAATCAGCAAAATAGTGGCTTTTGAGGAAGCGCATGAGGAGGCCAGCCTAAGCGGTTTTTTGGAAGAGGTGGCGTTAGTGGCGGACATTGACCGCATTGACGATGATGGGAACCGGGTGCTGTTAATGACTTTACATAGCGCGAAAGGACTGGAATTTCCGCATGTTTACCTGGCAGGCATGGAGGACGGCATTTTCCCCAGTTATATGTCCATTAGCTCTGATAATATAGAAGATATTGAGGAGGAGCGGAGGTTAGCTTATGTGGGCATAACGCGGGCGAAAGAGGATTTGACGCTTACCTGCGCCAGACAGAGGATGCTGCGGGGGGAAACTCAGTACAACCCGGTTAGCCGGTTTGTGAAGGAGATTCCGGAGGAGCTGCTGGATGAAAAGCTTCCTGTCGTGAAGCGGTGGATTTCGGCGCAAGAGGAGGAAGTTCTGTTCGGAAACCGTCAAAAAAAGTATGGCAGTGGCCTGGCAGGAGCCGGAGGGCTGGGGAGTTACGGCCGGGCCGGAACAGGGGGAGGCTACAGTCAGGCTGGGGGCAACGGTTATGAGGCGGTTTTTGACAAGCCAAAAGCGGCGCAGGAGAAAGCAAAGCCGAAAGCGAAAGTGGCGCCAAGGCGCACTCCGGCGGAAAACAGACCCTTTATCAGCGTAGGCGGCGTAGGCGCGCTAAAAGGAGTGGACGGACTGTCCAAAGGGCTGCAGGGAAGCGGCGCTTTGGATTATACAGTCGGGGACAGGGTAAAGCATGTAAAATATGGAGAAGGCATGGTAATGAATATTGAGAAAGGGCCAAGGGATTACCAGGTCACGGTAGTTTTTGACGGCGCTGGGCAAAAAATTATGTATGCCGCTTTTGCAAAGTTGAAAAAATTATAAATTTATCAAATTTTAATAGTAAATTTCTGGAATTAGTGTTATATTATATTTAGTATATCGCCAGCTTACGGAATGAAAAGGCTGGCGGCGGGCAACAATAAAATGAATAAAGGTGAAGAGAGGTATGGGATATGAATAAGTGTGATAAGCTGAATAAGTTAGAAAGGCTGAATAAGCTGAACAAATTGGAAGAATATATTGATATGAGCAAAATCAATGAATTTTTGGGCAAGAAGGAAGAAGAAGAGAAGAAATGCAATACCGTGCTTTGGGTATTTGCAGTGGTTGGAGCCATTGCAGCAGTGGCAGGCATCGCTTATGCGGTATACCGTTATCTGAAACCGGATTATCTGGAGGATTTTGAGGATGATTTCGAAGATGACTTTGACGATGATTTCTTTGAAGACGAAGATGATGAGGAAGAAGACAGCGAGAATGAGGCGGAAGACGAGGAAGTGAAATAATTTCCGGCAGCCGGATGTTTGCGTATTCTGTGTCCATTTGCCGTCTGTGGGGAAATGCTTGGCTTTGCCATAGGAAGGGCTGAGAAGGACATAGGAGAGAGGATTGTGTATATAAGAAAGAGAAAGAATAAGAGAAATGGGGCGGAATGTACTTTTGTACATTCCGTTTTTGATGGGGTGTTTTGCGGATTCGTTTTAAGGGCATTTGCTGGTGGGAGGATTTGCTTTTTGCAGGAAGGGACGGAGCTTTTTTTGTGCCGGGCTTTAGCGCAAAGAGGGAATGCACGGAGCGCTTTGCCTTAAGAGTGGAAAAGGAGACGGGTTCAGGCGGCATTGGACAGGTTTGGAAGATTATGGGAGGAAGGAGATAGAAATGAAAAAAGGACAGGTTGTGGAAGGGGTTGTGGAGCGGGTGGATTTTCCGAACAAGGGGATTGTAACAGGGGAAGAGGGAAGTTTGGTGGTGAAGAATGCCCTGCCAGGGCAGAGAGTGTCCTGCAGGATTCAGAAAGCGAGGAAGGGCAAAGCGGAGGGAAGGCTGTTGGAGGTGTTGAAAAAATCCCCTTTGGAGACGGAAAACCGTTGCCCTCATTTTGGCATATGCGGTGGATGCGTATATATATCCCTACCATATGAAGAGCAATTGCGCATCAAGGAAGAACAGGTGAAGAGGCTATTGGCTCCTGTGCTGGGAAAACAGGAAAGCAGCTATCAATATGATGGGATTAAGGGCAGCCCGGAAGCTTATGGTTACAGGAATAAGATGGAATTTACTTTTGGGGATGAAGTGAAAGACGGCCCGCTGGCTTTGGGAATGCATAAACGGGGCAGTTTTTACGATATAGTGACGGTGGATGGCTGTCAGATTGTAGACGGGGACTACCGGAAGATACTTTGTTGCGTAAAGGAGTATTTTGAAGAACGGAAGGCAGGTTTTTATCACAGACTGCGCCACGAGGGGTATTTGCGGCATTTGCTGGTGCGCAAAGCGGCGAAAACAGGGCAGATATTGATTGCCCTTGTAACGACGACGCAGGAGATGCACGACCTGCAGCCGTTTTGTGAGGCTTTGCTTGGACTCTCGTTGGATGGAAAAATCGTAGGGATTTTGCATACGGAGAATGATTCGGTGGCGGATGTCGTGCAAAGCGACAGGACGGAGATACTGTATGGGCAGGATTATTTTTACGAGGAGCTTTTGGGGCTGAAATTCCGTATTTCCCAGTTTTCCTTTTTCCAGACGAATACTTATGGCGCGGAGGAGCTGTATTCCCTTGTGCGGGAATACATTGGCACGCTGTCCGGGGAAAGGGATAAGGTAGTGTATGATTTGTACAGCGGTACAGGGACGATAGCTCAGATTGTGGCGGATGTGGCCGGGAAGGTAATCGGGGTGGAAATCGTGGAAGAAGCGGTGGAGGCGGCAAAGGAGAATGCGCGGCTGAATGGCCTGGACCATTGTGAGTTTATTTGCGGAGACGTATTAAAGGTATTGGACGGGATTGTGGAAAAACCGGATTTTATTATATTGGATCCGCCGCGGGATGGGGTGCATCCGAAAGCCCTGCGGAAGATTTTAGCTTACCAGGTGCAGCGGCTGGTGTATATTTCCTGCAAACCTACCAGCCTGGCCAGGGATTTGGAGGCGTTTTTGGAATATGGATATACAGTGGAAAGGATTGGAGGGGTGGATCAGTTTCCGTTCACCGGGAATATGGAAATTGTGTGTTGCTTAAGCCGCATAAAATAAGGGTTTTCCAGCCTGTAGCCTGTTCGAAGACGTCAACGGAACGTGCTGTCATGGATTCCGTATGCGCAGTGGCTGGGGATACCCGGGATAATCCAATATACGGCTTTGCATGTGGACAGCCGGCATATGCGGCGCCGGGCGCATGGAGGCATTACACAAAATGGCAATCAGCGAAAAGGAAACGAAGCTACTTATGAACTTCGTAAAAGACGACTTGTGAACCAAATCACCGAACACCCACTGAAAAGCAATTTGCATTTCAGCGGGTGTTTGCATTCTTATAAATATACATTGCGGACAGAAGACAAATATTATATAATTACGTATATAAAACGGCATATATGAAGAGCCGGGCAGGGAGTGGCGGTTTATGTGAGAAGCTGACCGTGAAAAGAAGAAAAGTTTAAAGCAGAAAGGCAGGTAATTCCAATGGGCTTATACCGTATAATGCTGGTAGACGATGAAGAGGAAGTCCGTAAGGCCATTATCCGTAACATGGATTGGGATAGGATGGGTTTTACGGTGGTGGGGGATGCGGAGAATGGGGAGGATGCCTTAGAGAAGCTGGAGCAGTTGGAGCCTGATGTGGTAATGACGGATATTCGTATGCCCTATATGGACGGCCTGACGTTGGCCGCCAGGATTCGTGAGAAATATCCTTCCATGAAAATACTGATTTTTTCCGGATATGACGATTTTGAATATGCCAAAGAGGCGATTAAGCTCAAGGTGACGGAATATATTTTAAAACCGGTGAATGGGCAGGAATTGGAAAAAATTTTAAACAAAGTGCGGGTGAGCCTGGAGGAAGAGATTGAGCAGCGGCGCAATATCAGCATTTTAAGGGAGAGTTACCTGGGGAGTCTGCCTATCCTGCGGGAGTTGTTTTTGAACAATCTGGTGCGCCGGACAACGGATGTGGCTAAGGTTGCGCCAAAGCTGCGGGAGTATGGGATTGATATTTTGGATGCCCGTAAGTGGCTGGTGGCGGTGATTCATGTGGAGCAGGCGGAACGGGCGGAGACACAGGCATTTTCCGGACACCAGGAACTGATTCCCATTTCCGTGCGGCGGCTGGTGGAAGATCACCTAAACGTCTACTGCCGTTTTGCTATTTTTAATTCTATGGAAGGCATAACGGTAATCGCGGCAATTGATGAGGGAAACACTCAGGCTGGGCTGATTAACCGCATCCATGATATTTGCAAAGAGAGTATGCGTGTGCTGGAGGTGGCTATAACGGCAGGTGTTGGGCATAACTGCAGCGCTTTACAGGAAATCAGCTATTCTTACCAGTCTGCTGTGGACGCCCTGGGCTACCGGGCGATTGTGGGCAGTGGGAAGGCCATTTATATTAATGATGTGGAACCGGTGGACAGGGGAAAGCTGCTGCTGGACGCTAAGGGAGAGGAGGAACTGGTGGCTTCCATTAAATTTGGAACCAGTGAGGTTATCGGACAAGTATTCCAAAACCTGGCGGCCTGTATGGATGGGGCAAAGGTACATGCCAGACAGCATCAGGTTTATATGCTGTCCATTTTAAATTGCATGATCCGGCTGATGCAGCAGTATGGCCTGGATATGTGGGATATGTTTGGTTTGGAAGGCAGGTATGAGGAGATACTGGAAGGGCTTTGCCGCAGGGAGGAATTTGCAGAGCGCATCATCCCCATTGCCTGCCGTATGAACGAGGCTTTTAGCCGGGAACGGGACAATACTACCAGAAAAGCGATGCAGGAGGCAAAGGAGTATATCAGGGAACATTATGATAATCCGGAGTTGTCGGTAGAGATGCTTTGCCGCCATCTGCATATGAGCCCTGCGTACTTTTCCACAGTGTTTAAAAAGGAGACGGGACAGACCTATGTCAATTACCTGACGGAAGTGCGTCTGAAAAAAGCGGTGGAATTGCTGAATGAAACAGATGATAAAACGTATATGATTGCCCGGAAGGTGGGATACCAGGAACAGAATTATTTCAGCTATGTGTTTAAGAAGAAATATGGCGTTTCGCCTACAAAATACCGGGGGGCGCAGGGGAATGGGCAGTAAAGGAAGCATCCGTTATACGATTTTCGTTTATTTTACAGTCAGCGCCCTGGTGGCTATTTTGCTGACGGGCATGGTGTTATACCTGCAGATGTCTCGTCAGTTGTCAGCGGCCATACAGGATGAAAACCAGGCGGTGCTTGGGCAGGTGAACCGTTCGGTGGATGCCTACCTGCGTACGATTATGAAGCTGTCGGACAGTTTGTATTATGGCATTATTAAAAATGCGGATTTAAATGCGGGTATGGCCAACAGCCAGATTACATTGCTGTATGACAATAATAAAGACAATATTGCAAACATTGCCCTGTTGTCCAAAGAGGGGGAATTGTTGGAGGCAGTGCCTGCTGCCAGGCTGAAAACCGGGCTGGACGTGACAAAGGAAGCGTGGTTTGGAAATACGCTGGAGCGGACAGACAACCTGCATTTTACTACGCCCCATGTGCAGTATATCTTTGATAACAACGAAAACCAGTACCGTTGGGTCATTACGCTGACACGCGCGGTGGAAATTACTTATGGCACATCCACAGACCAGGGGATATTGTTAATAGACATCCGTTACAGCAGTTTAGCGCATATGCTGGAAAACATTACTTTGGGAAACCAGGGATATTTGTATATGGTGGGCAGCGGGGGAGAGCTGATTTACCATCCAAAGATGCAGTTAATTGGGACAGGGCTGGCAAAGGAAAACCTGGAAGCGGCGGCAGGCTACCGGGATGGCAGTTACCGGGAAAAGTACAAAGGGGAATGGCGGGAAGTCAGCGTCAAGTCGGTGGGGTATACCGGGTGGAAACTGTTGAGCGTGACGCCAGAGAAAGGGCTTTTGCTCAGTAATCTGAAGGTGCGCCTGTTTGCCGTATTTGTAGTGGCGGCATTTCTGTTTGCGCTGGTGATTATTAATACATTTATTTCTTCCCGCATCACAGTGCCTATCCAGAAGCTGGAAAAGTCAGTCAATGCCATAGAAGCTGGGGATTTGGGTACGGAGGTGTATATGGGCGGCTCTTATGAAATCAGACATTTGGGCCGTTCCATTGGAGATATGGCGAAACGCATTCAGGAGTTGATGGAAGATATTGTAAGAGAACACGAGGCAAAACGAAAACGGGAATTTGATACGCTGCAGTCTCAGATTAATCCCCATTTCCTCTATAATACTTTGGATATTATTGTATGGATGATTGAAAATGAGCAAAAGGAGGAGGCTGTCCGGGTAGTGACGGCGCTGGCCCGCTTTTTCCGCATCAGTTTAAGCAAAGGCAAAAGCATTATTACAGTGCGGGATGAATTGGAGCATGTGCGCAATTACCTGATGATTCAGCAGAGACGGTTTAAAAATAAGTTTATTTACCGGATAGAGGCTGGGGAAGAGGTAATGGGGCTTGCCAGTTTAAAGCTGATGTTGCAGCCTTTGGTGGAGAATGCCATTTACCATGGCATGGAATTTATGGACGGCGATGGGGAAGTGTGCATAAAGGTAGAGCGGGAGGAAGGGGAACTGCGCTTCCAGGTTACAGACAATGGGCTTGGGATGACGCAGGAACAAGTAGGGAAGCTGCTTGGTGAGGAAACCCATATGTCGTCGCGCCGGGGTTCCGGGATTGGGGTAAAGAATGTAAATGAACGTATCCGGCTGTATTTCGGCGAAATATATGGCCTGGAAATCCAGTCAGAGCCGGATGAAGGGACACGTATCCGGATTCGGCTTCCGGCGTTGGATTACGAGGAAATGATGGAGAGGAAACAAGCATGATCAGCAGACGTGGAAAGGTATTGCTTTTTTTATATGCCATATTTCTGGCGGCGCTGTTTTTAATGTGTTCGACGGATTGGATTATCCGGGAGCCGGAAAAGGAAGTTTATCAGATTGCAGTGATTATTGATGAGGACAAAAGCGATAATTACACTAATTTCCGCAAAGGAATGGATCAGGCAGCGGCGGAGCTAAATGCGGATGTGCATTTTATTACGTTGTATAAAAAACTGGATGTGGAGCAGCAGATAGGACTGATGGAACGGGAGCGGGAGGATGGCGCCGACGCTCTTATCGTAATTCCGGTAAAAGAGGGACAGGTGGTGGCGGAAACGTCGGCTGTTCCGGTTACGTTGCTGCATCCAGCGCCGTCCAATGAGGCGGGGGGCATAGTGGTGGATTACCGGAAGATGGGAGAGCGGATGGCGCAGGAAATGCAAACGGATATGCCAAAAGGCAGCACGGTTTTGCTGCTTACTGCTTCAGGGAAATGGGGCGTGGCGGATCAGTTGTTTTTGGAAGGGGCCAGGGAGACGTTTGGCATCGGGGAAAATGTGAGGCAGGCAGTGTGGAAAGAGGGGGAAGCCGGTTTTTTGGCGGTATTGGATGGGCTTGGGTTGCAGGAAGGGGAAAAGACAGCGGTCTTGGCGCAGAACCCGGAGGTTTTGTCGGCGGCAGCCGGAATTCTGGCGGAAAGTCAGGAAGTGGCAGGGCGCATTTTGGGACTTTATGGGCGGGGAAGTACCGTGCAGATATTAAATTATCTGGACCGGGGGCAGATTAGGGGAGTTTGTGTGACGGATGGGTTTGGAATTGGGTATCTAAGCGTGTGCGAGGCGGTTCGGGAACTGGAAGGGAATGGGAAGAAGGAGGCTTTGGTGATGGATTCTTACTATATAGAAAAGGAGGATTTAAGGGAGGAATTTTTTGAGAGGATGTTATTTCCGGTGGAGTGAGAGGGAAGGGAGTTAGCGTTTTAGTATAGTGGATTTTCTGGAAAGGGGTTTTGCTTGGTATGATGTGGAGTATAAAAATGCAGGGAAAAAGGGTTTGGCAGTGTGGGGCGTTGGTTTTGGGCGTGTTGTGTTTGCTGATGGTTTCCTGTCGGGATGAGGAGACGCAGGAGAGGATGGCTTCCATTCGGATTGGGATTAGTTTGTACCAGGGAGAGGATACATTTATCAATAATTTGTGCAGTTTGCTGGAGGAAAAGGCAAAGGAATTTGAGCAAGAACGGGGAATTAAGGTGATTTTGGACATTCAGGACGCCAAGGGGAGCCAGAATATCCAAAATGACCAGGTGGAGCGGTTTATTTCGTTGGGTTGTGATGTGCTTTGCATCAATCCGGTGGATCGGATGGATGCTTCGGTGATGATTGATCGGGCCATGACAGCGGGGGTGCCAGTGGTGTTTTTTAACAGACAGCCAGTGGAAGAGGATATGAACCGCTGGGACCGACTGTATTATGTAGGGGTGGATGCAAAGGAAACGGCTATCCTGCAAGGGCAGATGGTGGTGGATCTTTATAGGGAGGAACCCCGTGCAGTGGATTTAAATGGGGATGGGGTGGTTAGTTATGTGCTGTTGGAAGGGGAAACAAGCCATCAGGATTCTTTGATTCGTACGGAGTGGTCGGTGCGGACGTTGAAAAATGGCGGCGTGCCAATTGAGAAAATAACAGGGGGGATAGCAAACTGGGAGCGCAGTCAGGCATCGGCATTGATGGAAGAGTGGCTGACAGATTATCCGGACATGATAGAGCTGGTGGTCAGCAATAACGATGATATGGCTTTGGGCGCTATAGACGCTATGGAACGTGCAGGGGGGCATGGGATGAATGTGATAGGGATTGACGGCACTACGCCTGGGTTGGAGGCTTTGGAAAAGGGAAAGCTACTGGGGACGGTTTCCGCCAATAAGGAGCTGTATGCCAGTGTAATTGTAGAGTTGGCGGCCAGTTGCGCTTTAGGGGAGGGTCTGCCGGAAGGGTACCCGCTGGAGGAGGGGACTTATTATTGGACGCCACAGGAGATATTAATTCAGACAATCAAAGAAAATTAATAAAAAATCAAAGAAATTCTTATGGAAAATATGCATCATATCCTCTATAATGAACATATCGGTTGTCATAGTGTACAAAATATAGGCGCACTTATGGAAGAAACTGATAAAAACGCCCAATGTACGGGCAGAATAAGAGGAGGATGTAAAGTATGAAATTGTTAAAAAGAGTAACGGCTATGGCTATGGCGTCCATGCTAACGCTTTCCATGGCTGCATGTGGCGGTGACAGCGCAAAGGATGCGGCGGCCACAGGCGGAGCAGAGGATGCGGCTCCTGCAGAAACAGAAGCTCCCGCAGAACCGGAAACAACGCCTGCCGAAGAGGAAACGGCTCCCACAGAGGATGGAACGGAAGCGGAAAATACAGAAGCGCCTGCAGATACTGCAGCGGGGGCAGGCGGAAATATTGGCGTCTGCATTTATAAATTTGATGATGCGTTTATGACCACATACCGTAATGCACTGCAGGAAATTCTGGAAGGCAAAGGCTATACCGTAACCTTTATGGATGGCAAGAATGACCAGGCGGAACAGAACAACCAGATCAACAACTTCATTGCGCAGGAGGTGGATGCATTGATTATCAATCCAGTTATGACTTCTGCAGCAGACCAGATTATTGCGACCGTAAAGGATGCGGGGGTTCCTACCGTATTGATTAACCGTGAGCCTACTGCAGAGCAGATGAGCGCATATGACAAACTGGTTTATGTAGGATGCGATGCGCGTCAGTCAGGCACGATGCAGGGCGAGCTGATTCTGGATACGCCAAATAAGGGCGATATCAACGGGGACGGCAAAGTTTCTTATATTATGATCCAGGGCGACCCGGAGAACGTGGATGCACAGTACCGTACCGAGTTTTCTGTAAAGGCGCTGACCGATGCAGGCATGGAAGTGGAGCAGCTTGATTTACAGCGTGGTGACTGGGATCGTAACAAGGGACAGGAAATTGCGCAGAACGATTTGGCAAAATTCGGTGAAGACATCGAAGTGGTATTCTGCAACAATGATGATATGGCTATCGGCGCTTTGCAGGCAATCCAGGGAGCGGGCCGTACCGTAAATGAAGACATTTACTTGGTAGGCGTGGATGCTTTGGATGCAGCTTTGAATGAAGTGGCAAACGGCAATATGACAGGCACTGTGCTGAATGATGCGAAAGGCCAGGCGGCAGGCGCTGTGGATGCTATGGAAGCGCTGTTAGGCGGGAAGACCTACGCAGCCGGCGAACAGTCCATTTATGTAGACTATGTGAAGGTTACTCCGGAAAACGTAGCTGATTTCCAGTAAAAGATAAAAGCAATATATGTTTTAGTAAATGATTCGTAAAAGCTAAGCGTTTGCTTTTTAAGGAAAGAACAAAGCGGCAGGGAGTGCGTGTGCGTTGGCGCACGCACTCCCTGATTTGTTACAATAAGCTGATTCGCAAAATGGGACAGTTAAGGAAAGATACATTGGCATGTTGATATCTGGATGACGGGATGGTGCAAATATCAATATGCCAATATATGGAGGCAGAATAAAACAGTAAAGGAGGTTGTGAAATTGTCAAAGTATCGTTTGGAAATGCACAATGTCGTCAAGACATTTCCAGGTGTGAAGGCATTGAACGGGGCGCAGCTAAACCTTCGGCCAGGCACTGTTCATGCCCTGATGGGTGAGAATGGCGCTGGGAAATCGACCTTGATGAAGTGTATGTTCGGGATCTATCACATGGACGAGGGGGAATTGATTTACGAAGGGGAACATGTACAGATTAAAGGCCCCTTGGATGCATTGAACCGCGGGATAGCCATGGTGCATCAGGAATTGCAGCCGATACCGGAACGGAGCATCGGCGAGAATATTTATGTGGGTCGGTATCCAATGAAAAAATTAGGGCCTTTTACGGTGGTTGACCATGACCGGATGTATGAGGATGCGGCCAGGGTGCTGGAAGAAGTTCATTTAAATTTCGATCCAAGGGCAAAGCTGGGAAGCCTTTCGGTGTCTCAGATGCAATTGGTGGAAATTGCAAAGGCGGTTTCGGCGGACTGTAAAGCGCTGATTTTGGATGAACCTACTTCGTCTCTAACGGCGGCGGAGGTGGAAGCCTTGTTTACCATTATCAATGAGCTTCGGGCGAAAGGGGTTTCTATCGTTTATATCAGCCATAAGATGGATGAAATTCTGCGTATCAGCGATGAAGTGACGATTATGCGGGACGGCCAATATATTGGCACCTGGTCGGCCAAAGATTTGACTACGGATTTTATCATTACGAAGATGGTTGGCCGGGAGCTGTCTGAATTGTATCCGGTTCGTGAAAATGTACCAGGGGAAATGGTGTTTGAAGTGGAGGATTTTACATCCATCAATCCCAAGAGTTTCCGCCACGCGTCTTTCCAGTTGCGTAAAGGTGAAATTTTAGGCGTGGCAGGGCTGGTAGGGGCGCAGCGTACGGAATTAATGGAAGGTTTGTTTGGGCTGCGCAGCCATATTGCAGGCAGGATTACATACAAAGGGCAAGAGTTAAAAATTACCCAGCCCAGGGATGCCATCAACAATGGGATAGCCATGCTGACGGAAGACCGCCGCGCTACTGGGATTCTGGGAGTATTGTCCATTGCGGACAATGTTTCCATTGCATCCTTAAACCAGTACCTGATCGGCGGGGTAATGCTCAATGACGCCAAGATTGAAGAACTGGTGCAGGAAAATGTAGCGAAGCTTTCCATTAAGACGCCATCTTCCAAGACGCAGATTCAGTCGCTTTCCGGTGGGAACCAGCAGAAGGTGCTGATTAGCCGCTGGCTGGCCAATAATCCGGATGTTTTTATTATGGATGAACCTACGCGCGGCATTGATGTTGGGGCTAAGTATGAAATTTATTGTATCATTGCTGAGATGGCGAAGCAAGGGAAAAGCATTATTATGATTTCCTCCGAAATGAGTGAGCTGATTGGTATGTCAGACCGCATTATGGTAATGTGTGATGGCCGTGTAACCGGGTTTTTAGATGGCAGGGAGGCGAATCAGGAGAATATCATGGCGCTGGCGACCCAGTTTGAATCATAGAGGCATATCAAAGAGAAGAGGGAGACTATCATGGGAAAATCATTTGATATAAAAAAATTTATATCCAACAATGCGATTATTATCCTTATCGCGCTGTTGGCCATCCTGACCGGATTTACGACAAAGAATTTCTTTACGGTAAACAATTTTAAGAACCTGGTGGTGAATGTATCCCCCAGGTTTATCATAGCCTGCGGCGTGTCAGGATGTCTGATTACAAAGGGGACGGACTTGTCTGCCGGGCGCGCGGTTGGGTTAGCGGCCTGCCTTTCGGCCATGCTGCTGCAAAGCCTGGACTATTCCGCCCGTATGCTGCCATGGATGCCGGATATTCCATGGCCAGTGGCGCTGATTATTGTTATGGTTATTATGGGGGTTTTTGGCGGCGTAAACGGTGTAGTGGTTTCTGTTTTAAAAGTTCCGCCGTTTATTGCAACTCTTGGTATGCAGACGGTAATTTACGGACTTTGTTCTTTGATTACCAATAACCAGCCTATGGGCGGTTATAAGAAAAGTTACCTGACAGTGGCAAGCGGTTCCATCGGGCCAATTCCATATCTGATGATTTTTGCGGTGGCAGTGGGTGTATATTTCTGGTTTCTGTACAATAAAACCCGTCATGGGAAATATATGTATGCCATCGGCGGGAATGAAAATGCAGCGCAGGTTGCCGGCGTCAATGTCAAGGCATCCTTAATCCGCATATACATTCTGGCAGGCTGTATGTATGCGCTGGCTGGTTTTCTGGTAGGCGCAAAGGCTGGCGGCGCTTCTACTGCAACCGGCAACGGTTATGAATTAGAGGCCATTGCGGCTTGCACCATCGGCGGTGTATCCGCTAACGGTGGCGTTGGCCGGGTGGGAGGCATTCTGATTGGTGTGCTGGTGTTTGAAATCCTGAAGATTTGTCTGCAGTTCCTTGGAGTGGATCCGGCGTATACTTATATCGCACAGGGTCTTGTAATTGTGATTGCAGTAGCGCTTGACCTGAGAAAATATTTGCAGAAGAAATAAGCAGTAAGCCTATTTTGCCGAAAGAAAAATAAAATATAGGTAAAAACTATAACAAGCCCTGGATCATGGTGATTCTGGGCTTGTTATAGTTTTTGGGGAAAGAAGAAAGAAATGCGGAAAATATGGATATTGACAAAATATGTTATCGTGTTAAACTAGAATAAGAATTATTCTTATTTTATTTTTTATGGGCGGAGTGGGTTTTATGACAAAAAATGCCAGATATATTTTAGAAATTATTAACAGTGCGGAAACGCATTTAACAGCGGAGCAGATTTACCTGCGTTTAAAAGAAAAAAATGAAAAGGCAGCTCTTGCTACGGTTTATAATAATTTGTCTTTTTTATACCGTGAGGGTTTTATCCGAAAGGTTTCTGTGGAGGGGTGTCCGGATCGTTTTGACCGGATGACGCGCCATGACCATATAGTATGCAGAAGGTGAGGGAAACTGTCGGATATTGCTTTGGAGGATTTGACGCAAAAGCTGCAAAGCCAGATGGATTTCCCTATGATTTCCTACGATTTGAAAATTAATTATATTTGTGCAGACTGTTTAAAGAAAAGGAATGAGGGAACCGGGGAGTAGAGGGGGAGGACTGCTATGTTGTTTCTAATATAAGGGCAAGGACAAAAAGAAAGGACAGGATATGATGAAGTTAAGGAAAAGGGCTGCATATGCCGCCGTTGAATCTATTTCCAGATTGAGGGATATGCAGTATGTGCCGGAAAATGGGGAGTTGAATCAAATCCACCAGCGTTTGACGGGAGGAAGGAAAGAGTTTGAACAGGCTGTTGTTAAAACCATGGATGCATTAATCCGTATGAGCGCCATGGATTTGACATTAGAAACCAATGTGGGGACAGTGGAGAAAATCAATACTTCCATTACGTCATCTATAACAAACATCAGTGAGGCGGCCAATTCTACGGCCAATATTGCCTCCGAGGTGTCAAAGGCGCATGAAAACCTGACAACAACGATTATTGAGCTTTCGGATGAATCGGCCAATATTATGGAGGAAATCCATAACTGTGAAAAGGAACTGACTTCTATTACGGGACTGTCTTCTTCCGCGATTTCCACCGCAGGGGAAATGAAAGCGGAAATGCATGGGCTGTTTGACGTAATCCAGCATATGAACGAGGTGGTAAACGCTATCAACGCCATTTCCTCCCAGACGAACCTGCTGGCATTGAACGCTTCCATAGAAGCTGCCAGGGCCGGGGAGGCAGGACGGGGATTTGCGGTTGTGGCGGAGGAAATACGGGAACTGGCGGACAGGACAAAATCGCTGACAGGCAATATGGATTCTTTTCTCACCAGCATACAGGAGGCTTCCCAAAAAAGTTCGGACAGTGTGGACATTACCATATCCGAGTTGGAACATATGAATGGAAGCATACAGAATGTATGGAAAATTACCGGGCAGAACCGTACCAGTATGGGACATATTGCGGATTCCGTATCTTCCTTAGCGGCAGCCAGTGAAGAAATCAGCAGTTCCATGAACGAATTGGACCATCAAGTGCAGAATGTGAACGGGCAGTGCAAGAAACTGGAGGAAGATACCGGAACGCTGGCTGTGTCCAGCCATTCCATCGCTGAACTTGTGGAGCCGTCCAAAGCCATTGAAAAGCAATTGGATGAGTCCATTAAAATTATGGGCGGCATGGCGCAGGATGCGTTTTATATGCTGGATAACCAGGTGGTTCTAAACTGTATGCATAACGCAGTGACGGCTCACAAAGGTTGGATGGGGACTTTGAAGGAAATTGCGCAGGAAGGCAAAATAAAGGTTTTGCAGACCGATTACACAAAATGCGGGTTTGGCCGTTTTTATTATGCTTTTCACCCCCTGCACCCGGAGGTGGCAAGAATTTGGGATGGACTTGGTGAAAAGCACCGTCTGTTCCATTCCTATGGAACGAAAATGCTCCCAGCCATACAGGCCGGGCAGACTGAAGAGTGGAAGAAAATTTATAAGGAAGCGGAAGTTTGCTCACAAGAACTGCTTGCGGATTTCCAGAAGCTGATTCGCCTGGTGGAAGAACTGTCCAAAGAAGAGATACGTATTTTCGAATAACAAGGGCAAGGACGGCCCATAAAGGCAAATGGCACATAAACAGTATGGGCGGTGTAAAGCGGCCTCGCAAGAATCAATGTCATTCACTTAAGTTTCCAGAATGGAGTCAACCATAGACCTTATTCAGACACGTTTTTGCTCACGGCAGACGCAACGGCGCCTAAGCGCCGGCGTCTTTCGATGGCCTGGACTGAGGTCTATGGCTGGCGCCATCTTGAAAAGCTTAAGTGAATGACATTGCCACAAGAATAGGATGCTTTCTTTAGACGGGAATGCAGTTGGTATGTCAGAAATGAGGGGATATACGTTCGAAAGTAAGGGGGGGCTGAATGGAAGAATGGTTTGATGCAGGGGAACATCGGATGATATTGGCGGTAGGGTTTGGAGCAGACAATATGGAAAGCTATGAGAGAACCATAGGGGCAGTGGAGAAAGATGTGGCCAGGGCATTTCCGGCTTGGAAGGTGCGATTGGCTTTTTCCAACCGGACAGTTTTGGAACGGTTAAAGGCGCATTGCAAGGTGGAAGCGGATTGTTTGGAGGAAGCATTGAGGAAAGCGGCGGCGGAAGGCATTACAGAACTGGCCGTCCAGCCTGTCTATTTGGTGAAGGGGACGGAATATGAGAAGCTGGTGGCTGTTTTGGGACAGTATAGGGACAGATTTGCGAAAGTTGCGCTTGGAGAGCCGCTGCTTTCAGCGACAGAGGACTTTGAGGCTGTGGCCAGGGCGGTTACAGGGAAAATGTCTGTCTTTGACAAGGGAGAGACGGCCATTTGCTTTATGGGACATGGGACGCAGGGGGAAGCCAATTGCGCCTATTCTATGCTGCAGGAAAAGCTGCGCAGGGCGGGATATGGGAACTATTATATCGGCGTGATGGAGGGAGAGCCTGGATTGGGGAGGATTCTGGACGTCATGGGGAAAAAGGGGATTTATCGAAAGGCAGTCCTTGCGCCGCTTATGCTGTCAGCGGGGAAACATGCCAGGCGGGAAATGGCAGGCGGTCAGGAAGGCTCCTGGAGGCTGGCCCTGCATAATGCAGGGTATGAAGTGGAGTGCGTGTTGGAAGGGCTTGGGGAAATTCCGGCAGTCCGGGAGATATATGTAAAGCATGTGAGGAAGGCTGTTTTGCATCGGGTATAAAAATCCATTTGCGAAGCGAATTTTGCATGGATTTTTACCTGTTACTGCGGAGTGAACAGTAACGATTTGCTGGCAATGATGCATAAGCAAAGGGATGTTTGATATTGACATGGAATGATACACTTGCTAGAATAGTATTATAGGCGGAGTGCCAGTAATGCGCGGTAATTTAATTGGTTCCGCTGTTTTGCGTGTAAAGAAAAAATATCATGCCAAATGACAAGTGATTGCAATGACATGGGAGGAAAGAACAATGTATCATTGTGGCCTTCGTTTCTATTTTGCAGGTCAGTCCTGCAGGGTTTTTGAGATTATAAGGGAAATGCCGCCGCTGGAGCGCTTTACCCATGAGTTTTCAGAGAGCGGCAAGCTGGATGGGGCATTGGCGGCAGAGGCGGATGTTATTTTTGCCAATTTACAGGATATGGATGCGGAAACGGATGTGCGAGGGCTGTTTGCAGGAAAAAGCGGGGAAACAGAAGTAATCCTGTTAGCGGCAGAAGGGCAGATGGAAATGCTGGTGGCAGCTTTTCCCGAAGCGAAGGATATTTGGGCGGTTCCCATGGGGGATGCGCAGATTCGCTTCCGGTTCCTGCGGTGGCAGCAGGCATATAAGGTAGGGAAAGACCTCTGGCAGGCAGATTCTTATCTGGAGGCCACGATTAACCATGTGCCAAATCTCATCTGGTATAAAGATAAGGATGGGATACATAGAAAAGTGAATGACAGTTTCTGCAGGACGGTCAATAAGTCCAGGGAACAGGTGGAAGGGCGCGGACATGCCTATATTTGGGATGTGGAAGAAGATGACCCGGCATGTATTGAGTCAGAGCGGGAAGTGATGGAGAAGCGCAAGACCTTTGTATCCGAAGAGGTGATACGGACCGGGGAAGGGATGAGGACGCTTGCCACCTACAAATCCCCGTTGTATGATTTGGACGGGAGTGTGATGGGAACGGTAGGCGTGGCTATTGACGTGACGCAGGAACGGGCTTATGAGCAGGAAATCATTGAAAAGAACCGTTCGCTGGAGGCTATCTTTATGGCAATGGACTGCGGCGTTTTGTGCCATACGGAAGATGGGTCGCGCATCCTTAGCATAAACAGGGCGGCTCTTAGGATTTTGGGGTACGAGTCGCAAAAAGAGATGGCAGGCAATGGATTTGATATGATTTCGCCGTCTGTGCTGGAAGAAGACAGGGAAAAGCTAAAAGAAGGCATAGAGGAATTGAAAAAGGCAGGGGACAGCGTCAGCCTTGAGTACCGTATCCAGCATAAAGACGGGGAAGTGCTGCATGTACTGGGGAATATTAAGCTGTTGGAAGAAAATGGCCAACGGTTCTACCAACGTTTCCTATTGGATGTAACGGAACAAAAACTGGAAGAAAAGAAACGGGAACGGCGGCAGCAGGAACTGGTGCAGGCATTGGTTTTAGATTACAGTTTAGTCTGGTTTTTTGACCTGGATACCGGGATGGGGGTGCCGGTCCGCAATGATGATAGCGGACATATGCTGGATGATGCTTTCAGTGGGGAAATGTCGCTGGAAGAAAGCATGGGGCTTTATATCAGGAAATTCGTGCAGGCGGATGACAGGGATATGCTGTGGCAGGCAGTGGCCCGGGAGAAACTGAGGGAAGAACTGGCGGAAAAGAAAACATATTATGTGAATTACCGTGTAATGAAAGACGGTAAAGTAAAGTATTTCCAGATGAAGGCAGTGCGTGCAGGATTGTGGGAGGAAGGGCACGGCATTGTTTTGGGTTTCCACAGCGTGGACGAGGAAACCCGCAATGAAATGGAAAAGAAAAGCCTGTTAGAGGATGCATTGTCCCAGGCAAAACGGGCCAGCAAGGCGAAGAGCATTTTCCTTTCCAATATGTCTCATGATATCCGGACGCCTATGAATGCCATTGTCGGTTTTACCACACTGGCCATTGCCCATATTGATCATAGGGACCAAGTGGAAGAATATTTGAAAAAGATTAAAACTTCCGGCGACCATTTGTTAAGCCTGATTAATGATGTGCTGGATATGAGCCGCATCGAAAGCGGCAAAATCCATCTGGAGGAAAAATTGTGCAGCCTGCCGGAGATACTGCACGGACTTTGCAATATTTTACAGGCGGATATCCATGCCAAACAGTTGGAGCTGCGTATTGACACTGTGGATGTTTTTGATGAAGAGATTTACTGCGATAAGCTGCGCCTGAATCAGGTGTTGTTGAATCTGGTCAGCAATTCGGTAAAGTATACGGGGGCAGGCGGCATTATTAACATCCGGATTACGGAAAAAGCCGGGGCGCCGGAAGGGTATGGGTATTATGAATTTTTAATCCGGGATTCCGGCATTGGCATGAGCGAAGAGTTTGTGGCGCATATTTTTGAGCCTTTTGAACGGGAAGAGAGTACAACCGCCAGCGGGGTTCAGGGGACAGGGCTTGGGATGGCCATTACCAAGAATATTGTGGATATGATGCATGGCTCTATTGAAGTGAAGAGTGAGCAGGGCGTTGGCTCGGAATTCACCGCTTCCTTTATGTTCCGCCTTCATGCGGAAGCGAAGGAACCGCCGGAAATTGCGGAATTGAAAAATTACAGGGCTTTAGTGGTGGATGATGATTTCAACACCTGTGACAGTGTGTCCTATATGCTGGGCCAGCTTGGGATGCGCGCGGAATGGACGCTGTCAGGGAAGGAAGCGGTGCTTCGCACCCATCAGGCCGTGACAAGGGAAGACAGCTATCGGGTGTATGTGATTGACTGGCTGCTGCCGGATATGAATGGCATAGAAGTTGCCAGACGAATCCGCAACGAAATGGGGAAGAAAGCGCTTATCTTGGTATTGACAGCTTATGACTGGACGGATATTGAGGATGAGGCAAAGGCAGCCGGCGTGACGGCGTTTTGCAGCAAACCTTTGTTTTTGTCAGAGCTTCGCAATTGCCTGCGCAACATTGTAGACAGCAATGTAAAAAAAGAAAAGGACGCTGTCAGACAAAAGCCGGAGATTCCCAAAGGACGCATCTTGCTGACGGAAGACATTGAGATGAACCAGGAAATTGCAGTGGTGATTCTGGGCGATGCGGGATTTTCCGTAGATGTGGCAGGGAACGGACAGATTGCAGTGGATATGCTGAGCAAATCGGAACCGGGATATTACCAGTTGGTGCTGATGGATATACAGATGCCGGTAATGAACGGCTATGAGGCGGCAAAACGGATTCAGAGCCTGGAGAACCAGGAACTGGCGTCCATACCGATTATAGCAATGACAGCGAATGCTTTTGAGGAAGACAAACAGGAAGCGCTTAAATGCGGGATGAATGGACATATCGCCAAACCGATTGACGTGGATACTTTGTTTGCCACATTGAAAAGGATATTGGAGAAGGAGGGCTGAGGCCCTCCTTTTTGCTTTGCGTTACAGGAAATTCCAATTTCCTGTGTAATTTTGATTCTGTGATTGGATAGTATAGAGCATTATTTGCTGGACTTCTAAGTTCCATTTCAATTCAAAAATATATATTGACAAATTCATACATTTATAGTAAATTATTAAATGTAGTTTTTACCTGATAATCAGGTGCCGGGGTGTGGCTCAGGTGGTAGAGCGCTACTTTAGGGAAGTAGAGGCCGCAAGTTCAAGTCTTGTCACTCCGATGAAGGAAAAGATACTGGAAAGTTTGATTTTTAAGGGCTTTCCAGTATCTTTTTGTATTTGGGAGTTGGGCTTCCAATCAAGGATTTATCATAAAGCGGTTTCAGCAGGAAACGTAAAGTAAAGGAGGAGGTTATGTTTTATCATGCCCACAATGGAAGTGTCCGCGTTGGAAATTCTGAAATGGATTACATATCTTTTGGGAATGGAAATAAAAATCTTATAATGCTGCCTGGATTGGGAGATGGACTGTCTACGGTAAAAGGAATGGCTCTTGCTTTTTCGATAATGTATAGGATATACGCAAAAGAATTTACCGTGTATGTTTTCAGTCGGAAAAATCATTTGCAAGAGGGATATTCTACAAGGGAAATGGCAAAAGACCATGCAGAAGCCATGACTGTTCTTGGCATTTCAAAGGCAGATGTTTTAGGCATATCGCAAGGCGGCATGATAGCGCAGTATCTTGCGATTGATTATCCTCATTTGGTCAGCAAGCTTATCTTGGCGGTGACAAGCGCAAAGCCCAATGAGATGATAAAAAAAGAAGTCGGCGGTTGGATTGAAATGGCAAGGCAGGGAAATTATAAGGATTTGATGATAGATACAGCGGAAAAATCATATTCGGAAAGGTACTTGAAAAAGTATCGGCGAATTTATCCGCTCATTGGGAGAATAGGAAAGCCTAAAAGCTTTAAGCGCTTTCTCATACAGGCAGCTTCCTGCGTCAGCCATAATGCTTATATGGAATTGGACAAAATAGTATGCCCCACTTTAGTAATCGGTGGGGACTGCGATAAAATTGTTGGAGCGGCGGCCGCTTTTTCAATTGCCGAAAAAATCAGTCAGAGCGAGTTGTTTGTTTATAATGGCCTTGGCCATGCAGCGTATGAAGAAGCAAAAGACTTTAAGGAACGGGTTTTGGATTTTTTAACAGGCATGGGCAGGCGAAAATAGGCGTATTTATGGATGTATAGGTTTTTTTATTTTCTATTTCTATTTTTTGTGAAATGTAATATAATTAAAACATCATGCATACATATAAAGTTTGGTGATGGCGTGACAGTGCAGTTTTCACGAAATGTTATAAAATGATTGGAGGGAAGCAGGAATGAGACTGAAACTGAAAATGAAGATGCTGCTGCTTGTGGTTTTGCCATTGCTGTGCCTGGCGGTGGTTACTTATGTAGTTGGTTCTGGAGCGATTATGGTTGCAATGACAGATTCGATTGAAAAGGGGATGAAAGCGACTGCCATTTCCATAAGGGATGCTATCAGCCTGGAAGGAAGCGGGGATTTTTGGGTGGATGAACAGGGGGATATGTGGAAAGGGGATTTGATTAATATATCCCAAAGCACCACCTTGCTTGCAGATGAGGTAAAAGGGGAGGCAGGGATGGAGGTAACTGTATTTTTCGGGGATACCAGGTATATGACTTCCGTAAAGTCGCAGACGGGGGAACGTCCCATTGGGACAAAGGCGGCTCCGGAAGTGACGGCGGCAGTGCTGGGCAGAGGGGAATATTATTTTGCGGAAAATGTGGACGTGGCAGGGGAGAAATTTTTTGCCTGCTATGTGCCATTATATAATGACGGTTCCAATAGCCCGGTGGGCATGGTTTTCACTGGCATCAGCCAGGATGCGGCAGAGGCTGTAATACATGACATTCTTATGCGGCTGTTGTATATTATCCTTGGAACGGTTCTCGTTCTTATTTGTGTGGCTTGGGTGATTGCAAACAATATCGTAAAAGGGATACGGGCCGGGGTGTCAGCGGTAAACGAAGTTTCCAAAGGGAACCTGACGGTTGAAATTGACAGCCGGAGCATGAGAAGAAAAGACGAGGTTGGTGACTTGTCCGTTTCCGTGGCAAAGCTGAAGAAGGAACTGGTGACTTTGATTAGCAAGATTACGGAGGAATGCGGGGAGGTTTATGAGGAAGTGAGGATGCTAAGCGCCAAAGCGTCCAATACGGCAGAGACGGTGGCGCAGGTAGGCAAGGCTGTGGAGGAGGTTGCCACCGGGGCAACGTTCCAGGCGCAGGAGACGCAGACTGCTACGGAGCATATCGTAGCTATGGGGAACATGGTGGAGGATACGAATGCGGAAGTTGGCACACTGGCGGAGAGTTCCAATCAGATTAAGGAAGCCAGCGACGCCGCCACTATGATTATGCGGGAATTAGGGGAGATTAATGAAAAGGTGATGGACGCGATGGAGGTTATCTATAAGCAGACCAACACAACAAACGAATCGGCGCTGAAAATCCGGGAAGCTACAGATTTGATTACATCCATTGCGGAAGAAACCAGCCTGCTTTCCCTCAATGCCACCATAGAGGCGGCCAGGGCAGGCGCGCAAGGCAGGGGCTTTGCAGTTGTGGCAGGGCAGATTCAGAAACTGGCGGAGCAGTCCGATGAGTCGGCCAGACAGATAGAGTCCATTATCAAATCCTTGCTCCATGATTCCGAAGAGGCGGTGGAGACTATGGACGGGGTACGGGAAATCATACGCCGGCAGACGGAAAAAGTGCATGAATCGGAAGAGACGTTTAGCGGAGTGAAAGCAGGGATAGACCAGTCGATTATAAGCATCCAGGCCATTGCGGACCAGACGGAGAAATTGGATCAGGCCAGGGCCAAGGTGGTGGACGGGGTGCAGAACCTAAGCGCCATCGCGCAGCAGAATGCAGCGTCTACACAGGAAACAGCAGCGTCGGTTTCCGAGACGACGGCTATTGTGGAGGATATATCCGCCAGCGCAGGACAGCTTAAAGGGATTGCCGATGAGCTGCAAAAGAGCATAGGCCAGTTCAGGCTGTAAAATGATAAATATCCGGCATGGTATTGGGATATTGCTTGCCTGGCCGGAAGCCATTGCCTTTGGCGGATAAGTCTGTTGTGGGGATTCACTATGAGAAAGCAAAGAAAGAAAAGCCGCGCAGTGGTATGAGGGAAAGAATAGAGAAGCCAGACAAGGACAGGGTGGGGGCTTGGCATGATAGAGAAAGAAAAGTTCCAGGTTTTGAATTATGTAAAAAAAGAAGATTATACCGGAAGCATGGATGGGATGCGGTATATGCTGCGGAAAAAAACGACAGGGGAGGAGAGCTGCCTGGAGGTGATTCTCTGGCCGGAGCCTTTCTGTTATGGGAAGACGCCTAAGGAGCGGAAGTTGAGGAATGAGTTTCCTTTAAGCCAGCACGGACTTGAGCAGGCGATAGACTGGATGAACGGCCAGTATGAGTCCCAAACGGAATTATGGGGGCGCAGATAAGCAGATAACGGAGATTGTGCGGGAGAGGCTCAAAATAAGAATAAGAAGGGCAGGACAGTATGGGCAGGCGAGCCATAGGATGGGGCGCTGTGGGAGACGGGAGCCAAAAGGCTTTGATTGGATGGAAAATAGGAGAAGCAGGTAAATGAAAAGGAATAAGAACGGAGTGGGAAGATGCCGTCCGCCCCACGTAAAACGGTTTGGGGTGGCAGGGCTTGGCGCGGGGGCAATTATCGCGCCGGTTTACGCGCTTTCCCGGGTATTGTTTGAAACGGCGGTTTTGCGGGACAACAGCCGCAGGAAAAAGGGGCTTCGGCCCCACGCCTGGCAGTTTGCCCGTAAGGTAGCTTGGCAGCTTGCCCCGAAGATGAAGGAAATGTTTGAAAAAAGAAGAAAACCCCAGGAATACGGGGAGGAAAAAGGGCTTGGGTTTGAAGCTTTCCCTGATGTGGTGGAAACGGGGAAACAATGGTTTTGGGCGCAGGAAAAGGAACGCATTACGATGAGAAGCCATGACGGACTGCGGCTTTTGGCTTATTATCTTCCGGCGAAAGAGGAATCGGACCGGGCGCTGATTCTGATGCATGGATACCGTAATGACGGTTATGGCGATTTTTCCGGTCTGTTCCGGTTTTATCATGAACAGGGATACCATCTTTTGGCGCCTCATCAGCGCAGCCATGGGGAAAGTGAAGGGGAATATATCTGTTTTGGCGTAAAAGAACGCTATGATTTGAAACAGTGGACAGAATACATAGCAAAACGTTTTCAGGGGAAATGCAAAATTTTCTTATCCGGGATATCCATGGGCGGCGCCACGGTACTGATGGCGACAGGGCTGGAACTGCCAAAGCAGGTGAAAGGCATTATTGCGGACTGCGCATTTACTTCCCCATGGGATATTTTTGCCAGTGTTTTGCAGTCCGGCTTCTATCTGCCACGGTTCCCGATTTTGAATGTGGCTGACCGGATATGCAGACGGCGGGCCGGTTTTGGATTTAAAGAGTGCAGCACGCTTGACTGTATGCGGACAAACCGGATTCCGGTTTTGTTTATCCACGGCGGTGCGGACACCTTCGTGCCTACGCAGATGAGCAGCCAGAATTATGAAGCATGTGTGGCAGAGAAAGAACTGCTGATTGTAAAACGCGCCGCCCATGCCACCAGCAATATGGTGGATCCGGAAAGTTACCGCAGTAAAGTAATAGCGTTTATGGATAAGTATGCAGAAAAAGAAAACGCTGACAGCTTGGAAAACGAAGAGGACACAGAGGAAGACGAAAAAGCGGGAACGGACAGGGTTGAAGCCGGAGCGGATGCCCAAAGGAACGGGGATGAAAGCAGTGACAATGAGGAAAATTAGGTGTGTGGCATTGGATTTAGACAGGACAACATTAGACGGACAGGGGCGTTTATCGGAAGGGAACCGGAACGCTTTGCTGCAGGCAATGGCAAACGGCGTGCATATTGTGGTGGCAAGCGGAAGGTCTTTTGCCACATTGCCGCAGGACATCCTGAATTTGCCAGGGATTGAATATGCGGTGACAGGAAACGGCGCAGCCATGTACCATGTCCCCACCGGGAAATGTCTCTGCCGTTATCTGCTGAAGGAAAAAGACATTATGGCCATTCTGGAGGCAACGGCTTCCTGGTATGGAAGTTCAAAGGCGGATACGGGAAAAGAGGCCGCGTTGGAAGAATGCATCACGTACGAAGCTTTTGTGGACGGAGCGGCATACGCGGATAGGGCGTATGTGGAAAACCCAGCGGCATTCGGGGCAACGCCCCAGGCTGTGGAATACATAAAACGCACGAGGAACCTGGTAGAGGATATCCGCGCCTTTATCCTTGCGCACCGCAAAGAAATGGACAGTATGGATATCGTCGTAAGCCACAGGGAGCGGCAAAGCGACATATGGCAGGCCATAGAGGCATGTGCGGAGGAAATTTACATTACTTCATCTATCCCACAGCTTATTGAAATATCTTATCAGGACGCTGGCAAGCATTCCGGCGTAAAGTATATTATGGAACGGCTTGGGCTGCGCCGGGAGGAGATAGCCGCATTTGGGGATGCTGACAATGATGTGGACATGCTGTTCTTTGCAGGCTGCGGCATAGCCATGGAAAATGCTTCCCCCAAATGCAAAGCAGCGGCAGATTATATCACCAGGAGCCATAGGGAGGATGGTGTGGCGTACGGTCTGCGGGAAATATTACATGTAATCTGATTCTTCCCCCATTTTTCAATGATGCGGCAAAGGCGCCCTGTTGGGCGCCGTTTTTCTTTTCTGCGCCTTTATTCTTATTTCATAAAATTTCTTGCCTTCCTTCTTGACTTAGCCGGGAACAAGCCATATAATAAGGAGCGTAACAAACTGACCGACTGGTCGGACGGTTTGTTGGGATTTTATGATAAAGGGATGGAACCGTCTCTTTAGACAGCAAAGAAAGGGTTAGAGCAATGATAGCGAAGTTTAGCGTAAAGAAACCTTATACTGTACTGGTAGGGGTAATCATGGCAGTGGTGCTGGGGATAGTGTCGTTGACCAAGATGACTACCGATTTGCTGCCCAATATTAACTTGCCCTATGTGATTGTTATGACCACTTATATAGGGGCGAGTCCGGAAACGGTGGAGATGGCAGTGACAAAGCCGGTGGAATCATCTATGGCCACAGTAAGCAATATTGAAAGCATCAGTTCGGTTTCCAGTGAAAACTATTCCATGGTAATCCTGGAGTTTGCCCAAAGCGCCGATATGAATGCGGTTTCCTTGGAAATACGGGAGAATCTGGATCAGATTTCCAGTTATTGGGACGATGCGGTGGGAAACCCGATTATTATGAAACTGAATCCGGATATGATGCCAGTGATGGTGGCGGCAATCGGCATGGAGGGGGCTACGGACGCGCAGGTCAGCGAATTGGCCAAGAATACCATAGTGCCGCAATTGGAAAGCATTGAAGGCGTAGCCAGCGCCAGCGCAACCGGGCTGTTGGAGGAAAGCGTCAATGTTATTATCCGGCAGGATAAGATAAATGCCATCAATAAGCAGGTATTCGGTTACATAGATGAAGAATTGGAAGAACAGGAACAGGAACTGGAGGATGGCCGGAAAGAACTGGAGGATGGCAAGAAAGAAATCGCCGATGGCAAAAAGGAACTGGCCGATGCGCAGAAAGAGCTGGAAGACTCCAAGAAGGAACTGGAGGACGGAAAGGCGGAGCTGGAGGAAAACAAAAGCAAGCTGGAGGATGGGAAAAGGGAACTGGAGCAGAAAAAAGAAGAAGTCACCCAACAACTGGCGGAAATGGAAACCGAGCTTTTGACGGCAAAAGCAGATTTGGAAGCGGCGAAAATAAATATTAATGCACAGATTATGTTGCTGGAGGAAATCCAGAAAAAGCTAAAGGATTCCCTTGGAGGCAATTCCGGCGACTTAAACGGTCAAATGGAGAAGCTGGATGGCCAGATTGCGCAAAAAGAGGGAGAAATCGCCGCAGTGGAGGAACAGATTGCCTTGTTGGAAGGGCAGATTATGGCAGTGGAGGAACAGATTGCCTTATTGGACGCACAGCTTGCCCAGGATGAGGAAATGACGGCCCAGGCGGATGCCCAAATCGGAGAAATTGACAGTAAAATATCCGCCATCCAGGCCACAGAGAATTTTGCCTCCAATTACACGGAGCAAAATGTGGAATATATCCAGGGCAAAGTTGATGAAGAGGCGCCGGATGCAGCCGGAGAGATACGCTCGATACTGCAGGAATATGAGAATTCCATGTCGGGGGGTGAACTGATTGCCAGCCTGGGTGAGCGCAGGGGCAGTTTGGAAGGTCAGCGTGCCGAGCTGGAGAACCAGAAAGCCGAAGCGGCGAACCGGAAGGCGGAAATTGAGAATCAGAAATTAGAACTGCAGATTCAAAAAGCGGAGTTGGAGAAGCAGCGTGACGAGCCGGAAACAGGGCTGGCCGCACAGAGAGAAAGGCTTGTGATGGAGCGGGATGCGCTGATGGAGGCAAAAGCCAGCCTGCAGCAGTTGCGGGAGGAGATTCAGGCGGCGCTGGAGCAGAATGGCATCCAGATTCCGGATATGGATTTGGACGGTATGCTCAGGCAGTTGCGGGATTCTTTAGGGCCTATTGATGAAAATTTGGAAAAGGTGGACGACGGCCTGACACAGCTTTATAAAGGCAACCTGCAGGCGGCCACGGAACTGGCCAATGCCCAGTCCAAACTGGATTTGGGGGAAATGCAGGTGACGCTGGCGGAAAAACAGATGGAAACTGGTGAGAAACAGTTGGAGTCGGGCCAGGAACAGATTGATGATGCATTTAAACAGTTGGATGATGCGCTGGAGCAGTTAAAAGAAGGGGAAGAGCAGTTGGACGAAGGCGCGGAAAAACTGGAAGAGGCAAGGGAAGACGCTTATGCGCAGGCGGATATGAAAGATATCCTGACGGTGGATACGGTTAAGTCGTTGTTAGCCGCACAGAACTTTTCCATGCCGGGGGGTTATGTGACGGAAGAGGGGATTGACTATCTGGTGCGTGTGGGGGATAAGCCAGTGACAGTGGAGGAGTTGGCGGCTATGCCGATTCTAAACCCGGATATGGACGGAGTGGACGTTATTACCCTCTCAGATGTGGCGGATGTGTTTATGACCGATAATTCCGCGGATATTTATACGAATATCAATGGAAGCGCAGGGGTATTGATTACCTTGCAGAAACAGACCGGGTATTCCACCGGGGATGTATCGGATAAGCTGAAAGAGAAATTTGAGGAACTGACCAGGGAACAGGACGGACTGTCCATGATTATCCTGATGGATCAGGGGATTTATATTGATATGGTGATGGATTCCATTGCCAGCAGCCTTTTGTTTGGCGCATTGCTTGCCATTCTGGTGCTGATTCTCTTTTTAAAGGATTTAAGGCCCACACTGATTATTGCCTTTTCCATACCAATCAGCTTGGTGACGGCGATAGCCTGTATGTATTTCAGCGGAGTGACATTGAATATTATTTCCCTGTCCGGTCTGTCGTTAGGTGTGGGGATGTTAGTGGACAACTCCATTGTGGTAATTGAAAACATTTACCGTATGCGCAGCGAAGGAAAGGGGATGAGAGAAGCCGCCGTGGAAGGGGCAAAGGAAGTGGCAGGGGCGATTATGGCTTCCACTCTGACTACGGTATGTGTATTCCTTCCCATTGTGTTCACGGAAGGGATTACGAGACAGCTTTTTGTGGATATGGGGCTGACCTTTGGCTATTCGCTGGTGGCGAGCCTGGTGGTGGCTTTGACGGTGGTTCCGGCTATGGCGTCTAAGATGTTGAGCAA
The DNA here is from genome assembly GCA_910578405.1 of uncultured Lachnospiraceae bacterium. Classification (GTDB taxonomy): domain Bacteria; phylum Bacillota; class Clostridia; order Lachnospirales; family Lachnospiraceae; genus Kineothrix. Next base: position 15,596 of record CAJTQO010000026.1, on the reverse strand, counting down.
GACAAAAGAAGCGACAAAGGAGAGCCGGTTTTTTGAAGCATTGGTTACAGTATATGAGAAGGCGCTGCGCCTGTCTTTGAAATGGAAGCCTGTAACGCTATTGATGGCATTGGCGCTGGTAGGATTCAGCGCGGCATTGGCCTTGTCTAAAGGGACGGCTTTTATGCCGGAAATGGAAAGCACTCAGATTATGGTTACGGTATCCCTGCCGGACGGAACGCCGCTGGAAGAAACCGGAAAGGTAACGGATGAGATTGTGGAGCGCATCCGCACCATCGAAGATGTGGTGGATGTGGGCGCCATGGCCAGCACGTCCAGTATGATGATGTTAACCGGAGGCGGGAACAGCTCTGACAATGTGACGGATCTTTATATTACCTTGCGGGAGGATAAAGAACTGACAGGGGAGCAGTTGGCGAAACGGATAGAAGGGATGATGGCGGATATGGAAGAAGTGGAACTGGTCATCAATACTTCCTCTATGGATATGAGCGCTTTGGGTGGCAGCGGTATTTCCATCCAGGTCCGCGGACGGGAAATTGATACCCTGCAGGAAATCGCAGGGGATGTGGCGGCGATTGTGGAATCCACGGAAGGGACGGCAGAGGTTTCGGACGGCATGGAAGATTCCACGGAAGAGCTGCGGATAATTATAGACCGGAATAAGGCGATTGAACATGGACTGACGGTTGCGCAAATATTCCAGCAGATTGCGGCAAGGCTGTCGGATGCTTCCAGCGCGACTACATTTGAAACGGAAATCAGGGAATATGACGTTTATGTTAAAAGCGCGGAGGATATAGCCCTGACAAGGGAAACGGTAAAACGCATCCCTATTGATGTGACAAAAAAGGATGGGACAAAAGAAAAAGTGCGCCTTTCGGAAATTGCCAAGTTTGAGACAAAGGTATCGCCGGATGCGGTAAACCGTGCAGAACAAAACCGTTATATCGGTGTGACGGCTTCCATTGCAGAGGGCTATAATGTGGGGCTGGTGTCCCAGGAACTGCAGGAGAGGTTAAAGGGTTATCAGCTTCCGGACGGCTATACGTTAGTGTTTAGCGGTGAAAATGAAACCATTATGGAGGCGATGGAACAGTTGATGCTTATGCTGCTTTTAGCTGTTGTCTTTATGTATTTGATTATGGTGGCTCAATTCCAGTCGCTGCTGTCTCCTTTTATTATTATGTTTACTATCCCGTTAGCTTTTACCGGAGGATTTTTAGGTTTGTATATAAGCGGCAGTGAAGTCAGTGTCATTGCAGTGATTGGGTTTGTGATGCTGGCGGGGGTAATCGTAAATAATGGTATTGTACTGGTGGATTACATCAATCAGTTGAGAGAGGCTGGCATGGAAAAGAAAGAGGCCATTGTGGAAGCCGGACGAACCAGGCTGCGTCCTGTGCTGATGACAGCTATGACAACGATACTGGCTTTGTCTACCATGGCGTTTGGCCATGATATGGGGGCGGAGCTTTCACGGCCTATGGCTATTGTGACTATTGGCGGGTTGATTTACGGAACCGTGCTTACCTTAGTGGTAGTGCCTTGTATCTATGATATTTTCAAACGGGAGAAAAGGGCGAAAGACATAGGATAGAATAAGAGAAGAGTTTTGGGATTGGAAGGCCGATACCAGGTTGAGGCTTTGCTGCAGGCTAGGTTTTGGAAAAACAGCGCTTGGCAGCAGAGCCTCCCGGTAAGAGCAGGGCGTTGTATGGGAGGGGTTATGAAAGAAAAGTTGCTGCCAAAGGTAAAGGCACTGTATGAGGCGGTGCTGGAGCTGATTGGGGAGGATGTGGATATAAGGGATGTGAAGGTGTCCGATATCACGGGGCGGGCAGGAATCGGGAAAGGAACGGCATATGAATATTTCAGCAACAAAGAGGAACTAATCAGCAGTGCGCTGCTTTACCATATTGACTTAATCAGCAGCCAGATGATGGAAAGTTTACGAAAAAAGGAGGGGCTTGTCAGCAGGGTTTGCCTGATTCTGGAATGCATGGACAGGGAGATATCAAAAAGGGACTGCTTGATTCAATTTATCCAGTTATTGACGGACAATGGCCCTATTGGGAAAGCGCTGCATAAAGGGCTTAGGGAGAAGAATGAGGAAATCTGCACTCCGCAGGATGTGATTGGGCTATTAATCCAGGATGGAATACGGCAAGGGGAAATCAAAGGACAGCTTCCGGATTTTTATATGCGGATGGTGGTAATATCCAAGCTGTTAGTTTATGCCATTTATATTATGGAAGATGAAGCGGCCAAGCTTGGCGACAAGGGACAGATGCACCGGATGCTTTGTGAGGGGCTGTTAAAGGAATTGGGATAAATTCCGGCAATGATATTGCTATAAGCGTCTCCGCCATATGCTGTATGTTGTTTCCGGTTTCTTTTTCTAACCAGTTTTACAGTTTGGAGCTACGCGCCTTTATCTGCCGCAAATGTTGATTGGTTACTTCGATTTTTCGAAAGGTTTTTTATTTTTAATGGATTTTTAATGAATATTTCTATTTTTCTCTTGCCAAATGACAGGAAGTATGTTAGTATATCATTTGTTGAGGGTACTCGGTTCAGTAAAGAAGACAGAAAGATAGAAGGGTTTGTCGTTTCATTACTAAGCTGCTATAGCACAGTCGGTAGTGCGCAACATTGGTAGTGTTGAGGTCACCAGTTCGATTCTGGTTAGCAGCTCTTCAATATAAGAGGAAGGCTTTTCAAGAAAATGTTAGAAATTCTTGAAAGGTCTTTTTATTTTCGTCCGGCTTTTTCCGCCTCCTATCCAAATTTCTTTTTAAGCTCCATTCCATGTTCTGTATTACGCTTCGTGTTGCTCCCTGCTTTTCATTTCCCCAGGAATGGATTGTAATTGCGTATTTCATTTGCAATAGTGTGTTGCGTGAGGAAATGCATGTTGTGTGAGGAAATGCGTGTTGCGTGAGGAAATGCATGTTGTGTGAGGAAATGTATGTTGTGAGGAAATGCGTGTTGTATGAGGAAATGTGTGTTATGTGAGGAAATGCGTGTTGTGTCAAGAAATACATGTTATGTGAGGAAATGTGTGTTGTGTGAGGAAATACGTGTTGTATGAGAAAATACGTGTTGTACGAGGAAATGCATGTTGTGTCAAGAAATGCATGTTGTGTGAGGAAATGTGTGTTATGTGAGGAAATGCATGTTGTGCGAGGAAATGTATGTTGTGTGAGGAAATGCATGTTATGTCAACAAATGTATGTTGTGTCGGCAATTTCATATTTTGTCAGCAAATGCATATTTTTGACTGTGTGTAAGAAATTAATATAGAAATATCTGTCCGGTATGTTATCCTGGAGAGGATTATTTTACGGAAAATGGGAAACATAGGCGGGGACGGAAATGGGATAGGTAGAGTTTGTTTAAATTTTTGCAGGCATAGAGGGGTCTATGGAGTTGTTGGAGGAAAGGCTCTATTGCCAATTAGGAGGACGGTATGTGGCTGGAAGGATGCTGTTTTGTGGCAGGAATGGGAGTGGCGCTTGTCATTTTGCCTGTGCTGGGGATATGGGGAAGCTGGAGACGGAGAAAAAACTTGTAAAATAAATTCTGGAAGGATATAATGAATAGAAAGCGGAAGGAGCGGCGCGGTTTACAGAGACAGGAAGGAGCAGGGGCGGAAAATGAAGAAGTGCGATATGCTTAAGGATTCTCCGGGAAGATCCTTATTTTTCTTTGCGCTGCCTATGATTCTTGGGAATTTGTTCCAGCAGTTTTATAATATGGCGGATTCCGTAATTGTAGGACAGTGTGTGGGAGAGGATGCGCTGGCGGCGGTTGGCGCGTCTTATTCGTTGACGACGGTTTTTATTATGATTGCCATAGGAGGCGGCATTGGGGCGTCGGTAATTACGTCACAATACTTGGGGGCAAGGGAATATGGGAAAATGAAAACTTCGGTATATACGGCCCTGATTAGTTTTGCCGTCTTAAGCGCAGTCCTTGGGCTGTTTGGGTTTCTGATGTGCGGGCCAATCCTGGAGGCGTTAAATACGCCGCAGAATATACTGGCGGATGCAAAGCTGTATCTTAAGATATATTTTGTGGGCTTGCCCTTTTTATTTATGTACAATATTTTATCGTCCGTATTTCATGCGCTTGGGAATTCCCAAACGCCGTTGTGCCTGCTTATCTTTTCTTCACTATTAAATATCGGCCTGGATTTTTTGACGGTGCTTGCATTTGGGATGGGTGTGGCAGGCGTTGCAGTGGCAACGGTAATGGCTCAGGGGCTGTCGGCAGTTATTTCCTTTTTGCTGTTGTTGCGTACGCTCCAGACATATGGGCGGACACAGGCAAAGAGCGGGGAGGGCGTTTCTTGTGAGGCGGGTGCGGCGCAAGAATTGGAAGGGCGTAGTAATGGGACGCTATATTACAATTTCGGGATGTTGGGCAGTATGGTAAGGATTGCGATTCCATCCATGGTGCAGCAGTCTATTGTTTCGGTTGGGATGCTGTTGGTGCAGTCTGTGGTAAACGGATTTGGCTCTTCGGCGCTGGCCGGATACACTTCAGGCATGAGGATAGAATCCATATGCATCGTGCCGATGATTGCAACAGGGAATGCCGTATCCACATTTACGGCGCAGAATTTGGGAGCAGGCGCTGCGAAACGGGTACGCAAAGGGTACCGGGCGGCTTATGGGATAGTGTTTGGCTTTGGGTTATTTATCTTTGTTGTGCTGAGCTTATTTCATGGGCAGATTATTTCGGCTTTTATGGGCGCCGGGGAGGGGGACGGCGCATTTGCAGTGGGGGACGCTTATCTGGTTTTTATCCGTTTCTTTTTTGTTTTTATCGGTATGAAGGCAATTACGGACGGTGTATTGAGAGGCGCCGGAGATGTGGGGATGTTTACGCTGGCAAATCTGGTGAATCTTGGGATACGGGTGTGGGTTTCTTTCCGGTTTGCCGGGTTTTGGGGAGTGGAGGCGGTATGGTATGCAGTTCCTATGGGATGGGCGGCCAATTATATACTGTCCTTTCTTTGGTATCTGACTGGAAGGTGGAGCAAGAAGGAGATTATCCGGCCAAGGGGACAGCTTGTGTCGGCGGAAGGGGAGGAGGAATAAGCATTTATGAAAAAAGGAAAGAAAAAAAGAAAAACAATAAAAAATGCCATGGTTACTATTTTATTTCTGGCATTGGGAACTTGCGCAATCCTTTTTGCGTTTCTTTACTTTTTTACATCAGGCGACCGGAATTTGTCCGGGGAGTGGACGGCGGAAATTGATGTGACGCAGCAGGCGGCGGTTACGGCGCTTGACTGGTTGCAGGACATAGAGGCCGTATCCATATCCTTAGAGGATATGGAATCCTATATGGAAAATTTGACTATACAGCTCAATATGACATTAGAGCAAACATCCCGTTCTGAGGGGACTTTCCATTGCCATATCTCACCAGAGAGCTATGAAGCCTGTAAGCAGGCTGCCTATCAGGCATTTGCCCAAGCCTTCCGGGAGCTTTTGGGAGAGAGGCTACGTATGGCGGGCTATGAGGGAGACGTTGAACCGGAAGAGATTGAGAACCTTGCAGCCACGGCTTTCGGGATGTCTACGGAATCTTATCTGATGTCTTATGGGCCGGTTTTGCTTCCCTCATTAGAAAACATGCAGGCGCAATATGAAGGCAGCGGAACTTATGAAACCGCCGAAGGCGTTTTGTTCCGGCAGTTTGATGCAGGCGGGGCAAAGGAGGCCACGGAAGAATATTACATTCGCAAGGGCGCCAACCTTGCGCTGTTGGGAGAAACAGACCCCGCTGCATCCGGCGGGCATTTTTTCAGTCCTTATCCTATGGTTTATACTTTAAAGGAATACGAAAGCGGGAAACAGCCCGGGAAGCAGTAAACGCCGGTAAGGGGCGCAATGGAATAGGAGATTATGATTAGTTTGGGAGGGTTGCGATGAAAAATAAGTTAGTTCGAATAAGTTCTCTTATATTGTCCGTGCTTCTGGTATGTTCCCTTTTGCCGGTCAGGGCGTTTGCAAGTTTTGAGATTTCAGGAATCTGCATGGCGCAGGCGGATGACGGCGCGGAGAGAACGGTTAAAACGCTGGATTACAGCTATGTACATAATACTTACCTTTCCCTGCGGGATATGGCAATGGTTTTGAATGGTACGGAAAAGTCTTTTTCTTTGGATATCACAAATAACGCCGTTGCACTGACCACAGGAAATGACTATACGCCGTTGGGAAATGAAAACGTCCCATGGGAAAGCGGCGGGAATCCGGATATTGCTTTACGGCGGAATGAATTTACAGTAAACGGGCAAAAGGCGCTGTATTACACCATGATTACGAAGCTTCCTTCCGGGGAATATGATTGTTTCATGATGATTACGGATTTGGCGATGCTTTTGGATGTGAATATCACTGATTCCGGCGCGGATTCTTTGCAGGTTCGCACGCAGGAACCTTTTCTTGTTTCTCCCTCCGATTTGGAGCAGGCCGGATACTTTTACGGGGTCAACAGTGTGCTGGTGGGAGACGCCGCAACCGGGGAATCTTACTATCGGTATCAATCGGACACAGCGTATCCGATTGCCAGCACTTCCAAGCTTATGACCTGTCTTTTGACGATGGATGCCATTTCGGCCGGGCAGATTACCCTTGAGGACTCTGCCACCGTCTCCGATGCGGCTGAGAGGCTGGCTTCTTCAAGCGATGGAGTGGTTCCTCTGAAAGCCGGACAGCAGATTACCGTACAGGAGCTTTTACTTGGCCTTCTCTTGCCTTCCAGCAATGAATGCGCGCTTTGCCTGGCGGAATTGATTTCCGGCTCAGAGGAAGCGTTTGTTGAAAAGATGAATCAGAAAGCCAAAGAACTGGGGCTTTCACAGGCGGTCTTTTTTAACAGTCATGGACTGCCTTCGTATACGGACTCTTCCATCCCTTCCAAACGTCAAAACCGTATGAGCGCAGAGGATATGTTCCGGTTGGCGGCTTACCTTTTGAAGGTCTATCCTCAGATTAAGGATATCACTTCCTTGAAAGAAGCCACGTTGGAGTCCATGGATTTTAAAGTGCGTAACAGCAATCCGCTTCTATATAACCAGGCTGGGGTTACGGGCTTAAAGACCGGAACGACCAACAAAGCCGGGGCTTGTTTGATTACGTCTTTGGCTGTGGACGACGGGACGACGGAACATGATTTGATTGTCGTAGTTTTTGGGAGTGAGGATTCTATGGAGAGGGGACGGATATCGGGACTGCTGGCCAAATATGCCATGCAGTCATTTTATGAAGGAACAGAACCGCCGGAATCTGAGGCGCAAGACCCAGCCGCTAAAAGCCTTCCCGTACATGCGGAGGCAGCAGTGGGCTATGTTATCAAGAGTGCAAAGGAACGTTAATCTTACCAGGAAAAGGGATGGGCGCATCAGATAAATTTTGAAAGCGGCGCTAAAAAATGCGAAAGCAGCGTCAAAAAAGAAAACCGGAAAGAGGCTCCTTGTCAGGAATCTCTTTCCGGTTTTTATAAACGGAAAACAATACCGTCCAGGTGTAGAAGCTGCAAACCATACGGCTTGTTTACTCAGCCGGAGTTTCCTCCGGAGGTTGTGGCGTGACTTCTGGCTGCGCTTCTGGCGCAGGGGGAGCAGGTTCCTGTACAGGCTGTTCCGCCGGAGGAGCCTGGGGATTTTCCAAACCTTGCTGCTGCGCTTCCATAGCCGCCTGCTGCTGTGCCTCTATGTCACGTATCAGGATTTCATTCCTCTGCTGTTCCACAATCGCTTCCCAGCCCGGCGTAGACATAAATTCTATCGTGTGCGGACAAAGGTTTGCCTGGTTAGCAGGGAGCGTTACCGTGGAAACCGTGCCGTCCGGATTGGTTACTTGCGCCGTAGTGGAGGAACCGCTTTGCAGGGAATTGTCTTCCGTAGGCAACAGTTCCAGTACGCCTTCAATCTTGAACGGGCAGAATTCCGTTGCAGGCAATCCACAGTATTGACAGATTGCGCCCTGATAATGGACATCGCAAGTTTCTGCCGGCGTTACGCCGTCGGCAAAGTATTCTGTCTTTAAAGAGCCATCGCATAACCCAGGTATCGGCTGTTTGCCTGATTTGGAGCATACGGTGGAGGTGATAATGCCAGGCGGTACGGAAAACGGTTCGTTTGGCAGTTCCTCATGGATTTTGGACATAACGGCGCGCCATAAGGATTTGGCCAGGTTCTTTTCCTCTCCGGACAGCTTTACATTGTTGTCAAACCCTGTCCAGGTCGTTGCCGTGTAATAAGGAGTGTACCCGGAGAACCATACGTCATTATAATCGGAGGTCGTCCCGGTTTTGCCTGCAATGGCCATGCCGCCGAAATTGACGGAACGGCCCGTCCCTTTGGTCACAACATCCACCATAGCGTCCGTAAGCAGGAATGCTGTGGTTTCCTTAATAACCTGCTTGGTTTCCGGCTGTGTATTGTCAAGGATTACATTGCCGTCATGGTCTACCACCGTGTTGTATAATTTAGGTTTGATATAGGTGCCGTGGTTGGCAATGGTGGCATATGCGCCGTTTAGCTCTTCGTTGGTTACGCCGTTGGTAATGCCGCCTAAGGCTAGTGACTGCTGGATATCGGTAAAAATCTGCCCGTTGATTTCCTGGGATTCCACGAGAGTGGTAATGCCGAAATTTTGCAGGTAATCAAAACCCAGCCTTGGGGTGATTTGTGTCAGCGTTTTCACTGCCACAATGTTTAAGGAGTCTTGGATGCCCTGACGCAGGGAACATATGCCGCGGTAGGATTCCCCGTACCAGTTGCGGACAGGCTTTCCATTGGCATAAGTGAACGGAGCGTCATTTTGCACGGTGGCAAGCGTCAGCCCTGCATTGTCCAAAGCCGGGGCATAGGTGGAAACGACCTTAAAGGTGGAGCCAGGCTGCCTTACGGTGTCAGTGGCGCGGTTGAGCGTCCGGCTTCCTTCCTTGGCGCCGCGCCCCCCTACCATGGCGACTATGGCCCCGCTGCTTTGGTCTTCCACTACGATGGATACCTGTGGCTGCGGCGTAAGGGTAATCTTTTCCGCAAGCACATCGTCCCCTTCTTCCATAACAGCCAGCTTATAGTTGGCAATTCCTTCATCCGCTTCTTCTTTGGAAGAATAGATTAGGTCGAAGTTCCGGTTCTGTTCCCGGTAATGGCTGCGGTACATTTCGGTGCTGTGGTTTTGCGTTTCCCCGTTTTTTTTCTGAATGGTCAGCTCATAGTTGAGGTACCATTTTACATTGGCGGGGTAATTTTCCTCATTGTTAAAGACTTCGTCACAGATGGCCTGGATGGCCGGGTCCTGCGTAGAGTATATTTTCAGCCCGCCGGTGTAGAGCAGGGTATATGCCTGGGTTTCGTTGTATCCGGCCGCTACCAGGTCTTCCAGTACATCATCGGTCAGGGCATCCACAAAATATGTATTGATGGAAGTCTCCTCAACCTCTTCGTTTGTCACCTGGATGCGGGAATATACATCGTCTTCCATGGCATTGTCATATTCCGCCTGGGTAATGTAGCCCTGTTCCAGCATATTATTCAATACTTTGGCCCGCCGTTCCGAGTTATACTCCGGATGGGTAATCGGGTTGAAGCGGGACGGGTTCTGGGTGATGCTGGCAATCACGGCGCATTCGGACAGGTTCAGCTCACTGACCGATTTGTTGAAATAACGTTGGGACGCCGCCTGAACGCCCAGGGTATTTTGCCCAAGGTTGATGGAATTCATGTAGTTTAGCAGAATTTCATCTTTGGTGGCGGTTTTTTCTAACTCCAGGGCAAGGTACTGTTCCTGTACCTTACGTTTGATTTTGTCCATATTCAGGCCGCGTTCTTCTTTTGTCCACTCGGTGAACACATTGTTTTTCAGAAGCTGCTGCGTAATGGTGCTGGCGCCTTCGGAAAAATGCCCGCTGGTTATCCCTTTAATCCCGGCGCGGATAATGCCTTTGATATCAATTCCGTTGTGCTCATAAAAACGCTCGTCCTCAATGGCTACAAACGCGTGAGCCAGGTTTTCGGGTATCATATCCATAGTGACCGGGATACGGTTTGAATTTTCGGCAATCAGTTTTGCCGTCTGGTTGCCGTCAATATCGTACACGAAAGTGGAGAATCCGGTGGGCTGCACATCAATGTTGCCGATTTCCGGCGAGGTGTCGATGATGCCCCGGAACACGCCAAACCCCACGCTTACCCCCAATACGCCGGCCACAACGACGCCAGCCAGCATAACGTTAAAAAAGGTAAGCGCAAATTTCTTCCCCCACTTCGCAGACGTTGAACGGAGCGCCTTTTGTTTGCGGTAGACGCCCTTTTTTCCATAATTCATTGAATCTTCCTCCTTGAAGTGTGCATAGTCCGCACAACTAATAGCATGATTATAGCAAAGTATAGATGGAAAAAAAAGTTTTTTCATGAAATTCTTACTTTATATTAAGAAATTATTTACAATTGGATATCTTTTTATTCCGGGTTATGGTAAAATGTTGTAGCGGTAAGGAAGAAGATAAAATAATAGGGCGTGGATTGGGGAAGAATATATGGAACAGAGAGAGCAGACATTTTTACCTTACAAAATACTAAAAAAAGGCGGCAGCGGGGAAATCGTGGAGAAGAAGTCCCGTTTTATTGCCACGCTGTCCCCGGTTGCGTCCGAGGAGGAAGCGGCAGGTTTTATAGAATCCATAAAAAAGAACTATTGGGACGCGAGGCATAACTGTTCGGCTTTTGTGGTGGGAGAGCGGGCGCAGTTGACGCGGTGCAGCGACGATGGGGAGCCTGCGGGGACGGCGGGGAAACCTATGTTGGAAGTATTGCTTGGATGTGGCGTGCGGAATGCGGCGGTGGTAGTGACGCGGTATTTTGGCGGGACGTTACTTGGGACAGGCGGACTGGTGCGCGCCTATACGCAGGCCGTGCAGGCAGGGTTAAAAGCGTCAGAAATAGCCGTGATGCAGTATGGCACGGAACTTTTGATAGAAACGGACTATAGCGGCATTGGGAAAATCCAATACATCCTGGGGCAGATGGGCTTAGAGCCTGCGCAGGCAGAATATGTGGAAGCGGTAAGGCTTAAGCTGCTCGTGCCAAAACAGGATGTGGTAAGGCTGCGCCGGGAGCTGACGGAAGCGACGGCAGGCAGGGTGAAAATAGAAGATAAGGGAAGTTATTATTTTGAAGCGCCGGCGTCTTTCGACAGCCTGTACTGACAGGCATGGCATAAGCATGGTACAAAGGGAGGTGGTTTTTATGGAAGCAGGCATAAGCGGCACAATTGGTTCAGACAAAATCACAGACGGAGGAACATGCGATGGAAAAAGGCAAAGACTTGGAAATGATTCAGGAATTGTTGAGGGACAGGCAGTACACCAGGCTGCGCCAGCGGATGGCGGATATGAATACCGTGGATATTGCCGCGGTGTTGGAGGAGTTGGAAGAGGGGGATTTGCTGAAAATATTCCGTATCCTGCCGAAAAATATGGCGGCGGATGTGTTTTCTTATCTGGAAGTGGAGAACCAGCAGCTAATCATCACTTCCCTGTCTGACCGGGAGGCGGCGAATATTATTGACAATCTGATGGCGGACGATGCGGCGGATTTCCTGGAGGAAATGCCCGCTAATATTGTAAAGAAGCTTTTGTCCAATGCCAGTGCGGAGACAAGGAGGGATATTAATCAGTTGCTGCGGTATCCGGAGGATTCGGCCGGAAGCATTATGACTGTGGAATATGTGGACTTAAAAGAAATTATGACCGTGGAGGACGCTATCCAGAGAATCCGTCAGGTTGGGGTGGACAGTGAAACAATCAATATCTGCTATGTGCTGGACGCCAAACGGCTTCTGGTTGGGACTGTGACGCTGCGCTATCTGCTGCTTAGCCCTTCCGACGCTGTGATTGGGGAAATCATGCATGAGAATGTGATTTGTCTGAATACGCTGATGGATCAGGAGGAGGTGGCCAGACAGTTCCAAAAATATGATTTTACGGCTATGCCTGTGGTGGATAATGAGGGCAGGCTGGTAGGCATTGTTACGGTGGATGACGTGGTGGACATCCTGCAGGAAGAAGCGACGGAAGATATTGAAAAAATGGCGGCTATTGTGCCAAGTGACAAACCTTATATGAAAACAGGGGTGTTTGAAACATGGAAGAAGAGGATTCCGTGGCTGTTGCTGTTAATGATTTCCGCTACTTTTACGGGAAGCATTATTACCGCTTTTGAGGATGCGCTCAGTATTTTTCCGATTCTCACTGCATTTATTCCGATGCTGATGGATACGGGGGGAAACGCGGGAGGGCAGGCCAGCGTAACGATAATCCGCGGGCTGTCGTTGAATGAAATTGAGTATGCGGATGTGCCGAAAATTGTCTGGAAGGAACTGCGGGTGGCGCTAATTTGCGGAGTTACGCTGTCTGCGGCTTATTTTGCAAAGCTGATGCTGTTTGACCGGGTAGGAGCCAATGTGGCCATGGTGGTATGCACTACCTTAGTGGCGGCAGTGGCTATTGCCAAGATGATTGGCTGCACCCTGCCGGTATTGGCCAAACGGCTGGGATTTGACCCGGCGGTGATGGCCAGCCCATTTATTACAACGATTGTGGATGCGCTGTCGCTGGTGATTTATTTTGCCATTGCAACAAGGGTTTTGGGAATATAAATGGGGGAATGCAGGCCATTGTCATTGAATTAGGCTTTTCGGGGCGGCATAAACGATACCCCTCGGTCCAGGCCATGGAAAGGCGCCGTTGCGTCTGCCATGAGTGAAAGCGTGTCCGGATGAGGGATATGGTTTGCGCCGCCCCGAAAAGCTTACGTTTATGGCGCGGTACGGGCAGGCTACTGTTTCATAGCCGCCCGCTTGCGCATGGTGGGATCCAGGATTTTTTTGCGGATTCGCAGCGAGGTGGGGGTGACTTCCAGCAGTTCGTCCGTATCAATGAATTCCAAGGCTTGTTCCAGGCTGAGCGTCTTTGGCGGCGTAAGCCGCAGGGACTCATCGGCGCTGGAAGAACGGGTATTGGTGAGCTGTTTTTTCTTGCACACATTCAGTTCAATGTCTTCTCCGCGGCCATTCTGGCCCACTACCATACCGGAGTAGACTTTTGCGCCCGGGCCGATAAACAGGATGCCGCGTTCCTGTGCATTAAACAGACCGTAGGTAATGGCTTCCCCTGCTTCGAAAGCAATAAGGGAGCCTTGTTTGCGGTATTGGATATCTCCTTTATAAGGGCCATAGCCGTTAAAACTGCTGTTCATTATTCCATTTCCCTTAGTGTCTGTCATGAAATCTCCCCGGTAGCCAATCAATCCGCGGGAAGGAATGGAAAATTCCAGACGGGTGTAGCCGCCGGAGGCTGTTCCCATATTCTGCAGTTCGCCTTTTCTCTGGCTGAGTTTTTCAATGACGGTGCCGGAAAACTCTTCTGGCACATCAATGTATACGCACTCCATAGGCTCCAGCTTTTTGCCGTTTTCGTCGGTTTTGTATAAAACTTCTGCTTTGCTGACCGCAAATTCATAGCCTTCCCGCCGCATATTTTCAATAAGGACGGAAAGATGCAGTTCCCCGCGCCCGGAAACTTTAAAAGCTTCCGTAGTGTCCGTTTCTTCCACCCGCAAAGAGACGTCCGTATTTAGCTCACGGAACAGGCGGTCGCGCAAATGGCGGCTGGTAACGTATTTTCCTTCCTGTCCGGCCAGGGGGGAGTCATTGACGATAAAATGCATGGCAATGGTAGGCTCTGAAATTTTTTGGAAAGGAATGGGGGAAGGATTGTCCGGCGAACAGAGCGTGTCTCCGATATGGATATCCGCAATGCCGGAAATGGCTACAATGGAGCCAATCCCCGCTTCCTTTACTTCCACTTTCTCCAGGCCGTCAAATTCATACAATTTGCTGATTTTTACTTTTTTCATTTTATCCGGTTCATGATGGTTTACAATCACCACCTCCTGGTTGACTTTCAGGGAACCGTTGTCCACTTTTCCCACGCCGATGCGGCCCACATATTCGTTGTAGTCAATGGTGCTGACCAGTACCTGGGTGCCAGCGTCTGGATCGCCGGTGGGGGCCGGGATATAGTTTAAGATGGTTTCGAATAGCGGAACCATATCCGTCCCTTCCTGCTCCATTTCATAGGAAGCCACGCCGGTCTTGGCGGAAGCGAAAATAAAGGGGCAGTCCAGTTGGTCTTCATTAGCCTCCAAATCAATCAGAAGTTCCAGCACTTCATCAATTACCTCTTTGGGCCTGGCTTCCGGTCTGTCTATTTTATTGATGCAGACAATGACGGGAAGCTGGAGTTCCAGCGCCTTATGCAGGACAAATTTGGTCTGCGGCATGGAGCCTTCAAAAGCGTCCACCACCAGGATGACCCCGTTGACCATTTTCAGGACGCGCTCCACCTCACCGCCGAAATCGGCATGGCCGGGAGTGTCGATAATATTGATTTTTGTATTCTTATAGGTAACGGCAGTATTTTTGGATAAAATGGTAATGCCGCGTTCGCGTTCAATGTCGTTGGAATCCATGACGCGTTCGGCTACCGCCTGGTTTTCACGGAATACGCCGCTTTGTTTCAAAAGTTCGTCCACCAGCGTGGTCTTGCCATGGTCTACATGGGCGATAATCGCTACATTTCTTACATCGTTTCTGGTCTGTTCCATAAATTCTCCTCATATAGAATGTCTGCCGGAATGCCCTCCTGTTTCGGATGCGCCGGCCATAAATTTTCAAACTTTTGTATTATAGCACTGAATGTGACGTCTTGCAAGAAGTTCGTGAAAATTCGCAGGGATGCCTGCGCTTAGGCTTATATGGAATTTAGGCAAGTTTAGCGGCATATCGGAAGGGGAAATCCACTGGGCGGAAGGCGGGTGGAAGTAAGCGGCAGTGCAAAAATTAGTTTTTGCGCAGCGTTAAGCGGGCATGTCTGCTTGGGAAGTTGTGAAAGACAGGGAATATTTGGATAAAAAGTAGAAATTTGGTAAAATATTGAATAATTTCGGATAATAAGCAGTAAAATGAAAAAATATAAAAAAATAAGAAGAAAAGTGTTGACAAAAAGAAGATTCGTGTATATAATGTAACCATAGACATAAGAATTCACATAGATGAAACAAAATACGGAAGAAAGTGAGGTACAGTCCACCAGAAACTTAATTTTATTTCTCAAATTGATTAGGGGCACCAAAGAGGTAAGGGACTAAAGAATTCGTATTCGAGTACACAGGAAAAGGTAACGAGTAGCCAAAGACAACAGTTTTAAATGTTTATCACCCGTTACGGTACGGTAGTACAGAGGAGAAGTGGAAAGGGTACGAAAGAAGAAAGTGAATATTAAAACTAAGTAGACAGGAGGTATAGGCCATTGGACAGTATAGTTTAGGAGCGGGTGTTAATCGCTGAGATTGATGCCCGCTTTTTCTTTGCGTCCATATGGTTTCTTCTTTATCCTGTTTCCTTTTTCGTATGCTTTTACTTATGATAAAGCATTTTCGCTAATAATAAAGTATTTTTGCTTATGATAAAGCATTTTTGCTTATGATAAAGCATTTTTGC
>CAJTQO010000025.1:4194-51347 GCA_910578405.1 uncultured Lachnospiraceae bacterium | reverse complement strand
TCAGTTAATACGAGTTTTGAATATTACCATATTTATCAATCAGACATTACACTAGGTTACAAAACAATTTCGGCACATTATTTATCAGAAAATGAACATAAAAAGTATATTGTGGAATATGATGAAAAATTGTACAAGAAAATTGTGGAAGAATTTTAAATCGTAAGCCAAAACAAGGCCAGGAGAAAAGTTATGCGAACGGAAAAAATAAAAACTTCATTTACTTCTATTGCAAAAAATATTTTGTTTGTAATTGGTTACAGTTACCATAACTGTAAAATGCGTGTCATAAGTATTTTTATTATAGCGCTGCTAAATGGTATCAATGCAGCAAACGTTGCACTATTTTATAAATACGCAATAGATTCTTTCGAGCATGAAAATCCCTTTCCTTTTTTACTAGCCACAATATCCATGTATTTATTTATACATTTGTTTCATTTGACAGTGAGCAATCTATTCACTTATGTAAAATTTCCAATATGGGACTTGAAAATCAAGAATGGCATCTCCAAAACGCTTTATGAAAAGTATGTTTCCATTGACCTTTCTGACATAAATGATTCCGAATTTTATAACAAGTATATTAGGGCATTGAATGAAGCAGATGAGCGTTCTGTACAAATTCTTAATACATTACAGTATTTTTTGTCGAATTTATTTTCCACTTTAGGAGTATTGTCTGTAATCGTATTATTGAATCCCGCACTAATCCTTTTTTCAATTATTCCTGTGATTAGCTCGTTTTTCATCAATATGAAAATAACAAAAGAACGATATAATTATGAAATGTCCCTGACACAGGAGAACCGGAAAATAGATTATATAAAACGCATATTTTCTCTGCCGCAATTTAGAGAAGAAATCAGGACGCATGATTGTAAAGAATTGCTATTTAACAAATATTCACATTCGAATGACGAAATTATCCATATAATAAAAACTAAAATGCCTTCCATTATAAACAAATCCGTTTTTGGTTCAAATCTGTTTTCATTAATAAATTATGGCATTCCTGCCGTATATTTAGGGTGGCAGGTTTTAAATAAGCTAATTGGCATTGGCGATTTTTCCACACTTCTCATAGGCGCTGCGAACTTAAGCAGTTCCATTTTTTATATGGTAATTTTAGCTCCGCAAATGGCGCAGCACTCTTTATTTATCAACAATTTAAGAGAGATACTGGATTACAAATCCTCAATGGAAGCAACCGAAGAGTTAAAGGCTGTCCAGAAAGAAAAAAGCCATTCCATAAGCTTTGACAACGTGTCATTCAAATACCGTTCCAGCGCGGACGACATTTTAAAAAATATTTCCCTTAACATAAACAAAGGGGAAAAAATCGCCCTGGTTGGAGAAAACGGCGCAGGCAAATCGACTTTGGCAAAACTGATTTTAAGGCTCTATGACCCCCAAAGCGGCAGCGTTCGCTTTGATGATGAAAATTATAAAAATCTGGACGTGGACTCTTTAAGAAAGGAAATTTCCGTGGTTTACCAGGATTTTCAATCCTTCGCCTTTTCCCTTGGCGAGAACGTGCTTATGCGGGAGCTAAGGGGGCCGGAAGATGAGCGCGGCATATGGGAAGCCTTAAAGGGAAGCGGCCTTTATGCAAAGGCGCAAAGCCTGCCGGAGAAATTGCATACGCCGCTGACCAACGAGTTTGAGGAAAACGGAACCAATCTGTCAGGAGGCGAGAGCCAAAAGCTCGCCATTGCGAAAGCGATATGCAAAGACGCTGGCGTGATTATCATGGACGAGCCTTCCAGCAGCTTAGACCCACTCTCCGAGCATGAAATGTATTTGCGCATGTTTCACATATGCAAAGACAAAACGCTAATTCTGATTTTGCACCGCTTGTACTGCGCAAAGATGGTGGATAAGATTTACTATATGGAAAACGGCTCCATATTGGAAAGCGGAAGCCATGAGGAATTGATTCGGTTAAATGGCAAATATGCCGCCATGTATCATCTTCAAGCCGACCAATATAACTAAACCCATTCTATTGGTTCGTATTATCCTTTTCCATATTATCTGGATTTCTTTGGAGATTTTTACTATTTTATCAGAGGTTATTCTTACTACGCAAATAAGAAAAAGCTTACAATACCTATACAAAATGAAATCAGGAGGAATTTGAAAATGGCGCAATTTAATTTTCATGACAACTGGACTTTGACAGTTCTTGGGGAAAATGTATACCATATTCCCCAAGAGCCCATTGAAACCAAAGTGCCGTCCACTGTGTACGCAACTTTGCTTGATAAGGGCCTTATGCCCGACCCTTATTACCGTGACAATGAACTTACGGCATTGAAACTGATGGAAAATGACTTTGCTTACGAAACCACCTTTTCCATCCCGGAAAAAGAACGGGAAGCCGACCGTCTCTTCCTGCATTTTGACGGCATAGACACACTGGCTGACGTCTATTTGGACGGCCAGCTTCTAGGCTCCGCCAACAATATGAACCGCGTATGGGAATATGACATTACTTCTATGGTCATGGATGGTTCCGCAGAGACGGTATACCGTTTAAAAGTTATTCTCCATTCCCCGACCCGTTTTATTGCCCAGGAAATGGAGAAATGTCCTGTAGGCGGCTCCAGTGACGCTATGCCAGGCTTCCCTCATATCCGTAAGGCAGCCTGCATGTTCGGCTGGGACTGGGGCGGCAGACTCCCGGATGCGGGCCTTTTCCGTGAAGTGTCCATCCGTTCTTACAAAACCGCGCGTATCGGACAGGTTTACATTGGCCAGGAACATACCGTCACCGGGAAAGATGTGCATGGCAATACCGTTTCTTCCGTACGGCTGACCGCGGACGCAGAAATCGAATGGATGCCGGAAGCTTCCTCCAAAGAGGTTACGCTCTCCTTCCTTCTCACATCGCCGGACGGCAACACTTCCTTATTTGCCGCCAGCGCGGCAACCGATGCCTTTACCGACTCGGCTCCTGCCTCCAACCTGACCGGAGTGGGCGGCATGTTAAGAAGCAACCATATCCGGGTGGGCCTTACAGTGGAAGACCCGCAGCTATGGTGGCCCAACGGGTATGGCGCACAGCCCTTGTACCAGGCACAGGTTCTGCTTATGTCCGCAACGGATACGCAAGAGCCTTTGGACTCCTGGCAAAAAAATATCGGTCTGCGCACCATGACCGTCAATACCGACCCTATGGAGGATGAGGTTTACGACAGCCATATGAAAGACCAGGCAGAAGACTTGGACGACGGAAACGATATGATTTTGTCCCATGGGGAGAAAAAAATCATTGTCACAGACCGGAAAGAGAAAAAAGTCCCCGGACGCAATTTCGCTTTTGAAGTAAACGGCCTCCAAATCTTCGCCATGGGCGCTGACTATATCCCGGAGGACAATATCCTGACCAGACAGAACAGGGCGCGTACAGATATGCTGTTAGCCTCTGCCCAGGAAGCCTACCATAACTGCATCCGCATCTGGGGCGGCGGTTATTTCCTGGACGACTTTTTCTATGACGTGTGTGACGAAAGGGGCCTTGTCGTATGGCATGACTTTATGTTCGCCTGCGCCTCCTATGAACTGGATGAAGCTTTCGAAGCCAATATATCCGCGGAAATACGCCAGAATATCCGCAGGCTCCGCTCCCATCCGTCCATCGGGCTGTGGTGCGGCAACAATGAAATGGAAACCCAGTACGAAACGCTTTCCTGGCCGCAGACCAAAAAACAATATTACGACTATATCCATTTGTATGAATACATCATTCCGAAGATTGTCAAAGAAGAAGACCCACAGGCATTTTACTGGCCTTCCTCTCCTTCTTCGGGCGGCAACTACGAAAACAGCAATGCGGAAAATGTGGGCGATGTCCATTATTGGGGCGTTTGGCACGGCAATGAGCCATTTACCGCTTACCGCAAGCACCACTACCGCTTCCTGTCCGAGTTTGGATTCCAGTCCTTCCCTGCGCTGCAGACGGTTCGCCGTTTTACGGAAGAAGGCGACCGGAATATTTATTCCCGCATTATGGAAATGCATCAGAGAAACACAGCGGCAAACGGCAAGATTATGAATTATATTTCACAGACGTACCTGTACCCAAAGAATTTTGATGAACTGCTCTATTGCTCACAGCTTCTCCAGGCAGACGCCATCCGCTATGGAGTGGAACATTTCCGCCGTTTCCGCGGCTCCTGCATGGGCACCGTGGTATGGCAGTTAAATGATATCTGGCCTGTCGCTTCCTGGGCAAGCGTGGACTATTACGGAAACTGGAAAGCGCTCCAGTATGCGGAAAAGCGTATGTTCGCCCCGGTGCTGCTCTCCTGTGAGGAACACGGCGAAATTGACCAGAAGCCTTATCCCAACACGCTTCCTGTGCCAATTGACGTCAGCGCAGATTTACATGTGGCAAACGAGACGGCAGAAACAGTAAACGGTACGGTAAAATGGGCTTTGCGTATGCCGGATTCTTCCGTGGTGCGCGAAGGGCAGTTTGAAGTATCCGCCCCCGCATATGGCGGCGCATGGCTCCCGCACCTTGATTTCAACGGGGAAGATCCGTTAAAAGTCCATTTGGAATATTCCCTGACGGTAAACGGCAGCGTCGTTTCCTCCGGCACTACGCTTTTCTGCGCTCCGAAGCATTACGCATTCGCGGATCCTAAGCTTACGGTTGCCGTGGACGGCGATACCGTAACCGTAACGGCGCAAAACTACGCCAAATCGGTCAGCGTGGAAACCGAAAACGGCGTACTGCGCCTGGATGACAACTTTGTGGACATGGAAGCAGGAACGAAAACTTTCCGCATCCTTCCAAGCCGTGACTTCACTGACGATGGCACAACGGTCTGCGGCGCATTCCGGGTAAGAAGCATTTACGAAAGCGCAGACAGATAATATAGCGGCAAACGCGCCCGGGCAGGGATGATTTCCTTTCTCTTCCACTGCCCGGGCGCTGCCGTATCATTTCCTAATTTCCCAAACTAAGTTTTCGATTTCCAGACAGCCTTACTTTTCCCCTTCTCTATCCGCTTCCTAAGAAATCCTGGCCTTACGCGCCTGTTTAGGCGTAATTCCTTTCAGCTTTTTATAACACCGTATAAAATAACTGCAGTCAGAATATCCCACCTCTCTGGCAATAAAGGAAACATCATAATTGGAAAAAAGAAGCATATTCTCCGCCACATTAATCCGTGTCGCCGTAATGTATTCCTTGCACGTCTTCCCATACCGACGGTAAAAATTCATGGAAAACGTGGAATGGGACATATTGCACATAGAAGCCAGTTTTTCCGCTGTCAGCTCTTCAAAATAATGGCTGTCTATATATTCCGAAATCCGGTCAAAACTAATTTCATAAGACGGATGGATACCGGGCGCCGGGAGGAAATAACCCTCTTCCTGCCAGCGCCTTACTAATTTTCCCATGATTTTGCATATATCCGCCGTCACAATCATGGAAGAAGCATAAGCCTGTCCTTTGTATTCCTCCACGATTTCTTCAAATAAAGGCCGCAGTTCCATCGCCTGCACCACCTCTGTCGCAAAACAGCAAGGATAAGCCGATGTGCGCACCACCTGCAGCGATGCCCGCAAATTCAAATCCCCTGCCTTTCCCGCAGGAAGGCAGGACAGGTCAAATTTCACCACATCATAGCGCACCTGCTCCTCTTTCCCAAAAGCCTCTATAGCATGGACGCACTTTGGTGGAAAAAGCACTATGCACCCCTGTGTGCATACCTTCACCTCATTATCCATGGATACCCTTACCCTTCCTTCTTTAATGTAAAGAAGCTCCACATAATAATGCCAATGAGCCGGGATTGGGAATCCCTTCCCGCCGCTGCCGCAGCAAAATGCCTCATACGGCGAAGCAATCGGATCAATATACTCATATAAATTATTCATAGACTCCCCTGCACCGCCTTTTACTCCACTACCACACCCTTTTGCAGCATAATATTGGCATAAAGCGCTGTTTCCCCTGTCGCTATAACCGCATATACCTTCCTTGTCTCTTCATAAAAAGCAAACCGCTCCATCTGTCCCACTGCCTGCGCCCCCCGCGCATCATGCCGCGCCACAATTTCCTCATATGTCTTCCAAATCGGCGTTTCCACCGTATCCCCAGGCATAACTTCCATTAAGTTCACTGGTTTCTCCACATAAGCGTCCAGCGGAAAGACCTGTAAAACAGCATCCAGTATCTCTGGTATCCTATGTCCGTCCATACGGATTACTGCCGCATTCTTTCCTATAGACTCAGCCGGAAAATTCCCGTCCGCAATTACCAGCCTGTCACTGTGCCCCATTTCACATAACACCTTCAATAATTCTGGAGACAAAATCCTTGGTATACCTTTTAACATTCCGTTCCCTCCTCTTCCATTCTCTAAAAATCATATTTTCTTTTCTGTTTTTACATCGTATTATATATTTTGTCTCTTTGGCGCCGTTCGCTATGCCTGTGCCTCCGTCCCATGCCAGACGCATTCCACCTGATACTTCCGGAACAGCTCCAGCCATCTGTCCTCCGGCTTTTCATCGGTAATGACCATAGAGATATTTTCCAACCCTGCAATCCTGGCAAAGGCCGTAGACCCGAATTTGGAATGGTCTACGGCCAGGATGCTTTTATCCGCCCGCTCCAGCATGGTTTTCTTATTCCCTGCGTGAAGCTCATTGGAATCCGTAATGCCGTTTTCCATATCAAACCCCTTACAGGATACCACCGCTTTATTGACATGGTAAGAACGCAGCATCTGGTCCGTCTGCGGCCCTATCAGCGCCAGCGACCCTTCCATTGCCAGTCCTCCGGTAGACAGCACATGCCAATCCTGCATATCAAACAATTCAATGATAATCTCTATGGAATTTGTAATAACCGTCAGGTTCTTGTGGCTTTCCTTCAGCGCCTTTGCAATAAAAACCGCCGTGGAACTGGAATCCAGTATCAACTGTTCCCCCTCCTTCACCATCCCACGCACAATCTCCGCAATTTTCTGCTTGCCTACCACATTCGTGTTCTTGCGCACATTAAAAGGCATATCCAGGTTTACGTTTTCATTCAGGACAGCGCCTCCATAGCTCTTTATGACATAACCGTCATTTTCCAACTTTTCCAAATCTCTGCGGATTGTCTCTTCCGATACTCCGTAGGCTTTGCTCAGTTCACTGACAACCACCCGTTTTTCCTTCTGTAGTTTTTCTAATATCTCATTCCGTCTCTCAATCGCTAACATAAGCTGCCCCCTTACTGCCAGTGTGCCTTGCATTTTCTGTCTCTTAACCCTGCTATGTCCGCATTATATCGCCATAAAACTATTTCTGCAAGGGATTTTGTCAAGAAAGGAGCCAAAGAGCAGCAACCACAGCCGCCCGGCTATAGCACTGCCCTCCAAATCTTCTCATCCGGATGCGCAATCACAGAAGAATCCAGATACATTCCGCCTGCCCCGGCCTCCCTCTTTGCCGTCCCTATCGCGGCCTCCACTGCCGCCACTTCCCCGGTCAGCATCAGGTAGGATTTTCCGCACATTCCCCTGGCAATGCGCAGTTCCACCAACGTGACAATTGCCGTTTTGGCCGCAGCGTCCGCCGCCACAATAATGGAAGACGCATCATACGTTTCCAGTATGCCAAGCGCCGCAACTCCTGCCACATCAGCCGCCCCATAAATCGCAGGGAATATGGATTCATGCGGATTCCCAAGCACAAAGCTGTTGATAAGATGAGTCCCATAATTTACTTTGGCCGTTTCCACCGCCGCCTGCACCGCACTCAATCCCCCAGTGATTACCGCTATATATTTGCCTGGGCACACGGTCTGCGCTTCTATAATATCCACCTCGGCAGTTTTCACCATGGCGTCCGCTGCCGTCACGCCGGAAGAAACCGTCTTATATTCCACCATTCCGATTGCCTTACTCATATTATGCACAACCTTTCTGTTCTGCCGCCCATCGCTGACCCATGGGCTGTTTCCTTTTCGTTTCCCCTATCCGGCCCTTTATGCCTGGATTGTTATATATTTCTGCCCCACTTCCGTCACCATCCCGCTTATGGATGCATGAACCGCCACACTCAGTCCTTCTCCCGGCTCTGCCACAAGCTGTCCTTTTTCCACCCATTCCCCTGCCTTCACTGCCGGAACCGCAGGAACGCCGATATGTTGGCTAAGAAGCAGCTTCACCTTCCGGCATTCCACCGCCGCATCCTGCAAGGGCGCAGGTTTATCATATTTGGTCAAATCCAGCCTTGCCATCAACCGTTTCATCGGCGCCTTACGGCATTCCCTTTCTTCGGCCACAGGAGCCGCCTGTGTCTGCGGCGGTTTCACCCCATGCGCCCGCAGCCCGGCCTTATAGTCCGCAATAAGGGAACGGGGGGAAAGCCCCTGCATACAGGAAAAGTTTTCACACAACCCACAGGAGGAGCAAAACATAGCATTCAGGAAAATATCCGTATCCTGCGTATCTTTGCATGTAGCCGCCCGCATAAACTTATGCGGCTCAATGGGATGCCCTAACAGATGCCGTGGGCATAAATCCGTACACATAGAACACTGGCAGCAGGCAGCCGCCGCGCGTTTCAAATCCATAGAGGATTTCCGCCGCTTCCTTTGCACCAGCAGGTGATTTGGGGGCAAAACCAATATGGCATTGGTAGTCTTTGTCACCGGCAGGCTCCCGTCCCCTTCAAATCCCATCATTGGCCCGCCGACGAAATATACCGGCTCCTCCACGGTTGCTTTCCCGGTCAGACGCACTGTCTCTTCTATGGTGCAGCCAAGCGGCACACGAGCCGTCAGCGGATGTTCCACTTCCCCCACAACAGACACTAATTTGTCCTGTACGGGTATATCCTGCGCCACCGCCCGGTAGATATTATAGACCGTCTCCACATTAAAAACGGCTACCCCGCTCTCAATCGGAAGCCCGCCCGGCGGCACTGTTTTCCCTGTCAGCTCATAAATCAGCACCAACTCATCCCCGGCCGGATAGACTTCCTCTAAAAGCCCCAGCCGGATTTTAGGATATTCCCCTATGCACCCTTCCAAAGCCGCAATGGTCTTTTGGTATGCTTTCTTAATGCCAATCACAGCCTCTCTGGCGCCTACCGCCTCTGCCAGCAAATGAAACGCTGCCACAATTTCCCCTGCATGATACTCCAAAAGCTGTCTGTGGAGTTTCAGTAACGGCTCGCATTCCGCACAATTCATCAGAATGACGTCTGCCCGTCTATCCAGTTTTGCATAAGTGGGAAAACCGGCGCCGCCCGCGCCTGCTACGCCGCTGCGCCGCAGAGTCGCGCTCAGTTCCTCTAAACTTACCTGTTTTATTCTGCTCATTTTTGCATCCATTGCCTTCCATCATCAATGATACCAACAATTGCCGCATCAATCGGCGCATCCGCCTGGTTACAGCCAACTCTTGCTGCGCTTCCTGTGGCAAGCAATACATATTCCCCAATCCCGGCGCCAATCTCGTCAATGGCAACCATTTGGTTCCCGGCTCCCATACGCTCCGCCAGCTCCACCACCATAAATTTGTTGCCTACCAGCTTTTCGCTTTTCCTTGTGGAAACTATGCTTCCCACCACTTTCCCTACCAACATACTGCCTAACCTCCATGCGCACTAACCTATATGCCGCCGCACTGCCTTTCCCCTTTTATAATCCTGACCGTATCCCCTGTGGCTATCTTTGCCGCATTGGCTTCATCCGTATCTATATGCATTTCCAGGGTAAAACTATCGTCCACCCGAATCTGCACTTGATGGAATACGACTCCCCTTTCCTTATCGACCCTTACCGACGCCACATCCCCGTCATAAAGCCCTGCCGCAGCCGCATCCTTTGGCGGCATGTGGATATGCCGTCTGGCTATGATGCAGCCTTCCTGCAGATACAGCGCGCCCTTTGGCCCAACCAGGGCAATTGGAGCGCTCCCTGCCACATTCCCTGACTCCCGGATTGGCGCCTTTACTCCCAATTTAATGGCATCCGTAGCGGAAACTTCCACTTGTGACTTTGACCTTACCGGCCCAAGTATCCTTACATTTTCTATTGCCCTAAGCTTCAAGCCCACAATCGTCACCTGCTCATTGGATGCAAACTGCCCGCCCATCAGCTCTTTTTTCTTAGTCAAACGATACCCTTCCCCAAAAAGCGCCTCCACATGCTCCTGTGTCAGATGCACATGCCTTGCCGACACCCCCACCGGAACTAGGTAGCCGCCCTGGGAATCCTGTTTTTCCCCCATTGCTTCCAATACCATCCTGGCTATCCGTTCAACTTGGCTATCCGCCATTTTGTATCCATCCATGCCCCATTCCCTCCCAAGGCCCTTTTTTCCTTCCCCTGCTTCTGCCTTTAATTTCCGTTCATTAAGGGCGGGCATAGCCCGCCCTTACATTCCTTCTTCCGTTAAGCTTTAAGAACCGGGAGGATTTTTTCCACATCCGTATGCGGCCTTGGAATCACATGGGTAGCCACTAATTCACCCAGTCTGGATGCGCTGGCGCTTCCTGCTTCCACCGCTGCATTTACCGCTCCTACATCGCCGCGCACCATAACGCTTACCAAGCCGGAACCTATCTTCTCTGTCCCGATTAATGTTACGTTCGCCGCCTTTAACATTGCATCCGCCGCTTCAATAGATGCAATCAAACCTCTCGTTTCAATCATTCCCAATGCTTCCTGTGCCATCTTTTTTTCCTCCTTTGGCTCTTCTTTTTGAGCTTTCCTGTTTTGTTTGTTTTGTCCTTTTCCCACTTCTAAATCCGCTTCCCCTGCTATTTGGGCAGCATCTGCCTGCACCGTATCCGCTTGCGTCATTCCTGCATCCGCTTCTTTTCCTATATTATCCTGCCCTGCCATATGCTACTCCATTTCATCCTGCCAGGCCGTTGCCAGATTGGTCAGCCGGCTGGCGCTTTTTTTCACCAATTTGATGATTTCTTCATGGGGATTCGCAATTACCACCGTGGCAACCGGTTTTTTAATCGCTCTCTGAGAAGCTGCCTCCATCGCCTGTTTCACGTCCGATACATCGCCCCGTATAATAATCGTTACCAATCTGCCGCCCAGCTTCTTCTCCCAAGTGACAAACTCCACCATTGCCGTTTTGCACATAATATCCAAAGCGTCAATCGCCGCCGTTGTACTGGGAATTTCAAAGAATCCATATGCATTTCCCATGATTCTTTCTCCTTATTTTTCTTCTGATACCGCTTTATACTAAATCAGCGGCAGAATCTTCTCCACATCATTGTGCGGCCTTGGTATCACATGGGTAGCCACCAACTCGCCCAGGCTGGCTGCCCTAACACTCCCGGCTTCCACAGCTGCTTTGACTGCGCCTACATCGCCGCGCACCATAACCGTTACCAGCCCGGAACCTATCTTCTCTGTCCCGATTAATGTCACTTCCGCAGACTTAATCATGGCGTCCGCCGCCTCAATCGCCGCCGTAAGCCCCCTTGTCTCTATCATCCCTAACGCTAACTGTGCCATCTTATTTCCTCCATTCCAGTACCGCATCTACAGGAATTCAGAGCCTTTACTTTCAGAAGCAAATCTTCCCTTAAACAGGGCTGTTTTGCTTCTGCGCTCTGACTTCCTTTCGATGCTGTTTTCCAGTACCGCATCTTCCTTTTAATGAAAACAATGCCCTGTTTTTTATACTTTGTCCATGCCGCTTAGCTGCAGCATTTTTTCGGTGTCCGCTTCCGGGCTTGCTATTTCGTGGGTTGCCACGACGCCTGCCAGTTCTTCCGCCCGCCGCTTCGCCGCTTCCACGGCCGCACGGACATCCGATATCGTCCCGCGGAATTTTATCATAACAATCAGCGGCACGGGAAGCGCATCTGCATTGGCCGGTTTGTTTTTGTCAAAATTCTCTATGGTCACATTGGCCGCTTTGCATCCTGCATCCGCCGCTGCAAATGCCGTCGCAAGCCCAAATACTTCTACAATCCCTACTGCTTCTCCCATACCCTAACTCCACTTTCCTTCTGTTTCTGCGCCTTACTGTTTTGCGTAAAATCCACACAGCTAATTTCAGCGGTTTACAATTGCTATTTTCAAACCTTCCATTTTCAAGTTCGTCCTGTGCGCCTCGTTGATTTGTTCCAAAGGAAATTCATGGGTAATCAGCTTATCCATCGGCAAGCCAATTCCTTTCGCCCTTTTCAGGAAATCAAACGTTGTGGCGTAATCTCTCAGCGTATATACCCAAGAGCCGACTATGGTCAGTTCCTTGGAGCAGATATCCAAATGAGGGTTGATGGTTGCATCTCCGTTGTTAATGAAAAAGCCAAGTTCACACAGCCCTCCGCCATTGCGGATAAATTTGTAAATATTGGAGTGCCCCGCCGGAGCCCCTGTACACTGGAACGCAAAGTCTGCCGGATATCCGCCAAACGCATCCTCCACCGCTTTCGCCAAGGCCTCTATGCCTTTGTGTTCCTTAAAGTTTACAGACTTTCCCGCACCCATTTCCTTTGCAAAATCAAGGCGTTGCTGTTCTCCGTCCACAGCCACAATGTTTTCAATTCCCATAGTGCGCAGCACGGCAATGCAAATCA
This sequence comes from uncultured Lachnospiraceae bacterium, assembly GCA_910578405.1. Classification (GTDB taxonomy): domain Bacteria; phylum Bacillota; class Clostridia; order Lachnospirales; family Lachnospiraceae; genus Kineothrix. The sequence continues at coordinate 38,768 of CAJTQO010000025.1, read as the reverse complement.
GTCCGATGGGGCCGCAGCCCTGCACTGCCACCCGGCTGTTAAACCGCAGAATCCCTGTGGATTTTGCACGCTCCACCGCATGAATCAACACTGCGCAAGGCTCAATCAGAATCCTGGACTTTAAATCCAAGTCGCTGACATTAAATACCGTAGAGCCCTCCCGGATTAATATGTAATCGGAAAACCAACCATTCAGATGAATGTCATCATCCGGCAGCAGCCCGTACACATCGGCGCCGCCTACATTCTGCTTGTTTAAGTCAAACATGGTAATGTCCGGGTTATCTTTGAAAATCATGCAGGTAACTACCTTGTCCCCTATGTTTAAGGGCTTTCCGGCGCTGTCCTTCTTTACCTTTTTCCCCATCTTTACAATTTCCCCGGTTCCTTCGTGTCCAAGGGCTACCGGAATCAGCCCAAAGGGGTCTTTCTTAAATTCATGGGCATCGGTTCCGCAAATGCCGCACCCTTCCACCTTTACCAGGATATCCCCGTCTCCCACTTCCGGAATGGGGAATTCTTTCACTTCATATTTTTCCAATGCGGTCAGCATGGCTACTCTGGCCGTCTCTGGAATCCGGCCCTGCCCGCTTGCCACAGAGCTTTCCTTTGCCGCGCCGCCGTCCATCATACTTGCCAACACCTGCTTTACCACGGCTTCCACATCCACTGTATTTATGTTTCCCATAACTGTCTCCTATTCCAGTTTTCCTTCCAGCTTTGCGCCTATCCCATCGTACCATAGACAGACGCCGTTTTCTTCCATCTGTGCATTACGCCTCAGTCAATGCTTTTTTATTACCGGATGCACAGACTGTCTGACATAACACACCGTCTTCTTTTCGTAAATGCACTGGCGCTGGTCAACCCTTCCCCGGTGCGGCTGGCAATGGTAAAAGTGCAATAACCTTCCCCACCAAATCCAAGGGCCGCATAAGAAGGCGCGTTTTTTACCAAAATAGCCGTATCTATGGCTTTGGCGTATTGGGTAATATGATCCACATTTTTCGAATGAATATGCGCGGAATGCCGATTGCCATGCTCCAGCCATACTGCTTTTTCCACTGCATCGTCAAAATCCTTTGCACGCACAATCCCAAGAATGGGCATCATCAGCTCTTCGGAAATGAGAGGATGTTCCTTTTCCCCTTCAAATACAATGCAGCGGATATTATCCGGCACATCCACCCCAATCATCCCAAGCAGCGCTTTTGCGCTCCTGCCTACACACTTCCGGTTTAACCCCTTTTGCGTCAGCGCCAGGCCAGTCAGCTTATCCACTTCCTCTTTGTCCGCCTGATAGCAGCCTTGCTCACTGACCATATAATACATCAATTCCTCCGCCACGCTTTCCACTGCCACAATTTCTTTCTCCGCAATACAGGGCAGGTTATTATCAAAAGTGCATCCATTTACAATATCTTCCGCTGCTTTACGGATATCTGCCGTTTCATCCACCAACACAGGGGGATTTCCTGCGCCTGCGCCTATGCCCCTCTTCCCGGATGAAAGGACTGCCGTTACTACGCCAGGCCCTCCGGTCGCCACCAGCAATGATATATCCTTATGTTTCATCATCACATTGCCCGTCTCCAATGTTGGATTCTCTACCGTACAAGCTATGGTTTCCGGCCCTCCGGCTTCCATGGAAGCCTCATTCAGCATATGGATGGCAAATATAGAAGTCATAATCGCCTGCGGATGGGGATTGAACACTACCGTATTGCCCCCTGCCAGCATGCCAATCGTATTGCAGATAATCGTTTCCGAAGGATTCGTACACGGCGTAATCGCCCCAATCACTCCAAAAGGCCCCATTTCCACCAAAGTCAGCCCTCTGTCCCCAGACCATGCGGTCGTTGTAATGTCCTCTGTGCCGGGCGTACGCTCCGCCACCAGATGGTGCTTCAATATTTTATGCCCCACATTCCCCATGCCTGTTTCCTGCACGCCCATCCGTGCAAGAACTTCGGCATTTTCCTTTGTCTTTCTCCTGATAATGGAAATAATTTTTTCCCGTTGATCCATGGACATGGCCTGCACTTTTTTCTGTGCCTGTTTTGCCGCTTCAATGGCTGTGTTCATATCTTTGAACACTCCCCTGCTTCCTCCCGGGCCAGCATCAATTTGAAGCCTGGCAATGATTTCCTTCACCACATCCTGAACCAGTTGCTCACTTACTGCCACCGTTTCATTCCTTTCTGATTCCAGTACCGCAATTACGCCATTACGCCCATTCCCTCGAAGAATTTCCAGACACGGCTTCTCAACCGTCTCTGTAAATCCTTCCGGCCTCCATGGCTTCATTGCTGTTTTCCTGTGCCGCATGATAACTGTGTAAAAATTTCTTTTCCATAGGCGGCTAACGCTGTATCCTGTTCCAGGGAACCGCCGCTGACTCCAATGGCCCCCACAATCCGTCCGCCCCATTCCAATGTTTCCCCACCGCCAAAAATAACAATTTTACCATCATTGGTATTCTGTATGCCGTACAATGGCTGTCCCGGCGCACTCAGACTGCCAAGCGCAGCCGTAGACATTTTCAGGCTGGCGGAAGTATAGGCTTTATGTAATGCAATGTCGAAACTTGCAATATACGCATCATCCATACAATGGACGGCAATGGGCCTTGCCGACTTATCCACGACTGCCACAACAGCCGGAAAACCCATCTGCGCCGCTTTTTGCTCCACCTGCGCCATAAGCCTTTTGGCGATTTCCAGTGTCAGACCCATTTCCGGCCTCCCTGCTCCTGTTAGAACCTGCGCCTTCCCTGTCTTGGCGTTTTCCCTCTGCCCAAGCTGTTCCAGCGCCTGCTCCACAATCCGGCGGATTAATCCTTCCTCCATGGCAATGCCTTTGCCTTCCTTTCTCTCCTCATCGCTCTGTATTTAAACAGCGCTGCGCCCGGAACGCTTATCCTTTATAGGCCAAGCTGTTCCATCACTTTCTTTGTAATAGAAGCTACCAAATCCGCATCCGCGCCGCCCGCGCTTCCTGTTTTGCAGGAACCGCCACAGCTATGGCAGCTTGGTTTCCCGTCCTTCTTATTCTGGCACAAATCAGCCGGATGTTTTCCTGTCATGCCAAATTGTCTTCTGATTTCATATAACCGTTCCACCTGCTCTTTAGAAAGCTCCTTTGGCCCGCCCAATGCCTTGGACTGATACAGCAGGCGTGCATAAAACTCTACGGATTCCATTTTATGATACGCGTTCAAAAGGGAATCGGAATACGCCAGCGCGCCGTGGTTCTCCAACAATACCGCATCATAATACTGCAAATACTTGGATACGGCATCCGGTATCTCATTGGTAGACGGCGTGCCATATTCCGCAATAGGGACGCACCCAAGGGAAATCACTGCCTCCGGCATAATGGGCTGCGTGAGAGGAATGCCGGCAATGGCAAAACTGGTGGCATACAACGGATGCGCGTGTACTACCGCCTGCACATCCGGCCTTTCCTTGTACACCCTCATATGCATTTTGATTTCGGAAGACGGACGGAAGCCTTTATTGGCCTGGATTACCTTCCCTTCAGCATCTACCTTGCAGATATATTCCGGCGTCATAAAGCCTTTGCTCACCCCTGTAGGCGTACACAAAAACTCATTATCGTTCAGCTTAACCGAAAAATTCCCGTCATTGGCCGCCACCATCCCACGGTCGTACACCCGTTTCCCAATTTCACACATCTCTTTTTTGATTTCATACTCGTTCAGCATTATTCCCTTTTCCTCCTTACGGTTATATGCGACATACATTATGTTGGTTTCTTGTTGATTATAGATTGATAATACCACAAAATCCAACATAAGTCAACTTGTTTTTTATTGGTTTTATGTCTTTACGGAGCATTGTTTCGGTATAAAAAAGGAAAGCCATGTATATAACAACACGCTTTCCTAAAAGATTTCCAATGGAGTCACTCAGACAAGCCTTACTTCCCATAAACTCCCACATAAGACAAAATAGGAGCCACCCTTGCATCCGTAATACGCACTATAAGCTTCCTGGTCTTTATCCCATCTAACGGCACAATCTTTTTATATCCAATTACAGTCCCATCATAGCAAACCGTTTCCGCGCCGGACTCCGGTACATAAGACACGGAAAAGCTCTCCACCCGCTGGCTGAAACGGATATCTTCCTTCAATATCAGATAATCCAGCTCTTTTTCCTCATCCCATATCCATTCAAGCGTCAGTTCCCTTTCCCCATCCACATTGCCAAACCCTGACTCATAACTGTCTGTCAGCAGCGCTTCCGGGCCATTCCCATCCCGTCCCTTTACAGGCGTAGCTGCAACTTTCGCCTCCTGCGCCAGATTTTTTAAGAAAGTCCCTCTGATAAACTCCCCAAGCCCTTTTAAAGACTCCACATCCCGTTCATGAAACAGTCCGTTTCTATCCGGCGGAATATTTAACAGCAACGACGTATTTCCGCCCACCGCCTTTAAATACAGTTCTTTCAGATTTTCCACCGAACGTACTTTATCATCCTCTTCCTCATGGTAAAACCATCCCGGACGGATGGACACATCCGTTTCGGCCGGATAATAAATTAACCTTGGCTCCTTCCGCAACGCCTGCCTGCTCCCAATATCCTGCATCGTACAGTCAATGGGCCTCTCCCTAAACTCAGAAGTATCCTCCTGCTGGCTCAACTGCGCAATTAACCCAGCGTCCTTCATATCCGCCGACACCACGCTCCACTCGCTGGGTCTGACAATCCCGGCTTCATTCCCACACCAACGCACATCCGGCCCACAGATTGAAATTACCGTATCCGGCTGCAGGCGGCGAATCACTTCAAAATAACGCTCCCAGTCATAACGCTGCACCTTCCCATTCGCGCCTTCCCCGCAAGCGCCGTCCATCCATACGGAAAACACATCCCCATACCCTGTTAACAGTTCCGTCAACTGGTTTACATAGTAATCGTCGTAAGCCTTCCCCATCCCATAATATTCACTATTCCTGTCCCAAGGCGACAAATAAACCCCAAACTTCACCCCATACTCCCTGCAGGCGTCCGCCACCTCTTTCACCACATCCCCTTTACCGTCCCGGTAAGGCGAATTCTTCACACTATGCTCTGTATACGCGCTGGGCCAGAGACAAAACCCGTCATGATGCTTGCAGGTCAGCAAAAGCCCCCTTGCCCCGGCATCTTTCACAGCAGCCACCCACTGCCTTGCATCCAGTTTGGCAGGATGGAAGAGCGACTCCTCTTCCTTCCCCGTTCCCCACTCATTCCCCGAAAACGTATTCATCCCAAAATGCACAAAACACAAAAACTCCATCTGCTGATACGCAACCTGCCTCTTAGAAGGCGTCGCCTGCACCAGCCTCATATCTTCTTCCATTCCTGAATATCCCATCTTCTCCTCCTTGCCTTTAACCGCTCTCAGAATCTTTCGCCAGCCCTAGTATACCATCCGGTCAGAAACCAGAAGCGTGAACCGCCTGTTTGCGCCAAATCCAGGTCACATAACCTACTATGCGCCCTTTCAAAAATAACCGTTTATGGTTATTTTAAGCCGTGCGGGGCAAGGATGCCCCTCACGGCCAACCCGGCAGGCCGCTGACGCCCGCCACTTTCTGTCTTTGAAATCTCATCCAATATATACAACGGACATCACTTCAGCCGCCTCTAAGCCAGTGTCCCGCTTACCCTTTCACCGCTCCTACCATAATCCCTTTCACAAAGTATTTCTGCATAAAAGGATATACCGCAAAAATCGGCAAAGAAGCCAACACTGTAATTGTCATCCGTATCCCCTTGGGTGAAATGGAAGCAATCACCTGCTCCATATCCATAGACCCGCCGGTTGCATTTTTAATCTGATCCGCAATCCTCTGCGCTTCATTCAAATAATTGTAAAGCAGATACTGCAGCGTCATAAGGTCACTGTTGGCCCTTGCATAGATATGGTTGTCAAACCAGGAATTCCAATGCCCCACTGCCACAAACACTGCTACCGTAGCGATAATCGGCTTGGACAGCGGCAGGATAATAGACACAAACACCCTTAAATATCCGGCCCCGTCCAACTTTGCCGATTCCTCCAAAGAAGCGGGAAGCTGCTCCACATAAGTCTTAATTAAAACTACATTGTAAGCCGAAATCAAACCCGGTATAATATAAACCCAAAACGTGTTTAACAGTCCGTAAGACTTAATCACTATGTAAGAAGCAATCATACCGCCGCTGATATACATGGTCACAATAAGCATCCGGTACAAAAATTTCCTGGCCGGAAGTCTCTCCTGCGTAAAAAGATAACCAAGGAAAGAACAGGCAAGCACCGATAACACCGTCCCCACCAATGTCCTTACCGTAGAAACCAACAGCGCCGGGAAAAATCCCTTAATCGTCAGAATTTCCTTATAATTGCTAAGCGAAAACCCCCTGGGCAGGAAAATCGGCGCTCTAACGTCAGCCAGCTCCGCCCTGCTGAAAGTATAGATAACCACATACCAGAAAGGATAAATGCACATCAGCGCAATCCCTATCAGCAACGCATAGTTAAACACCTGGAACACTCTCCTGGACATGGTCGGTTTGATACTGTTTTTATTCATACGCCGCCTCCTAAATCACTGTGCTTCCACGAAGCTTTTTCGCTACCAGGTTAGCCACTACCACCAACGTAATGCTGACTATGGATTTTACAATACTGATGGCAACGCCATAAGAATAATCCATATTTTCCAGACCGATGCGGTATACATACAAATCAAGCACCTCAATATTGGTAGCCGTCAGCGCATTTTTAAAGAGCATATACTGCTCATACCCTGTGTTAAGGAAATTGCCAATCCCCAGGATAAACAGCACCACATAAGTCTCAATCATGGACGGAAGGGTGATATGCAACGCACACCGGAAATGCCCGGCCCCGTCCACCCGTGCCGCCTCATACAATTCCTGGTCAATCCCGGCAATGGCGGCCAGGTAGATAATGGAACTCCACCCAAGCCCCTTCCACTGTGCCAGGAAAGTCTGGAACCAATACACAGAACTTCCCGATGACAACACAGAAGTTCCGCTGCCAATCCCTGCTTTCACCAACAGGCTGGTAATCAGCCCGTCGGTAGAAAACAATGCAAACGCAAGGGAAAAAATAATGACCCAGCTAATAAAATTAGGCAGTGTGGTAAACGTTTGGATAAACTTCCTTACCGGCCCGCACTTAATCTCATTTAACAGAATTGCAAACAGCATAGGCAATGGGGAAAGCGCCATACCGATGATTGCGAAGATAAACGTATTCTTCAAAGCCCGCAGCACATTGTCATCCGTAAAAATAATACGGAAATAATCCAGCCCCATAAAATCGCACTCAAACAGCGGCACCCCCGGTATATAGTCAAACACGGAATAGACCCAGCCGAAAATAGGAACATAACTAAACAAAAACACCAGAGCCATAAAGGGCAATAACATCAGCAACAGTCTATAATCCTTCTTTGGTTTTCTGGCACAAGCAACAGGTCTTCCCATAAGCCTACTCCTTTCTTATTTTCCCAACTGCTCCACTGCGCTCTTGGATGTTTCCCATGCATTCTGCCACCACTCTACGGAAGTTTCCGCATTGGCGTTCTTTAAATCTTCCAAAAGCTTTGCCTTCGCTGCCGCAAATTCTTCATCCGAATTCGCCTGCACCAGACTGGGGATAGCATTGATGGCAATTTCTTCACAATTGCTGTCAATTCGCAGAATATCCTTCGGCGTTGTTTCCAAACACATACGGATAGTCGCATTTACACCGCGCATATCAATATTAGTCCCTGCTTCAATGCCGTTTTTCAACAAATCACTTGGCACTGTCAACCCTAAGGTTTCACACATATCCTTCTCCGCATAGCTTAAACCAAGCGCTAACACATCCGGCTCCCTCCAAAGGTTAATCATGCCGCCGTCCGCTGCCATATTGTTTGTAGCCACGCCTACGCAGGCTGTGGTATTGCTATTGTCAATCCCACTCTCTTCCCATTCTTTCGCCCGGTCAGGATTGGTTTTCATATCAATGGTATCCGCTGTCAAATGAGGCTTTCCGTCCTCACCGATTTCCCATCTTCCTTCCACGCCAGAATCCGCTATTCTGGAAAACTCTTCACTCTGCAGATAATCCAGCACCATTACGGCACGTTCCACATTCTCCGAATGGGAAGATACATAGAAATACTTTCCACTCCAGCCGGCATAATTTCCTTCATTTGCCCAGCCCATCTTACATGGCAATACTACAAATTGTTTTAAAGTTTCCGGATCTGCGCTCTTTTGATTCTTATTGAAATTACCGCAGTTCCAGTTTACCGTCCCGCCAAGATACTGCCCTTTGGCATATTTGTCATTCAAATCTTCTGATTTTGTAATAAAGCAGTCCGGGTCAAGCAGCCCTTCCCGATACAGCTTGTTGAAGAACTGAACGCCAGACCAGAAAGGAGTCACTACATCCGGGTTGGCTGCATCATAAATATCCGCCACCAGTTCGTTTGTTTCAACATCCTGTACATACAATCCGCCTTCCAGGTTTACAAACCCTTCCGTCACACAGCCTTTAAAGAAGTAGGTATGCAGCCCGGAATCGTTATATGCGCTCATGGCATATACCGGAAGCCCATCTTCTGTCTGCGGATAAATCTCCTTCATAGCCTTTAAAGCCGCAATATAATCGTCATCGTTTTTAATTTCCGGATGTCCGATTTCTTTGTACAAATCCCATCTTAACACATAACCGCCAAACAGGTCAGCGCCATAATCCATCACTGCGCCTTCTACCGTTACACGGGGCGTTACAAAATACTGCTTGCCTTCGCCTGCGCTTTTGAACTGTTTCATCACATCATTGCGCAACTGCATGGTATCCGCAAAAATATTCGGGGCAATATCTTTATAATCTTCCAGACTTACTGCATGTTTCCCTCTGAGAACGCCTTCAATGTTTTCATCGTTAATCTGTACAATGTCACAGGTCGTCCCACCGGACAAATCCAGGTTCAGACTTTCCTTATCATAGGATTTCATAATTATAGTCACATTGAACTTCTCTTCCACCTGTTTAATCACCTCGGTAGGCCATACCTTACCATCGGAATTCGCCAAGTTGATGCCGCCTATGGACAGCTCCACATGCTCGGACAAGTCCCCCTGTGCCGCTGCGCCTTCCCCGCCTGCTTCTGTCCCGCCGTCTCCTGCATCTACGCTGTCAGACGTCTCACTGCCTCCTGACGCCCCGCCAGACGGAGCAGCGTCATTTCCCTTATCCCCGCATCCTGCAAGGCATCCTGCAAGCAGCGCCACAGAACTGACTACTGCCATTAACTGTTTTACTTTCATAAACCCTCCATTTCCGCTATCCCGCCAATCCTGACGGGCATAAGCAATTCCTAATCCTTATTCTTTCTTCCTATTTTATTTTATCCAATCTACAGTTTCATTGTAATGGATTTTTCTTATATCTCGTTATACTTTTTCATGTTATTTGTTATTCTTATATATTTTTTATTGACTTTTTTCATGTTTTTCCGTCTTTTTGCCTAAAGAAAATGCAAAAAAAGGCTGGAATTCCAGAACTTTTCACCAATTCCCTTCCCTACCCAAAATCTTTTCTGCGAAAGAAGGCTTCATTCCTTAAAAACAAATATATACGGTAAAAGAACCATCTTCCCCTGACTCCATCCACATCTTCCCCTCTTCCCCATAAAGCAGCCGCAGCCGCTTCCTAATATTTAGCAACCCCATATGTTCGGAACCGTCTACCCCATTCCGCAGCATATGGTTTAACTCCTCCAGTTTCTCCTGCGTCATATATACGCCGCTGTTGCGCAGTTCTACATAAATCGTATCCTTTTTAGATACAGACAGCCAGATAAAATTGCGCCGCCCACCCCCATGTTTAAAACAATTTTCCACTAACGGCTGCAAAATAAACCTGGGAAATTCCTCCCCATACAATTCCTCCGGGCATTCCACCACATACTCCGCCATATCCACATAACGGATATTCATCATATGCACATAATTTTCCAGAAAATCCAGTTCATCCTTCAGTTTCCAAGTGAAACTGGGATCCCGGCAAATCGGAGTAATAATCCGGCTTAAAATGACCAGCGAATCTGCCACAGCCGTATTGTTTGTCATCGTCGCCATCCATCGGATGGAATTTAAGGAATTGCAGAGGAAATGAGGATTAATCTGATATTGCAGCGCCAACAGTTCTTCTTTTGCCTTCTCCTGCTCCGCCACCTTCAACTGCTCCATATGATTCTTAAGCTTCTGCACCATTCCATAGAACTGCTGATTTAGCTGATCCAGCTCCGCCCATCCTTTCCTCGTCGGCTTGGGCAGGTCAAACCGGTCTTTCCCTACCGCTTCCATCCCTTCCATCAAGCTTTGAATCGGGCGGATATACCGTTTGCTCCATACAAGGGAAATTAACACTACCATCCCGCAGGCCAACAGCCCTACGCCGATGCCAAAAGACCGGATACGCCTCGCTTCTTTCAAATAATCCTTGCGCGGTATACTGTTGACCAGCTTCCATCCCATATAAGAAAGCTCATATTCAATATTCTGACACGCCGGATCCGGGCGGTAAACCGCCTCCCCCTTCCTCTCATCGGTATCCGACAATATCACATTGGCTTGATCCGCCAGCAAAGCCCTGCTTCCGTTATAAATGGCTATTTCATACTGCTCCCTCACTGTTTTTTCATCCAGCGCCACAAGCAGGTAAGAGGCATCCTCAGACTGCCTGATATCCTCCATCGCTTTAATGCCTAACAATACCGGACGGTTACAGAGAATATGCAGCGAATCCCCCTCTGTAACCGTTAAATCCCTGCTGCCCGCCCAAACCACATAAGGATAACTGTCCCTGGCCTTGCGCAACAACCCTTCCAACGACTCCTGCGATGCAGCCTGTATCCCTGTCCGGCTCCTGCTGCTGGAAGAAGAAGACACCATCCTCCCATCCCCGCTTAATATGGCAAAGCCATACACTCCGTTATCCAGCAAAAGCCTTTCATCAAAAGAGCTTACAATCTTCATAGACACTGTGCTTCTTTCTATCTCGTTTCGAAACACCCCTTCTGCAAACTGCCACATAATTTCGTCGTTATAAAATACATTCAGATACTCTTCCGCTTTTTTTAATAACCCCCCTAAATCTTTTTCCGACTGGACAAAAGCCATACGCACAATTTTCTCATTTACCGTTTCCAGTTTCCTGACAAAGTAAAAATAGGTCACTCCAAATAACAGCGTAATGACGGCTACCACACCTATTAAAATCGAAAGAAGCGCCCGCCATTTCCAATCCATCCTTTTCAACCCCATCCACACCCTTGCCCTCATCGGTTCTCCTGCCTCCATTTCGCTGGCGAAACCCCCATATTCTTTTTAAAATACCTCCAGAAATATTCCTGGTTATGGAATCCGTGCGCCTCTGCAATAAAGGAAATTTTTTCATCGCTGACGCACAGTTCCTTCAAAACTTCCTCCAGCCGGATTTTATTTAAAAACTCCACATAATTGCTGCCTGTCTCTTTTTTGAACAAATAGGAAAAATAACTGTCCGACATGCCTACCACGCCGGAAATGTCCGCAAGCCGCAATACTTTGCAGTGATGCTCCCTCATATACCGCACCGCTTTGCGTATTGTGGCGTCCCATTGCTTTTCTTCCGGCTTTTCCGCATCCTCTTCCCTTTGCAGCCTGAAATACCATTCCCTTAAGGTTTCCGTTCCTTTCCGGCTGCCTTTCTTCCTATGGAACTTTACGCCCAGGAAACCATGGATGGAATGGATTAGACGGCCTGCCTGCTCTTCCACCTCCCCTGCCCCTTCCGGCCAAAACAAACAGAAACTCTTTTCTTCTAACTCCGCAGGTTCCGCATCCGGCGCCTGTCTTTGCACCAGTTCATAAATAAATTTCATAGCCAAACCGCTGACTTTATCCTCTTCTTCTCTGTCCGGCTCAAAAATAAGCATTTCCCTCATTCTTTGCCCCTCATCCCAAACAGGGGCGCCGCTATCCTTTAACAGGCGGTAAACATTAGAACTCCCCATTCCTTCCGCATTTGCTTTCTCCGGCTCCCTTCCGGTGCGTCCAATCCGCACCAGATACTCCTTCACCTCCCGGAGGACGCTATGTACCTCTTCCATCTGCATGCCCGCTTTCAGGATATATCCGATAATCTGATAGGAAATCATCTTACGCAAAGTCTCAAAATCATCCAGGCAGGAAATCACCACAATAGCGCATTCCCCATCTATCTCCCGTATCCTGCGGATTAGTTCACATCCGTCCATTCCGTCCATCCGGATATCCGTAATCACCACATCCGGATGGCACTCCTTAAACAATTTAAAAGCAGTCGCCCCATTGTCCGCCAACGCCACCAGCTCCATGGAAAACTCTTCCCAAGGGATGGAATTTTGCAGCCCCAGCCGTACCAGAAGTTCATCTTCCGCAAACAATACCCGATACATAGTCCCCCTCCTTTCCAAGACCCTTTAACGATACTACAACCCCCTTTAGCGCTCCTTTTCCTAACTTCCAAACGTATGGATACCCGGCCGTCTCTCTTTCATTATATGGGAAATATCAAAAATTAACAAGTTTTTTTACCGTTGGCCGCCTCCTTTCCAAGTCTTTCCTTTCCCTTCCTCACCGCCCTGCATAAATATATGCCATTTCTTATACGCTATGTGCGTGTAAGAGGACAGACAGCGAACCCCATCTTTTCTTCCATATATTCCAATACGGCTTTTAACGCCGCCTCTGTTTCCGACGCCGTCCCCGTTACAAGCAGCGTCCCATCGGACTGATCTACAAACCGAAGCTCCACCCCCGCTGCCTTTATGGCAATATCCGCCGCAATCACTGCCGCCTGCGCCGGGCTGACCGTCAGCGTCCCTATCGCCGAACGGGAATCGTCCCTGTCTGAATCCAGCTCCAGTTTTTTATACAATGCTTTATCCGGGTTGGCAATCAGATGGGCAATGGTAATCTGCTTCCCCGGCACCAGTTCCTGGACTATCCTTGTCTTTCCTTCCGTTGATAAATTGTTGCGCATCTCCATCCCGCTCCTTACCCTGCTTTCTTCTCCCTGCAATCCTTTTCTAGCGCCAATGCCATCCGCCTGGCCCCTTACCTACTTCCAGGCTGTGGCAATTCCCCCAAGCCTATCCGCCTATCTGGCATACCAGACCGGATTCCATTTCCGCCGCTTTTTTTAATTGAAACATACGCTCCTCTGTCGGAGGAATAATCTCCTTCATGCCATATTCCCGGCCAAGCCCTTCGTACTTATCCTGTCCAAGCCTGTGATAAGGAAGCAGATGCAGCTTTTCCACGCGGGGCAGTTCTTTGGCAAACCGGGCAATGGCGCGGATTTCCTCCACACTGTCATTAAATGTAGGAATTACCGGAACCCGTATGCTGAGCCGTGTCTGCCCGGAATGCGCTATCTTCTGCGCATTTTCTAATATCAGCCTATTTTCTTTCCCGGTATATTCTTTATGTTTTGCCGAATCCATATGTTTGATATCCAGCAGATAATGATCTAAATAAGGCAGGATGCCCTCTATCACTTCGTATTTCGCATATGCCATGCTTTCCATGGCAGCGCCGATTCCGCACTCCTTAGCCGCACGCAGCAAATCCCTGGCAAATTCCGGCTGGCAAAGGCTCTCCCCGCCCGACAGCGTCAGACCGCCGCCGGAACGGTAATAATATGGCCTGTCCTGCTCCACAGCTTTCATAACTTCCGCCACGGTCACATCCCTGCCAATCACTTTTTCCTTACCGTCCACCCGCATCGTCTGGATGCCATATTCCTGGGACTCCGGGTTACAGCACCACCTGCATCTGAGAACACACCCTTTTAAGAATACAATCGTCCGTATGCCGTCCCCGTCATGGACGGAAAACTTCTGGATATCAAATATGCGCCCTTTCGTCTGTCTGTAATCTTCCATGCCCCTTCCTTTCTGTCCGTTTCCTTCCCCTGCTCCATCCATGCTTAACAAAATCCCTGTTCCGTCCTGTTGATGATATCATCCTGCAGCGACCGGGACAACGTGGTGAACAGTGCGCTGTAGCCTGCCACCCTCACTACCAGATGTTTATACTGCTCCGGGTTTTTCTGCGCGTCTAACAGCGTTTCCCGGCTGACCACATTGAACTGCATATGGCTTCCTTTCTGGTCAAAATAAGCCCGTATCAGCGCCACAAACTTTTCCAGCCCTTCTCTTCCGCTTAAAGCGGAAGGATGAAACTTCTGGTTGAACAGCGTGCCGTTGGAAGCAATAAAATGATCCAACCGCGCCACGGAATTGGCCGCTGCCGTAGGCCCGTTCACATCCTTTCCTGCCGAAGGAGACACACCGTCCGCCACCGGGGTCCCGGCCAGCCTGCCGTCCGGCGTCGCCCCGGTCTGCGCCCCTAACGGCACATTGGCGGACACCGGGTACAGGCCGGCCTGGTAAACGCCGCCGCGCGGGTTTTTGTATTCCTGCAGCGGTCTGGTATAGGTATAAGCCACATCCCTGGCAAAAGCATCCACCTGGGGAATATCGTTGCCGAATTTCGGCACCTCTTCTATCAGCTTCAACAGCCTTTCGCCCTTTTCTTTTACGGCAGGCATTTGCGAGGCTTCGATGACTGCCTTCATAATCGCAGCAACCTCCTTTTCCCCGATTTCCTGCCCGTTCTCTTTCAGGCTGGCGGCAATCTGCATCGTCATACCGCCCACCATCTCTCTGGTCAGCCCCTGCCCGTAGTTTACCGCCAACGCTTCCTTATACTCTTTGAGCGTCACCTTATGCTCCTCAAAAACAAGGGTTTTCACCGCATACAAAGAATCCGCCATATTGGCTATGCCAAAACCCTGCGGCCCGGTAAAGTTATACACCGCCCCGCCCTCCTGCACGGACAAGCCCCGTTCCATGCAATCGTCCACCATGCAGGAAAGGAAAGGTAACGGACACCTCTTTGCGTGCGCCACATCAATGGCATTGTCCGCATTGACCAGCAATTCAATCATATAATTCATCTGTTCCTTGTACGCATCGTAAAACTCCGAGAATTCCCGCATGTCTTCCACCGGTTTGGTCTTTACGCCTACCTGCACGCCCTGGTCCATCCCCTGGGAAAAGACTAACTCCAACGGACGGCACATATTGAAAAATGCCGCATCGTGCCAGCCTTCCGTTTTCCCTGCCTTTTGCGGCTCCACACAGCCGATAATATTATATTCCCTGGCATCCCGCAATGTCAGTCCCCGGTTCACCAATGCGGGAATAATCACTTCATCGTTATAATAGGCAGGCAGCCCTACCCCGGTCCTGGTCAGCTCCGCCGCCTTAATCAAAAATTCATGGGGAGAGCCGTTCCATACCCGCACGGAAAAGGAAGGCTGGGGCAACTGCACATGCATGGAAGCCTGGATAGCCATAAAGGACAAGTCATTGGTCACATCTATGCCATCCCCATTCTGCCCTCCGGCAATCAGGTTCTGGAACAGGCTGTACCCGGCAAAGCCCTCCGCCGAAGCCGCATCCCTGCATTTATTTAAATCATTGAGTTTTACCCAAATGCAGTCCATCAGCTCCTGGGCAAATTCCCGGCTCAAAATCCCTGCTTTCCTGTCCCTTTCATAATATGGGTACATATACTGGTCAAAGCGGCCCGGGGAAATGGAATGCCCGCTGGACTCCAACTGCAGAAGCTGCTGCACAAACCAAAAAGACTGGCACGCCTCGTAAAAGCTTTCCGCCCCTTTCGCCGGAACACGGCTGCAGTTTTCACTGATTTTAATCAGCTCCGCTTTCCTTGCCGCGTCGCTGCATTCCATAGCCATCTGTTTTGCCAGCGCAGCGTATCGTTGCGCATAAGTAATGGCCGCATTGCAGCTAAGGATAACCGCCTGCAGGAACCGGGACTTCCTGACATAATCCCCGTCTGCGATATCACAGCCCTCCAGCCGCGCCTGCGCTTCGTCACGAATGCCTAAAAATCCAATGGCGAGGACTTTTTCATACTGCACCGTCACATGCCCCACGCCATTGTAAAAATAATTCCCGGGCGTAAACATATTATGCTCTATAGCCGTCAATGTCTCAGGCTCCATACAGGAAGTAGCCAGTTCGCTGGTGGTCTTCCCCTTCCAATAACGGTTTGCCTCCCGGATTTCCCGCTTTGCCTCTTCGGATATGTAAAAAGGGTCGGCGCTCCTGACCGCCACCGTGTCAAATTCCGCCTCCAGCCATTCATAAGAGAATTCCGGGTATGTCTGGCACCCCCGCGGCGCAAGGGAGCTGCTTCCCACCACCAGTTCCTCCTCCCGGATTATAATCGGAATATTTTCCAATATATGGGCAAAAGCTTTCGCCCTGCGGATTATCATCGGCTCATTCTCCGTGCTTTTGTAAGATTCCGTTACCAGCTTTGCCCTTGCGGATTCAATCTCTGGCATTCGGGCAAACAGGTTGGCGACCAGCCTGTCTATCCTGTCCGTTTTCTTTATTTCCACAACTTCATATTCATACAATCCCATACTGTCTCCTTCTCTGCTCTGTCTTTTGCCTGTTCTGCCTTTTACCTGCCTATCTGCGGCGCTTCTTCAGCTAAATGCCATTCCCTTACGCCTTCCAGCTTATTGTTCGCTCCATTTGTTCCATTATAATCAAACCTTTTCCAAAAGTCAATTAATCCAACGTATTTTATGTTGTTTTTATGTTGTTTTTGTAGTATTATTGCCTTATGTTATGTTGCTCTTGTTTGTTTTCACTTAGAATCCACGTTCTGGTAAAGTTACATTCACAAGGAGGTTTGTTATGTCCCCGTTTGAATTTGATATCCATACCCATACCATTGCCAGCGGCCACCATACCCGGGATACCGTTACCGCTATGGCAAAGGACGCCGCCCGCAAAGGGCTGAAACTGTTGGGAATCAGCGAACACGGCCCGGCTCTCCCGCAATCCTGCACCCTTTCTTATTTCCGCAGCTTATCCTATGCTCCCTCCATGCGCATGGGCGTACGCCTGCTCTATGGCGCGGAAGCCAATATCCTGGACGCTTCCGGCCGTCTTGATCTGCCGGATGAAATCCTGGCGCGTCTGGACTACTGTCTGGCGGCAATGCACCTGCCCTGCTTAGCTCCGGGGAATATGGAAGAAAATACCAAGGCATGCATCCGCGCCATGGCAAACCCCCATGTCCATGCCATAGCCCACCCGGATGATGTGAGATATCCTCTGGATTACCGCCGCCTGGTGGAAGCCGCCATAGACTTCCATGTCTTATTGGAAATCAATAACAGTTCCCTCTCCCCAAACGGCTACCGCGGCAACGCCAGGCAGAATGACCGAACCATTCTGGAATTATGCCGGAAACGCCATTACCCCATTTTGTTGTCCAGCGACAGCCACGGCTGTCAAAACATTGGCAGCTTCTCCTATGCCCTGGAACTAATCCGTGAAGTGGATTTTCCCATGGAGTTGGTTCTCAATTCCTCTGCCAGACGGCTGCTCCGTTTCCTTTCACAACTTTAAAAATATGCATCCACAATAAAGGAACCGCTTCCTAAAGCATATAAAAAACGCCCTGTCCTATGGTTTTGGAATGCCATCCGACAGAGCGTTTTTTCCCTCTTTTATCATCTATCTTATCATCTATCTTTTTTCGTCTATCCTTTTTGCCCTTACACAATCGCTAACAGCACCGGAACGGTAAACACACATAATATCGTCGTTAAAATAATTGCCGCGCTGCAGGTTGTTCCGTCTATCCCCTTCTGGTTGCCTAAAATCAGGGGCATATTGCCAATCGGCATACCAAACATCACCATGCAAACCGGAAGCAGTTGCGCATCCTGTGTCACCAGACGTAAAAGCGGCAGCAGCAAAAGAGGCAATACCAGAAGTTTAATGACGGAAAACACATAGAGCCTGGCCTGTCCGAAAATTTTTCTCAAATCAGAATGGGCCAGCGTAAAGCCAACCGCCACCAATGCCATAGGGGAAGTCACGTTTCCCAAATATGTGGTGGCTGTCTGTATGAAATCAGGAACCTGGATTTCAAAAATAATAACCAACAAAGCAATCACGCTGCAGATGGTTCCCGGATTGACCATCTCCTTTAAGGAAGACAGGGAAAACTTCCCATTCATCAGCGTTATGCCATACGTATAGAAAACAATCGTATAAATAAGCAAGAACTCCGTCACATACACCACATATTCCTGTCCAAGAATGCTGGACACTACCGGTATGCCGATAAACCCCAGATTCGAAAATACAAACATCATCTGAAAAATTTTCCTCTGCCCCGCATCTTTGTCAAAAAACGGGGACAGCGCTATTCCAGCCAAAATAAAAACCAAAAACATGCCAGCCGCAATCAGTCCCACCACTCCTATCGTATCTAGCGAAACCAGCCCAACGGAACCAGCCGCGCTGGAGAACACAAGAAAAGGGTTAAACACATTAACAATCATCTTTGACATCTGGTTATTGGTATGCTCGTCCATCATCCCAAGCTTCGTGACCATATAGCCCGCTCCAATCATAATCAGAAGCGCAAGCATTTGAAAAAAAACGGTTAAAATTGCCATTTTATTTTCTTCCTTCTTTCCATCCTTTCTTTCTGCAGGTTCCATGTATGCGCAGATAAGCCGACGCTGCACGGTTCCTCTTTTCCAGTATAACACAGATGCATCCGGAAATCACATTTTATTTTACGCCTGGAGAAAAAATATGCCTGCCGTGGTTTTATGGATTGAATACAAACATCTGCCCTGCTATAATAAGTTTACCATTATTTCAAAATGATTTTCATAAAACACCGGAATCACCCGCCTCCAATCACTGCCAGGAAGGATTTCAAAACGCCCCTATGGCAGAAACTTCTTCCGTCTATAAAGGCATTGGGGAAATAAATGCGGCTCTGAAACCGACCATAGAACAGGAGGAATCACATGGAATTGAAACTACGCAAAGACATCCCTGTCGAGCTGACCTGGGATTTGTCTTCCCTTTATGCATCCGAAGAAGAACTGCGCAAAGATATGGAAAAACTGGAAGCCCTCTCCACCCGTCTGGCGCAGGATTATCAGGGAAAATTATCCACACCGCAGGCCATCGGCGCCTGCCTGGACAGCCTGCGGGAACTCTACCGCCTGCTTTCCCTGGCCGGGAGCTACTGTGACCTGGCTGTTTCCGTAGATTATTACAATACCCATAACCAGGAATTGAACGAAGAATTTTCCCGTCTGGCAGCGCAAGTTATGAGCCAAATCAGCTTTGTGGACACCGAAATTGCCGCCCAAGAGGATGCGGTCCTTAAAGAAGCCATTAACGCCGCCACTGAAAATAAACATTATCTGCAGGATGTCCTGCGGGGCAAGCCCCACCAGCTCCATCCGGACACGGAACGCGCCATAGCCGCGCTAATCCAGACCATCCGGTCTCCTTACCAGATTTATAACATGGCAAAACTCGCCGATATGAAATTCCCTCCGTTTACTGTGGATGGCAAAGAATATCCCCTTGGCTACTCTCTGTTTGAGGACAATTATGAATACGAAAAGGACACTGCCGTACGCCGCAGCGCTTTTGCCGCATTTTCCGCCAAAATCCGCGCCTATGAAAATGTGACTGCCGCTGCCTACAATACACAGGTACAGACAGAGAAAACCCTGGCAACCCTGCGGCATTTTGATTCGGTATTGGAAAGCCTCCTTTTCCCGCAAAAAGTGACTCTGGAAATGTACCACCGCCAGATTGATCTGATTATGGAAAAGCTCTCCCCCCATATGCGCAAATACGCCCGGCTGCTAAAGCAAATCCATAACCTGGAGCATATGACCTTTGCCGATTTGAAAATTGCCGTTGACCCGGAATACGACCCGAAAGTCACCATAGAACAGTCCCGGGAATATATTGAAAAGGGGCTCGCCGTTTTAGGCGCGGACTATGTGGATATGGTAAAGGAAGCTTACCGCAGCCGTTGGGTGGATTTCGCGCAAAACCAAGGGAAATCCACCGGCGGATTCTGCGCCAGCCCTTATGGGAAAAACTCCTTTATCCTGCTTTCCTGGAATGACCGCATGTCGGATGTTTTCACACTGGCCCACGAACTGGGCCATGCCGGACACTTCAAAGCCTGCAACAGCAGCCAGTCCCTTTATGATGTGGACATTTCCATTTATTTTGTGGAAGCTCCTTCAACCATGAATGAACTGTTAATGGCGCATTACCTGTTAAAAACGAACCCTGACCCAAGATTCCGCCGCTGGGTGCTGTCCTGTATGGTCGGCAACACTTACTACCATAATTTTGTCACCCATCTGTTAGAAGCCGCATACCAACGGGAAGTTTACCGGATTGTGGACGGGGGAGGCAGCGTCAATGCCCAATCCCTGTCCCGGATTATGAAGGAAACCCTGCAAAAATTCTGGGGCGATGAGGTGGAAATATCCGATGACGCCGCCCTGACCTGGATGCGCCAGCCACACTATTACATGGGGCTGTATTCCTACACTTACAGCGCAGGACTTACTATCGCCACCCAGGCATGTAAACGAATTGAGCAGGAAGGGGAAAAGGCAGTAGCCGATTGGAAAAAAGTCCTGGCGGCAGGCAGCACCCTGGAGCCGGCAGAACTGGCAAAGCTGGCGGGAATCGACATCACGACCGACGCCCCTCTTTTAAACGCCATCGCCTATATTGGGGAACTCATTGATGAAATCGGGAAGCTGACAGAGGAACTTGGGCGCTAATCCATATAAGGAAAGACGCTGCATGAAAGGAGGATGCTATTATGAAAAAGAAAAATCTATTTGCACTTGGAATCACTGCCGTTTTCCTGCTAACCGGATGCCAATCCGCATCCGACCGGGCAGAAACGGAAGCCTTAAAGGAACAGATTGCCCGCCTGGAGCAGCAAGTATCCACACTGGAGCAGCAAAATGCCCAGGCAACTAATAGCCAGGCAGACGCTGCCACACAAAACCAAGACGATTCTGTAACGAGCGCCATAGTCCAACCTCCCACTGGCGCTGCGGCAGACGCTGCTTTACAAAGCCCAGACGAAGCTGCCGTCAATGACATGGCGCAGAACCAAACCAAAACCCGGGCAGACGACATGGCGCAAAGTCCGAACGGAACTGCAGAAGACAACACGGCGCAAAATCCAAACAACGCTGCGGCAGACGACACGGCGCAAAATCCAAACAACGCTGCGGCAGACGACACGGCGCAAAATCCAGACAACGCTGCGGCAGACGACATGGCCGCTGGCACAGCCGCGCAAAATCTTGCCACAACCTATACTATGGAAGAACTGAGCGCTATGGTTGACGCCTTTGCCGTCAAATCCCAAAGCGCAACCGCCAGCGGAACGTCCTCCGAAAACATGGAGCAATTTTTTGTCCTGAAACAGGAAGAAAAACAAATTGACGACTGCCTGGACCGGCATGAAGACGAGCTGGAATACCTTTACCATAACGGCTCCCTGACCCGGGATGACTACAAAAAGCTGGAACGGGAACTGGAACGGCTGGAAGATAAGCTGGATGATGCAGAAGATAGATTGGAATACACTTTCGGAATAGACGATTAACAAAACCTGCCAGAAGATACCCTTATTTATACAACGCCCCATCCGGCCGGAACCCAAAATTCTGACCAGATAGGGCGTTGCTTTGTGGCGTCATAACTACCTTTCCGAAGCGCATAAAAGCATATACCCTTCCAAAACCCCTTTTACCCCTTCCCCTCCTATAAAATAATAATCCATCTGCCCTTCCCCTTCCATATAAAGATAAGAGCCGTAGACAGGAATATCACAGCTAAATGCATCCCCGTCCGTCGCTAACGCTATCCCATACCCTTTTTCCGAAACAAGGAACGGGAGAAGCCCCGCTTCGCCTTTCCCCATGGAAATATACCTGGCTGTGCCGCGCAGCCCCATGCCGCCCCGGTTCCCGGCGCCAAACCCGTATATGATCTCCCCTTTTGGCCATTCCAAATACAGCCATTCCCCCCATCTGCCTCCCGTCCCGGTTTCCAACTGCCTGCTCTCTTTGCCCCGTTCCGCCAACAGCAGTTTCCTGTCCCTGGTCATATAACGGATACTCCCGCTGGCTTTCTCCACCTGCAGGCAAAGCTCATCCATCCGCAGTTCCACCATTTTGGCGGATTCCTTATACATCCATGCCTGGCTGGCCTGGCGAATGGCAATCTGGGGATGCGCTCCCTGCGCAAGCTTTCCTCCCCTGGAAAAAGTCACCCG
Organism: uncultured Lachnospiraceae bacterium; assembly: GCA_910578405.1. Taxonomy (GTDB): domain Bacteria; phylum Bacillota; class Clostridia; order Lachnospirales; family Lachnospiraceae; genus Kineothrix. The sequence continues at coordinate 16,452 of CAJTQO010000025.1, read as the reverse complement.
CACTATCGCGCTGTCCACCGGGCTTAAACGCAAAGTTCCGTAACGACTCTGCAAATATAATCCATCCTCCTGCCTGGCGCACCACCGTATTGCCTGATCTGTTTTTGCATGGCCTGCCGGACGCAGTTTTTCCGTTGTGGGCAAATCGCCAAAACCATAACCCTCCCCGTCCCTTCTTATTTTCGCCGTAACTCGTTTGGCTCCCGGCGACATTCGTCCTGCCGCCATATCCTTACTTCCTGCCGCCAGTTTGGCCGCGGGCCTCTTAATACGCAAGGACGATTGACTATCGCCTGCTTTTCCCGCATTGCCTGTTTCCGGCCTGTTCCCCAGGCTTTCTGACCGAGCGGCATCCGGCCGGATGTTTGGCTTGGCCCTGTCTCCCGTCTGCACCCTATCGCCCTTTTTGGCATCCAACCCGGTTCCCGGTCTCTCGGTTTTGTCTGTTTCCGCCCTGACGTCCGCCCTTGGCTTCCGGCCTTCCGTCTCCGCCTTTTTTCTGTTAAACGGCTTTTTTTCTTCCAGAGCGGTTCTCTTTTCAGACACATCTTTTCTATCCCCGTCCCGGGCATTTTCCGGGACCGGGTCGGCAATTAATCCGGTTAGATTGCCCATATGCAGCACACATAGTTCATGCAAAGCCCTGGTTGCCGCCACGTACAGCAGCTTCGCATGGCCGTCATCCACCGGATACGCCTCTCTCACAGGGTTAAAAATCAGGACTGCGTCAAACTCCAGCCCTTTCGTATATTCCACCGGAAGCACCAAAATCCCATTCCCAAACTCTGCCTTTTCCAAATCGCTTTCCATCAGTTCCACATACCCTGCCAGTTCCCTGGACACTGCAGCCGCGCCTTCCCTGTCACGGCACACGATAGCAATGGTATCCAGCCCTTTTGCCTGCCATTCCCGGCAAACCTGCGCCGCCTCCCAAAACATCCGGCGCAGGTCTGTCGTCTGCCGCACCTGCACTGGATTCCCATGCCGGATGATTGGTTCCACCGGGTAAGTGGAAAACTGCCCATGGTGTAGGATATTGGTGGCAAATTCCGAAATTTCTACTGTATTACGATAACTTTTCTTTAATATTCCAAAGCTGTCCATCCTGTCCGTCAAAAGCAGCCCCTTTAATTCCTCCCAATCATTCAGCCCATAACCAAAATGAATGTTTTGGGAAACATCCCCCATAATAGTGTACGTACAACCCCGGATGCAAAAATGCAGCGCCCGATATGCCATCATGCCAAAATCCTGGGCTTCGTCAATCACCACATGATGCGCCTCCCGGATGGTTTCCTTCTCCTTCACCCTTTTATACAAGTAAGCCAACGCTGCCAGGTCATACACATCATATTCTCCTTCCCGGACATCCACCCCATATCCCCTGGCCGCCTGTTCTGTCAGGAATTCCTGATACATTTCATAAATGGAACGCTTCCATATCCTTCCCCCATATCTTCCCCGGTAAGCCTTCCGTATCGCCTTCCGTTCCGCTTCCGTATAGGATATGCCCTTTCCTAAAAACTCTTCCTCTACCTTATTTTTCAGACGTTCGTTCAGCATATCTATTTTATTCTGGACAGACGTCAACGGATTCTGCCGGATATAATTTTCCACCGCCTCCTGCTCTGCCAGGCGCACCAAATCCTCCGGCCTCGCCGGCTTCCCACCGGTTTTATCAAATACGCCTGTCTTCCCGTCCCGGAACCCTTCCACAAACTGTCTCCGGTTTAAAAAAACCGTTTCCCTTGGGATAACCTCCCATTCCAGCCTGCGGCAGTATTCTTCCAAATCCAAAAACCATTCTGTTTTCCCCTTTATGCTGCCTTTCCCCCCATCCTTTTCCGTACTCCGGATGCGGAATTTATTTTCCTCCCAGTCCTCATACAGCAGCCGTATAAACAACTGTTCCAGCGTCATTTGCCGTACGCCGTACACATCTAAGTCCGGCAAAACCCCGGTAATGTAATTTAGCAAAATCCGGTTGCTCCCCACAATGTAAAAATCATCCGGCCTGAACTGTTCCTTATAATTGTAAAGGATATAGGAAATCCGGTGCATAGCTACCGTAGTCTTGCCGGAACCTGCCACCCCTTGTACAATGGTATTGTGGTAAGGAGATTTTCGGATAATCTCGTTCTGCTCCTTTTGGATGGTCGCTACGATTTCCCCCAGCACCGCCTGCTTGTTCTTTGCCAGATATTTCGTCAGTAAATCATCATTGGCCACCACCTCACTGTCGAAGAAATCCACAAGCTTCCCACCCTCGATTTCATACGTCCGCTTCAGTCCCAAATCTATTTTCATTTCCACGCCGCCCGGAGCCGTATAACTGCATTTCCCCAAGCTATTTTCATAATAGGCATTCGCCACCGGCGCCCGCCAGTCCACCACCATCCAGTGCGTCGTATCCCTGGATATCCCTCCTCTGCCGATATAAAGGGATTCCTCCTTGTCCAATGTCTCGTCATGGAAAACAATTCTGCCAAAATATGGCTTATCCTGCGCCTTTTCATTCCGCTCCAGCGCCCGTTTCATATGCGTGTGCAGGGTCACTGTATTGTTCAAAATGGTAAGGACTTCCGTATCATTGTCATGGTAATGCGCCAGCATCTCATCAATATCCCCTTGCATCCGGGCAACCTCCTGCCCGTAGCTTTCCACATTGTCACGCACTACCGCAAGAGTTTCCTGTAGGTACTTCTCCTCTGCCTGCCTGGATGTCCCCCATGCTTTCTTTCCTTGTTCCGTTCCCATATCCTGGCCCTCCCTTTCCATACTGTTGTCCTTATCCTGCGCTACTGTATTTATTTTATAGGAAAATCAAAAAAAATCTAGACTTTAATTTTATAATGTGGTACACTATACACTGATTTAATGCTTAAAATATCTTTTAACTTTTTATTAAAATATTTTCGTTTTTTCGTCACTTATCAGTGAAAATATGCATTCCCTGTCAGATTCATGAGCAAATACAAGGTTATTGGAAAAGATTTGTTGAAAGATTTCAAGGCTGCAAAAAAATGCAAAGCCTGTTCACTTATCAAAGGCTTTGCATTTTTACCGTATAGGAAACCGCGCCATTTAGACGCATATTGGAACTTGCGCAAGCGCTTTGCGCCAATGCTTATGCATTCTCCAATTTTTCATGAAAGAAAGCGGCAATACGCTGCCAAACCTCCCTTTGGAAGAAGTGCAAATCCGCATGGTCTGCCCCTTCTATAGCCACCAGCCTCACCTCGCACCCGGCTTCTTCCAATTTGTCATGCAGCATTTCCCCTTGTGTAAAAGGCACCACATGGTCATTCGTGCCATGCAGTATCATAAACGGAGGAGCGTCTTTGGACACATATGTAACCGGACAGGCTTTCAGCGCCTCTTCCTTGTGCAGCATTACATTTTTCCCAAGCATCAAAGATTCCGGTGAAGTTGCCGCATCCATCGGCGAGTCATAAGGGAAGCAGGAAACATCCGCAGGCGGATACCAAGGGCAGGCAGCCTGTACTTTGCTGGAATATTCCGTATAAGCCCCCACGTCATAGATAGGATCATCCACCAGCGCCGCCAAAGCCGTCAGGTGTCCTCCGGCTGATTCCCCCATTACGCCAAAATGTTCCTCATCAATCCGGAAACGCTTGCTGTGAGCCCGCAAATACCGTATAGCGGCTTTGATATCTTCTAACTGCGCCGGAAACAACCCTTCATTGCTGGTGCGGTATTGGGCGCTTGCCACCACAAACCCGTTTCGGGCTAACTCCGCCAGGTAAGCTAAGTGCGCCGATTTGTCCATCTGCACCCATGCCCCTCCGCAAATCCACAAAATACATGGATAGAGTTTCCCCTGGTCTTCCGGATAAATGATATCCATTTTCAAATCCCTTCTCGTATGCCCAAACCAAGCATCCACCTGTGCAAAGGCCACTCCTGTCGTTACTGCATACTGCGGTTCCTCCACCTTCACTTTCATCTGTTCACGCATATTGTTTCTCCTTTCCCATCCTCTATTTTCATATTCGTTATTTACGCAATATTTTATCCATTGCTTTCCCTTTTGCCAACTCGTCCACTAATTTATCCAGCCGCCGGATTTCCCGCATCAGCGGATCTTCGATTTCCTCCACCCGTACCCCACAGACAACGCCTTTGACCAAATCCCTCTTTTCATTCATGCCTGGGGCGTTGCGGAAGAAATCGCCATAAGTTAGCGCCCCTTCCCCAAACCCATCCAATTCCTCCTGGCCATACCCGGTCAGCCACCGGGTCACTACATCCACCTCTTGTTTCGTCCGCCCCTTTTTCACTGCTTTATTTACAAGTAACTGGTATACTTTTGCAAAATCCATCCGGTACACTTTTTCATTTTCCAATTCTCAGTCCCTCCAAAAATTTCCACCTGTGCGGGTACCTCTGCCCTTCGTGCCTGAAATCCATTAGCTGCCCGGCCAAAAAGAACTACGGGAATCTCACTCCTAGAGCGTGCAGATTGGGGGAATGAATATTCAAACACGCTCTAAAGCATGTTTGAATATTGCTTTCCCAAAGATGTGCGTCACAATGCCACTTTCTCAAGGATGGTTCCCCGTCTCATAACACCAGGCGGCAATCTCCTCCACCAGTTGAAGCGGCAGCGGCTTGCTGTAGGGAAGCTGTATCGTCCCCTTGCTTGTCTTGTAATCCTTCAACTGCTCCGCAAATTCCACTACAGCCTCTGTGCCTGCATAAAGGCCGATATGGTTTTTATGCGCGGCAAAGTGTATAATATTATACTTTTTCCAGAAAGTCGGCATACTCCACGATATCCGTTCCTCCGCTTCCGGCAAGGCCGTGCGCAAGGCGTCCCGTATTTCCCTTAAACGCCCCTGCGCCTTTTCAGGCTGGGCCGCGATATATTCCTCTATTGTCTTTGGCTTCTCCCCGCAGTAATGCCCCTGCCCCTGTTTTTTAAATTTACGCCCGCATTTGGGGCATGTCCACATCTCCATCCCTTTCCTCCCTCCATCCCTGCCGCTTTCCCTTCCCTCCGGCATAACCACAAGTTTCCGCGGCATAGCTACTCCCGTTCCCGCACGGTTACTTGCACCAAATCTCCTGGCCGTTTCCCGATTTTTGAACGGATATCCTTACGTATCCCAATAATATAGCATATATTGCCTTCTTTATCCTTCACCCCCATATTGACGATACTGCCGTCATAAGGTTCGCCATCGAACGTCACATGCGCCTTCACCCGGCCTTTGCCAAATTCCGCCCGGATATCATAAGGAAACGCAACATAAGCGCCGCCCGGCCTGTCCGCTTCATAAATCAAAGATTCATATTCATATACTTTATCTTTCATTTTTCACACCCAATTCCTGTTTCTTCTCTCTGCGCCGCTATTTCCTGCCCTTTCAGCCTCCGCTCTCAGACAGCATAACCCTGCACCTGTCCCTATAACAAGCTATCCCATATTTAAGCGTCTTTTTAATCTCCTCACCAAAAGCATCTCCATACCGTCTGTCCTCAATCTGTCTTAACGCCTCCCCACAGGCCGCATCCAGATTGCCGTCCCGCGCATATTTTACCTCAATAACAATCCCCTTCCGCTCCTCACCATCTATCTCCACCAAAATATCCGCATAACCTTCCCCTGCTTCCCGGTTGGAGACTATCGCCCAATTCCCCTTAAAAGCAAACAGCCCCAACAACATACCATGGTAAAAATTTTCCTTTCGTTCTCTCCTGGCAAAAGTATCACGGATGCTGATTGTCTTTTTCAAATATTTTCCGAATAGAAGCTGCGCCAAATCCGCATCCCCCTCCTGCAGCGCCTGGCACAAGGCATCCAGCGTTTTTCCATCCTGTTTTGCATTTTCCTTAAACAACTCCATAATCTGTCCGGTAAAAATCTCCCGCACCTCCAAATTAGGAATGGCAAGATGAAAGCTGCGCCCCGCGCCTCTTCCCCGTTGAGTCAGGTAGCCTGTGGCAAGCAAAACGCTCCAAATATTATCTATGGAATGGCACATATCCGGATAAGTGATTTCCTGATGGATTTTCCTGGTCACAAGCTCCCCCGCAACCAAGCTTTCAATTTCACGTTTTACCGTGCCGCTTTCCTGCGCTGCTTGTATGAAATGTCTGACTGCATCGTTGCCGCTGCTGTTGGCCCAGAAATTCTCTGGGTGAATATCCGGTTCTGTGCGAAATTTCCTGCAACAGCATATAACATCCCATGGGCAGTATATTTCTGTATTTCCAAACCAATAGCCATCATACCATTCCTTCACTGCGCTATACTTTCCAGACAGTCCATAGTCATTTAACAGTTCCCGCACCTCCCCATCCGTGAACCCAAAATACCCGCTGCAATCCACATCCGTAACCGTCAGCACATTCATATTATTCAGCCCGGTAAATATACTCTCCTTAGAAATCCTCATACATCCTGTCAACACTGCAAACTGTAAACTTGCATTTGTTTTAAGCGCCTGGTGAAAAAAGCTGCGGATAAGAGACGCCATTTCAAAATCCGTTTTTCCTTATTTTTCCAAAATCTTCCAACCCAATCGGAAGCTTCCTGCGGACAGCGTCCATAAAGGCCCTCCTCTCTCCATGCTCTATTTCCCACCGCTACAGGATTTAAACAGTGGCATCGCCTCCCTACCGCAGCGTATCGCTATGGTTCAAAACAAGCGTGCTATACAAAAACAGCACATCGCAGTTTTCAAAATCCACAAACTGTCCCAGGTAATCCGGCTGGATATAACGGATATCCACCAAGTCCACCTGCGCATACCCCTCTGCCAATAAAGGAGCGATGCTGGAGCCAAACGAATCCCGGAACAACACCAGTTTCCGGTCTGTCTGCGCATGGGGATTTTGGATGGTAAGCAAAGACAGGGAACCTGACAGGAACATTTCATAAGGATCCCGGCCCACTGCTTTTTCCAAATCGTAAATCGGCATTTCCTTTCCATTCTGCCAGTCATATGCCGTCATGGCACGAATCTCCCCGCTTGTCATATATTGCAGCTTGTCCGGCGCAAGGGGCAACGCGGCCTGTCCATAGTACACGCCGTAAAAATCCTCTTCCACCGTATGGATTTCATAATCCGCAGAAATCTCCGCGCCCATCTCTTGCGCCAGCCGTCCCGCCACATCCGCAATCCTTTCCTGCCGCCAGTGCGTATCCGTCCGGTAATAATCCTCCTTTTCCAGCAAATCCGCTATGGAGATGCAGGCTGCAAAATCCAAAAGCCCTTCCATTTTCCTTTCAAAATCCGTATAGTCCATGGATAAATGACCGCTCTCCTTCGCCAAAAAACAGTTTTTGTCCGGAATTACGCACAAGTAAACCCGGTTATCTTCTGTCAAATATTTCTCACAAAGATAACGGAACCTTTCCGCCGCCCTCGTCAGGGAAGCTTCGTTCATAGGATATTCCACAGCGGCCAAATAACCATCCGCCTCATAAATTCCGTTATTGTCCTGCCTGTCAAACACATGGCGGGCCATCAGAGCTTTGACCCTGCGAAATCCATCCCGGAAAGGAAACGCGTCCGTCGCATATTCTTCAAAATCAGCCATAAACCGGCCGCTCCACACATTCCCGGCCGAAAGCTGCGGCATAGGGGCAAGCATACGCCGTTCGCTCTCCGAATACCTGTCTTTGGGCAAACATACGCAAAGCATAAAACCAACGGCAAACAACGCCCCAAATAAGATGCACAGTGCTTTGTCTCTCTTTTTTGCATCCATAAACCAGCCTCCTTACAAACTGCCCGTCAAAACCGAAAGTACAGAAACGGGTTGAAAGACCCATCCACCAGATAAGCCGTCATAACAATCAGCAGCACAGATAACGCAATCGGTTCCATGGCATACAAAACCCTGCCCCATACAGGGCTTTTAAACAGTTTCCTTATCCCGTCCCGTATGACGGGCGTCGCTCCAATCCCTCCGGCCAGAAGGATGACTCCGAAACTGCGCAGGCAGTAAACCGCTTCCCTGGAAACAAGGGGGATTCCTCCGGCTCCCCACAGCCCTGCCAAATCGGAAAAAGCCTGCCCCAAATCTTCCGCATGGAAGACTACAAAGCTGGCCATTACAAAAAACAACGTATAGATGTGGGACAGGATACGGCTTTTTTCCAGCCTTTTCAACAGCCATAGCTTTTCCACCATAAGAAGCGCGGCAAAAAGCAGCCCCCATAGAACAAAATTCCAAGCCGCCCCATGCCAGAATCCGGTCAGCATCCACACGGTTAAAATGTTAAATAGCTGTCTGCCCCGTCCCCTGCGGTTCCCGCCCAAAGGAATATAGACATAATCCCGGAACCATGTCCCCAGGGAAATATGCCACCGCCGCCAGAATTCCGTTATGCTGGCGGAAATATAAGGATAATCGAAGTTTTCTAAAAAACGGAAGCCAAACACCCTGCCTAACCCAATGGCCATATCGCTATACCCGGAAAAATCAAAGTATATGTGCAGGGCAAAAGCAATGGCATACATCCAGTAAAACAGCACAGACTTCTCCCCCGAAGCCCGGAAGACGCTGCACAGCTCTCCCAACTGGTTGGCTAACAGGATTTTCTTGGCCAGGCCAATGACAAAACGGCGAATCCCACAGGCCGCCCCATGCCAGGAATGCACCCTGTCAGAAAGCTGGCCTGCAATATCGCTGTACCGTACAATCGGCCCTGCAATCAACTGTGGGAACATAGCCACATAAACCGCAAGGCGCAATAAATTCTTTTGGGCCGCCTCCCCCCGGTACACATCTATGGTATAACTGATTAACTGGAAAGTATAAAAACTGATGCCCACCGGCAATGCCAAATGGAGCAAAGGAAACGAAGCCCCTGCCAGCGCATTTGCATTTTGGATAAAAAAATCCGCATATTTAAAGCAAAGCAGGAAAGAAAGGCTTATACCGACAGAAAGCAGGCATAATGCCTTCCCGGCCTTTCCTCCCCTGTACTTTTCCACCAACAGTCCAAAGATGTACCCAAGCACAATGGAAATTCCCATTAACAGCACATACTTCGGTTCCCCCCATCCGTAAAAAACAAGGCTGGCTGCCAGAAGAACTCCGTTTCGAATCTTTTGGGGGCTTACAAAATAACAGGCAATCGCCAGCGGTAAAAAATAATATAAAAAAGTAATGCTTGAAAACAACATACGCTTTCTCCCCGGCTTAAAAGAATTGCCAAACTTTACACAATCGGCGCTTCCGTAATGACCTGGGCTCCTTCCAGCGCAGACAGTGCATGGCCCTTAAACACTTCAATCAGTTCCGCTACGCCATATGCCGTGATTACATATCTTCCATCCACGTTAATCACCACCAGCGTTTCCGGCTGGCCGCACACCCATTGCTTCGCCAGGATACAGGACTTTACCGCCTCTGCGAAAGCGTCCATATCCTCGCCTTCCTTTAAATGGTAAACGGCTCCGGTAAAGGTATTTGCATTCATCATATGCACCATGGACGCCGCATCTTCTACCTTATCAAGCTGATCCAGCGGGAATCCTAAGGTATACTCCAGTTCCTGCGTCTTGCTGATATCAAAACTGCCCGGCGCGTCCATCACTGCATTTTCCTGGTTTCCGCCATACATGGCAAACAGTTCGTCCTCTCCGTAAACCTTCACTACCTCATTCAATACTTCCACGGATTGGGCATACTTGGATTCTCCGCCGCCAGAACCCTCCCCATTCCCCTCCTGTTTCCCGCCGCAGCCAGTCACGGCTAAAATCATAATTGCCGCCAGTAACAGCATCTTTGCCTTTTTCATTATCTTCTCCCTGCTCCTTTCCCATTCACACTTTTCCGGATATCCTTATGTTTCCATATTCGCCGGTTGGGTTTTATTATATACAAAAACGCTTTCTTTATCAAGCTTTGGTTTTATGGCTGGCTTTACGGCGACGCGCCTTTTTTATTCCATACAAAGCCACTCCGCTATGCTTTGCTTTTCCACAACGAAAACAGCGCCCAAACCCTCTGGCCTGGACGCTGTTTTTTCGTCACTGAAAAACTCTTTTTCCCGTACTGTGCAGCCGCTCCCCCACTCCTCCCCGCCGCTATGCTTTACAGGCAAAACCATCCCACTCGCTAAATGTCATTCACTCAGACTTTCCTCTTTCTATGAATTACAAACCTCCTGTACTTTATACACAGTAGGGGAGGCAATCTGCGAAGTCCCTCTTTTCCAAAGATAGAAAGCCAACGGTATGCCTGCCAGTTCTGCCAGGATAAAAGAAACCCATATCAGGTTCTGGTTCCCGAAACCCTTTAGTGACAGCGCAAATGCCAACGGCAGGATTGCCTGTCTGACCATCGTAATTGCCATACTGCCCATCCCCATGGACAAACCCTGCAGCCCCGCAGCCACTACAAGGCCGGGGATGGCAAGAAACCATGACAACCCAAGAATACGCAAAGCCGGCGCGCCGATTTCCAGCATATGTTCCGATACTTCAAAAATTTGAAGCACAGACGCCGGAAACAGCTCCAAGGCTGCAAAAAAAACCAGATAAAACAAAGCCCCATAAACCATCGCCCATTTCACCGCGCTGGAAATCCGTTCCGTTTTATATGCCCCGTAATTATAAGCAACCACCGGGATTAATCCATTATTAACGCCATGCACTCCTACGGAACAGATACCATAAATGCGCGTGCAAATACCATATACTGCCACTGCAGTGGCGGAAAAAGCTAACAGAATGGAATTCAGCATAATGCCAACAAAAGAAGTCAATACCTGTACGAGCGTAGAAGGTATGCCTACCTTTAAAATCGTTTTTACGCTCTGCATATCCGGGCGGATGGTAAAGCCAAAGGGGATTTCCCGGTTCCAGCGACGGTTAATGAAAATCCCTGCCGCCATGCCAACCGTCTGTCCAATAACAGTAGCGGCAGCCGCCCCCAACGTTCCCATTTCCGGCAGTCCAAACCAGCCAAATATAAAAACCGGATCCAGAATCAGATTGGTTATGGAAGCCGCCGACAGAGTAAACAGAAACAAGCCCGAACGCCCGCTTGCAATGACAAAACGGTCAAAAACCCATTGCCCCATCTGCCCGAAGGAAAACAGCATACATACCGTCAGATACGCAACGCCATATTCCTCAATCACCTCATTCCCACCTGCCTGCCAACTAAAATATGGCTTTACAATCAATAAACCCATTATGGCAATCCATATCGAAGAACATAGGGCAATAAAAATAGAAGCATCCGCCGCCCTGCGGACTTCTCCGGCACCCTTACGTCCCAATGCCCTGGAAATCACCGCATTCAGCCCCACTGCGTTGCCAAGCCCCAGCGCCGATACGAGCATCTGGACAGGCGCCGCCAGGGAAAGCGCCGTCAGCGCCTCCTCCGAAACACGCGAAATAAACATGGAATCCACAAAATTATATAAAGAATTGATAAACAAGCTTAACATCAGCGGAATCCCTGTAAGCAAAAGCAATTTGCTCATTTTCTGCGTCCCCATACTATTTTCTTTTCCCATTGCGCTATCCATCTCTCTCCTCCTGTCTGGCGAAACCTTTTTCTTATTTCTTTACTTTAGTCTACCTCCAGAAGGAGAAAATAGCAAATACCTATTTCAAATAATATTGTATAGGTTTTTCCTATTGTTTTATTATGCCATTGCATCGTTTCAGCAAACGGTTTTCCGATGACCAACGTCACCCATTGGATTAACAGCCGCTGTCACCCTTCGTAACAGCATTTGACAAAAACAGGCGCAACAAACGCTGCCATGCTCTGCAAGCCAGCTTATTGCAAAAATTTCTGACTGCCTTTAACGGTCGTAACAATCACAAAGTCATAGCACAGCGCCCTGATATTATCCCTGCATATTCATAGGCCGTAAAAAGAAGGACAGCGAGCAGCCCGCAAACATCCTTCCCAAAGCCTCTAAAATAGTGAGAAAAGTCATCCATTCGTTCCCCTGCTCCTATTTCATATAAAGAAAAGTATTATAAATATTTATAAAAATTATAACAACCATCAAACCAATGAAAAGTTTATCCACGGTTCGTTCCGAAATTTTCTTATTCAAAGCCCTCCCTGCAATCCCTCCGGAAATGCCGCCAATTACCATAAACGCCAGCATAACCGGCTCAAATTCCGGGACGCTCCTTGTCACAACCGAAGATAAAAGGCTGGCTGCCTGGGAAAATAAAATTATATATAAAGAATTCTCTGCCGCCACTTTCGTTGTCATAGAAAAGAAATAGAACAACACCACTAAAT
>CAJTQO010000025.1:0-4184 GCA_910578405.1 uncultured Lachnospiraceae bacterium | reverse complement strand
AAATTAATTGGCCCGCCTCCAATGCCAAGAAACGAAGACAAAATCCCAAGAAAAAGCCCAATCAAGGCACAAACCACTGGGTTCTTCACCTGCTTCGTCGCAACTTTCGCTTTATACAGCGTATATACCAACGTGCCAAGCGTAACCGCTAACAGGCAGGACGCCTGAACCGCTCCTACTTTATTACGGTCAGGACTCAAAGCGGAAATGTAGGAAAACATCCATTTTCCAGCCAACCCTCCCAAAGCCGCCCCTACAGCCAGTGGAAACCCTGTCTCTTGGTCAATATGGGATTCCCCGCTGATTTTACTTTTGGCTACGGAATACGCCGTCATGGAAAGCACCGTACAGCCTGACAAGAAGCTGATAGCCGCCACATCCATTATATGGAATGCATCCAATACCGGTTTGATAATCACACCGCCGCCAATCCCGCAAATCGCCCCAATAATGGATGCGGAAAAACAAATAACAAAAAACATAAATAAAAGCATACTTTCTCCTCATTTCAATATCGAATTTTCTCTTCCCCGTTTTCCGTTTCCGGCCATATACTAATCCCTGCGCTTTTTATTTGATATCCAATTCATACATATACCATAATAAACGCTGCTCTGCATCCGGATTAGCATATGATACCATACCGTCATTGAAACATCAAACTGTCTCTTCCATTTCTATGGGCCTGTATTCCTCTGCAATCCGTTCCGCCGTCCGGATGCCGTCCATTGCTGCAGAAGTAATGCCTCCCGCATAGCCTGCCCCTTCCCCGCAAGGATACAGCCCTCTGATGGCGGACTGGCCGGATGCATCCCGCAAAATCCTCACTGGCGATGATGTCCTGCTCTCAATCCCGGAAAGAAGCGTGCCTTCCGACGCAAACCCTTCCATCTTCTGTCCAAACGCTTCCATCCCTTCCACAAAAGCCCGGTTCAAGGCATCCGGCATAATCTCATGCACCGGGGCAAACTGCCACTGCCCTTTATTTTGGGGCGTATACCCCCGTTCTCCTTCCTTTCCGGCCTGCTCTTGCTCTGCTCGTTCCCTATTCTTTCCGGCCTGTTCCTTCCCTTCTACAGCCTGCTTAAAATCTCCGTAAAATTCCACCGGTATCTTCCCCTGTCCCACTTCATACGCCTTTTCTTCCAACTTACGCTGAAATGCCAGCCCTGCCAGCGGATGACTGCTTCCAAAATCCTCCGGGGATACAGACACTACCACTGCACTATTTGCGTTCACCCCATCCCGTTCGCTGTAACTCATTCCATTCACCGCCAACCTGCCCGCTTCCGAAGATGCATTCACCACATAGCCGCCCGGACACATGCAAAACGTGTATACGCTGCGTCCGTTTTCTGACTGTGCCGTCAGTTTATAAGATGCAGGAGGAAGGGCCTTTGGCCTCTCCAGCCCATACTGACACATATTGACCTGGCTCTGGGGATGTTCCACACGCAGACCAACGGCAAAAGCTTTAGCCTCCATCGGCGCCTGGCTTTCATACAGCATCTGGAAGGTATCCCTTGCACTGTGTCCAATGGCAAGCGCTATAACATCCGTTTCCATCAACTCCTGCTTCCCGTCCGCTCCCTGTTTTATAATCGCCCCGGCCACCCGGCCATCTCTTACCACCAGCCTTTCAAGCTTTGTCCCAAACCTTACTTCGCCGCCATGGGCCAGTATTGTCTGACGCATATGTTTTACCACATTTATCAATATATCTGTCCCGATATGTGGTTTCCCTTCATATAAAATCCTTTCCGGCGCCCCCGCCTCCACCAGAATCCGAAGCGCTTCCCGGTTTCTTCCCTCTTTATCCTTCACTAACGTATTCAGCTTTCCATCTGAAAATGTCCCGGCCCCGCCCTCACCAAACTGCACATTGCATTCCGTATCTAACATACCGGTTTCCCAAAAATGTTCCACTGCTTTGCAACGTTCTTCCACCTGAAGCCCCCGTTCCAGTAAGATGGGACGGTACCCATGGCAGGCCAGCATGTACCCGCAGAACAATCCTGCCGGGCCAGTCCCTACAATGACGGGCCGATGGCGCAATTCCTTTTCCCCACAGGGCGGGAATTGATAACGGACTGATTTTGCTATACTGACCGACTTATCTTTACAACGTTTCATTACCGCCCGTTCATCCAATCCTTCCACTTCCACTGTGTAAGTCATAAAAATCTCCGGCTTCTTCCTTGCATCAATGGAACTCTTTACAACCTGCCACTGAAATTTTTCCTGTTCTGACAGTTTTAAAATCTTTCTGATTTTCTTCCCTAATGCTTCCGTCCCTTGCTCCGGCCTTACCTTTATCTGACTAATCTGAATCATATGTTGTCTCCCTGTCCTTTCATCCCCGTATCATCCCCTTATTCTAAATACAACAAACGGCCGGGAATTGATTCTCCTATGATTCAAATTCCAGCCGCCGCGCTTTTCCCTGCAATATAACCACTAGTCCATGCCCACTGCAGGTTATATCCGCCGCACCTGCCGTCTATATCCAACACTTCTCCTGCAAAATATACTCCAGGCACCAAAACCGATTTCAGCCTGTCCGTCACCTCTGCCAAATCTACGCCGCCTGCCGTTACCTGCGCTTGTTCCAACGGATTGGTCGCCGCCACATGCACCCGCCAATCCCGATACGAATGCAGGAGCCTTTCCAACTTCTTCCTTCCAACCGCCCCTGCACGCTCTCCAGGCTTCAGCCCGGCCTGTTTCGCCATACACAAATTAATCTTCTTATTTGCCATTCCAAGCAGAAATTCTTCCACGCTTTCCCCCTGCAGGCGGGAAAGCCTCTTTACACACATTTCCCTGAATTCCTCCTGCGTCATATGAGGGAACAGGTTGATGGAAACCGTCACTGGGTCTTTCCGCTTTAAGAGATAAGCCGCCTGACGGCTCATTTGAAATACCGGAATGCCGGATATCCCATAATCGGTAAACAACAATTCCCCTCTCTCTTCCTGTGTCCACTCCCCGGCGCGCAGGACTAGTCCCGCTTCGCACCTGACTCCGGCCACCATTTTAAAATAGCCATCGCTGCACCTTAGCTGCACCAGAGCCGGAACCGTCGGCACAATCCGATGCCCCAACTGCGCCGCCAACTGATGTCCGCTGCCATCCGATCCGGTTTTCGCTGCCGCACAGCCGCCGCAGGCTATGACCACCGCCCGGTACCCGCCATCGCCTTCAAAAGGAGAAAGCCGCACCAATTCCCCGTTTTCCGCCTTTTTTATCCCTGTCACCTTTGCAGCTCCCTTAACTTCCACCCCAAGCCGCACCAATTCCAGCCTCAAAATATCCAGTACCGTAGAAGCCTGTTCCGACCATGGGTAAAGGTAGCCATTCTTTTCTTTGATAAGCATGCCTGCCGCTTCGAAAAATTCCACCGCATCCCCCACTGAAAACTGTTGGAAAAACGCAGCCAACCTACTGGCGTCCACACCCTTTAACCCATTTCCGTAATAAGCGTCCGCAGAAAAATCTCTGTTGGAAAAATTACATTTGCCGTTTCCTGTTGCCAGTATTTTTTTGCCTACCCGGTCATTTCCCTCATATATTGTGACCGCCGCACCGTTTCTTGCCGCCGCAATCGCCGCCATCATCCCTGCTGCGCCGCCGCCGATAACAGCCACCCTGCTGCAAATCCCCGCCGCCTTTCCCACCGCCGCACCTCCTATTCCAGTTCCGCTTCTTTCCTTTTCAGCGCCACTCTACAGGAAGCTTTTTCTGCCTGCAATAAGCTCACGCTGAAAAACCTTCCAGGCTCTGCTCTTCCCGCTTGCTCTTTTTCTTATCTATTATATTAGAAAACAGACTATCCTTCAAGCATATACATTTACATCTGCAAACCAAATCCGTCAATACCCCCTACACTCCCCAATATCTCAGACAAAAAAACAGACAAAAAGAATAATTGTGGACAACCATACATCATGGAGGAAAGATGTTCACATATATTTGTGATTTTTAGCCAGACACACCTTTCTGGTATGCTATTATTTATCCATAGAAAAATACAACGTAATGCAGTAGTTAAACTAAAATATAAAAAACAATTTTTACTAACTTCTTTCCTGATTCAGGGCCTGGAAGATTTTTCTGCGTGAGCTTTTTCAGGCAGAAATACCTTCCTGTGGAGGGCTCTGAAAAGGAAAGAGGCGGAACTGGAA
>CAJTQO010000024.1:24224-51716 GCA_910578405.1 uncultured Lachnospiraceae bacterium | reverse complement strand
CCTCCAAGGCTGGAAGCACGCAGCCCTGCCATCATCAACCCATAACTTTTCACCGGGATTTGAGCGCCATAGCAGTCCTCTTTCCTTGCCCCAATTACCTGATAACTCACATCCGGCGCATAAAGCTGCGCTTCCGAAGCATATGTTTCCCGCAGCATATCCACAACTTCCTTTTCATACGCCGGCTCTTTCTTCATTTGCATAAAAGCCTCTTCTTTTATCAACAATACGCCGGAACCGTTCATCTTCCTGCTGGCGCTGACCGGAAGCCCCGATATCACGTTGCATATATACTGCTTATACTCATCCAGGGTCATTTCTTCCCTGGGTTTCTTATCATCCACCGGAAACCGTGTTGCAAAAAGGGGCGGATGCCGCAATGCCACATCTTTTCCCTCCGGAAATAAATTTACTCCCTTTTGATTTGCTTCTGCTTGATTTGCTTCTGCCTGATTTACTTCTTTTTGTTTTGCTTCTTTTATATAACCAGCAAAAGAAGCTCCTTCCTTTTCGCCCGATGCCCCCACATTTTTCCCCTGCGCTTCATAAAATACCCGCCAAGCTTCCTGTGTCCTACTGATATCCATAAACGCCTCTCCTTCCCAAACCCCATTGTCTTCCTTCACCCTCAAGCGTTCCCTGCCAGTCCCAGCCCCTTTCGCCTGCTTCCATCCATACTCCATAACGCTTTTTCCACCAAAGCGGCTTCTAAAATATTCCTTCTATTATGTTCCTTCTTATGCTCCTTCTTATATTCCTTCTATACATGTATACGAATGGAAACACTGGAAAGTTTCATTTGAACGCAAAAACATTATTGAAAGCTTTCTACCCACACCTGCCTTCCGTCCGTTTCCACGGCCACCGCCCCCTTTTGGGCTGTAATGAAAATCCGGCACCCGGCATTTTCCAGCCGCTCCAGCAATTCCTTATGAGGATGCCCGTAACGGTTGTCTTTTCCGCAGGAAATCAAAGCCAACCGCGGACGCAGCGCAGACAGCATTTCCTCTTTTGTAGAATACCCGGAACCATGATGCGCTACCTTTAACAATGTCAGCCGCCCATAACCAGGCTCCTCCCTTCCATCACTGTCCCTGCCGCCATCCCCTTCCCTTCCTGCCGCTTCTTCCACCCCTGCCGCTTTTATGCTTTCTTCCCTTCTTCTGTCCCCTTCCCTTTCCTCTGCTCCCTCCCTTCTTTCCACTTCCGCTCCCTTTATACCTTCTTCCCTCCCTATCATTCCTCCCCTTCCTGCCAGATACTCCTCCATATACGCCCAGACTTCCTCCTCCCCGCCGCCTTCCACATCTCCGGCAAACAAACCGGAAAAGCTGCCATAGGTAAGCAGCAGCACAAGGGAATATTCATTTGGCTCTGACGTATCATACCCTCTGTATGGATGCATACAGGTAAGCCGCATCCCGCCATCCTCCACATACTGCCCCCGGCTCATATACTGCACGCTAATCCCATGCTCCTTTGCGCGTTTTACCATTTCCATATATTTTTCATCCGCACTCTCCCTGCTGATATCCGGAAGCGCCAGACACCGAATCCCAATCCCCTCCGTCTGGTATTCCTCCAACATATCCAAAATCGCGCTGCAGTGGTCGCTGTCCGAATGCGTGACAAACACAACCTCCAGCCATTCCACCCCCTGATATTTTAAATAGGGCAAAAGCTGGTATTGCGTCATCCCACTTTTCGATGAGCTTCCCGCGTCAATCAAATAATGTTTCCCCTCTCCGCTCCTTATATGAATGCAGTCCCCCTGCCCCACATCCAGCGCCGTAACCCGCAGCCCGCTTTCCATACGCAAAAACAAAATACATAGCGCCGCCAGAATCCACTGCGCTTTCCAAAAGGCAGAAAGCCTCCGCCCTCCCCTGCGCGCCATTGCCGCCAATAGCGCCAGCAGCAATATATACCCGGCCAACTGCCAATTTTCCGGCCGTCCGCTGCGCAGCGTTCCATAGGGCAGCCTGCCGCCCAACAGACAACACTGCTCGTAAAACCATAAAATCACCCTGTCAACCAGCCCAACCGCCCGTGCCAAGGCAGGCGCAAAACCACCCGCCAACATGCAAAACAAACCGTCCGCCATCACCACTGTCATAAGAGGAATCACTGCCAGATTCAGCAAAAAAGAATACCATGGAAATTGATAAGAAAACATCAGATGCACCGGCAGCGTCCCAATCGTCACTGCCCCGCAACAGGCTACGGCCTGTTTCAGCCGCCAGAACCGCTTCCTTCCTTTCGGACGCTTTTCCTGATACAAAGCCGGAAGCAAAACCCCTATGGACGCAACCGCCCCAAAGGAAAACAAAAAACCACTGTACCGCACATAAGACGGCTGCCCGGCAAGCAAAACAATTGCCGAAAACGCCAACGCTGTCAGCAAATCATAAGTCCTTCCGGCCATATCAGCCGTAAGGTGCAGGACAAACATTATGATTGCCCGCACTGCCGACAGGCTCATGCCCGTCATCAGCCCATAGCTCCAAATCAGTCCTATGGAGCATAGCGCCCCAACTTTCAAAGGCGCCCCCACTCTGCGCAGCAACCGGTACAGCCCCATCCCAATAATGGAAATATGCAATCCGGATATGCTCAGGATATGGATAATGGAACTGTCCCGGTACAGTTTCTTCACTTCCCCATCCAGCCCTTCCTTCTCCCCTAACAGCATCGCCTGCAGAATGGAAGCCTCTTTGGGAGGAAATACCGCATCTAATGCCCCGGAAAAATAGGCTTTCAACCTTTCCAGCCTTTCCCCCAGGTAATTTACCTTCCCCCGGCAAGCCGTCAGGCTGCCATCCTCCAACCGGAAGGAAAGCCCCATCATCCGGTAATATTCTTCCATATCAAACTCCCCCCAATTCCCGGCCTTGGAAAAGCAGCGCGCCTTTCCGCTCACCCGCACTGTCCTCCCTATTTCCGGCACGCGCGCATCTTCTTCCATATAGCAGACAATGCCGTCAGGTTTCCTGCTAAAAAACTGCCCGCGCCAGCCATCCCCCGGCTGTCCCTTCCCTACATTCCCTGCCTGTCCCTTCCCTACATCCCCCTGCCCTGCCAGCCCATACCCGCTGACTCCTGCCGCTTCCGGCCCATTTAAAATACGCACCTCTTTCAGATAAAGCGCCAATATCTGTCCCTGGCCAAACTTCTGTTCCTTATACTCTCTCCGATAGACCTGCCCCTCTGCCACAATCCTTTGCCCGTCCACCCATCCGTAATCCGCTTCTCCCCCTGGCTGCATCCACAATCCTACCATAACCATTCCTAAAAATACAAGGCACAACAAACATAACGGTCTTCTCATCCATCCTCCTATTCTGTTTCCCTTTTGTTTTTATTCCCATTCTGTTTTCCTTTCCGCGCATTCCCATTTCAACTCCCTATCCACCCAGGGAATCGCCTCTTTTCCCGGAAGCCTTTTGGAAGTTTCCAGGCCACAAGCCCCCTCCGACGCTTTTCCAGGCATCCATGCACATACGTCTGTTTCCCGCTTCATTCAAAAATCCCTCTCTCAATATTGATTGTTAAAACAATTTATTTAAAATGCTTTTCCGTTAATTTTTCCGAAATCCATGCGTTTTTTTCCATGCGAAATACGACCTAAAGCAGCTTCTTTTGCTGCCTTAGATTCGCATTCCTTTTTAATAACCATTGGTAACAATATCCAAATTCCGTCCAAAAGTAACTGCCAAGCTGGTATTCTCACGGAACATTACGTTCGAATCCCCATTAATTGCAATCTGCACCTTATTAATATTGGAAAGCTCCGCCAAAGAATTGGCAATAGAATAAATCGTCACATCCGAAGTCACGCTATATATCTGCGTCAGAAAATTCTCATTTAAATTTACATAACAGGTGCCATCCCTCACCGTAACGCTTATAATTTTCGTTTCCGGGTTTATCGTAGGATAGACCTTGTCCCTGACCTGGTCGCTGGGGCCTGCAATCAACTGCTCCACCACGAGCCGTTCCATGGACACATTGGTCGTGCTGTTATACACTAATGTGCGGTTGGTTTCAATCAGCTTGTCCCCTGCCTCATTGGCAAAATACAGCCTCACCCTTACCTTTTCTGCGGAATTAATCTCACTCTCCGCGTTGTCGATAAACATATCCGCCGACATAATGCCGACCACATTCCCGGCCGCATCCGCCAAAGGAGCCGAACGAATCTGGAAAGATACAAAATCAATCCCTTTGATTTGCGTCATTGTCCGCACCACTGCGGCGCGGGCCAGCACCTCCGTCGTTGTCGGAAGCCCTTTATACTGCTCGTCAAAATTCAAAATCAACTGCTTTTCCTCCACCGTATAGTCAAGCAGTTCAAAATTCCCCGACAAAGGAGCCCGGTATTCCAGCTTCTCCGCAGGCGCCAGCAACTGTTCCAGCAATTCCTCAATCAATGCCTCCTGCTCCGTATTCTCCGCCACATATTCCCTGGAATAGATTCTGGTTTCCTCTTTATTCAGCACATAAATATTATAAACCATACTTTTATCCGCCTGCTCCCCGCCCCCACAGGCCACAGCAGCCAGCAAAGCCAACAACAGGCAGAGCAACATCCACTTCCTCTTCATGCCACCCTCCATAAACCATCCGCAAACCACCCGGCAATAACGTATCGCATTCAGGGCTTAGAACCTTTCATCCCGCCCTGCAAGGACACTGCATCATTGGGGATTTAGAGCTTCTTAGGCTGCGTCTTTTGCCGCCTTAGAAGTTCCTCCTGCGCTACGTAGCCTAACGGTATCTTCACCGTAAATGTCGTCCCTTCCCCTTCTATGCTGGATGCCTTAATGGAGCCGCGGTGAAGCAGCACCGCATTCCTGGTAATCGCCAGTCCCAGCCCGGTTCCGCCGATTTCTTTGGAATGGGATTTGTCCACACGGTAAAATCTTTCGTATATATGCTCCAACGAGTCCTGCGGAATGCCCATCCCCGTATCAATCACTTCCAGGGTAAAAAACTGGTGATCCGCATCCAGCACTACTTTCACCGCACCCTGCTCTTTGTTGTACTTAATGGCGTTTTCCACCAAATTGGTAAGAATCAACGTCATCTTCACCTCGTCCACCTCTGCCGACACCGCCCGGTTGCTTTCAAAAACCAGTTCAATATCCCTTTTGCGGGCAATGGGACGCAGCCGTTTCAAAATAATTTCCGTCAGGGCATTGATATCCACCGCACTGACATTCATAGTGGCCACCTTTTTGTCCATTTTCACCATGGACAGCAGGTCATTGATAATTTTATCTTCCCGGTCTATCTCCTCCGCAATATCCACCAGAAACTCCCGGTACAGTTCCGCCGGCGCATCCGGCTGCGCCAATAATGAGTCGGCCAGCACTTTCACTGACGTAATCGGCGTTTTCAGTTCATGGGACACATTGGATACAAATTCCTGCCTGGACGTGTCCAGCGCCTGCATCCGTGTCAGCAATTGGTTAAAAGCATCCACAATATGTTCCGTTTCCAAATAGTCCGGCACGGAAACCGGTTCATCCGTAAAACCTTCCCGCACCTCACTGATGGCTTTCGTCACCCGCTCGAAAGGCTTCGTTAATATTCGGACTAACACAAGCGCTATGACGAAAATAACGGAAACCATCATAATTTCCATAATCAGAGCCTTCCGGCTCATAATATCCATTGTAACCACAATGCTGTCCGTAGATACGCTCGTTAGCATCACTCCACGGACAATATCCCTTTTCTCCTTCCCCTTTTGCGCAGGCTTCTCCCCCTCTGCGGTTTCCACCGCCGGGGCCACTTCCAGGATAGGCGTGGTGAATTCGATATAATCGTACTCATCATTAAAAGCAGAACCGCCTGCCCCGCCTTTCATACATTTTACAACGTCCTCCGAAATGACCGTTTTCCCCTCGCTGATTCCATACGTATCCTTGATGATTTTTAAATTGGAATTAATGATAATGACACGTCCGTCATATAAATTGGAAAGCTGCTCCAGTTCCGCACTAATCACTTCCGAAGAAGTGTCTGTCAGATAATTATAAGTAATCAGATGATTGGCAATGATATTAAGCTGCCTTTGCACATCGGAAGTGCGCAGGCTCACCGCCCGGTCTTCATAGCTGTTCAAAATTCCGAAACGCATAATAATGCTTGGGATAATGCCGATTAGAAAAACAATAATGAAAATCCGCGCTTTCAGGCTCCGGAGGATTTTAAACTGATTCCAAACACTTTTTATTTTCATATCCATGAAAAGATACCGCCCATTTATGCATAGTAATATCCGACTCCCCATTTCGTATGGACGTATTTCGGCTCACTGGGGTTGCTCTCTATTTTCTCCCTCAGCCGCCTGATATGTACGTCCACCGTCCGCACATCGCCCGGATAGTCACTCCCCCATACAATTTTTAACAGGTTTTCCCTGCTGTATACTTTATTCTTATTTAACATGAGCAGTTCCAGCACTTCAAACTCCTTGGCCGTCAGGTTGATTTCCTTCCCTCTGATATAGACGCGCCTGCCTTCACAATCCAGCTTCATATCTTTGCTTTCGATGATTTTCGCCTTTTCTCCGGCTTTTTCCTTTCCGCCCGTTCTGCGCATAATCGCTTTAATCCTGGCTTTCACCTCTAAGATATTGAAAGGTTTGGTAATATAGTCGTCCGCACCGTATTCCAGCCCCAGGATTTTATCCATGTCTTCCCCTTTGGCCGTAAGCATAACGACCGGCACATCGGAAAATTCCCGTATCTGCTGGCATACCTCAAAGCCGGTCAGCTTTGGCAGCATCACATCCAGCAAAATGATATCGTAATTATGGTTCATTGCCAACTGCAATGCCTCTTCCCCATCGTAAGCGCAGTCCACAGCCATTCCGTCCTGCTCCAGACTGAAACGAATCCCTTTTACTATCAGTTTCTCATCATCAACGACCAACACTCTCTTGCTCATTCCACACCTCTGACACAAATCTTATCTTTCATTTTCGAAAACATCCCTTCTTTGATGCCTTCGACTTTCATAATATCCTCTATCTTACCAAACCCGCCATTTTTCTCCCGATAAGATATAATGCTTTCCGCCCGGCTTGCGCCTACCCCCGGCAAGGTGCAAAGTTCTTCTTTGGTTGCCGTATTGACATTGACCAAAGCGGCGCTTTGCGCTCCTGTACCTGCTGTCTCTGCTGTCGAATTTCCCTTCTGTCCCGTAACGCCCGCCGTACTTTCGGTGATTCCCTGCATAGCCGCCGAAGCAGCGTCCGCGGCCTTTGGACTATCCGTCCCGGCCCCGCCGCCGTTGCCTGGCTCCTCTCCAAGCGCGGGGATTTCCACTTTCCAGCCATCCTTCAGTTCCAAAGCCAGATTTACATAACTTTGGCACGCAGCCTGCGTAAACCCGCCGGCCGCTTCCACCGCTTCAAAAATCCGGCTTCCTGCGGGAAGCTCATATACCCCCGGCGCCTTCACTTCCCCGCAAATATGTACAAACAAAGCGGCCGTCTCTGCATTCTCCCAATTGCCGGACACATCCCCGGCCGCACCCTGTATGGGTTCGGCCTCCCAATCCGCCGCGCCTGGCTGACTGCCGCCCTCTGCAGGCTGCATCCCTCCAGGCGCCAAACGGCCGTCGGAAGACATTGCCTCCTGGCTGTTGTCCCACGTATCCTCCGTCCATGCCCTGGCGCCATCCGATGTCCTTACCAAATCCTCTTCTTCCAGCAAAACCGCTTCCTTACTGCTGCATGACATGAAAGTAACCGCAAAAAGAAGGAATGCCATGCACAAAATGCACTGCTTGCGCGTTCTGCCATATCCTCCTTTTTCCCATTCCCGCTTCCCATTCCCTTTCTTTTCCCGTTTCTCTCCATTCCCCTTTTTATATCCTTTTTCACTTCCTATCATCCGCATAGTTTCCTTTCCAACAATAATCCCTATCATCCGGCAGGAAGACCCCTCTATGCGGCTGCAATTTTATTGTAAAGTAATTGCCCCGCTTTCGCAAGCGCCTTTTGCTCTTATTTCAGAAATCTTTCTTACAAAATCATCCAATCCGTGCTGTCACTTCCACTTAAATATTATAATGCCAGCGATTGCCACTGCCATGCCTACCGCCTTTCTCCACTCCAAAGGCTGTTTCTCCACTCCAAACCATCCAAGCATCTCTATTACATAAGCTACCAAAAGCTGTGCGACCACAATCAGCATAACCGCCCTTGCCGGGCCTAACATATCCATGCTTTTTATCACGGTATAAGTAATGAACGCGCCGATTGCGCCTCCAAGCAGCATGTACTTCGGCTCCACTTTGAAAACTGCGCCAAAGGAAGACCTGTCTGCCGCCAGCCATACCCCCAGACAGACCAACAACGCCGTAAACTGCACAAAAGCATTGGCCGCCCAAATGCTGGAGGCTTTCGTCACCTGCGTATTAAAGACTCCCTGCACACTCATCAAAGCCCCCGAAATGAGGGCAATAAAAAATCCAACCATATGGTCCCTCCCAATATTATACTTGCAGGAAATTCCTGCCCTAATATTTTTGCCCATATCGTTGGATTCTTATTCAAAAATATAAAATTAAGATTTGCCAAAGAAAGGCCAAAGCCTGTCCTTATGGCGCATCCCCTCCCTCTTGCGCCTCCTGGCGCAGGGCGTCTTCATCCAAATACTCTATTTCCTCCTCTTCCTCTGCCTCTTCTTCAATCCAGGCTTCCTCATAAGGCTCACCTGTCACCTGCGTCATAATCTGTTCCGACAGTTCCTTCAGCCGCGTATTGGCGTCCGCGCCGTCCCAAATCTGGGCAAAGGCAATTTCCAACTCCACCCAAAAGTTGCTTGTCTCCACCATTTTGGGCATAGGGACGGAAATCTCATATTCATTGACAAACTGCTGCAAATTGCCGTTCCCATAGTCCACCCCATAACGCGCCGCCACTTTTCCGGTTCTGGAATATAAAGTGTCCGTATAGTCACAGGTCAGGAATTTGGCAAAATCCTCCGCCAGCTCCTGCCTGTCCGAATAACCGTTGACAACCACGCAGTTGGTCACGGAAAGGGAGCGCGTCAGCAGGCGTTCGTTGATATCCGGCACCTTGGCAATGCTATATTCATAGGCAAAATCCCCGCTGGCCTTGGCTTTTTCCAATTTCTCCACACAGTCCGTAGTTGCCACCGTGAACACAATTTTCCCCTCAATAAAGTCCTCCAGCACGCCTTCATAGCTGATTTCCTGCGTATCTATGGAAAAAAACTGATTTAACTCCTGGTAGACCCTCAAACATTCAATGGCGTCTTTGTTATAAATATTCATATTGGCTAAGCTGTCCCCGGCGCCACCGCCTACATTCAGATAATTGCCCACAAAAAAATAATTATAAAATATATCCGTCACATCCCATTTGAAAACCGCTTCCACCTGCTCCGGCGCGTCATATTCATATGCAAAATTCAGGATATCCTCAATGGTATCCGGCAGGAAGCTTTTCACCCTCTGTTCTATCTCCTGCTGCAGTCCGTCGTCCCCTTCCGGCCCATTGCCGTCCGTATCCTGCCCATCCGGCGTTTCCCCGCTTCCGTCCTGTCCGCCGCCTGAAGCGCCTCCGTCCATTCCGCCTGGCTCACTGCCGTCCGTATCCTGCCCGCCATCTTCCCCTTCCGGGCCATTGGCTTCCAACTGGGCCATCGCCTCCTCCGCCTCTGCCACATCCCGTTCCGCCTCCAGTTGCCTTGCCGCAAATTCTTCCAAATATGTCCGGTTATAAAGCAAAGCGCTGGTTTCAAAATAAAAAGGATAGCCAATCACTTTATCCTTATACGTCACGGCCAGCCGCGCCGCATCGGGGTACCCTTCCTTGATTTCCTCCCAACGTCCTTTTGGCGTCTGCCTGGCCAGCCCTGCCAGATACGCTTTCTCCAATGAATCATTGCTTACGATATACAAATCCGGCGGCGTCTCCGTCTGGATTGTGGCTCTGTTAATGGACTCCAGATATTCCAGGCCAGAAGTCAGCACCGGAACCACCCTTACCCCATCGTGGCTTTCCCCATAAGAGAGAGCCGCGCTTTGCAGATAATCCGTAAGGGCCTCATCCGTATACCAGAGGTAAAGGTTTTCCTTGCGCCTGGCAAAGAAAGGCTCCTCCCTCTCCTCACTGACTGACTTTCCCGAATATCCGATAAGCAATACGGCGGCAGCCACACCTGCCAGTGCCGCTGCCGTCAAAAACCTTTTCTTAAACCCCATATTTTTCTCCTATATATGCAGAAATTGTAGTTTTCCTCTGCCTGCAAAAAACTGCGCGCTCTTCCTACTCCGGCAGGCTGGCCTCCAATATCCCGGTCATCGCATCCACATCTTCCTTTGTAATGACCAAAGGCGGCACAAAACGGATAACATCCGGCCCTGCATTGATTAAAATCAGCCCGTTTTCCAACGCCCGCTGGATAATCCCCTGCACCGGACGGTCAAACGCCAGCCCCTGCATCAGGCCCACTCCCCGCCGTTTTTTGATGAAACTGTACTTTTCCACCAAAGCGTCCAGTTTCCTCTCCAAATAAGGAGCCACCTCATTCACATGATCTATGATATGGCCTTCCTCAAATAAATCCAGCACTTTGCTGATGGCAGCGGCAGCAAACGGATTCCCGCCGTACGTAGTGCCATGGTCGCCGCTGGTTAAGGAATGCGCCGCCACCTTCTCCGTCAACAGGAAAGCCCCCACCGGCACACCGCATCCCAACGCTTTGGCCGTCATCATAATGTCCGGCTTCACTCCAAACTTCTGCCAGGCATACATATAGCCCGTCCGTCCCATGCCGCACTGGATTTCATCCAACAGCAGCAAAATATCCCTTTCCTCACAAAGGGCTTTCACCTGCCGCATAAATTCCGCCGTCGCTGGGTAAATGCCGCCCTCCCCCTGCACGGTTTCAAAAAGAATGGCGCATGTTTTTTCATTGACCAATGCTTCCACGCTTTCAAAATCATTCATCCGGGCAAACTTTACGTTCCCAATCATAGGCTCAAACGCTTCCCGGTACTTCGGATTCCCCGTTACTGACAAAGCGCCGTATGTCCTCCCGTGGAACGAATGCTCCATGGCTATTATTTCATGGTCTTTGGCGCCATCCTTCAGATAGGCGTATTTCCTGGCTGCCTTGATTGCGCCTTCCACCGCTTCCGCTCCGCTGTTTGTAAAAAACACCCTATCCATCCCGGACGCTTTTTTCAATTTCTTAGCCGCTTCCACTGCCGGCGCATTATAATAATAATTGGATGTGTGAATTAATTTGTCAATCTGCGCTTTCAGCGCATTGTTATAAGCCTCGTTGCCATACCCCAGGGCAAAAACGGCAATCCCGGAAACAAAATCAAGATATTCCTTCCCGTCCAGGTCATACAAATGCACCCCTTCCCCCCTGTCCAATACAATTTGGTATCGGTTATATGTATGAAGGAGGGCTTCCTCCGCTTCTTCTATGTATTGTTTCATCATGATTTTTCTCCTATTCCGGTTGCGGGCCTATCCCAATGCCATTCCCTTACGTTTTCCAAAACGGCGCAACCTTACGCCTGTCCCATCGCATCATCGTCCTTTAGCAAAACCGTCCCAATCCCACGGTCGGTAAAAACTTCCAACAGCAGGCAGTGCGGAATCCTTCCATCCAGGATATGGACGCGGCTGACCCCGTTACGTATCGCCGCCGTACAGTTGTTTAACTTGGGCAGCATACCGCCTCCAATCCAGCCTTCCGCAATCAACCGATCCGCTTCCGAAGCGCGCAGCCTGGAAATAAAAGTCGTTTTGTCGTTCACATCTTTATAAAGACCCTCAATATCGGTCAGAAACGCCAGCTTTTCCGCATGTACCGCCTTGGCAATGGCGCAGGCCGCATCATCCGCATTGATATTGTAAGTCTGGAACCCATGGTCCAAACCGATAGGCGCTACAATAGGCAGGAAATCTTTTTCCAGCAAATCATATAAAAGCTTTGGGTTCACTTCTTTGATATCGCCTACAAAGCCAATATCCTGCCCGTCAACGTATTTTTTGTCCACCGTAAGCAAACCCCCGTCCTTGCCGCTTACGCCCACTGCCTTTACCCCAAGTTCCTGCACCATCGTAACCAGGCTCTTATTTACTTTGGAAAGCACCATTTCCGCAATTTCCATCGTTTCCGCATCCGTAACGCGCAGGCCATTGACAAACCGGGCCTCTTTCCCTGCCTTGCCTACCCAACGGCTGATTTCCTTGCCGCCGCCATGGACGATAATCGGCTTAAATCCGACCAGTTTCAGCAGAGTGACATCCTTGATTACATTTCTTTGCAGCTCCTCATTGCTCATGGCGCTTCCGCCATATTTTACCACAATAATTTTGCGGTTAAACTGCTGTATATATGGGAGGGCTTCAATCAGCACCTCCGCTTTCTTCAAGACTTCCGTCATATCCTTGTCCATATCTCCGTCTCCCATTTTCCGTCCACTGCCTGACAGTTCCGGTTTGGCATACTGTCTGACGCCGGCACAGCCTTGCGCCGCCTGTTTTCTACGAGCGGTAATCCGCATTTATTTTCACGTAATCATAAGTCAGGTCACAGCCCCACGCACATGCCTGCGCATCCCCCATTTTCATATCCACCAGTACGCGCACCTCCGGCTCGGACAGTATCTTGGTGGCCTCCTCTTCGCTGTACTCTGCCGCCACGCCATCCTTGCAGATTTGTATCGCACTGTCCTTTCCTTCAAAAAATATATCAATCTTCTCCGGGTCAAAAATCACCCCGGCGTTGCCCAGGGCGCACAGAATCCTGCCCCAATTGGCGTCATGGCCGAAAATCGCCGCTTTCGTCAGGCTGGAGCAAATCACGGATTTGCTTAACAGCTTCGCTTCCTCCTTAGTCGCCGCATGGACTACCTTTGCCTCAAACAGCGCCGTAGCTCCCTCGCCGTCCCCGGCCATCTTCTTAGCCAGCGTTTCATTGATATAGTGGAGCGCCTCCACAAATTTATAATAATTATCGTCTTTATTTATAATCTTTTCATTGCCTGCCATGCCGTTTGCCAACGCCAGTAAAGTATCGTTGGTGGAAGTGTCCCCGTCTATGGAAACCATATTGAATGTATCCTGCACATCCATGCTCAGCGCTTCCTGCAAAAGTTCCTTTGAAATATTCAAATCCGTAGTGATAAAACCTAACATCGTAGACATATTGGGATGAATCATGCCGGAGCCTTTGCACATACCGCCCACAGTCACTGTCCTTCCATCCACCGCAAACTGCACCGCCGCTTCTTTGGATACCGTATCCGTCGTCAGAATAGACTTGGCCGCGATGGTTCCCGCTTCTGTCCCCGGCTCTTTTAAACCAGCCAGCTTCTCCACCCCTGCCGCTATTTTCTCCATGGGAATCTGCATGCCAATCACCCCTGTGGAAGCGACCAGCACACTGTCCAAAGGGATATCCAGCGCCTGCGCCACGCACTCCGCCGTCTGCCTGCAGCAGTTATAGCCTGCCGTACCCGTGCCTGCATTGGCAATGCCCGTATTGACAATCACTGCTTGCGCATAAGGAGAGTTCGTCACCACATTCTTGTCCCAGCGCACTGGCGCCGCCTTGGCCACATTGCTTGTAAACACCCCTGCCACCGCGCACGGCTGCGTGCTGTAAACCAATGCCATATCTTTGCGGTTCTCATATTTTACCCCTGCTTCATATCCTGCTGCCTCAAATCCTTTTGCTGTGGCTACTCCGCCCGTAATGATCTCCATATCTTTCACCCTACTCCTTTCCGGCCCGCGTATTTATACTATACGGTCTGCATATCATGCCATTTTAAGTACAAAACCGCCATTGAAAAAATCAAAATAAATAAAAATTCTCCCAACCATTGCCTCTGTAAATCTCACTCTTTTATCTTTTATTCCTTATCCTTTTCGGTTCTTTCGAATTATATGCCTTTTTTAGCCGATACTTTTTTATTGTATCACATATCTCTTTTTTTTCCTATAGAGAATATCGCCTAAAATGCGGCAAATATATCTCTCTGTTTTTCACAAAAATCTTTTCCTGCTTTTATAGAAAATGCACAAAAACTTTGCAGGATAACCTTTCCATGGAGAACGGCGCGCTACAATACCATCGCCAAGGTTCCGGCCGTAATCAGCGCGGCGCCCACCGCAGATTTCACCGTAAAGCTCTCATGCAAAAACACAAAGGCCAAAGCCAGCGTAATCACCACGCTCAGCTTATCTACCGGAACCACCTTTGACGCCTCCCCCAACTGCAGCGCCCGGTAATAGCACAGCCAGGACGCTCCGGTGGCCAGCCCGGACAAAATCAGGAAAATCCAGCTTTTTTTACTGATTTGCGCAATTCCCTTTTGGGCGCCTGTCACAAAAACCATAAACCACGCCATGCCTACTACGACCACCGTCCGCACTGCCGTGGCCAGGTTGGAATTCACCCCTTCTATCCCGACCTTAGCCAGAATAGAAGTAAGCGCCGCAAACACTGCCGACAAAATAGCAAATAGAAACCACATCCCCTTCCTCTCCTTCCTTTTCCTTCCCCTTTCCGGTTCAAACAAAAACCAAAAACGGCGGCTTCTTGCCTAAAACGGCATTCACGATTCTTTCCAGTCTTCGTTCCTCCCCTGGCTGGAAGCCGTCGCTTTGGCCAATTGCCAGACTGCCTCGCTGAAATACCGCGCCGGGATATCCTTTAGAAACAGTGACTTTTCCTCCCCTTTTTTCTCATAGACATAACCGCCTTTCAAATTCTCTGTCGGATAAAATGCCGCATCATAGACTGTCACATCCTCATTTTCCCCACCAATAAAACTGCCGGAAAAGCGAAGCTCTATCCCAATCCCCGCTTCCTCGTCCACCCGGTAATAAGTGTCAAAGCAGCCGCCGTCCTCTACCGGCCCCCGATACCAGCCAAGCCCCTGCAATTTCCCGCCTAAGGACAAATCATTTAAAATATAGCCGCCAAAACGTTCCAGGCTGCGCATCTGCGCTTCTTCCTCTGTCCTGACGTAAACCGTCCGCTCCAACTGCTCCAAAGGCTGGCGGATTTCATAATCCTCCAACTGGGTTTTCCATGCCTCCAACACTTCCGTCTCCAGCTCAATCGGATGCACCAGACCAATCTTCCCATCTTCCGGCAATTCGTATTCCTCTTCCTCCCAGGTGTTAAAAGAGCCATCTTCCATATACCGGAAACTCTCCGCCAGCTCCATCCCCTCGTACCTGCCCCATATTAGTCCGATGGCAAACTGGTGCATAACCGGATTTTCCACAAACAGCCTCTTCCATGCCGCCACATCCCATTTCCTTCCGGAGGAAAGAGCCTGCTCCAGTCTCATTTTCTGGCTGCTTATGGTCATTTTCATCTGCTTTTTCATTTGTTTGAATTCTTCATAGGCGGCGGCCGCCTTTGCTTCCTCATCCCGCTTCCCAGGCGCAGGCATATTTTTTAACTTTTTTCCTGCCCCGTCGTACACTTCCATTTCCAGGGCGGGCGTAATCACCACCTTAAACTGCCGCTCCCCATAATCGAAACTCCGCCCCCCATTTCCGTCAAACCCAAGATCCGGGACAATCCGGTCAGCCAGCTCTTCCCGGCTGACGCCAAGCTGCGCCGCCGCAAATTCCAAGGCTTTTCCTGCCGCTGCCTTTACCTGCTTAAACTTAAATTTCCTGGAAATGCCATCCACAATAAGAAGCGCCTGGGGAAGCGGATTTAAGCTCAACGCCTGCACCGCTTCTGCCGCAATGGCTCCTCTGGACTGCTGGGGCCATTCCAGTAACTGATGCTGCAGTTTCTTTACAATCTCAAAGCCGCCATGGATTGCCGCCGCATAAAGCACCCATCGTTTTTTCGCCTCCGCCCCGGCCGCCATCCATTTGTCAAACAGTTCATTCACATAAACCGCCAGTTCCTCCGGCTGCAACCCCTGGGCCAGTTCAGCCGCCGTCCGGCTCACCCCGCAGCCATCCACAGACGCATAGCATAAGAGGATTGCCTGCAGATATTCTTCCCCGGCCGCCGTGCCATCCTTTTTACGCACTTCGCTAAACGGCGTTTCATAAGCCCATGCCAGAGTGCGTTTCTTGCCGCCCTTATGGATTTCCTTCACCAGTTCCTCCTGTGACAAAACCTGCCCGGCTGTGCCGTCCCCCTGCGCCTGCATGATTTTCAGCAAAAGCTCTCTGACCTTATTGTTCTTCTCCTTTTCCAGCGCCTGCGCAAAAAGCTCCTCATAGCTGCCGTCCTTTTGCCAATGCAGCAATACACGGATGGCAATCTCCCGCTCCCCCGCCTTCCTGGAGGCCAGCAGTCCTTTCACCTCTTCTTCCCAGCCTCTCTGGCCATACAGGATATCCTGCAGTTCCTCCCTGACCAGTTTGGAGCTATCCTGGGAATAGCCCAGAATTTCCTGCTTAAAAGACTCTGCGTCCTTTCGCATCACGTACAGGCCAAAGAAACGCCCAAACGCCGGGGCATTCAAAAAAGCGTGTACGGTTTCCACCCTTCTTTCTTTCAGATAACCTGCAAAACTTTTCTCCACCGCTGCCAGTAACTTTTTCTCCTCTCCTTCATAATAGCACAATGCTTCCTTTAGCATAACCAAGCCTGAAACCTGATAAGCCACCGCCAGCCCTTCCTGCTCCAGGCTCCGGAACAGTTCCCTCACTTTGTCCCCATCTATCTCTCCTCTTGGCGCTATGGACCCCCGGAAGAAACCGCCAGCCCCCTTTAACAGCATATAAACCTGGCATCTGCGGTAAAACCCATCCTTCGGGTAATTTTTCCGGTACGTTTCCACAAAGCTGCTTTCCCGGTATCCGCCATAGCTATACTTATCCGCAAACTGCTCCCTAAGGGGATACAGCGCCTCCACGCTTTCCATCCCTTTCAGATATCCCCGAACCGTACCTGCATCCCGAAAAGCCGGCACAAGAAGGTTCAATATTTTCTCCACTTCCTGATTGTGCCCTTCTTTTTGCCGCTGCACCCGCAACTCCCCATAAAAACCCGGTTCATATTCCCGGATGACATCAAACATCAGGTTCGACTCCTCCAGGGAAATCTCCTCCATCACCTTAAGGTAGGGCTCCTTGTTTAATCCAAGCTGCTCTCCCAAGATTTTCCGATACCCTTTGAATGCCGCCCACCGTATATATTTGCCGCTGTCTATCCCAAACACACGGTCATAGGCGCCGCCCACTTCTTTGATGCTAAGCGGCAGTTCAGCGCCAATCTTATCTATGGCATTTAACGTCTCATGCACATCCACCGCCATGCAAACCTTCACTACATTCTTCAGCCTGGGGCAAAGCGTGAAATTCAGATATGCCATGCCTCCAATCTGCCAAAACAGGTAAATGGAACCGCAGCGCCTTGGCCCGGCCATACGCAGGATTTCCTCCGTTATCCGGTCTTCTTCCACCGCTGCCTGAATCTCTTTTATTGACGCCGGCAGAAGCTGGCCTTCAAAAAACCTTTCCAGCCCGGCTACCAGACAATCCACATATTCCTTCCATAACGGCATATCCTCTTCCCTGATTTGCCCGTCCCCGTTTTCACTGTCCATTCCAAACAGGCCGCTTTTCCTCTCCTCCCATTTTCCATACTTTATCATAAAATAAACCGCCATCAGCAATTCTTTCCCGCATTCCTTACTTCCTTTCTGATAGTCAATGGCCCGCCGCAGATTCTCCAGCTTTCCCTGCGCACAACTAATCAAAGCGCGGATGGAAGTCCCATACCACTGGTATTGGCTTGCCCCAATCAGCGCCCCGTATAGCGCAACTTTTTTCTCTAAACCGCACTCCAAAAAAGTTTCTGCCTTTGACGTCATATCCATAGGTATCAGCCTATGGCAGGTAGACTGTCCAATGGCAAACAACAGTTCAAACAGACGGCGCGCCTCCTCTTTCTTCCCTTTATTGCGAAATTCACGAAACAGCCTTACCGACTTATCCGACCCTATCCAGGACAAATCCCGGAAACCAAACTTTCCCAAAACTTCGTCCCCAACTTCACCGGACAGATAAGCTTTCGCCAGTTCCGCTTCCTGTCCCGGCAAATTCAACTGCTCCACCACTTCCAATGCTTTCTGATTCTGTACATTCCTTGGATCCATATGCCCTCCTATTCCAGTCCCGCATCTATAGAAAAAATGCCCCTGTTCATGGAAGAGTTTACCGGCTCTTCGCGCCTGCATACTCTTCCGGGCCTTTTTTCTATAGATGCTGTTTTTTATTCCAGTCCCGCATCCATAGAAAAAATGCCCCTGTTCATGGAAGAGTTTACCGGCTCTTCGCGCCTGCATACTCTTCCGGGCCTTTTTTCTATAGATGCTGTTTTTTATTCCAGTCCCGCATCCATAGAAAAATCGCTCCTTCATTCTGCATCCTGTGAAACTTTGTTTGCGTAATATTTCCATCCATCGTCATAAATGACCTTCTCTTCACACAAATACAAATACTCATTCAGCCGGGCATACACTCCGGCCAGCCCGTCTCTTTTCCTTCCCAGGCGGTGACGCCGCATATCCAGCCCTTCCGCCAGCTCCCCAAGCAAAACCCCTAAATATTCCATCCCAAATTGTCCGCTTAATTGGGCCATCTCCCGGATTCCTTCCAGAGTGCTGTCATGGACGGCGTCAAACCCGCTTTGGCAAAGCTCTTCCAACAGCGCCCATACATCCTCCACCAGCCGGCCCAAAACCTCTTCTTTACTAAAGCCCCCCATCTTCTTCCAACTCTCCCTTCTCAAATGCAGCCACCGGATACATTCGAATCCGTCCGTCCCTTGCATAAACCTTTCCCAAAAAGCAGGGCAGTTTATCTTCCCTTAGCCGCTCCAGGTAGCGTATGCCCCAGGATTCCCTCTTTGAGTATGCAACCTCAATCACAACCTCCCGCCCTACGCTGTCAAACAGTTTCATAAACAGCTTTTGCGCCGTTTCGGAAAAGAATGCCTTTTCACAGGACTTGGGACGCAAAAACACCAGTTCCATCCGTTCCGGCATATCCTCCTGGCTTTTCAGCCATGGTTTGCGCTTCCCTCCAATCTGTTCCTGGTACAGCTTCCCAAAATCCTGGTAATACCATCCTTCCAACGCTTTTGCAGTCAGGCGGTTTCCTCCTTTCCTGTCCCCGGTCAGTTCCCCTCTTGTCTCCTGGCTGGCGGAAAGCCTTCCGCGTCCGTCACACTTTGCCCCGTCCAGGTGGATGCGCGCCTGCGCCAGCTCTTCCAGGGAAAGAGGTATCCCCCATGGCGCCTGCGATTTTTCCGCCCTGCGCCGTCCGCCCTTTTTTTCATAGAACATTGGCCTGGCATAGGTATAGGTATACCATTCCTTTGTCTTTTCTTCCAAAAAGTATACCGTCTCCCCCTCATAGCCTGCCTGGTTTTCAAAATGCTCTATCGTAATTCCGGTTAAATCCAATTCCCCCACCATTCCATATTCCGCACGGAATTCCCCGGCCAGCTCCGCAACTGCCCTGTCATCCTCCGCCTGCTGCAGCAATTCCACTCTCCGGTACAGCCTGGACAACTGCGCCATCAGCCCCCGTACCCGGAAAGACGTTTTCCTCTTTAAGTAATTTCCATACGAATCGAACAATGCCCGCCAATAACCTTCAAACCGGGCAAGTCTGGCATTATGGCTCATAATTGCCAAACGTTCCAAATAATCCAGCACATCCGGGGAAACCCTGGCAAGTCCTGTATTCAGCAGTTCTTCTAAAAAAGCTTTCATCTGTCCGGCCGCTTCCCTGACCTGCTGTATATCATATTCCGGCTTTTGCTCTGCCTCTTCCCCCAATTCCTCTTTTGTCAGCAGCCCGGCTTCCCACTTGCACCATAACACTGCGGCCGCCTTATGTATGCAAAAATCTTTTTTCCGGCAGGTACAGGCCGAATATTCCAATGGCGAAAGCAGTTTCACCGTCTGCCCCATCTTAGACAACTCCACCGTAAGAATGCTGGAATAACCAATTTTAGGCCGCTGCCCGGCTTTTATCTGCGCGTTTATGCCCTGCAGCCTCCGGCTTCCCAACACCCTGTGGATAGATTCCAGCGGATAGGCTGCAATCTCTTTTAACAGCTTCTCTGGCGCCTTGCTTTCTTCCTTTTCAGGCTGTCCTGTCTGACAGCTCTCTGACTCGGTTTCTGACTGCCTGTCTAATCCGCTTCCCGGCTGGCCTGCCATCTGGCCCTCTGGCCGGCTTTCCCGCTGTTTCTCCGTCGGACTTCCTGACTCACTTTCCAACGGGATTTGTTTTTGGCCCACTGCCACACTCTCTGCTTCCTCTTTTGCCCTGCCGCCGGACGGCCCTTTGGCCCCCCTGTCCGAACGGTCTTTTGGATTTTCCGCCTGCTCTTTTAAAACCAATATTCCAAGCGCTATATGACGGCAAACTGACCTTGACGGACAAGAACATTTACTCTCTCCAAACGGATACCGGACACAAACCGTTTCCTCTCCCACACTTACCTTTGCTTCCTCCCCTATGGAAAGCACCTGGTATTTCCCCTCTTCCTTATCTTTATAGGCACGTTTCACAATACCCTTGTTTGCAATGCCGGCCAGATAATCATCATCCACATCCGCCAGCCAGACTTTCCAATTATCCATGCGCAAATACCAGCCCTTCTCCCATTGCCGTTCCCCTCTAAAAAAGTTCCTCTTCCCATCAAACAATCTTTCCGATAAATCCAACCAGTTCCTCTGGCGTCATTGCCCCTACCGCCGCTCCCATCTCTGCCAAAATGGCAGCGGCTCTCCTGTCATAATTAGGGTTTGCGTCCATATCCAGGGCTGTCAAAACCACAAGCTTGGCCCCACTTTCAATGATTCCTTTGCTAATCTGATACATATTCTGATATCCGCCTCCCTCATAAAGGTCAGAAACCAAAACCAGCATTGTCCGGTAAGGGAAATCAATCAGCCGTTCGCAATAAGAAAGCGCCCCTGCAATATTGGTTCCGCCCCCCAACTGAATGCTCATAAGAGTCTCCACCGGATCGCTGACATAGCCGCTCAAGTCCACCACATTGGTATCAAAAATCACAAGCCTGACGTCCAGCATTGGAAGCTTTGCAAAAATTCCGGCCATCACCGCGCTGTGGATAACCGAATCCAGCATGGAACCGCTTTCGTCCACACAAATAATCACACGCCATTGGTTATATTTTTTCATACGGGCGCTGAAATAAACCTGTTTCAGCATAAGCTGTCCCTGTTCTGTATCATAGTTTTGCAGGTTTTTGCGTATGGTCTTTTTTATATCCAAATTCCGCACCGAGCGCACCGGACTGCTGGAATTCCGGTTCAGCTTCCCGAAAAAGGATTTCCGCATCTCCTGCTCCAGTTTTTTCATCAGCTCCTCTGCCACTTTACGCACAATTTCCTTTGCCATTACAAGCGTCTGGCCTTTCATCATATGCTTCAGCCCAAGAATCGTCTTTAGCAGCTCCTTATTGGGCTCCAGCTTCCGCAGCGTTTCCGGGTCGGTCAGAAGTTCCGTCATGCCATATTTTTCCAATGCATGGCGCTCCATAATTTCCACGGTCTGCTTTGGGAACAGCTTTTTCACTTTGGCCAGCCAGCGCGGAACCGTCAGCCTGGAGTCTTCGCTGCCGCCGCCCCGCTCTTTGCGTATTTCCTGCTCTTCCCCATATTCCCTGGCGTACAGATAGTCCAGGGCTTCTTCCATATCCATCAGGCTCCGTTCCCCGCCGGCAAAAGGTATCTGCCCCGCCGCATATTTCCCAAGCGCCAGGCGCCAGCGGTTCAATATCCCCTGCTCCCCTTCCATACCGCGCTTTTGCGCAGACGCCTCCATATCCCCCTGCGCAAAAGCATTATACGGCACGGCGTCCATTCCCACTGTATCTGATTTGCCTGCAGCGTTCCCCGCTGCCCCATTTGGCTTCTGACTGGCATTCTCCGGCATCCCATCCGGCCCCTGTCCGGCGACATCCCCTAACGCGCCATACGGCTCCCATCCCACATTCTCCGCCGCTTCACCTTCTCTAAGCTTTCCCCCTTCCGCGCCTTTGTTTGCAGGGACATTCCAAGGCACGGCAAAGCTTTCCTGCCCTGTCCGTCGGGGCGCCGCCCGCTCTTCGCCCAAGCCGCCCCCGCCGGGCGCAACGGCCCTATCTTCCTGCCCTCCAAAAACGCCGCCCATATTCCTCTTCGCATAGTCGTCCAGTTCCCTGCCATAGGCATACCAGCCCGGCAGGATTTCCCCACGGCGCAGGATATCTTCCCGCCCCTTCCCGTGAAGCCCTGCCGCCCGCTCTGCAATCCGGTCTGTTTCTGCAGGCGTAAAATAAGTAAATGCCATCCGTAGCTGAGGCAGCAATTCCATAAATTCTTCCTCCGCCACCTGCCCAAAAAAAGCATCCAGCATTTCCAAAAACCGACTGCCAATAAAAATCAAATCCTTTGCCGCATAAAATAATCCGCGGAAAAACACTGCCGTCTGCAAAAGCTGTTCCCGCGTCCCCGCCAGATATCCGCGGCAAGCCTGTTCCACCTCTTGCACCGTCTCCCGTCCGCTTCCGTACAGAAGCCCGCGGATACAGCCATGCAGCCCTGCGTGGATTCCGGCGTCCCGTTTCATCTTCTGCAGCGCCTCATAATACGTCTCTTGCTCCTGCCCAAGGTTTAGCCCTTCCCGGTTTAGCAGTTGGTTCAACAGCTTCAGCGCGTCCATACATTGTCCCAGGTTCTCATCTTTTATGCCAGCCATCCCGGGCAGCAGCGCAATCAGCTTCTGCACCCCGATACGCAGCAGCGCCGCCATTTCCAGACCGGAACCATACAATGGCCCTAATTCGTCCATCAACATCAATGATTTTAAAGCATCGGCGATGGAATAAAAATCACTGTCCCGCAAAATCAGCTCTTCCACCCGTCCGTACACCGTTTCCAACTGGCCTTCCATCCCCATTTCAAACGCCCTGGTCAAAAGAAGCGCGGCTTCTCCGGCCCCCATCTCCTTTTTTAACCGTTCCTGCACCAGGCTGGCAGCCGCCTCTTCCACCGTAGCCCCATGGACAGACACATCAATCAGCGCAGCCGAAACTTTCGCCTCCCATTTGTACTTCCAGATTTCCCGCATCAGATTTTTATCCTTTTTTAACTGAAGGTTCGGCCCCTTCACCCTTCTGGCAAAGGATGTATCCAGAAATGCCATCCGGTGCAAAAACATGCTTATTTTCCGATGTTTGCTTTTGGAAAACATAGAAAGCGTCACTTCATTCTCCACGGTGGAATGTATTTTTAACCCAAATTCCTTGCACCGGACTTCAAAATCCTGAATAATCGGAGGCACATCCGCCTGCCGGCACAGTTTCCCCATCCCCTGGCCTGTCATCCACTTTTGCAGAATCCGCATCGGCGTATCGGTGGCAATGTTGCACTCTCCCTTCACATAAGAAGCTAACACGGCATCCAAAAGCTCATAGGCCCCCGGCTGCGGTTTGCCGCGCAGTTCCCCCAGCCCCTGCGCCATCTGCCACGCACAGATTTCATCATAGGTGGAAAGGCAGCCTTCCTTTTTGCGCACTTCTTTGCCCGAAGCCACCAGCAAATCCAGCACAGCCCTGCAATATGGCCCAGGCCCCTGCTCCTCTTCCAGCCCGTCCCATACTTTTTGATAAAACCCGGTAAAAGGCATCCCGCTGGCATAACCGTTCAAAGCGTCCGCCGCCTCCATGGAATAAGGCATCATATAAACATTCTGGTCTTTCTCCGGCGCCCTTCCCCCCTTTTTTGTTTTGAAAGCTTTGGCCGCCTTTGCCGTCTCAGCCCATCCGCTTTGCGACAGCCTTTCTGCCAGCCCTGGCGTATGGAACCCGCCAGTCACTGCCAGAATGCGGCACATAGGGCCGTCTGCAGCCTCCTTATCCGACGATTCCGCCCCCGGCCTGTCTTCCCCATGCTCCAAAGCCCACTGTGCAATCTTTGCCGCCATATACGCTTCCCGCTCCAGGCACCCTTCCTCCCGCAAAACCTCCACAGGCGTATTCTCCCTGGCCAGTGCGCAATAAACGGACAAATGGGCAAACCACGTCCCGCTCTCCTCATACAGACCCCGCAGCTCAAAATACTTTTCCCAAAATTCATCAAAACTGCGCAGCCCTGTCTTTTCACACAACCGTTTGATGTATGCATTCCTGGAAAGCAGATAATCATCGTTATAATTATTCTTTCCCTCTTCCTTCAAAAGACCCTTCCCTGCCGCGGACGCCGCCAGAATGTCCCCATAGGGCAAATCAATAAAAGCGGACGGGACGCCCCTTTGCGCCGCCTCCCGTATGGCCGTCAGCTCCGGTGAATATTCCAAGAATGGGTAATAGCATTTATAATGCCCCTTCTCCTGTGAAATCTTTCCCGCTTTATCATGGTAAGAATAATAGATGGCAAAAGGCCCCTTCGTTTCCGCATCCGCCATCACCGGGAGCAGACAGTTTGCATTGTCCGGCCCTTCCACCAAAATAACCGACGGCTTCCATTCCTCTATTACCTTGCGAAGCTGGAAGGAGCAGGCGGGACTGTGATGCCGGACGGGAAGCAGCATTATTTCAGCCATTTCCTCGCTTCGTAATATTGTTTCCATAATTTACCTTCCTTATTGCTTTTATCCCGGACGACTGTGTTAAAATATCCTTTTACCTTTTCCAAATCTTCCCTATTTTCCTTGGATATGGCGCCCACCAGATTTTGCACCAGGCAGTTTACGTCCATTTCCCCATCCCCGTAATAGTATCCGGTCAGCATAGTCTGGTAATAGACCGAAACCGCTTCTGCCGTACTCATCACTGATGTTGGTTTGTCAATTCTGTGTCCATACGAGGAAATCCCTTCCCGCAGCTCATGGTAGGTGGACGCCAGCAGCTCGGCCACATCCTCATCCGCTTCCATCTCCAGACCTCCTTCCTGCGCCAATTTCGTCACCTCGTTCAAAATAATCTGTTTTTCCATTGACACTTCCCGGACAGGCATCACTGTTTCAAAATTGAAACGGCGCTTCAATGCGCTGCTCATTTCATTGACCCCCTTATCCCGTGTGTTAGCCGTGCCAATCACATTAAATCCAGGGCGGGCAAAAAGAAAACCCTCATCCCCAAGCTCCGGCACGTTTAGAATCTTATCGCTCAGCACGCTGATTAAACTGTCCTGGATTTCCGCCGGAGTCCTGGTGATTTCCTCAAACCGTGTCAAAATCCCCTTCTCCATCCCCACATACAAAGGGGATGGCGTTAGCGCCTCCCGGCTCGGCCCTTTAGCCAGCAAGAGAGCATAATTCCAAGAATATTTGATCATATCCTCCGTGGTTCCCGCCGTACCCTGGATGGTGTTTGTGCTGACGCCGCTAATGGCGGCGGATAACATTTCCGAAAGCATTGTCTTGGCCGTTCCCGGCTCCCCCACCAGCATAAGCCCTCTGTTGCCCGCCAAGGTTACGATACAACGTTCCACTAACGCATCGTTGCCAAAATACTTTTTTTCAATCCGGTATTCTTTCCCCTGGTATGCCACAGGTTTGGCGCTGCCCAGAATAAAGATGCGCACTGCCTTTGGCGACATTGTCCAATTCTGTGGCTTGCGTCCTGTATCCGTGCCGCGCAGCGCTTCCAGTTCCTCCTGATACCTTATTTCCACCGGTGGTTTTATACTTTTTTCCATATTTATGTATCCTTCCTTTTTCTTTCCCGCTTCTTTCCCGTCACAGTCTAAAAACTCCTTTTTGCGATGGAATCTCTTCTATTTCCTTCTATTTTAGCAACTGCCCCACTGCCCGTCAATCCATTTTCCGGCGTTTCCTTTCCATAGGCGGCAGCGTCCAAACAGGGGCTTTCCACAGCGCAACATGCATAAATTCCTTTTCCGGCGTTTCCTTTGAAAATATTCGCAACTTCTTCCTTGTGTTCCAATCTTCCACAAGCTGTAACGCACACCGGCCCGATGCGCCGTTGCATAATCCACCTTTTTCAAACCTGCTTCGGAAGCCCGCATAGAAAAACGGATTTCCGCACATATGGCAAATTTTCATTGACAGGAAACATGGGATAGCGTAATATTGGATAGAAATATCAGATGAAAATATGAGCATATCATATCACGCAATCAGAAAGAACTTATAAAGGAAAACGGGACGAAAGCGTATGAAAGAAACAAAGAGAAAGGAAAAGCTCGT
Organism: uncultured Lachnospiraceae bacterium; assembly: GCA_910578405.1. Lineage (GTDB taxonomy): Bacteria > Bacillota > Clostridia > Lachnospirales > Lachnospiraceae > Kineothrix. The sequence continues at coordinate 25,477 of CAJTQO010000024.1, read as the reverse complement.
CTTTGCTACGGGAAATGCCGGGAAACTGCGGGAAATCCGGAAAATCCTGGCCGATTTGGATATGGAAATCCTCTCCGCCAAAGAAATGGGCATTGAAATTCCCGTGGAAGAAAACGGGGCAACTTTTGAGGAAAACGCTATTTTAAAAGCCAAAGCGATAGCCGAAGCCTGTACGGAAACCGTAACCGTGCTTGCAGATGATTCCGGGCTGGAAATTGATTATCTGCACAAAGAGCCAGGCATATATTCCGCACGCTATATGGGAGAGGATACCCCCTATTCCATTAAGAATGCGAACCTGGTGGAACGCTTAAACGGCGTCCCGGATGAGGAACGCACCGCACGCTTTGTCTGCGTCATTGCCGCTGTCTTTCCGGACGGGGAAACCAAGACCGCTCATGGAGTCATCGAAGGACGAATCGGCTATGAAGAAAAAGGGACAAACGGTTTTGGTTACGACCCTATTTTTTATCTGCCTGCGTTAGGCCGGACGAGCGCCGAACTTTCCGACGATGAAAAAAACGAAATCAGCCACAGGGGCAAAGCTCTGCGCCAAATAAAAAAAGAGCTGGAAAAAAGGATATAAAACGAAAAAGCAGGGATAAGTATGAAGATACTGATTGTAAGCGATACGCACCGTCAGAATGGCAATTACTTAAAGGTTCTGCGGCGGGTGGCCCCGGTTGACATGGTGGTACACTGCGGGGACGTAGAAGGAAGCGAATACTTAATTTGTGAAGGAGCGGGCTGTCCGGTGGAAATGGTGGCCGGGAACAATGATTTTTTTACCGACCTTCCAAGGGAAAAAGAATTTCAAATCGGGAAATATCATGTATGGCTGACCCATGGCCATAACTACTACGTCTCTATGGGAAATGAAACTTTAAAAAAAGAAGCCATTGCCCGCGGCGTTGATATTGTAATGTATGGGCATACCCATAAACCCGTCATTGACCTGGGGGAAGAAATTATTGCCCTCAACCCCGGAAGCCTTACCTACCCCAGGCAGGAAGGCAGGAGGCCATCCTATATGATTATGGACATGGACACGGAAGGGAACGCCCACTTTTCTGTTTTTTATCTATAACAAGAAATTTTTGAAAGAATTTTAAAAAATTTTGAAAAAAGAGTTGACAAATAGCGAAAAGTAATATATAGTATATTTTGCGCTGTGACAGTAATAAACAATAAAGCTTCACGGGGTGTGGCTCAGCTTGGCTAGAGCGCCTGGTTTGGGACCAGGAGGTCGCAGG
>CAJTQO010000024.1:4876-24064 GCA_910578405.1 uncultured Lachnospiraceae bacterium | reverse complement strand
CCAAGCGGTAAGGCACAGGACTTTGACTCCTGCATTCGCTGGTTCGAATCCAGCTAGCCCAGTTAGGGCTTATTTTCTTTTATAAAACATAGTTATATTGCAGTGTCGTAAATCAGATATGCGGGGTATTAGCTCAGTCGGTAGAGCACTTGACTTTTAATCAAGTTGTCCCGGGTTCGAATCCCGGATGCCTCATAGTTTGAGAAAAGAGATTTTTATAGGAAACTATAAGAATCTCTTTTACTTTTTGAATTTCCGAAAAACGGCCTGTTTCCATTTCAACGCAGGAGTCAAAGTCCTGTGCCTTACCGCTTGGCGATAGCCCATGAATTCATAACACCAATTATCATGAAATTAGGCCGTCACAGACGGCCCGCATTGAAACCAAATAGTTAAAACAACAGTTAAAACGTAACTTCCCCATCATGGGACATCAGCGAAACGCTGTGTACCCCTTCCAGACCTGACAACTGCTCTGTCAGTTCTTCCTCCTTTGATACCCAAAGCTCCACTACCAGATCCAACTGTCCGCTTGTCATATTCCTAGACTTTACTTTAAAATACCGGCTGTACTTTTTCACCAGTTCCATTATTTGCTCTATCTGTCCCCTTCCTGCCTCTGCATTCACCACCAAAATCATAGCGGCTCTGGCCATCGGCAGTCTGTCCAGCGCGAAAATCAGGACAGTCAGAATCAGGGAACCGCTTACTGCGATTTCCAGCATACCGGCCCCGCAGGATATCCCCACACTGATTGCCCAGAACAAAAATACCAGATCCATGGGATCTTTGATTGCCGTCCGAAACCGCACAATCGACAACGCGCCTACCATGCCAAGGGACAGTACGATATTGGACTGCACCGTTAAAATTACAATCGCCGTTATTACTGCCAGCGCTGCCAATGATATATTAAAATTCCTGGAATAAAAGGTTTTTCGTGTAAGCAAACGGTATACGCCAAAGATATACAAGGCGACCACACAAGTGGACAGTAAGATTACTATTACCTCCCCTGTCGCTACTTCATTATGGGAAAATGCCTCCAAAAACGAATTTCTGAAAATATCCGAAAAGTTCATATCCAATCTCCTTTTTAACTGACTCAAAGCTAACCCGTGAAAAAAATAATCTAAGCCAGCCTTCTTACATATGGTATCTCCTACATAAGTAATATTTTGAAAAAGTTATTCTTTGCATATTGGCCAATGAAAGCGCATGGTAAATCGGGTCGGGCAGGTATTCGTCATATTTTACTTCCAGCAGTTGCCGTCCTACTGGCAGGATTTGTCTCCTTCCTGTATTTTCCGCAAAAAAATCCCCTACCCTTGCAGACGATGCAATATTGCGGTCGAACGTTACCCTCACATTACCGCTTCTATATACATAAGATGTCCGTTCATAGCTAACAATTACTTTCGGTTTCATCCCGCTGCACTTTTTTAACACAGCCAACTTTCCTGCCAGTTCCGGCAGGCTGTCCAGGCCCCCTGCCTCACTTCCGTAAGCCAGTTCCTTAAACTGCTCCATGGTCAGCAGGCAGCTTTTTTTCTTTACCTTGTCCATTTCCTTGCGTTTACATTCCAGGCATATTCTGTCTGGGCTGTTATTATAAATGCGCACCCGGTACTTCTCCCTTGGCGATGTACCGTTTTCGTTTTCCATCAGACAGCGGTCATTTTCATCATCAAAATAAAGGCTTTTCACCAAATAACTGCCATTTTCCCCTGCATGGATATCCCTCTGCATCATCCCGTTCAGCCGCACAGACAATATGGCAAGCTGCGCCTCCGAACAAATATATTTAAACTCATGCCGATATTTCCCTTGCCTTTCTTTCGCAATGTCCCTTTTTCTGTCTTCCATTTTTCCGCTTCCTTCCCTCCTCTCCCCCAACTCCATATCCTCTTTTTGCGCCGCTCTTCCCTTCCTATGGCCGCTACTCCCAAACCGCATACACTGTCATATCTTCCATTACAGGCGTCCCTGTCGTCAACATCTCCTGCGCACTGCCAATCCGCCATCCCAGGAACGTTCTTCCCTCCCGGCTTTCCTCCGGCAATTCCTGAATACACTCCCCTGCTTTCACCATAAAACAGCGGCCGCTCCTGCTCGTATCCGGCGTGCCATCCTCCAGTTCCTCCCATATAAATTCCACCTTGCATATCCTGGCATCCTCCAGCCATACCTCATCCAAGAACGCTTTCCGTTCCCGGATAAACTGCCTGACCATTTCCGCCTGCGCCTTATAATCCAGCGCATCCTCCCCAAAAGTCAAATAAACATGGGAAAAACGCGCCCTATCCAATACGGCAGACGCTTCGATTTGGGCCAGATATTCATCTACCTTCCGGTCTGCCATTTCTTCCAGATAATCCGAAAATTTTTTCCGGTACTCTTCTTTTACCATTTCTACAAAATCTTCCTGCTGGTAAAGATAATAAAACCATCTGGTGTATGCCATATGAAGAGTCAAAAGCCCCAAATCCCTTGTATTTTTATTATAGCCTCTGGCATTCCCATACCCTTTGTCATAGTCCCAAACCGGCCCGCCGTATATCTTCGCGCTGATTGCATCCTGAGGTTTATAAAAGAAAGAACTGGTAGCGCCCCCGCCATTATTGCGCGTAATCTCCTCCACCAGATACTTATCCGCCCAAGATTCCAAGTCAATGTACTCTGTGTAATGTTTCCCTGTCACGGGATGAAAGCCATCTTCTGCCTGGATAGCATCTTCAATTTCCTGCATCCGCCCGCCGATATACTCCACTTCCTCTTTCGATGCATGTTGCGGGTTTTTCAGTACATAACGTTCCCCCAGCTCTGTAATAAACCCACTGATTTCCTCATCATATTTATGCCCATAGTCATGCTCAATCAGGTAGCCCCCTGTAATATCCTCCGGGCTGCGCGCAAGCACGGTTCCTTTCTGCATCCCATCCTCTGAAACAAAAACATCCGCATAGTCCAGCCCTTTACCATTCAACGCCCGGTTCTGCTTTTCCAAATCTGCAATTTCTATCCTGTTTTCCCCAATCTGTACCTTCTCGCATAATTGATACATCCCGGCATAGGCGCCGTTAAAGTACACATCAATATATTCCGATTCAGCGCTCCCTGGCATTCCTGCCTGCAAGGCCATCTCATAAGTCAGCTTATTCCGAATATAAGCCGGGTCATATACATTGCACAGCAAAATCCATGTATCCGACTCCCCCATCCCCATAAAATCCACTGGCTTTTTCAACTTCAACTGATAAGATTTCTTTTCATACTCAAAAGTCTGGTTGCCCCTTCCGGAGATGCTTTTGATATCATTGGAAAATATCAGATTCCCTTCTGCATCCAGCAGCTCTATGGAAGCCTTTTCCTTATAACGCTTGTCCGCATTCAGCTTGTCCATACTCCCTGTCTGCGTCTTTACATACAGGCATGGCAGCTTGCCCGATTTTAGAAACACCACAGTCTTCCTGCCAAGTTCCCTTCCCATGGAATTATAAAAAACAGCCTGATAGGGCAACTGTTCCACAAAACTGCATATGGCATGTTCCCCCTCTTTCACTGTTATGTTTTTTTCCCCGCCAGTAAAATCCACACGCCACGCTGTTGTATCCACCCCGACTTGTCCCATCTGCGCATAGGAAGGCAAAAAAACATAACTTATCCCTTCCGGGGCCTGATAGCATTTTACCTCCCTTCCCCCTGTATAGGTAAAGGACAGACTGCTTTCTATACTGTCATTGCGTAACATCCCTGCCACTTTTAAATCCCGGAACCACCCTGGCAGGAAAAAAAGAGGGACTGCCGCCGCTGCAAACACCAATACCCACCGTATCCGCCAGATTGTTCTATATCCCATTGCCATATCCTTCGCTTTTCTTCCTTGCCGGAGGCTTTGGCCCCATAAACTGGTAAAAATATGCCTTCAGCATCCCGTTATAAACTTTCCGCTTTTTATCTGCCTTTTTCCCAATCCAATGTTCCGCCTCTTCGTATGCCGTAACCATGTATAAAGACCATGCGTCCAACAGGCGGTACCGCTCTCCTATAGCCTGGTACAGAGCTGGAAGGCTTTCTTTCCCTTCCATACGTTCCCCATAAGGAGGATTGGTAATCAAAAACCCATACTTCTTTGCATGGCTTAACTGCGCCACATCCCTTTTCTGGAAGTGAATGAGATTCTCCACCCCTGCCAGTTTTGCATTCTCCCTCGCCGCTTCCACTATCCCGCCATCTATATCATACCCCTGGATATCCGTTTCCACATTCCTATCCACCATTTCCTGCGCTTCGTCAAACGCATCATACCATACTTTCCTTCCTATGATATGCCCCCATTCCTCTGCCAGAAAGGAACGGTTCATGCCTGGCGCCATGTTGGCCGCCATCATGGCCGCTTCAATGGGGAATGTGCCGCTTCCGCAGAAAGGGTCCACCAAAATGCGGTCTTTCCGCCATGGGGTCAGCATAATCAGCGCCGCTGCCAGATTTTCTGCAATAGGCGCCTTTGCCGCCAATTTCCGGTAGCCCCTTTTATGTAACGACCCTCCTGTAGTGTCCAGCCCCACCGTCACCTCATCTTTCATCAGGAAGGCACGGACAGGAAAGCTTTCCCCATCTTCGTCAAACCAGCCTACCCGGTACTTTTCCTTTAACCGCTCCACCATGGCCTTTTTCATAATGGACTGGATATCCGACGGGCTAAACAGCCTGCTCTTTACGCTCCCGGCCTTAGCCACCCAAAATTTCCCATCTTTGGGAATATACTCTTCCCAAGGCAATGCCTTCGTCCCCTGAAACAGCTCTTCAAACGTTTCCGCATGGAAACTCCCTACCTTAATCAGAATCCGCTCCGCCGTCCGCAGGAAAATATTTGCCCTGCAAACTGCCTCCGCATCGCCCAGGAAGGTCACTCTGCCGTCTTCCACCTGGCTTACGTCATACCCTAAATCAATGATTTCCTTTTTCAATACCGCCTCCAGCCCAAAATGGCAAGGCGCAACCAGTTCATATTTCTTCATATCCTGTCTTTTCCTTTCCCTCCGTCCTCCGGCCCCGTATATGTTTCTTTTCCTTCCCAAAGCATCCGGGACAGGCTCCGGTATCTTTTACCAGTATACCTTCATCCCTTCCACTTTTCAACCTAATTAAGCGCAACGCTCCAAAGACATCCGTGCCAAGGCGTGGAAGGTGTAACGCCAGACAACAGGAAAAGGGACGCCCATTGGCATCCCTTTTCCTTCCGCTCTTCCTTAGAAGTTGTTTTCCTTCTGGTTGTTGTTAGAGCAGTTGTTGCTGTTGTTGCTGTTCTTCTGGTTCTGCTTTTCATTGTTGCTGTTATTGAACTTGTCCTGGTTCTTGTTTTCGTTGTTCTGGTTGTTCTGGTTATAATCGTTTTTAGACATTTTTGATTTCCTCCTGAATATTTTTTGTTACACAGGTAGTATGTCACGGATTCCGGAAACTATGCAAAAACTTTTTTTATTTTTAAGTTTCTTTTCTATGTAAACGCTCTCCCCTTTACTATGTCCCTATGTTTTCTAGAGCGTGTTTGAAAATTGCTTTCCCCAAGATGTGCGTCACAATTTGTGGAAGATTTGCGCCAAAGGAAGGTCGCATAGCGGGCTATGTAACGTAACCTGAATTTGGCGCAAATCTCACGCAAAGTGGAGCGTGCAGATTGGGGGAATAAATATTCAAACACGTCCTAGGACTATAGTACCACTTTTTTATTCATTTTGCACAAAAAAAAATCAGTACCTTGGTACTATTTTAGTATTGCATTTTTTTGGCAACGTGCTATAATAATAATCGTAAAGGGAAATACCCCTTCATCGTTTCCCTTTACAGACCCTTATATTAATTATTTATACTCCCCTCATTATCCCGCCGGAACTATTCCGGCGGGATACACATTTTCAGGATTTGTCTTTTTTGAATTTCTTCATTTCTCCCTTTTCAGAATGTTTTTACAAAACAACGCAGCCAGGCCAAGCAACCTGCCATATAGGCTAAACAGCCCCAATCCTCCGCAAAATCCCGTAATAAGCCTTCTAAAATTAGTAGATTCCAAAATGCCAAATTCCTGCATTCCCCAATCAAATCCCATAACTGCCATCAAGGCAAAGCATTTTCTAAAAGAGAGTCTTTTCTTGCAAAAAAAGAAAATCGTCGCTGTCATATGCCCGAAAAACACCCCGGTACACCTGGCACAGACCGGAAATTGCTTTCCTTTGTAAAAAAAGCTTCTTTCCGGCATTTGGTGGCATCCGCTGTTATTTCCCAATATTCTAATGCATTCTAAAAACGATTGCCGCAATTCTGACAGACATTCACTGCTCTCATTTTGGTGGTCGTCTTTCTCTTTCCTTTTCCCATACCGCATAATCCGCATAAAATACCCCATACATTAAAAATCAGATATCCCAAACATGCCTTTACGCAGCCAAATCCTTTTGTTTTTTCCGTCACCTCCGTATCGGTCAACGTTTGGGTTGTAACGTGATTGCTTCCACATTTTGGACAAATCATCCTTCTTACCTCCTTTCACTGCCCTACTCTCATCCCTCTGGACAAGCGGGTGGCAGACTCCCCGCTAGTTTTTTCGGAACAGGCGCACCAACATCAAAATACAAAGCAAAGGAAAAAGAACCGGAAGCATGGCCGCTACCACAGAACTGACCACTCCCACCAAGGCAACTGCTCCAAACAGAACAAGCGCCGCCCAAAACCATCCCGGCATTCGATACTGCTTCCACAAGGACTCCTTCCCTGTATCATGAGCGTTCTCCTCATACACCTCATCATATGCCGTCCCGCCTCCGTTTCGCCCTTCCCGCTTGGACGCGTCAATAATCGTTTTCGCCAGCAGGCGCGGGTTCCCTAATTCCCCCGCAATCTCCTCCTCACCCTTCCCGCTGCCTAACTGTATATCAAAATATTCCTGGTAATAACGCATATGCCCGTTCACCGCGCTATTCCCCATCGCCCCTGACAGTGACCGCTGCAGTTCCTCCATAAATTCTGTCCTCGTCATCCTCTCCCTATCTCCTTATCCTCTATCCATGCCCGGGCTTTCGCCCAGCCGTCTGGCGTATTCCTCCGGACTGCGCATAAAATCCGCCATTGTGTAAAATGCACGCAGGACAAGCGCTTCCTTATTGCATTCCGCTGTATTTTTCCCTGAATCCCGAGCCAGGTTATACCGGTCCATCTGCCACACATATAAGTCCGTCAGCGAATATCCCCGAAACTTAAACCGATCCTGAAGCGCATGGTTTTCCAAATAATAGACCATTTCCATATATAGCTCCGGCTGCGCAAGCAGCTCCGCCCACAATCCCTCCATCCATTCCTTTTCCTGGCCTGCGTACCGTCCCAGCTTATGCAGGCTTTCATATGCCTTTATCCTTCTAGCGTCATACAGGATTCCCTGCATTTTCCTCACTTCTTTCTGCCCTTGGCTAAACTATTGTTTCCGCTATATCCATAATAATGAAGATTCCGGAATCCGTCAAATTACATTTTTATAAATTTTGCATTGGCAAAGTTTCCATTACTTCTCTTTTGAAATCATCCACCGCATGTTCCTTATCTTTCTCTTCTGCCGCATAGGCCGTCGCCTGCTTCTCCAGCTTCCGATGGATTTCCCAGTCATAGACGCACATCCAAAATGCCTCTGCTCGGTCTGCAATCGCGGCGAATGCCTTTCCGACATCCTGTCCGCCAAACAAACCGTCGCTGTCCTTTTCTCCAAAAAAAGACTCCATAACCGCTTTATGATTCATATAATCCGACGTTCCTTTGGAAACCTCAGCCATCACTTCCCCATTACAGCAAAGCGCCTGCATAATCTGCCCTGCCAGCGCCGGATCCGAACATCCGGCAGACGCCCCCAGCCAGTTTCCTCCCGTTACATAAGGTACAGGCCCCTGGCATACATTCCAAAGCCCATACGTCCCTTCCCCGATACCGCTTCCCCCGCAATTTGGCTCTATTTCCTCACCGGGAAATCCCGTACCGCCGAAATACCCTAAAACCGAACCGTCTGCAAATCCAGCGTTCCATTCCCCCGACCCCTTTGCAGCCTGCCCTGTCAGCCCTTCCCTTTCCAAGGCATAAACCACCTCCATATACACGGATTCCGTGCCGTCCATCTGAAACACCCCATCCAAAACCACCCAAGGCTGCGTCTTGCCAAACATAGCAATTTCCAAAAGCCCTTCCCTGGAAGCCAGGATTTTCGTTTTACCGCCGGAAGCTTCCTCCACTTGCCTTGCCGTTTCCAAAAATTTTTCCCAAGAACCTACCTTTTCCTGCATCTCTTCCGGATTCTTCACCCCCAGAAGTTCTTTTGCCAAATCTTTCCGGTAAAAGAATGCGCCCGGGCAGCTCTGCCAGGAAACCCCTTTCAGGATATAATCTTTGCGGTCTGTAGCCATGGCAATGGTATATGGGTTCATTTCCCTCAAATCTATTTCTGTAATGCCGCATTCCGTTACCGCAAGCAGCCTATCGCTGCACACATATTCCAAAATAAGGTCAGAGCCCATAACTATCATATCAGGATATTCTTCCGCTTCCGGTTCTTGCAGTAAACGCCCGATTCCCTCCCGGTATCCCTCTCCGTTTCCAATCACCGTATAATGGATTCTGCTTTCTATTTCAGGATACGCCTGATAGACATACTCCAACCGTCGCTCGAGTTCCCTGTCCCAGGAATAAATGTAGAATGCCCCGACCCCGGCGTCTTTTTTCCGCTCTGCAGCCAGCCCATCCTCCCTTATTACGCCTCCAGAGGCCGTTCCATTCCCCTGGCCTGCCCCTGTTCCTTCCCCCTGACCTACCGCAGCATCTTCTTGTCCCGCGTTTGTTCCTTCTTCCTGCCCTGCCGCAGCATTCTCTCCCTGACTCATGCCTCCTTCCTTTCCCTGCCCTGCCCCAGCATCCTCTCCTTGTCCCGCGTTTGTTCCTTCTTCCTGCCCTGCCGCAGCATCCTCTCTCTGGCCTGCCTCTCCTTCTTCCTGTCCTATGCCATACGCCGCCTCTTCCCCCATAGCGCTGCCCATTCCCTGTTTTCCGCCGCAGCCTGCCGTTACAAACAACGCCAAAGCGCACGCCACACTAAGAATCCGCTTTTTCATATACACCCCGCCTTACCGTCTTTTAAAACGCTCAAAATCATTCTAAAACAGCGCGCCGCAAGCCAATCCGGTCAGCAGGCGCTGTTTCCCGTTATCTTTTACCTGTAAACGCTCCTGTGCAAAAAACAGGCGCCCCATACAATATGGGACACCTGTTGCCTTTTACTAATCCAGTCTGTTTCTCAATCTTTTTCTAACGTCCTGCCGTTACATACCAAACATCTTAAGCACTAAGGAATCGTTATCCATCTTCTTGCGCATCATACCCATACGGTAATCCTGCAGAAGCTTCTCCTTCTTCTGGTCAGATACTGCTTTTGGCACATCCAAATCTTCAATACGGCTCCTGGAACGTACGGACTCCAAAGACGCGCCCGTATTGTAATTGTAGGAATAATCCATACGGTTTGTCATAGCGCCGGTGTTGCCCCTGCCGTTGCCTACTTTCTCCATGGCGGCTTCTATATCCCTGATGTCAAACTTGCCCGTCACATTGTAGCCTTCAATGCCAAGGGATTTCAGCGTTGCATTGCCCATCTGGATTTTCATGCCAGTGCCGTCCGGGTTTGCCGCAACATTCATATCCGCCATGCTGCCGTCTAAAAGCTGCATCCCATTGAACTGCGTTCCCACAGCTATGTCTTCAATGCCCTTCAAAAGCTGGTCAATCTCATCCTGAATCATCCCCTTTTCGGACTTGCCATACAGTCCGTTGGACGCTTTGATGCTCAGCTCATGGATACGCTGCAGGTTATCATTAATGGAGCCTAACGCCCCATCCTGGACATTCGCAGCCCCAATGCTGTCTTTGATATTCGTAGCCGCTACATTCAAACCATTGCCCTGACGCTTCATTTGGGTTGCAATGGACAAACCCGCCGCATCATCGGCTCCTGTACGAATCCTTTTGCCACTGGCTATCTTGCCATATATGGAGTTCACATTGTTATTCAACGATGATATCCTCATATCTACTCCTTTCTTGTGCGAAACGCTGCACATTCCCCTATATTTTCTTTTTTCTTAGCTTTAGTATAATACGCTTCCCTGTTTCATGCAAGCCTTTTTGCATATTTTTCCCAAAGAGCGGGAAGCCCGCGTTTCTGTTCACTCCAATCCAGCAACAGGTAAAAATCCATGCAAAATTTGCTTCGCAAATGGATGTTCACTTGCAATATATACGTTTTCGTTGTGAGCAGTAACAAGCCCGCTTCCTGCCTGAATTTATCAGTAATTCTCCGCTTTCACCTGAAAATAAGCCTGCGGATGCGCGCATACCGGACACACTTCCGGCGCCTTGCGGCCCACGCAGATATGCCCGCAGTTTGCACACTGCCAAACCACATCGCCCTCTTTGGAAAAAACCACATCCCCTTCTATATTTGCCAGCAACTGGCGGTATCTCTCCTCATGCTCCTTTTCAATTGCGCCAACGCCTTCAAACAATTTGGCTATTTCTTCAAATCCTTCTTCTCTGGCCTCTTTGGCAAAAGTCTGGTACATATCCGTCCACTCAAAGTTTTCACCGTCCGCCGCCGCTTTCAAATTCTCCTCTGTGCTGCCAATGCCGCCATGCAGCAGCTTATACCAGAGCTTTGCATGTTCTTTCTCATTGTTTGCCGTCTCTTCAAAAATAGCCGCTATCTGCACATAACCGTCCTTCTTAGCCTTAGACGCAAAATAAGTATATTTATTCCTCGCCTGTGATTCCCCGGCAAATGCCGCCTGTAAATTCGCTTCCGTCTTTGTTCCCTTTAAATCTGCCATCTTTCTTTTCTCCTTATCTGAGTCATTCCAATCGGTCTGTTTATGCCTCCCGCCTACTCCCAAGGACGTATCCGGTAAGTAACTCCAATCCGCCTGCAGATTTCCCTGCACTGCGCCTGCGCTTCTTCACTAATCGTCGTTTCCACCGTAGTGAGCGCCACCTTCGGCACATACGCCTTCACTTCCTGTGCAAATTTCAACAGCGCGTCATAAGAATCTTCGCCAAATTTGCTCCTCGTCAGTTTATAATATTCCTCCTTGTCCGGCGTATTCAGGCTGATGGAAACCATATCCACATACCCTTCAAACATAGGCGCTGTCGCCTTCCCATGAATCAAATCCGATAAACCGTTTGTGTTCACACGGATAGGCAACCCGTATCTCTCTTTTATAAAACCTGCTATTTCCAACAAGTCTTCCAGGCGTTCCGTAGGCTCGCCAAACCCGCAAAACACCACTTCCCGGTACTTCCCCGCAATGCCGCCGTCTTTGTCAAACTTTTCAAACTCCCGTTTCACCTCTTCCACCGTAGGTTCCCGTTTCAGCCAAAGGCTCCCCGACTCCCCCATCCTGTCTTTCGTCTGCCTCAGACAGAACGTACAGGCGCATGGACAGCGGTTGGTCAGGTTCACATACAGGTTGTCATGCACTTCATATAAAATTGTCATATCCTTTTCCATCTTAACCCTCTTCTTCCTCTTCCCAAAGCATCCTTACGCCACAGCGCTCCCCCTCTGCGCCCTGCATCCCATCCGCACAGCCCCAAAGCCACTATGGCAGCAGGCATTATGGCATAATGCGCCTTATCCCACCTTAGCTTCTTGGCAGGGAATGCAAAATTTCTTCAAAACATACCCCGTCCGTCCGCGGTATGCCCATCTCTTCCGACTTCAAAATGCACTTCTTTACAAAACCGGACGCTTTCTTCACCGAACGGTCAAAAGCGACCCCATTCACTGCATCCGCTGCGATAATGGAAGCAAACACATCCCCGGTGCCGGAACGTTCCGTCCCTGCCTTATGAGTGCGAAACAGCTTTGGCTCCTGTCCTTTCTCCAGCACATAGTTGGCAATAAATCCGCCCTGCGGGATACCGGTAATTACCACCTTATCCGGCCCCTGCCCGGATAGGGCCTGCGCCATCCCAAACAACTCCTTCTTCTTCCAGCCAGACTCTTTATACGGCGTTCCTGTCAGCTTACAGCACTCCGTCAGATTGGGCGTAACGATGTCCGCATATGCCAGCAGACGCTGCATCTCCCTGCACATCTCCTCTGTGTAGGTGGCGTATATCCTGCCATGGTCCCCCATCACCGGGTCAATGATTACTTTCGTCCTATGGCTTCGAAATTCCTCCACAAAACGGAGTACCATTCCAATCTGTTCCTTTGAACCAAGAAAGCCCGATGCAATCCCCTCAAACTTTAACCCCAGTTTGCGCCACTTCTCTGTATATGCGTCCATATGCCTTGTATAGTCGTCAAAAAAATACTCTGGAAAACCGGTATGGTTGGAAAAAATAGAAGTTGGCACCGGACAGCACTGGACGCCTAAATAAGAAATCACCGGCATGGAAACAGCCAGGGAGCAACGCCCAAAACCTGCCAAATCATTAATCACTGCTATTTTTTTCTGGTTATTATGCATCGTTTTATTTTCCAGCTCTTGCTTTTGCGGCATTTTCTTGTCCCCATTTCGTTTTCCGGCGCTTTAAACTACAATTCTTCCCTATGTAACATTTCATTACGCGGCGTTTTCTTCACGCTTCTACTTCTTTATGCTTTCTTTCTCATGCTTGCCGTTCAGGATGCCCATAGAACGCTTAATCCTCTGTGCGGATTCACTGATTTCCTTATAAATCCCTGCGGATTGGGAAGCCAAATCTCCCATCTGTTTTGCCACCACGGCAAACCCGGCCCCGGCCACCCCGGCCCTTGCCGACTCAATGGACGCATTTAAGGACAAAATATTCTGTTTCGTCGCAATGCCATCCAATTCTTTCGTTTTCTGGTTAATCAGTTCCACTGTCTTGGTCGCATTTTCCAACTCCAGGTCAAAAGAATCTATCCTTTTACTGTCCCGTCCTTTTACATACTCCAGATTTACCGAATGGTTTATAATCTCTTCCAGCAAAGCGGCCGCTGCGCGAATTGCCTTTTCTTCGCGCACAGGCACCCTGCGCACTGCCCTTACATACTCTTCCGGGTCAATCCCAAGCTCCCCTGCAATTTCCCTAAATTTCTCCTCATCCGGCTCTTTGGCCAGAATCTGACCGCCTAATGCAGAGCCTACCTTCTCACCAGCCACCACAATGTCCACAGAAAAATCAATCAGCCCGGCATGGCAAAAATATGCGCCTTTCCCTTCCAAATAACATTTTTCGCAACGGCTGCGCCCTTCTTCGCTCCCTCTTGTGTATTTCATGCAAAAATCCGTAAAGTTGCTTCCTTTTGTCAAATAGTTTCCCTCTGTATCCACCATAACCACCGCCAGCCCTGTAGCGTCTGAAAACTGCTCCTGAATCTTCTGCAATTTCCTCAAATCCATAAAATCTTCCAATTTCATATTCGCGTCACCCACTTTCTTGATTCCCCAGTCTGCTTCCCTTATTCTTTATTCTCTTATATATTACTATATGCTGTCAAGCACAATCCTGTTTTTTAGTAATAAAAACCTGATTTCAGCCACTGGCCAAGGAATTTTTCCATGCCGCTCCTTCTCCTAACTAATCCGCACAATCCAACGCCCTTCCACCTTCTTTATGGAGCCTTCCACAGGATACACCTCCATCTCCTGAAATTCCGGGCTGGCCTTGATTTTGGCGGCTTCTTCGTCTGCCGCATATTCCATCTGCCGCCCCAGGAAAATACGGATAAAATCCTCCCTGGCCCCTGGCGTCATCAGTCCGTACTCCAATGCAACGCCTGAAAAATCATAAAATTTTTCTTCATCCATCCGATAACCGTTCATGCTTTCCTCGTCGAAACTCCCCACCAGCAAAATGGGATCCTCTGCCTGATACCCTTCCATGCTCTCGACCCTGACCATAATCCTGGTTATGTAGCTGTAGACCCGCTCATATGTCATTTCCATGCGGAAATAAGCTTCGTTCGTCACCAGGAAATCCCCATAGCTGGTCAGCAGGATAAGCGCAAGCCCAAGCAAGGAGGCCAGCCTGCCAAACCATTTTCCCATTTCGCAAAGCTGTTCATACAAAACCAGAATGGCTGCATAGAAAAAGGCAAACTGATAAATCATCAGCATGGAAAAATTAGCGTCCGGCGCCATAATGTCCACAAAACTCATGCCAAGCGGGAACAGGAAGACGCAAAGCAGGGCAAACGCCATATTCCCTTTTTTCTTATAAACCTCCCTTTTTCGCACCAGCAAAACAAATAACGCTACCAGAACTGCGAACGCCAGCAGGTTGCAGACATGCATAAAACCGCTTTGGAAGCTATAGCCGCCAAAGAAAAAATACCTGGCAATCCGCAGATACCCCTTTACCACCAGCTTAGGCAGACGCAGCAGGCTGATATGTCCCATGGAGCCAATGCCGTTTTGCTCTGTCATAACCAATTGTGGGTAACGCACTATGGCCATAATATAATAGCATACCGTCCCGCCAAGCAGCATAACCGCATAGGAGATCCCCCGCTTCATAAGCTGGCCGAAGGTTTCGCTGCCGTTTTCCCTGACCGCATCCACAAGCAGCGCCATAAGCAAAGCGGAAATGGTAAAACAGATATAGGATTGGTAAATCCCCATGCTAAACATCAGGCAGGGAATTCCCCACAGGAATCCAAACCGACGCTTTCTGGCCAGGTAAAAGGCAATTCCTGCAAGGCAAATGCTAATCCCGGCAAAATCCGCCATAAACATATAGGTCATAATGCTGGCAAGGCTTGGGAACGTCATAAAAATCATTGGGAACAACACCGCGGAAGTGATGCTTTTCAGTTCCAGCCCTTCATAGAAAAAACAGAAAGCCACAGACAGCAAAATAATCGTAAGCATCCCGTTAATCCATGGATTGCTCCATGTGCCGCCCAGCGGATGCAAGAAGCGGATGACCCAGCGGCCAAATTCCCCACCCGATCCATAAGCGTGGTAATTGCCCAAATCATCCCAGTTTGGCAGCTTATGCGTCAGCATTGCCATATGCGTCAGAAAACCAAAGACCAAACCACTGAAAAAGCAGGCCCTTATCCTTTGCGGTATCTTACCAAATATTTCTTTTCCTATATCCATTCTCCCTATCGCTCCTTTGCATGATACTCTCATGTGCTGTTGCCTTTTACAGGCTTATCCTGTGCCAACTGCAAAGTAAACTTCCATCCCTTTTAAAACCATTCCTTAATTCCAATAATTTCCTTTGCAAAATCCGTATATTTTTCCTCCTCATCCGTATCCATATATTTAAAAACCTGGTACACATATTTGCGCGTACCGTCCAAATGGTTAATGCCAAGGGCCAGCCCATCTTCCATCTCCTCCTGCGCATCCGTCTGGCGGGAGAACAGGACGGAATCAATATGGGGGTTGGCCTCCGCCTCTTTATAAGCATACACAATGGCCGCCGCCTGCAGCTCTTCCCCTTGTGTAGACGTATACCCCAGTTCGCTGAGCGTGACGGAACGCACTTCCCCATCCCCGGTCAGGAATTCCTCCTGCTCCAGGTAGTCCGTCACCACGTCAATATTGGCCATAGTGACAATCGGCGTGTCTGCCGTATCTTTCACATATACGGATTCCTTCCATATATAAGGGGAATCCAGCGGAACATTGTAGGGATGGATTGCCAGCCCCCAGTCAATATTCCCTTCCGCCTTAATCTGCCGGTTAAATTCATCCAGTATGTCTTTGGCATTGTAATTCCCATAGCCGCCGTGATAATTGTTCCACTGCTGGTCTAAAGAAATGTAAACCCTGCCTGCCCCGTTAATGCTTTTGATGCAGTTATAGCATACCCGGAACGCCTTGGCATATTCCCGCACATAGGTTTCCAGCCCGACATAACGCATATAATTCCATTCTTTCCTCGCATTAATTTCATTGCCGATAATCCAGTTGGCAATCACTCCCCTGCCGTTTTCCCTGCCTGAGTAACGCTGCGCCAGGAAGGAAACAATGGCCGAAAGATAATCCATCCCTTCCACATCCGTCACATTAAACGCATAATAAGGCGCAGCCCCAATGTCGGAACGCGCAAAGGGATGAATCATTTCCGGGTAAGAAGCCGATACGTCGTTTAGTATAATCGCCGTTATCTCAATCCCTTTCTCCGTCAGAGTGCGGAACACCATATCATATTCCGCCATTACCTGCCCGTTAAAATAATAATCAATTCCATTATACGTATATTTCACCGGCTCATATGCCTTGTCCTCTGCCTCACCTAAAATGCGGGACATCAATATGTTGTATGCCGCATGTTTTACTCCCAAATCATCAATCTCATCCGACTGTATCTTGTCCGGCGCCACCAAAAGCCCCTTCTTCGTGGAAGGGCTGTCCCCATTTGACTGGTAGTAGGCAATGGCTTCCGGGTTCGTCACATAACAGGGATTGCTGACCGCTACATATTTTCCATCTACTTTCACAGCCACTATGTACTTATAAAGCAGCCCGCTCACACTGCCAAAATGCCTGGAAAACTGGAATTCCACTTCTTCGCGCTTCCGCCTGCGCATAATTGGGGTCATCTCCTCCGGGACACTGTCATAAAAGGCCCTTAATGTAAAGAGGTAATAATACTCATCGTCGCTTTCCGGAATGCCTTCTGTGGAAAATTTCAGGAAAATATTGCTTGTTTCGGGATCCACCAAGCAGGACTCCACTTTAACAAAATTTTCCGTATTTTCCCCCCCTACGTCCACGAAACGCGGGCGCATTTTTATGGATTCAAACACATGGAGTCCTGAATCCAATGAAAAATCCAACACTTCCTCATGGTCTGTTTCCTCTTCCCTGGCAAGATTTTCCCTGTTTCTTTCCAGCCGCGCCGCTTCCACCGCCGCTTCCCTCTGGTCTGACGCAGCTTTGTACCATATCCCGCCGCCTGCCGCAAACAGGATGCCCACGGCAACGGCAATTACTGGCATATACTTCTTTGCGCCGTTTCCTTCCCGTTTTTCCTTCTTATTCTCTCGTTCTTTTCCTTTCATCCATCTTCCCTATCCGAATCAAAAACCTGTCCTGCAGGCAAGCCCCTCCGCTTCCCTGCATTTGCCTGACGACCCTGCCGGTTCCATCCCGCCTGACGGAGAGGAACCTGTCTTTTCACAGTTGCTTTCTCATTATACACATATCTTCCAGTTTTCTCAACCACTTTTCCCTCTAATCTTTTCTTCGGCCTGACCATTGCTTTCTCCTTGTCAAAGCATCCACCTCCCTCTGCCATTCCATATCATAAAACTTTTCCTGAGTAATCGTAAAAAAGGCTTTCATTCCATATAAATCGCTGATATAGGGTTTCCAATTCCTCCGGCGTGAGGTTTACTTCCCCGAAGTGGAGCGGTATGTACCTTCCGACAAAATTGAAGTAAATCCCAACTTCCTGTGTGGTTTCAATGCTGCCTTTCCGGTCACGCTCATGGACAAGAATTTTCTCCGCAAATTCATTCAGCATAGTGGCAGTAAGGTTGTATGCGCCCTACAATACGGATGGCGCTACTAACCTCTTATGATTTCTTTGGGGCACAGCCTTGCGGAAATAGAAGGAGCAGAACTAATGATGACCGCGGACTCAGAAAAATTAACCCCTGAACTGCAAAAAGACTTGACTGACTTCGACTCAGGTCTGAATCCTGACAAGATACGCCGGATTGCCGGACATGAGAACATCGAAATGACGATGAAGCGCTGCCGGGGGCGCAAGTCACCAGAAGAACTTGAGAAAGTTCTGGAGCAGAGTCTTTCAACCTAAAGGACGAGAAAATCATAACAAGATTTGTTACACTTTATACCCCCAAAAAGAAAAAAGCGGAAACGCCTATTTTATCAGCATTTCCGCCTTCTAAAAACCCAATATGCGCAAAGCGCAAAAAACGTGCGCTAGAGGATTCGAACCCCCGACCTTTTGGTCCGTAGCCAAACGCTCTATCCAGCTGAGCTAAGCGCACATCGTTGCAAAACCCATTATTTACCACTCGTTCACAACAATTACATTCTATACTACTTTTTTAAAATTGTCAAGCCCCTTTTCATTTTTCTCAAGGAAATGAATTTACGGAGTTACTGCTCACACACAATGTCAGTTAGTTAAGAACTTTAAAAACTGAAATGCCGCCACCATACAGCGTCTTATCTGCAAGTCGCGCCACCCTGGAACACTTACTGGAAGGGCATTGCCGTCATACCTCCTCCCACAAGATTTCCTTTCTCTCCATAAACTTCAAAAAAGCCTTGTCCCAGAGCTGTTCCGGGGTTTTATCCATCAGGAACGTATTGGTGGACAGCCCTGTGACAAGGGTAATCCGCAAGCCATCATATTTCACTGAAAGGGTAAAGGCTTTCACCAAATTCCCATGATCCTCAAATCCACCCCCTGCCAGGATTCGTTCCATGTGTTCCGGCGCCAGCAGGAGGACAAATTTAAAGCTTAAAGGCGTTCTCTTCCCTTTAATCAACTGAAAGCAAAACGGACGCATATCCTTCCACTGCGCAAACTCATAAGGGCAGCACGCCGCATCTTCCTGTTCCTCCTTTGTATAAAAATCCTTCTGGATATGTCCGTCTATCTGAAATGCATTGGACGTAACCACCGTCCCTTCTTCCAAAAGGAAATAGTCAAAACTGTCTGTCAGCAGCAATTTATTCATAAAAGATTTCAAGCCAGAGATACGGTATGCTTTCATGTCCCCTCCCAATCCTGTTCCACCGGAGCCAAACTTTGCCGGTTTTGATTCCATATTTTTCTTCTCAGGAAACTGTATCGCCAAATCTATGTATTTCATGTTTTAAACATCTTTTTTATTATACCTGTTCTTTCTCTATCCCACAATACCCACTGCTCCTTTTTCCATCCGCTTATTTTATTAATCCACAATCCATTCCCCAATATTGTTTCTATATTATACATTTTATTTAGCATAACATCAAATGTGATACCATACAAACGCCGTTTCGTCTGCCGCCTGTCATAAACGAAAGAGAATTTAAAAATCCCTTCTCACAAACGATACGAATATTTTTAGGAAAGGAATTGTTACTGTTCACACAGGATAGCATTTACTGCTAAGTCCGTACGAAAACGTATATATTGCAAGTAAAAATC
>CAJTQO010000024.1:0-4856 GCA_910578405.1 uncultured Lachnospiraceae bacterium | reverse complement strand
TGGATTTTTACCTGTTACCGAAACGGAGTGAACAGTAACAAAGAATTTGGAAACAACGCCTAAAACGGAAAATACCCCTTTACAAATGCAATTTCCCCGTGTTATTATAAGTAGTAATTAAAACTACATGGAATAGTTGTTATAGCTTTGGATAATGGCATCCAATATGAATTCTCCTGAATCATTTGCGATAAGGGATTCTCTGCCCAAAGCTGACGCGCCATTGTAGGAAAAAACTGAATCCGGTTATCCGGAACAAGAAAGGCATGGTTTAGGATATGAGTTATAAAATAGTTGTGGACAGTTGCTGTGAACTGCCGGAAGAATACAAGAATGATGTAAGGTTTGAAATCGTCCCCCTTGGATTGGAAGTAGGCGACTTCCAGATTATGGACGATGAAACATTTAACCAGAAAGATTTTTTAGCCAAAGTAGCCGCATGTCCTACCTGTCCGAAATCTTCCTGTCCGTCGCCCGAGAAATATATGGAAGCTTACCAAAGCGACGCCGACCGGATTTATGTGGTGACACTGTCTTCCAAACTAAGCGGCAGCCATAACAGCGCCCAGCTTGGCAAGAAGCTGTACCATGAAAAATACGGGGAGAAACCGATTTATATATGTGACTCCGAATCGGCAAGCTGCGGTGAAACCCAAATTGCCCTCAAAGCGGCAGAACTGGAAGAAACCGGCCTGCCCTTTGAAGAAATCGTCCGGAAGCTGGAAGAATTCCGGAATCAAATGAAAACCCTCTTTGTGCTTGACAATCTGGAAACCCTGCGTAAAAACGGTCGTCTCACCGGCGTAAAAGCCCTGGTTGCCACCACTTTGAACGTAAAACCGCTGATGGCCGGGGTAAAAGGGAACATTGCTCAAAAAGGGCAGGCAATCGGCATTAAAAAAGGGCTGGCAAAACTGGCGGAAACGATTATAAAAGAAACGGAAAACCCGGCCGACCGGGTGCTGATGATATCCCACTGCAACTGCCCGGACCGGGCGCGCCTGGTAAAGGAAATGATACTGGAAAAAATAAAAGTCCGTGACACCCTCATCCTGGACACTGCAGGAATCAGCAGTATGTATGCCAATGACGGTGGCGTGATTGTCACTATATAACGCCACCGGCGAAAGCACAGGATATGGCATTCCTCAGAAAATGCGTCTCCATATCCTGTGTTTTCGTTCCTTACTGTGACACGCGTGGAGCTGTTTTATCCACTCTTATTTTATTTCCTCATCTTTTATTCTCTTCCTCTCTTCATCTTTTATTCTCTTCCTCCCTTCCTCTTCTATCCCTTCCTCTTTTCATCCCTTCCTCTTCTATCTCTTTATCTTTTATTTCTTCCTCTTTTATTTTTTCATCTTCGGATTAAAGACAAGACTGGCCAGATAGCCAAACACCAGCGCGGCGCTGGTGCCAACCGCGCCTGCCTGGAATCCGCCTTTGAAAATCCCAAGAAACCCGGCTTCATCTACCGCTTTCTTTACGCCTTTCATCAAAACATTGCCAAAGCCCAGCAAAGGCACGGAAGCGCCTGCCCCCGCATATTGCTGAAAAGGCTCGTAAATCCCAAACACACTGATTACCGCCCCCAAACAAACTAACAGCACCATAATCCTGCCTGGCATCAGTTTTGTTTTTTCCATTAAAATCTGTATAAGGGCGCAAATCAGCCCTCCTACCCAAAATGCATTGATGTAATCCATTCCAAACCTCCATTCCCTTTCCAATATCCTGGCCGCAGCCGTTAGTCAACCATAACGCCGCTTCGCCGCTGGAATTTGCCTTGCACTGACACAAACCATACAAAGCAGAATTTTCTGCATTGTATGGATGGAACATTAGATATTATGGACATTTTTTTTACAAATATGAGCCGGAGCCTCTTTTTTTCTGTAAAAAAATACTATATAATAATGGAAAGTATTGTGATAAAATAGCAGAAAAACGAAAAACATAAACCCATACATCAGCCGCAGGCAAATTTTCCTACCTCTAAGGCAATGGATGGGTTACTTGTTTACCTTATATTTTGACTTTTGAGGGAAGGACTATTTATATGGAATTTGATAAGAACAGCCAAAATGCAGCCAATGCGACAGCGGGCGACAGCCAATCTTCCGTTTATATTGCCAGACAGCCTATTTTTGACGCCAGCGGGCAAGTAGAGGCTTATGAACTTCTTTACCGCAACACCGAACAGAACTTTTCCAATGCATCCACAATAGGGGATGAGGAAGCTACCAGCGCGGTAATTTCCGAATCCATCCTGAATTTCGGGATGTACGAACTGACCAATGGGAAAAAAGCTTTTGTCAACTTCGCGGAAGGCTATCTGCTCAACAAAGCGGCTTATCTTCTGGACCCGGGACAATTTGTCATAGAGATATTGGAAAATGTAGTATTTACCGTGGAAGTCATAGATGCGGTCTACTCGTTAAAAGCCGCCGGGTTCGAGGTTGCCCTTGACGACTATATCGGGACGGAAATTCCGGAAGAAATCCTTTCCATGATTGATATTGTTAAAATAGATTTTAAGGACACCACCAGCCAACAGCGCGCCGCTTTTGCTCCAGGTCTGTTGAAAGCAGGGAAAACTTTGCTTGCGGAAAAAGTGGAAACAAAGGAAGACGTGCAAGAAGCCACTTCCCTTGGCTGCCAGCTCCTTCAAGGCTACTATTTTTCAAAACCTGTTATGATGAAAAAAAACAGCATGGAAATTTCCTCCGTTTCCTATCAAAAACTGTCCAAAGAGCTGACTGCCGCCGACATTGACTTGAATAATATTGCCTGGGTCGTTAATTCCGATGCCCATATGACCTTTAAACTGCTAAAACGGATGAACACCCTCCAATATTACCGGGGCAACAGCATTACTTCCATCAAACATGCGCTCGTGCTTATGGGCAACGATGAAGTGCGCCGCTGGATTATGTTAATCCTGCTGCGGGATATGAGCAATACAAAATCCGATGAATTAATACGCGCTGCGCTGATACGCGCTTTTATGTGCGAAAAAATGACACGGGAAATTGGACGTCAGGAGCTTGCCCCCGCCGCTTATTCCACAGGAATGCTTTCCATCCTTTCCAACAATGCCCAAAACCTGGAAGAGCTGCTAAACAGTATCCAAATCCCCGTCCTAGTCCGGGACGCCCTCTCAGGGAAAGATACGCTGTTAAAACGGCTTTTGGAAATCGCCATCAGCTATGAAACCGGACATTGGAACAAACTGGAATACCTGATTTCCTATTCCGTGCCGGAACTTAGCCTGAAACTGCTGCCTGGATTGTATATGATGTCCGTATCGGCAGCGGATGATATGCTTTCAAAAGAACATGCCTGATGGTGACATTCCATACAGGCAGGAATTATAAGTTCCTCTGCGTAATCTCTGTCAGCGTCAAAATTTCCGCAGTGATGCATCCGCTTGAAATTTTGACGGCGCAAAAATGCAGAGTAAGCAGAGGAACGGCTCTTTATGTTATGGTGTATTTCTTTCCGTTTCCTGCATTGCTTCCTTCATTTTCTTCACATAATCATACAAGTATCCCCCTGCCTTTTCCCCATATTGCGCAATCAGTTTTGCAATGGAACTTCCGATAATCACGCCGTCTGCCAGTCTGGCCGCTTCTGTAAGCTGCGCTGAATCATCTGTCTCAAACCTGATAACGGCAGGCACATCCGTAACAGCCCTTATTTCCGAAAGTATGCCGCATAATTCAGTCCGGAGCTGCACTTCCGTCCCTATGCCGTCCCCAAGAGGTTCCACATAGATAAACCCTGCCGCTTCCGCTGCAATCATACGGATTCTTTGCCTGGAGGCAGGCGCAGCCAGTGAAAGGAGAGTGACTCCGCACGCTTTTGCTGCCGCCGCCAGTTCTTCTTTCTCTTCATAAGGCATATCTGGCACAAGAATCCCATTTACCCCTGTTTCCTTACATTTTTCGCAAAAAGCGTGATATCCGTACCGGAAAACCGGGTTTAAATAAGTGCGTAAAACAAGCGGCGTTTTCGTCTCTTCCCGTACCGCAGCCGCCAATTCAAAAATCCGCTCCGTTGTCGCACCCGCCTCCAATGCCCTGCAATTCGCTTCCTGAATAACCGGCCCTTCCGCAACCGGGTCGGAAAAAGGAATGCCAATCTCTATCAAACCGCATCCGGCCTCCACCATTTTTATAATAAACTCCAGACTTTTCTCCATGGAAGGGTCGCCGCCCGTTACAAACCCAATCAAAACTTTCCCATGGTCAAACGCATTCCGAATCCTAATTTCCTTTTTTTCCATTTTTCTCTCCTATTCCAGTTCCGCGGCTTTGCATTCTTCCCTCTCCCAGGAAGTAACTCCTGACTCTTTCACGTCCTGCTTTTCTTCCTGGGGCGTTTGCTTCGCCGCTAAGATTCCTATTCTGCGGCTTTGCAGTCTTCCCCCTCTCCCAGGAAGTAACTCCTGACTCTTTCGCGTCCTGCTTTTCTTCCTGGGGCGACTTTGCTTCGCTGCCGGGGTTTCAGTTCCGCAGTTTCGCTTCTTCACACCTTCGCCAGCTTTCCTTTAGATATTGTGACGGATGCGCTGGATAAACTTGTTTGAAATATATTCAGTCATGGATATCTACGCCCCGGTACCTCGCAATGGCTGCCACATCTTTATCCCCACGCCCGGACAGGCAGACCAGAATGCTATCCCCTTTTTCCATTTCCGGCGCCATTTTACATACCTGGGCAACTGCATGAGCGCTTTCAATGGCGCAAATAATCCCTTCTGTTCTTGCCAGGTATTCCAAAGCCTCCACCGCTTCTTCGTCTGTCACCGGAACGTATTCTGCCCTGCCTATATCGTGTAAATACGCATGTTC
>CAJTQO010000023.1 GCA_910578405.1 uncultured Lachnospiraceae bacterium | reverse complement strand
CTCCGATATCTACGCCTGCCGGCAGACAGGCGCAGCCATATTTGCAAGCGGCAGCGTGCAGGAAGTTATGGATTTGGCTCCGGCAGCGCATTTGTCCGCCATAAAAGGACAAATTCCTTTTATCCATTTTTTCGATGGCTTCCGCACTTCCCACGAAATGCAAAAAATCGAAATCTGGGACTATGCCGCCTTAAAAGAAATGGCTGATATGGAAGCCATCGCTTCCTTCCGCCGCCACGCCCTGAATCCCAATCATGCAAAGATGATGGGCTCTGCCCAAAACCCGGATATCTTCTTTCAGGCCAGGGAAGCCAGCAATCATTACTATAATGCCTTGCCCAATATTGTAAATGACCATCTGGAGAAAATCAACCAAAGGCTGCAGACACATTACGGCCTGTTCAATTTCTACGGTTCCCCAGACGCAGAACATGTGATCATCGCCATGGGTTCCGTCTGCCAGACCATAAAAGAAACCATAGATTATTTAAATGAAGATAAAGGAAGCGGCATAAAAGCCGGATTGGTGGAAGTACACCTTTACCGCCCATTCTCTGCCCTCCATTTATTGGAAGCCCTTCCAAAAACAATAAAACAGATTACCGTTTTAGACCGTACGAAGGAACCAGGCGCGGCAGGGGAGCCGCTTTACCTGGATGTAATGGCAGCCCTTTGGGGTTCCCGCTTCCATAATATCCCCATCCATTCCGGCAGATATGGGTTAAGTTCCAAGGATACTACGCCGGAACAGATTCTTGCCGTTTACCAGAACACCGGACATAACAAAAAAACGGTTTTCACCATCGGCATCCATGATGATATTACCAACCTGTCCCTTTCTTGCGTCAACCCGGCTCCAATTGTCCCGTCTGACGCCATTTGCTGTAAATTTTGGGGACTGGGCGGCGACGGCACAATCAGCGCCAATAAAAACTCCGTGAAAATCATCGGGAACCATACGGAAAAATACGTACAGGCATATTTTGACTATGATTCCAAAAAGTCACGCGGCTTAACCGTATCCCACCTGCGCTTTGGCAGTTCCCCCATACGCTCCGCCTATTTGATAAACCGCGCAGACTTTGTGGCATGCCACAATCCGGCCTACCTTCATAAATACGATATGGTGCAGGATGTGAAAGACGGCGGCGTCTTTTTATTAAACTGCTATTTCAGGGAAGAAGACTTAGAACAGCATATCCCAGGCCAGGTAAAACGTTATATAGCGGAACACAACATTCGTTTTTATATCATTGACGCTATACGGATTGGCAAGGAAATCGGACTGAACAATAAAATCAGCACCATTCTCCAAGCTGCTTTTTTCCGTCTTTCCAATATCCTTCCGCTGGAAGAAGCCAGACGGCTGATGAAAGAAGCGGCCAATGTCAGCTACCGGAAAAAGGGAGAAAAAATTGTCCGGATGAACTATGAAGCCATCGACAGGGGCATTGCAGATGTAGTGAAAGTAAATGTTCCGCCGGAATGGAAAAATGCGGAATATGAACCGTTAGATGAGAAACTGGAGCCTGATCGGCCGGAAGTTATGCGATATGTGGAAAATATCCAGAAAGTCATTACCAGACAGCAAGGCAATTCCCTCCCGGTATCCGCTTTCCTTCCATATGTGGACGGCTCCTTCCCATCCGGTTCCGCCGCACATGAAAAAAGGAATGTGGCAACGGAAACGCCCACCTGGATACCGGAAAACTGCATCCAATGCAACCGCTGTTCTTTCGTGTGCCCCCACGCCGTAATCCGTCCTGCCGTTATGAGCGAAGAGGAACTTTCCAAAGCGCCCGCTGGTATGCGTTCCCTTCCGATGCAGGGATTGCCCGGATATGCCTTTTCCATTACAATCTCAGAGACAGACTGTACCGGATGCGGTTCCTGTGCAGGCGCCTGCCCTGGCAAACAGGGGAAAAAAGCTTTGGAAATGATTCCTGTCAAAGAACACAAGGAGCAGCAGCAATATTTTAATTATGGCAAAACCCTTGCCCCAAAACAAGAGGCAATTGACAAATTCAAAGAAACTACCGTCAAAGGCAGTCAGTTCAAACAGCCTTTGCTGGAATTCCATGGAGCCTGCGCCGGATGTGGGGAAACCCCTTATGCAAAACTGATAACCCAATTATTCGGTGACAGGATGTATATTGCAAATGCCACCGGATGTTCCTCTATCTGGGCCAACTCCTCCCCTACTACGGCATATACCGCAAATACCCAGGGAAAAGGCCCCGCCTGGGCCAACTCTTTATTTGAGGACGCAGCCGAATTTGGCTATGGGATGCTTTTGGCCCATACTTCCCTGCGCCAACGCTTAAAACAAAACGTTGAAGCCCTTTTTTCAAAACAACAGGAAAATTTCCCGGACTGTCCGCCTGCCCTGGCCCAGGCAGCGCAGCAATGGCTTGCCACCTTTTCCGATGGCGACAAAAACCAGGCGGCCTCCGCTTCCTTCCTTCAGGCGTTGGAAGCTTATGCCGACTCACATCCCATAACAGGACAATCCCATATCCTGTTGGAAAATAAAAATTATTTTTCCAAAAAATCCCAATGGGTGTTTGGTGGGGATGGATGGGCCTATGATATCGGTTTTTCGGGACTTGACCATATACTGGCTTCCGGGGAAGATATCAATGTGCTGGTCTTTAACACTGAAATCTACTCCAACACAGGAGGCCAGGCTTCCAAAGCCACGCCTATGGGTTCCTCGGCTAAATTCACTTCCGGCGGCAAGACTACGGCCAAAAAAGATCTGGCGGCTATGGCCATGAGCTACGGCTATGTCTATGTGGCGCAGATTGCAATGGGAGCCGACTTTAACCAGACCATCAAAGCCATTACGGAAGCGGAACATTACCCTGGCCCTTCCCTTATTATTGCCTACTCCCCCTGCATCAGCCACGGCATACGCGCCGGAATGGGCAGTTCCCAACACGAAGAAGCCAAAGCTGTGGAAACCGGGTACTGGCATCTCTTCCGGTTCCATCCCGGATTAAAGCAAGAAGGCAAAAACCCTTTTATCCTGGACAGCAAAGAACCCACCCTCGCTTATGAGGAATTCCTCTCCGGAGAAAACCGGTATGGGATTTTGAAACGATCCCGTCCGGAAGAAGCAGGGAAACTCTTTTCACAAGCGGCTGCAAATGCAGAAGAAAGATACCAATATTTAAAGAAATTAGTCGCTCTATATGGGGAACATCTGTTATAATATCTTTTATAATGGCTATCATAGCCACCCACTAATAAAAGAAAAGAGGACTGAATCATGAAAGCGACGCAAGTAAAAGAAAACATCTATTGGGTCGGCGCCATTGACTGGAGTATCCGTAATTTCCATGGCTACCATACCGGAAAGGGAACTACCTACGGCGCATACCTTATTATGGATGAAAAAATCACATTGATTGACACCGTGAAAGCTCCCTTTGCGGAAGAGATGATATCCCGTATCCGGGATATTGTCCCTTTAGAAAAAATTGACATTGTTATATCAAACCATGTGGAAATGGATCATTCCGGCGCATTGCCCAACATTATGGAGCTTTGCCCTAACGCTGCCATTTATACTTCCGGGCCTGCAGGGGTTAAAGGTCTTACCGCCCATTACGGCCAAAGGGATTACATCCCTGTAAAAAGCGGTGACTCCCTCTCCATCGGGAAGCGCACCTTAACCTTTGTTTCCACCCCTATGCTTCACTGGCCGGACAATATGGTCACTTACTGCCCGGAAGAGAAAATTCTCTTTTCCAACGATGCATTTGGGCAACATCTGGCCTCTTCGGAACGGTTTGATGATGAGGCAGATTTGTCCGTAGTATTGGAGGAAGCGAAAAAGTATTATGGCAACATTATTATGCCTTATGGGAAACAGGCACAGACCGCATGGAATACGGTCAACAGCCTGGATATTGAAATCATCGCTCCAAGCCATGGCGTCATCTGGCGCAGTCATATACCTGCCATTATGGAAGCCTATGCCCTTTGGAGCAACAATGAACCGGAAACCGGAGCCATCGTGGTATATGACAGTATGTGGAATTCTACGGACGCCATGGCAAAAACAATTGCGGAAGCATTCCGTGACTGTGGGATGCCTGTCCGTCTTTACAATTTAAAGAGCAACCACTATTCGGATATTGTCCCGGATCTTCTTACCTGCAAATACATTGCGGTAGGCTCTCCTACCCTCAACAGCCAAATGATGCCGTCCGTAGCTTCTTTCCTTTGCTACCTGAAAGGACTCTCCCCGAAAAACAGGGAAGCATTCGCCTTTGGCTCTTATGGATGGGGTGGGCAGAGTATTGAACAGGTGGAAAAAGAACTGGAAACTTGTGGTTTCCATATTTGCATGGACAAAATACGCATTCCATATATACCTACGCAAGAACAGCTTCAACAAATATATACGAATGTCTCAGACATGCTGAAATAAAATAGTATGCCAGACATTTAATTTTCAATCTCAAATACAGGCATCTTTGGCGGGAACTAAATAAAATGACAAACGATTTGTTCCCGCCATCTTTTTGCTTATCCACTGTCATTATATAATTCTAAAGATTTTTTATTTCAACATATATATAAACTACAGATATACAATAAAATATAGAAATAGTTCCCTTTCATTTCACGAAACCAGAATCTTTCCGTGCCATTTCACACATAGATGTTATAAAGAAAAAATGGCATTACCAGTTTTTGGCTTTTTTTAGCACAAATTTGAATAATTATTACACCAATTTAAAATCTATTGCTAAATGATGTATCCTACAACCGATGAAGATACATGTTTAAGCATATAGATGCTATTAAGAACATGTAAGAGGTGGAACCAATGATGAGAATAGGTATTTATGATTCAGACATGCTCATGTTGTCTGAAATGGAAAATCTTCTTCTGCAACTGGGGAGTGAAGAGAAGATTTTAATGGATATCGATGTCTTCAACACAAAATCGGATTTTTTATCCCACATGAATGAAGATGTGTTTGATTTAGTTTACTTAAGCATTGACCAACCAAATGAGGACATCGTTGAACTGGCAGGGAGGGCTAAGAAACGGAACCCGCATATTGTCATTATCTATGTAACGGAAGATGAAAGCGAATGGAAAATGTTACTGGAAGAAGCCCATATGTTCCGATTAATCACCAAACCGATTGACCAAGCCCTCTTCCGCAAATGTCTTGTGAATGTATACCATACATTACGCGAGAAAAAGTATTATTTTGAATATAAATACAGACGGAAAATCTGTCGTATTATATTCAACGATATCTTGTTTTTTGAAAGCAGCGGACGCTACATTATCATCCACACAAAAGAAGAAAGCACAAAAATGATAGGAACTTTAAATACCATCGAATGCCAAATCAAATATTATGAAGCTGGCTTTTTCCGCATTCACCAATCCTATCTGGTCAATGAGAAATACATTAAGAATATTGAACGCACTTCCATTCTGCTCTTTAATGGAACCCAGCTTCCCATCAGCAAAAAGAGATATCAGATCTTAAAAGAAATCTTATAAGCCAAAAACTCATTACCAATTCTTCTTTTCTACGGCCTGCGCATCTGCTGCACAGGCCGTAGCCCTATCAAACATTTTAATATGCTTTTCCCCAATAAACCATCTTTTTGGCAGGTTTCCCACAATATACGCAAGTCTCGGACAGACATTCCTGCTTATAGGGCATACAGCGGCTTGTCACCGCCATATCTTCTTTTATCTTCTCTTCGCACTCTGTTTCCCCACACCACATTGCCTTGACAAACCCGGCCTTTTGCTCAAATATATTTAAGAACTCCTCTTTTGTCCTTGCTGTATAAGTATGGGCCTCCAGATGCGCTTTTGCCCTTTCCAGCATATCCTTCTGAATGTCTTCCAGCATTCCGGCTACCGTTTCTTCCAGATTATCCAGGCTAATCTGCGTTTTTTCCCTGTTATCCCGGCGGCATAACACACATTTTCCAGCCTCTATATCTTTTGGACCGATTTCCACGCGGATTGGAATCCCCCTCATCTCCTGTTCTGAGAACTTCCATCCAGGACTCTTATCGGAGTCATCCACCTTCACACGAAAACCGGAAAGCCGTTCCTTCAATTCATAAGCCTTCTCTAAAACCCCTTCCTTTCTTTGCTGGATTGGAACAACCACCACCTGGATGGGAGCCACCCTAGGAGGAAGCGCCAGGCCCGAATTATCGCCATGCACCATAATAATAGCCCCTATAATCCTCGTAGACATTCCCCAGGAAGTCTGATGGACATATTTCAATGTATTGTCCTTATCCGTAAACTGTATGCCAAAAGCCTTAGCAAACCCATCGCCAAAATTATGGCTGGTTCCCGATTGCAGCGCCTTACCGTCATGCATCAAAGCCTCTATGGTATAAGTAGCTTCCGCGCCGGCAAATTTTTCCTTTTCCGTCTTACGCCCTTTCACTACAGGAATAGCCAAAACCTTCTCACAAAACTCCGCATATACATCCAACATCTGCTCCGTTCTCTCCTGCGCTTCCTGCGCCGTAGCATGAGCTGTATGCCCCTCCTGCCATAAAAACTCCCTGGAACGCAGGAAAGGACGCGTTTCCTTTTCCCAACGCACTACGCTGCACCACTGGTTATACACCCTTGGCAAATCCCGGTAAGAATGGATATCCCCCTTATAGAAATCACAAAATAAAGTTTCCGAAGTGGGCCTTACGCACATTCTCTCCTGCAGAGGATTCAATCCGCCATGCGTTACCCAAGCCACTTCCGGCGCAAACCCCTCCACATGGTCTTTCTCCTTCTGCAATAGCCCCTCAGGGATAAACATAGGCATATAAACATTTTCCACCCCAGTGGCCTTAAACATATCATCCAACTGCTTTTGAATCAATTCCCAAATCGCATATCCTGCAGGTTTAATCACCATGCATCCCTTCACATTGGAATAATCAATCAGTTCTGCCTTTTTCACTACATCCGTATACCACTGTGCAAAATCCTCTTCCATAGATGTAATTGCTTCCACTAACTTCTTCTCTGCCATTTTCTCCTCCTTTTCTCACTATAAATCCGCGTATCCAGACTTTTAGTCCTCATTCAGCCCTATGGTCCATCCAGCCAATGCCCTCCTCTTCACCACTTACTCCCCCGGCTGCCGAAACCTAAGTCCTTCCACACAAAAACGCCGAATTCCCAATCCCCTAAAAGGGACCGGAAATCCGGCGTTACCACCCTGTTTCACACGTCTGCACGCATACTCTCTTCCTACCGTTAACGCCGGCGTTACGCTGTACTTATGCAGTCTCTCCAATCCACTGGAAACGCACACTGCTGTTCATACAGGACTCCAAGGCCGGTTCCGAATGCCTTTGTAAGCGCTTCCCACCAAACAGCGCTCTCTCTGAAACATTGGCCATCCGTACTAATCCTTTTCCACGTCATTGCTTTTATTTATTTCCTAGATGTGATTAGATTCTAATTTAAAAAAATACATTTGTCAACTTTCTTTTGACTCTTTTACAAAAATTACGAGCAAAAGCATCTTTTTAACGGCCATCCTCTGTTTTCCTTTTTTCCATCCGCATCAGGCATTCCCCCATTCCCAGCATTAAAAATACAAATGGCGTACTTAAAATCTGCTGAAAACTAACCACATTATGTACGGTATAAGCAAATGCGCTGAAACCAAAGATACATAAATATTTCCCTTTCCCACGAGCCGCCTTTTCCCCATAAGAAACAAAACGAACTACAGCGCTGATAAAAATCCCTCCATAACTGAGCAGTCCCAAAATCCCTGTATTGACCAATGCATTCAGCCACTCATTATGGGCATTGGTAAGCCTTGCGCCATCAAACTGCTTATTCATCGCTTTTGCTAAATCCGGTATTGTATACAAAAAACTGGCAAAACAGTCCGGCCCTACCCCTATCAGCTTTTTCAGTCCTGGTATGTTCCGATAAACTTGCACGCCGGCAGACCAGGTCGCCCCTCTTGCGCTCCCCCATTGCTTATCGAACCTTAGAGCGGAAACTTCACCCATAAATCGTATTCCGTCTTTTATATTGCTGTTCAGCGCTAATAAAAAGAGATAAACGCCAACGGCAATGACTGCCGTCAATACCATTGCCTGCCGGATTGCTTTATATTTCCTCACATCCAGTTGCAGCCTCCGCTCTGCCGCCCAAAGGGCAAGGTATAAGACAAGGCATAACAAAAGACCTGCAAACGTTGCCCTGGTAAGAGTAATCCAGTCACTAAACGAACCCTGGTAATAATTATATGCCGCAGGCAACCGCAACCTCCATAACCGCAGTCCCTGACAGACTGCGCAAAATAATATGCCAAGGGCAAAAAAACGTCTCATTGCTTTTGTACTGCGAAATGAGATGCAAAACAGGAACACATAAAGGGCTGTCAGAACGATAAATGCACTATTACTGCCCTGACTGACCCCGGTGGCAATGCCAAGCGCCGTAAACAGCATACCTGCCAGTCTAAACCACCATTTTTCCGCTTTCCAGTACAACACAATGCCAATCGGAAACAATACGGCCCAATAACCGCTATACCAGTTAATATTCCCCATAGTTGAAAGAAAACTAGTGTTTTCCGCCCCCTTTATAACAAGCGGATATATGGAAAACCGATTCAACACCCCTAATAAAAAAACCGCTCCGGCCGCTCCCATAAAAGGGAACAGCATATTTTCCTCATATTCCCAAAAACGGGAAATCAAAAAATACGAGAGTACAAATACAATCTGCATTGCCGCCCCCATATACCAGCCGTCTTCCCCTGTAAAAGCCATCTGTTTATATTCCGAACCAAGATAGGATAACACTACACTCAAACCATAGGCAAGCGCTGCCCAATCCGTAACGGACAATTTCCCTAACCAGCCAGCGGCAGGATTCCTGATTTCTTCCCCGTCCTCATTTTCTGCCCACTCTGCCGCTTCCGCCTCCCCTTTTGTCTCTGTTGTCCCATCCTGTTCCCGCGCAGCCGGCTTCTCCCGTGCTTCGCCGTTTCTTTTTCCATTCTGTTTTCTATTCATGGAATGACAGACCATACATACAAACACCAATGGAATAATCAGTCCAAAACCACCCACTGTTACCGCTTTATAAAAATGATATTTTTCTTTTCCAACTTCCAGATACCCATTGCGTAAATAAAACGGAAACATGCAAAACATAATAAACAGATAAGCCGTCAGAAGCAAAGACGCCGCTTCTTCACAAAATGCCTCTAACCTTTTCATATCCCTACCGCTCCTTTTTCTTCCGGTTCTTTATCCGACCGGAGAACACGTAAAATTTCACATATGGCAATCAATGCCAACGGCCCTTTTACAATGCCAAATATCCCAAACAGCTTCATGCCTGCATATACGGAAAAAAGAATGGCGACAGGGAAAATCCCCATTCTTTCCCCAATCAGTTTCGGCTCCAACAATTCCCTGGTTACGGCACAAACTACATACAGGATAACACATATCACCGCTTTTGTATAATATCCATTTAAAATTTGCCAAAAAGCCAACGGCATAAGCACAAGCCCTGTGCCTATAAATGGCAGCATATCCATAAAACCTGTAAAAAGCCCTATGGCAATGCCGCCCTCCATTCCTGCCAAAAATAAAACTGTCGAACAAATGCCGCTGATAATCACAAGGATAATGAATTGGGCGCGGATAAAGGTCCCGATATGGCGAAATATTTTTTTTCCAATCTCCAAAACCCACAAAACCTCTTCCCTGCCATGCACCCCTTCCATAATTTCATGATAGTCTTTTGCCAAAAGAACAGCCGCAATAATCATAATGGCCAGAAAACTAATGACCCCTACAATATTCTTTACATAGTTCACAGACTCGTTCATAATCTTCGGCACTACCTGTACCTGGAAATTTTCAATAAAAATATTTACTCTCTCTAAAACAAACTGTTCAATGCCGTCTCCATCCATCCCGAATTTCTGCTCCATCCCCTCACAGCAATTCCCAACAAACAGATAGAATTTCTCTTCAAATAAGTCAATCTTTCCAAACAGTTCGCCCATCCTATGGAAAAGAAATGCCCCAAAGCTCCATAAGCCCACGCCTGCCGTAAAACATACCAATAACAAAATGCCCGCTGCCAGGAAACCCTTTTTGATATGATACCGCTTATGGAACCGCTCTAACATTGGATGCAATGCGCTGACAAAAGCAAAAGCGAAAAGAAAAGGAGTAACCAACGGACTTAAATATTTAAATCCTATGTATACCCCTGCCACAATCCATCCTAACTGTATATATTCTTTCCTTTTTGCCAATGCCCTGTCTTTTTCCATTCCCAATCCCCGTTTCCAATATAGTGTACAATCTCTTATTTCTGGAATTAGTATGGATAGTTTACGCCAAATTATTGGCCTAATTACAAATTATTCTTAGGAATTATCTGGCAAAAAAAAGCTCCAAAACCCTATCCTGCAAGGCTCTATTTCAAAAGCCAGCCTTTTTCCCCGCGATGGATGGAAAAATTCCAGGCGGTAAGCGCAAAGAGCCACATTGCGTATCCCTAGTTTCAAACTTAAATTCTTTGAAATTTCATTGCCATATTTGCTGTCCCCCAACAACGGCAGCCCGGCATGGGACAGTTGTACGCGTATCTGATGATGTCTGCCAGTGACCAGCCGTATCTTCACAAGAGCTTCCCGCGCAATGCCGCTTTCCGTCTTTTCTTTCCTTTTTGCCATATCCATAATTTGATATGCCAGCTCTGCCCTTTTCGCTCCTGCCGCTCCCGCTTCCACTACCTGTGAAATATTCCCTTTTCCCTTTTTCAATAAATAATCTGTAAGCCTGTACTCCCTGCCCGTTTCTCTTGGCTGTGCAAGAGCCGCCATTGCATAATAATCCTTATTCATAGCATCCCCTTTGTTCTGGGCGCTTAACTTTGCCGCCGCCTGTTTTGTTTTGGCGAACGCCAAAATCCCCTCCACTGGCTGATCCAGACGGTGGATGACGCCAAGATAAGGGGCTTTTAAATATTTTTTCAAAATATTCTCCAAATCCTCTTCTCCTACTCTGGAAGTTTGGACAGCAATGCCTGCCTGCTTATGACAGACGATAATTTCTTCATCCTCATATAATATGAAATCTCTGTTTGTCAGCTCCACATCTTCCCCCTCGTTTTCCGTTTCCTATCCTGCCTGAAAATTTCTAACCCTTTGCATCAGCAATTGCCGATAAATACATAGTCCAAATATTTCTTTGCTTTTTCTGCCAAAAAGCATACTGTTTGGACATCCGTTTCTTTTACATTCTTTTTTTGATACCTTGGAAAAAAGCGAGTCACATGGAGAGGGATTGCTTTATCAAGGGATGCAATCCAACGCGCCTCTTCTTCCATTAGAGCCGCATCGTCGTTTTCACCTGGCACAATCAAGGTAGTCAGTTCCACATGGCAAGCCTGGCTTGCTTTGGCTATCCCATCTTTTACTGCCTGGAAACTCCCTGAAAGTCCCGCATAATACGCTTCACTGAATCCTTTCAGGTCAATATTCATAGCGTCTGTCCATGGCAAAAGTTCCTCTAATACTTCCATGGACGCCATTCCATTAGTAACCACCACATTCTTCATCCCAGCCTTTCTTACCAGCCTGGCCGTATCACGCACATATTCCCAGCCTACCAACGGTTCGTTATAGGTATATGCCACTCCGATATTCCCTTCCCCTTTATACGCTATCGCTTCTGCCGCCAAATCTTCCGGGGACAGGTAAACTGCGTGCGTTTCTTTCCTGCCCGTCATAGATATTTCGTAATTCTGGCAAAAAGGGCATCGTAAATTGCACCCGTAACTTCCAACGGATAAAATCATGCTTCCCGGATAAAACATACGCAGCGGCTTCTTTTCAATGGGATCCAGAGCAAGGGAAGTAACCTGTCCATAATTATCACATACAATGGTTCCCGCTTCATTTTTTCTCGCCCTGCAAAACCCCGTCTGCCCAGGCTCCAGGCTGCAATGATGCATACATATCTGACAGACTGCTTTCATATCCCCTCCTTCTTCCTCCACTCGGCGCCATAGGATTTGGCATTAAAAATGCCGAATCACTTCAAACCGTTCCAACCCTGCTTCTTCTTCCTCTCCAATCCCCGCCTTGCGTTTTGCAATGGCAATCTGTTCTTCTATCGTATCTACCCCGTCCAGATTCGGAAGCAACAGTCCACGCTTTCTTCCCTTTGTCACAATCACGCCATACCGTTTCACGTCTAACTGTGCCGGAGAATCAATCTTCTCACATTCCCCTAATATATCC
This sequence comes from uncultured Lachnospiraceae bacterium, assembly GCA_910578405.1. Lineage (GTDB taxonomy): Bacteria > Bacillota > Clostridia > Lachnospirales > Lachnospiraceae > Kineothrix. Next base: position 39,410 of record CAJTQO010000023.1, on the reverse strand, counting down.
ACACTGATTATCAGCTTTTCCAGTTCTTCCGGCTCAATGGGCGAAAACCTGTAATCCCTTGCGGATGCGCTGACCGCATTATTTATAATTTCCATTGCAATGGATGTCTGCGTGGCTTTTATTGTGCCAATGCATCCCCGCAGGCTGCCGTCCTTCTTAATGGATACAAATGTCCCGGCCCTGTCCCGGTACATTTCCTCCGGCAACCCTTCCGGCACATCCAGGATTTCACCGGTACGCACATATGACTCTATGGTTTTACGCGCCAGTTGCACATAAGCGTCTTCCTGTTCCCGCATACGCAAAAGCTTTTCCTGTTCTCTCTTCTCATATTGTTCTTTGAAATTCCGCGTCGGATTGTTCCCTCTGACTTCATACATACAGATACCATATCCCACACCGAAAGGCCCCTCATAAGAAAGTCTGTTTGCCGTAACCTCTCTTTCATCCAATGCGCCAGCCATTATGGTAAAAGAACGGTGTCCGCATTCTCCCGCTTTCTCACAAAAATCCTCCGGAAAGTCCAACAACTCCCCAAAAGCCGCTCTCCCCATCACATCCATAATGCGCCTGTCGTATGCAGGCCCCTCTTCCCGGAAACCATAAGGGCCATCTTCCTTTAACCTATGGGACAAATCCCCGCTTCCCACTAACACTGTCCTGCGTCCCAAAAGTTCTGCCGTTTTGGCAATATGCTGCCCCAACCGGTAATGTTCCACAAGAGGCAGGCCAGATAAGCCTATCCTCACTAATTGATACTCTTTCCAATATTGGTTTATGAAATACAACGGCGCCATCGTGCCATGGTCTAACCGTTTTTCCCTCTCTCCATCCGTCCCTGCCGGAAAACGTTCCTCATCCAGCAGTTTACACAGTTTACGCACAAACTCTGTATCATATACAGTCTCCAGTTTGACCTGTCCGGCTCCAAACTGTCCGAAATCCCCTCTCGCCCCCTTCCCGGGCGATATATGGAAATAATCCGCGTACATTGTCTGGTGCGGGGACAGCAAAACGACTGTCTCCGGGCCCAGCTCCCCAATCCATGCGGCTGCTTTTTGATAAGCGTCAATGGTATTTTGAATTTTACGTTCCTCACCCTTTCCCACCTCCGGCACAATCAAAGGCGGATGAGGAACCATAACCGCTCCTACGATTCCCATGTTACCCCCTGCGCATATGCATATATTTCCTCTGGCAAATCCTCTTTTCCCTATACTTTGAACCGATACCCAACTCCCCATATAGTTTCAATATACTGAGGCTTTGCCGTATCATATTCGATTTTTTCCCTGATTTTCTTAATATGCACCGTTACGGTAGCAATATCCCCTATGGAATCCATATCCCATATTTCACGGAACAATTCTTCCTTTGTAAAGACATGGTTCGGATTTTCTGCCAGGAAAGTCAGCAAATCAAATTCCTTCGTTGTAAAAGTTTTCTCTTCCCCGTCCACATATACCCGCCTTGCCGTCTTGTCAATACGTATTCCACGTATTTCAACGATATCGTTTACTTTCTGGCTGGAGCCAACCAGACGGTCATATCTGGCCATATGCGCTTTCACCCTTGCCACCAATTCGCTTGGACTGAAAGGTTTGGTCATATAATCGTCCGCACCCAAACCCAATCCACGAATCTTATCAATATCATCCTTCTTCGCAGATACCATTAGGATAGGGATATTTTTCTCCTCCCTTATCTTGCGGCATACATCAAAGCCATCCATTTCCGGAAGCATCAAATCCAAAATGACCAAGTCAAAATCCTTTTCCAAAGCTTTCTGCAGCCCTCTGTCCCCGGTATGCTCAATTTCCACTTCAAAATCGCTTAATTCCAAATAATCCTTTTCCAAATCCGCAATCGCTTCTTCGTCCTCAATAATCAGTATCCTGCCCATATCCCACTGCACCTTTCCTTTGCCGTTTTCGCCCACAATTTCCTATGGATAAGCCTCACTCCTTTGTTTCCACATATTTGCGGAATACAAAGTGCAGGCATGTCCCTTCCCCTTCTTTGCTGGTTGCCCATATATAACCTCCATGGTCTTCCACAATTTTTTTCACGATGGAAAGGCCAATCCCGCTTCCCCCTTTCGAGGAATTCCTGGAAGCATCGGTACGGTAAAACCGTTCAAATACATTAGGGAGGTCTTTAGCCGCTATTCCCTTGCCGTTATCTTCGATTTCCACACGGATGGAATCCACTTCATCCAATATGCGGATATCTATAATCCCCTTTTCTTTCTCCATATATTTTACGCTGTTGCCAATAATATTATTAATCACCCTTTTTACCTGTTCCGGATCTGCAATAATTACCGTATCCGGGGAAACCAGATTGGAATAGTTCAGCTCAATATTTTTCGACTCCAGATCCAGCCCCACTTCCTCAACGCAGTCCCCAAAATAGTCGGCTACGTTAATCCGGTGGAAATGATATGGGATACGATTATTGTCAATGCCGGAATATATCGTCAGTTCATTGATTAGCCTGTCCATATCATTGGCTTTGTTATATATGGTCTTAATGTATTTATCCATTTTTTCAGGCGTATCCGCCACCCCGTCCATAATCCCTTCCACATATCCTTTGATGGCCGTAATCGGAGTTTTCAGGTCATGGGATATGTTGCTAATCAGCTCCCGGTTCTGCGCTTCGTGCTGGAATTTTTCATCCGTTGATTCTTTTAAGCGAAGCCGCATATCTTCATAATTCCGATACAGTTCGCCAATCTCGCCTTTGTTGTCTGTATGCAGAATATATTCCAGATTCCCGCCTGCAATATGTTTCATGGCCGTATTCAATTGGTTGACCGGAAGGAAAACGCCCATGGAAATCCATCTTGTCAGCATTAAACTAGTAAACACTAAAATCACGACAATGGCAATAAACATATCAACCAACAGTTGCTTTGATATAAGGGATTTTACCTTTGTCACAATAAAGATGCTGCCCTCTGAACCATCCCTGAACCGGAAATCCAACTGTTTGACCAATTTTGACATATTGTCATAATAATAACTTGTACCGCTTCCGCTGCCCAAATTACCATACTGCGGCAAGTGATTGAAAATTTTTCCGGCGGCCTCTTCATTTCCTGTATAGTAGATATTTCTGCCTTTTCGCACAATAATATAAGAAGCCTTATCCACAATCCTCTCGTTTAACCCCGCCAGATATTTTTTATCTTCTATCCTGGCCGCATCCAGGGCAATCTGCCCCTGCACTTCCTCCAGCATTTCTTCTGATATCTGCTCAAAACCATGCATGGGGTCAGATAACATATCGTAGTCCGAATACACCATGCCAAATTCCCTTTCGGCATTTAGAAGATATCCCCCTATACTGAAAAATGCCACTGCAGTAAGGACAAGCGGCAATAACACAATCGTCAGAAAAGTAATCAACAGCCTTGTCTTAAATTTCATGTATGTTTCCCTTGCCTTTCCATTGAGTTGATTATATCACAAGTTCCTATGCAAACTTATTAAAACTTTGTAAAATGGTATTGACTTTTGTAAAAAATTCATTATAATAAAAACAGTAATTATTACTGATTTATAATATCAGTAAAAAGGAGGTTAGATATGGCGCTGAAATATAGTAGGCAGCGGGAAATGATTAAAGATTTTCTTTGCACCAGGAAAGATCATCCTACCGCTGATGTTGTTTACACAAACGTAAGACAACAATACCCTAATATCAGTCTCGGTACCGTATACCGCAATCTCACCTTACTTTCCGACATGGGAGAAATCCAAAGACTCCATCTGGGGGACGGGGTAGACCATTTTGATGCAGACACTTCCCCCCATAATCATTTTGTCTGTAAACAATGCGGCTGTGTGCAGGATTTGGATATGGAAAGCATAGACCATATCACCGAGACAGCCGGAAAGAACTTTGCAGGGAAAATAAACGGACACATCACATATTTTTATGGATTTTGCGGGAAATGCTGTAAAAAGCTTCCGGAATAACCCAGTTTTTCAAACCGGACTGGTATTTGTCCGGCCTATTTGGCCGGGCAGTTACACATATAACTATTTCTAATAATAACAACATATAGAAAAGGAGAATGGATTATGAAATTTGTATGCAGTGTATGCGGTTATGTTCACGAAGGAGATGCAGCGCCTGAAAAATGCCCGCAGTGCAATGCGCCTGCTGAGAAATTTACACAACAGGGCGGTGACAAAACATGGGCTGCGGAACATGTGGTAGGAGTTGCAAAAGGAGTAAGTGAAGATATTTTGGCTGACTTAAGAGCAAACTTCAATGGCGAATGCACGGAAGTAGGCATGTATCTTGCTATGGCCAGAGTAGCGCACAGGGAAGGTTATCCGGAAATCGGCCTTTACTGGGAAAAAGCAGCTTGGGAAGAAGCGGAACACGCTGCAAAATTTGCTGAATTATTAGGCGAAGTGGTAACGGATTCCACAAAGAAAAACCTTGAGATGAGAGTGGAAGCTGAAAACGGCGCAACGGCAGGCAAATTTGATCTTGCAAAAAGGGCAAAGGCTGCAAACCTGGATGCAATTCATGATACGGTTCATGAAATGGCACGCGATGAGGCTAGACATGGTAAAGCATTTGAAGGGCTTCTTAAGAGATATTTCGGTTAAAAACTAAAATAGCATAAAAAGATTGGAGATGGAATTTATGAAAAAATATTTTTGCAATCCCTGTGGATATACTTACGATCCTGAAAAAGGAGATCCGGAACATGGAATAGCTCCCGGCACTGCATTTGAAGATCTTCCGGCTGACTGGTGCTGCCCGCTGTGCGGCGTATCCAAAGATATGTTCCAGCCCTGCATTGACAACTATAACTAAAAGCATGGAATAGTCCAAAAGCCCGCAAATCTGTTAATACGATTGATTTGCGGGCTTTTTAAAAGACCCCCGTTCATAAAATGCCCATTTTTTACATAGAAACAGATAAATTTTTCTGTCATTTCTGTATAATCCTCCAAAAAACGTAAATAGTATCCTATATAAAACGATAGGTTCCATGTTCCTCCCAAAAACCATGTGGAACATAGCGCTTATGATACAAAATGATGTGCAGCAAAGGAGAATATAATATGCAGAAATATATATGTGACCCTTGTGGATATATTTATGACCCGGAAACCGGGGATCCGGACAGCGGCATTGCACCTGGCACCGCCTTTGAAAACATCCCCGATGACTGGATATGTCCTGTCTGTGGAGTGGACAAAAGCCTGTTCCGCCCGATATAACCATTGACAGAAACAAATTTAGGATAAAAGGGACTGTTGCTGAGATTCTAACATTCTGAATACCATATTTTGTATATAACAGCTATTTTGCAACAGCCCCTTTTCTTTTAAGGCCCATCCGGCCCTTTCATTCTATACAGCCCCTTCCTCTGTAAACAAATTGTCCCTCGTAATGTTATTCAGCCATTTTCCACTCCGGTAACGCTTAATTACCCAGGGCCATTTCACAAATTCATCCGTACATAATAGAAAATATACCCACATCACAGGCAGTTTAAAAACAAAAGCCGCAAGGAATCCCAAAGGCACCGCATAACACCACATATCAATCGTATCACAGATAAATCCAAACCGACTGTCTCCCCCAGCCCGAAATACCCCTGCAATCAACGTAGTATTTACGGCAGCTCCCATAACATAATAAGTATTAATCAACAACATATATTTCAGATAATGCATTGCCTGCCCTGACAAAGAGGCATATTCCATCAAAAGGGGAATCGCCGCCAGGATAATCAAACCGCCAATGGCTCCGGTAATTACCGTAAGCTTCATCAGCTTCTTTCCTCCTTCTTTGGCCTCTTCCAACTTATTTTCCCCAATAATTTTCCCTAACAGAATGCCTCCTGCACTTGCCATGCCAAAACATAAAATTGTCCCGAAATTCCTTACCACTATAACAAAAGAATTGGCAGCCACCACATCTGTCCCAAGATGTCCTAATATTACGGAATACATAGAAAATGCCACACTCCAACTGATATCATTCCCCAATGCCGGCAAAGACAATTTCACAAAATCCGAAAATAACATTTTATTTTTGGTAAACAAATACCGGAAATCCAGCTTAATATCCTTACTTAAGAAAGATACTGCAAAACATGCAGCCAATTCAATCAAACGGGACAGGGAAGTGGCAATGGCAACGCCCATCGCCCCTAATTTCGGAGCCCCAAACAATCCGAAAATAAACACCGCGTTTAACAGAACATTCAAGGAAAATGCCAATATATTTAACGCCGTACTAATCATAACCCTGCCGATGCTTCTAAGGATTGCCAGATAAACTTCCGTTATCCCCCAACAAAGATAACATACGCTCATACATCTTAAGTAAGACGCTCCTATTGCAATCAATTCCGCATCATTGGTAAAAATACGCATCATTCCCTCAGGCAAAAATAACGCACAGCCTGAGAACCCAAGGGAGATTAAAATGGAAAAACGCATGGCAATGCCTTCCACTGCCTGGATTGCTTTCATATCCCCTTTTCCATAATATTGCGCACACAAAATCGTCGCTCCCGTCCCCAAACCATAAAACACCATAAACAGTACAGAAGCGTACTGCGCCGCCAATGACACTGCAGATATGGAAGATTGCCCTACATAATTTAACATCACCACATCCGCCGAACTGACAGCGGCGCTTAACAGATTCTGCACAATAATCGGCAGTACCAGCTTAAAAATACTGCTGTAAAACGAATCCTCCCCTAACCTAAACTTTCCTTTCTTTTCCATTTCCTCCCATACCTTTCCTTTTTATTTAACTTTTTCTTACGGAAGCGCCTTTCCTGCCGCCAGATACAGTTCGTACCATTCTTCCCTGGTCAAATGCACTTCACTTGCCTTACTGATATCCTTAATGCGTCCCATATTCGTGCTTCCCACAATTGTCTGTATTCCTGCAGGATGTCTCATAATCCACGCAACCGCCACTGCATTTGCCGTCACGCCATACTTGTCTGACAATCGGTTCAAAACATCATTTAAAGCAGGAAATTTCTCATTTCCAATAAATATGCCTTCAAACATCCCATACTGGAACGGGGACCAAGCCTGCAGCCTGATTTTCTTCAGCCGGCAATATTCAATTACGCTGCCCTCCCTGACGCATCCGGCATCGTTATGGATATTCACATTCAATCCGGCGTCAATGGACGGACAATGGGCAATCGAATACTGTATCTGATTCACACACAAAGGCTCATCCAGGCAACTGTTCAGAAGTTCTATCTGCATAGGATTGTGGTTACTTACCCCAAAGCCGCGTACCTTTCCGGCCTTCTTCAACTGCCGGAAAGCTTCCGCCACCTCCTCCGGCTCCATCAACGCGTCCGGACGATGGAGCAGCAATATATCAATATAGCCCGTGCAAAGCCTTTTTAGGCTGGCATCCACAGCCTCCAAAATATGCTCTTTTGAAAAATCATAACAACAGCCCGGCCGGATAGCGCACTTCGTCTGCACTACCATCCGCTCCCTCTCCCTGCCTTTCATTGCCCTGCCAAACACAGCCTCTGCCTCACCGCCCGCATAAATATCTGCATGATCAAAAAAATTAATTCCAAGCTCCATGCATCCATCCACAAGAGCCCTTACTTTGCTTTCCTCTTTTAATCCTGTCAGCCTCATACAGCCCAAACCAATTGCTGACACATCTTTGGAATAGCCGCTTATTTCCAACATTTTCATAAAGGTTCCTCTCCTTTCCATATCGTTTCCAATCCGTTTTATAAAATAACAGTTCGGTATGGCATACGCTTCCTTCATAAAAAGGCGACGTTCCTGTTCTCTTCGAAAAGGGATTGGGAAACGCCGCCTGTATAGTTTATCATTTCTATCTACTTTATTCTTACTTCAATGCCTTACCTTACATCAGACAGACTGGAACTTCCCAATATAAACCGGGAATGTATCTGTCCCTTTCATTTCTTTACCGGCTGTTATTGTCACATTTTTATCGGTAATCAGATATTCCGCTTCCGCACCGGCTTCTATGCTCGTTCCCTGCATCAGGATGCAATTTTTTACCTTTGCGCCTTTTGCAACTTTCACGCCACGGAACAGAACGCTGTTTTCCACTTCACCTTCTATAATACAACCGTCGGCTACCATCACATTCTGGACTTTTGCCCCATCAATATATCTGGTTGGATTATCATCACGGATTTTTGTGTAAATCGGAGAACCGGAGAAAAGGGCGTCCAGATTATGGTCATCCAGAAGCTTCATGTTCTCATCAAAATAACTCTTCATATCCGTAATACGCGCTACATACCCATTGTATTTATAGCCCTGTACATTCAGCTTATTCAGCTTAGGCAGCAAAACATCCCTTTCAAAGAATTCCTGCCCATGGACAAATGCGGTATTTACCAAATCAATTAACAGCTCACGGTCAATCACATATATATTCATGCAGAAATTCTGGATGCCCGGTTCCCTCGCATTCACAAACATCCTGGTAACGCGTCCGTCTTCGATATTCATCGTGTAGTAAAAACCTTTGTCATTGGAAGTGGACTTTAACAGGCTTTCCGGCAGCTCCTGCTCATTGTAAACGGCTGTTACATCCGCTCCGCTTTCCATATGCGCTTTAATCAGCGCCTTAAAATCAAAATTAACCACTACATTCGTATCTGCGATTACAACATATTTTTCTTTCTGATCCCGTAAAAAGTCCAGGATGCTTGCCATAGCCCCTACACGGCCCACATAGGGCTTTGACTCTTTCTCTGCAAAAGGAGGGAAAATATGTAAACCACCATTTTTACGCACCAAATCCCATTCACGGCCGGAATCCAGATGATCCATTAAGGAATGGTAATTGTTATTTACCATAATGGAAATATTGGCAATATCACAATGAGCCATACTGGATAAAATAAAATCTATCAGACGATAACGACTGCCAAAGGGGATGGAAGCCATCAGGCGCACATTTACCAATTCCGGAACCATTGCATCATAGCTGTTAGGGAAAATAATACCAAGCGCACTCTTATTCGAATTTACCATTGTTCTTCACCGCCTTTCACATCTTTATCCACCATGGCTTTCGGCCCAATCTTAGCGTTTGCGCCAATGGAAATATTCGCTCCAATGGTTGCAACTCCATTTTCCTCACCGGAAGGCATCTCGCCTACCACTGCATTCTCACCAATTGTCACATTTTCAGCAACGATACAATGTTTCACAACAGCCCCTGCCCTGATTACCGTACCGCCCATAATAACCGCATCCTCAATTACCGCGCCGTCTTCCACCTTTACGCCTGCAAATAAAATAGAATGCTTAACTGTCCCTTTAATCCGGCAGCCATCTGTAATCATAGAGTTCTCTATGGTTGCCCCAGCGCTAATCTTATGCCCTGTCATACCGCTGTTACGGCTATAAATCTTCCAGTCCTCGTCAAACAGGTTAATCCCGCTGTGTTCCGGATCCAATACTTCCATATTCGCTTCCCAAAGGGAAGAAATCGTCCCAACGTCTTTCCAATAACCATTGAAATGATAAGCATACATTCTCCGCCTGTCCCTTAAAAGGTTCGGGATAATATTATTGCCAAAGTCATTGGCTGACTTCGAATCTGCCTCATCTTCTTCCAGATATTGTTTTAAAATATCCCAATTGAAAATATAAATACCCATGGAAGCCAGATTGGATTTCGGCTGCTTTGGCTTCTCCTGGAATTCTGTAATTTTATCATTCTCATCCGCTACCATCAGGCCAAAACGGGAAGCTTCCTCCCACGGAACCTCCATAACGGCCACACTGAATTCGGCATCCTTTTCCTTGTGGAATTTTAAGAAATCACTGTAATCCTGCTTACAAATCTGATCACCGGAAAGGATAATCACGTACTTAGGGTCATACCTTTCAATAAAAGATATGTTCTGGTAAATCGCATTGGCTGTCCCCTTATACCAGTCTGACCCACTTGCTTTCTGATAAGGCGGCAAAACATGTACACCCCCGTAGAGACGGTCTAAATCCCACGGCTGACCGTTTCCGATATATTCATTCAGTACCAATGGCTGATACTGTGTCAGGATACCAACTGTGTCAATCCCTGAATTTACACAATTGGATAACGGAAAATCTATAATACGGTATTTTCCGCCAAATGGAACTGCCGGTTTTGCAAGTTTCTCTGTCAATGCATACAGGCGGGAACCCTGTCCACCGGCAAGAAGCATTGCAATCATTTCTTTTGCCATAATACACCTCCTAATTTATTACCTCTCTAAAATACAGTCACTGCTACGCAGGATATACCATTTCCATCCCCGCCACCCTGTAATATTTTAATTTTATCACATTGTCCCAAACTAGAAAAGGGGTAAGAGCATATTTTTCCTATTTTCTCAACAAATTTGTCGAAAATAATTTATAATTATACATTTTTCTATTCAAAATAGACAAAGTCTAATCTTTTGCAATCGTTACAAATCCATAAGTTGCCCTTCCATTTTCCCATTTGGCCGTTATATTATATATATAACCTCCGTCCACGCCTTTTAGAACCAATTCTCCTTCTTTTTCCTCTGCCGTAACTTTTTCCCCTTCCGGATTTTCTTGCGCTTTGCCTGCATAAGAAGCGTCATACCGGATGATTTCCACTTCCTTTGGTTTCTCAGAAAAACGCAAAGTTACATCCACCGGCTCCTCTAACACAAGATCCGCGATTTCCTCCCAATCCAGCACATGTAAGGAATCGGCCACCACTGCATTGCTAAGCCCATCCTCATCCAAATACACCCATTCATATCCGCCGCGTCCAACCATTACCGTCACCACTGCCAAATCTGTCCGGTATTCCACATTTAAGGTCGGAGGCTGCGACGGGTCTGGTTCGTGGTAAAATTCATTGATAAGCTCCTGATAGGCATCCGCATCGGACGGATTCCCCTCCTTTACCACTTCCATCCGTGTAATCCCCGGATACTGTCCTGGATAAGATTCCAACATTATTCCGTTTCCGTATATTTTTATGACATTCCCCTTCGCTAACTGTTCCTTTTTAATTAAATTTCCCTCTGCATCGTATATTTCTTCAGGAAAAGTTGCAGTAAAAGGCCCGGATTGTTCCCCTATAAATACATGTCCCTCTTCCCCAAAGGGAATGTACATCGCGGTGATTGTCCCATCTTCCGTTTCCTTTGCCATATTCCTGTCTTCCTCCGCCTGCCCTGTCGTATTTTCTTCTTTCCGGTCACTCCCGGCGCTCTTTCCCTTCACTGCAATCACTCCTCCCACTGCCAAAACAAGAAGCATTCCAATACCGGCCAACCAAACCGTTTTTTTATTTTTTTCCATTCTATCCATTGACAATATTCCTGCTCTCTCCTTCCTGATATGCTTTGATATTTCTATATGTTTCCATAACCACACGGTTACGCGCTTCTGTACTCGCCCAGGCAAGGTGCGGTGTAATAATCAACTTATTGCTGTCCATCATCCTGCTTAGCGGATTGGTATCCTTCATCGGTTCCGTACTTGTCACATCCAGCCCGGCGCCCGCAATCAGCCCATCCTGCAAAGCCGTATACAATGCCCCGTCATCCACTACCGGTCCCCGCGCCACATTAATCAGGATAGCTGTCCTCTTCATTTTCTTTAAAGCATCCATATTTATCAAATTCCTTGTTCTGTCGCTCAAAGGGCAATGAATGGAAACAAAATCGGAAGATTTCAGTAAATCATCCAACTCTACCCGTTCATAATCGGTGCAACTGCTCTTGCCTGACGCAGAATAAAAAATCACTTTACAGCCAAATGACTCCGCAATCCTTGCTACCCTGCGCCCAATATTCCCCATACCGATAATTCCCCACACTTTTCCTTCCAATTCCGTAAACGGAAGGTCAAAATTAGAAAACCTGGACTGTGCCGCATACTCCCCGGACTTTACATAATGGTCATAATGGTTTAGCTTTTCTAAAACATAGAAGCACAAAGCAAACGTATGCTGTGCCACTGCAGCGGTGGAGTAATTAACCACATTCGCCACCTTAATCCCTTTCTCACGGCAGTAATCCAAGTCCACATTGTCATATCCTGTGGCAAATTCACAAATTAGTTTCACCCCTGCCGCTCCCTGCAAAGTTTCTTTATGTAACGGAGCTTTATTCGCTATAATAACTTCCGCATCCCGCACCCGTTCCTCCACTTCACCGGCAACCGTATTGGAGTAAACGGTCACCTCTCCCAATTCCTTGAAACATTCCACTGACACATCCCTGCCAACGCTATCCCTCTCCAAAATAACAATCTTCATTTACCAAATCCTCCTAAATTCCCTATGTCATTAACTTAAGCTTTTCAAGACGGAGCCAACCATAAACCTCAGCGCTAACCATAAAAAGCCCCCGGCTCTTAGGCTCCATTGCGTCTGCCGTGAACGAAAACGTGTCTGATTGAGGTTTAAAACAAAAAAGAACCGCCAGCCCCACCCGACGGTTCCCCCAAGCCAATCATTCCATATCTTATTTCTGCAAAAGATGCACTGCAAATCCGCCAATTTCCTCTTTCAAGTAAATAATCCTCATATTCCCCTTCTCATCCATTCCGGCTGTGCTTTCATCAAATTCCACGCCTAACCTGCTTAAATGGTAAATGGCCCTCTCAATATAATTCGTTCCAATCGCAATATGCCCGTTTGCTCCAAGGTAAGGCTTTTTCATCACTTCCACTGCAGTTCCCGCAAAAATAGCGCTTTCGCCCGGTTTCTGCGTAAAACCAAAAATCTTTTCAAAAGCGCCCGCTGTCTTGGCTGCAGATTCTCCGTCTTTTTCATTGATGCCCACATGTCTTATTTCAAAGCCCAACATCTTATGAACCGCTTCCCTGGTCAGAGCTTCAATCTCATCGAACTTGCCTTGCGCCACCAGTTCTTTCTTCACCATCCAACTGCCGCCACATGCAATGATTTTTTTGAAATCCAGATAGTCCTTTAAATTATTTGCATTAACGCCGCCGGTAGGCATAAACTTCATCTTCGTATAAGGGGCGCTCATTGCCTTAATCATATTCAGACCGCCTGCCTGTTCCGCCGGAAAGAATTTAACCACCTCCAGCCCTAACTCAATGGCTGCTTCCACATCACTTGGGTTAGATGTGCCGGGAAGTATAGGGACATTTTTCTCCTGACAATATGCCACTGTTTTAGGATTCAACCCAGGGCTTACAATAAACTTCGCGCCTGCATTTACCGCCCGGTCTACCTGCTCTTTTGTCAATACCGTTCCGGCGCCTACCAGCATATCAGGAAATTCCTCTGCCATAATACGGATAGACTCTTCCGCCGCTTCCGTGCGGAACGTAACCTCTGCGCAAGGAAGCCCGCCCCTGATTAAAGCTTCCGCCAACGGTTTCGCATCCTTTGCATCATCCAGCGCAATAACCGGCACGATGCCAATTTTACCAATTTCTTCCACAATCGGATTCATAATTTAACCCCTTTCTTTCAACCTTTTCCGTTTATCTACCATAAATAATCTGACAACTCAAACTAACTGCCGAATATATTTTACCATATAAAGTCTCATACCGCAATTTCAAAAAACAAAATTGAACATAAAATAAAAAAGACACACGGCTGGTTAAATATATAAAGCTGCCGGAACCAAACTGCTCCGGCAGCATACCCTTATCATCCATTATTTTCGTCACCACAGATTAAATAGCAACTTCCATCACATCCCCACAAATGAAACCTCTAATCTTGTCATGAAATCCATCCAGCGCTGCATAATCATCCGTGTGTACATGCAGCTCCAACATTTGATGAAGTCCGAAACCCAGAATTCCCAGGATTGATTTACCGTCAATCACCCGTCTGCCAATCTGCAAATCTACATTAAACGGATAATTTTCGATGGATAATACAAACTTCTGCGCTTCTTCCATTGAATGAAACATAACTTTGACCGATTCCATTTCCCTTCCTCTCCTTTCATAAAATTAATCTATACATTAAAGTAACTATAAAGAAAAACTTTAATCCTGTTCCATTATTTTAACATGAAAGATGGGAAAAATATACCTCTTTTTTGTTTAAACCATTAATTTTTTATGAATGAACTGTAAATTTATTTAAAGCTTAATTTACTTTTAAGAATATATTACAGCACAAATATATCCACTTTCTCTTGCATTTCCTGTGAAAGCTCATTTAATACCCTGGCATTATTGGAAACCTTCTCAATATCCTGGTACATAGATTCAATGGATGCCATTATTTCTTCAATGCTGGCTGAATTTTCCTGTGAGACCGCCGCTGCGTTCTGGACAATAGCAACGGTGTCCATCCTTACTTCTTCCAATTCTTCCGCCTTTTCCAGAATATCCTTTATGCCATTTACCGTCCCGTCTATGCCACTGTATACTTCTTTGAAACTATGGTTGGTCTTCTTTATATTTCCTTCCTGTATATCAATAACGCATCTCATATCTTCCACCCGGTCTAAGGTATGGGAAGTGTTCATATTTAATTCATCCACTATAGTCTGAATTCTGGCGGCTGCCGCATTGGATTGTTCGGAAAGCTGCTGGATTTCATAAGCCACCACCGCAAACCCGTTTCCATTTTCCCCTACCCTTGCCGCTTCTATACTGGCATTGAAAGATAGTAGTTTTGTTTTTGACGCAATTGCGGCAATTACTTCCGTGGCAGCGCTGATTTGGTTCACTGAATTTTCCGTAAGTTTTGTCTGCTCCATAAGAAAATGAATGGATTCCTTTACATCTCCCATCACCTTATTCATTTCCTTTATCTCCGTAGAAGCGCCTTGCGACACTTCCTTCATGTTCCCTGCGATTTCATTAATCCGCATAACTTCTAAACCATTTTCTTTTATCATCTCTCCCATTTCCGTTACATTCTCACTGGCGTGGAAAGCCCCTTCCGCCTGTGACATACAGCTTTTTGCCATTTCCTGAGCTGCACAATCCACATCCTTCATTATCTGGTAAGCTTCTTGTGAAATATTTTTTAATTTTTCGGACTCTTGCTGGAAATCATGGCTTTTATACTTAATCCCCTCAACAATACTGCGCAGCCTGTCCTGAAGCGCCGCGATATTCCTTCCCAATTTTCCAATTTCATCTTTTCTATGTATAATACGCTCTTCCACATGCACTTTTAAGCTACCCTTAGATATTTGGTCTAAAAGCTGCATATTATGCTCCAACGCATATACTATTTTTCTCACAAGAAAATATACAAACACTGCAGTAAATGCAATGCCTAAGAATATCACCGGAAGCAATTGGCGTTTTGCATTTTCAATAATATCATATACCTTATCCTGCGGCGTTCCTAAGAAAACCATACCTACGGCTTCTTCTGTCCCTTCCTGGAAAAAAGGGACGTAAAATACCACATATTCCTTTCCCATAATGTCCACATTACGGTTTTGATAAGTTTCCCCTTTTTTTATTACTTTATCAACAATGGTTTCTGACGTCTTTGTCCCAATTTGCCTGCTTCCCTGTCCATCTACGATGGAAGTAAGTATCCGTGTATCTTTCCAGAAAATAGTCACTTCCAAACCTGTATTATTTTTAATATGGTCTACAATATCCGTAGCCTGCGAAATATTAAATTCTTCTCCCTTCCACAACTCTCCATTATCATCCATCCAATATTTCCCCTCATGGCCTACTTCAAAAATATCCCTGATGGCCAGCGAAGTTGCATACATTCCAACATAAGCCTCCTTGTAAACTCCGTTTTCTATCCTTCCGGCAGCTACCACAAACAAAATAATCCCTATCAAAACCATCGGCAATAATGACAAAGACATCATTTTCGTTTTTAAATTCATATTTTCCTTTTCTCCTTTTCAAAGCAGCCCTTATTGTCTTTACATGATAAAAGAAGACATTTAACGACCAATGCCTTCTTTTATCATGGTGATAACGCATGCAATTACATCTTTTTTATTATAACCGATTATCTGCTTTTTTCTATGGAAAATATCCCCCCGTTTTTCACAAAAGAAGTCTAAAACTTCGCAAACATCATAATATGGAAAATCCCATCTTCACAATAACACCCAATATTTCCCCCTATCTTTTCCGAAAATGCCAGGACGCTTTGCATGCCAAATCCATGGTTTTTTCCTTTTTTACTTTTAGGAAGCCCGGTTGTAGCATCGAATTCAATTTCCCCCTCATATTTATTTTTAAAATCAACTAATAGATGCCTTCCTGTACATTGTATGTCTGCATTCACATATTTTTCTCCTTCCTCCAGTTCATTTACGCACAATAATGCATTTTCAAAGAGATTGGCAATAACGGAAGCAAATTCATATGCATCCACAGATAATTCATTTGCTATCTTTGCTTCCAGGTTTACCTTTATATCCATACTTTTTGCCCTGTCCATCATATTGGATAGTATGGTATTGATTACTACATGATTGCAATATTTCACAATTTTATTTTCATCCACCACTTCATTGATATGTTTTACTATTTTCCTTATTTCCCCATATTCTTCCTGGTCTAACAGATGGTCTATCATCCCGGAGTAGTGCCTGATATCATGACGCAGTATTTTAAGGTTTTGTTCAAACTGTTCTACGGAGTGGTACTGGTTTTCCAAATCTTTGATATAAATATCGGAAAGTATCTTCTTCCAGTAAATGTCTTTCCGGTTCGATTCACTTTGCACATAACGGAATACAACTACATAAGAAACAAACATGGTGATTAAAAATATAATTACACCTAATATATTTTGGGGATTTTGCGCTAACGGGTAAGGAAAAAACGCAATAAAGGTAAAACCAGTATAAAAAAATACGGGAATCAGACACAATTCCCACCAATTGCTTATATATTCTTTCCCAAAAAATTTAGCCCATATATCCTTTATTTTCCCATATAAAAACCAAAGAATTACAGAATGAACGACAATGCTGACCATCACGGATAACACCATGTTATTTGTCCAAATATAAGCTACCGATGCAGCTAAACTTCCTGCAATCACATAATTGGACGCGCTAAGTCCCAAAAACAAAACCCTGCTGTCCCTTGTCCGTGAAATATATATATTGGTAAATTGCGTAATTAAAATTTGTAAAATTGTGACAATAACATAGCAAAGGCCACTGTTCGGATATATATTTAATTTCAGACAATCACTGACGCTTAAGGTCAAAAAGAAGCACAGACATATTCTTTTTGTCTTCTTCTCCGAATAACGGTGAATGGTAAAAAAATAAAAAAAGAGCATTAAATATATATGGCTGACCATATACGATATATTTCTGAAATAATCCATCCTTACCCCCTATCTATACAGTTTCGAAACAAATAAAAGATACTCTTTTTTCACTTCCGCTATTCTTTTTTTACTGATTGGAAGCGATTTTAAGCTCTCCATCACCATATCGCTCCTTTCCATTTTCCTGACATACCTTAAATTAACAATAAATGATTTATGAATCTGTATAAAACTGTCATTTGCAAGTAATTCCTTCATTTCTTCATCAAAGGATTTTCGTAAAAATATACTTTGGACCAATTTACCATCCGTCAGATATATGTATAACATCCTGGAGGAGCTTTCAATATATTCAATTTGGGAATATGGAAGTGATACCAGACCATCTTTTGTTTTCACCAAATAGAATGCATCATTTTTCATACTAATATAAGACAAGGCATAATCCATTGCCTCAAAAAACTGTCCTTCATATACTGGTTTTAATAAATACCGGATTGCACGTACATTGTATGCATCCAATGCAAAATATTCGGAAGAAGTAATGTAAATAATCACGCTTTTATCGTCCATGCTGCGTATATGGTTTCCTATCTCTATGCCTGATTTCATATCCATTAACATATCCAGAATATAAATATCCGCAAATCCGCTTTTGTTTATTTTTCCGTACAACCTGGAAGCATCCGAATATTTATCCACCTCAAATACAACATTAGTATGAAGTTCTTTATATTTTAGCAACAGCTTCTCCATGCCGCATAAATCTTCAATGCTGTCATCACATATTACTATTTTCATATGTTTCTCCCTGAAAAATACCGCAAAATGATAACTCACTTTGCGGTATTTTCTTCCCTCAATTCCAGTCCTTTTAGCTGTTACTCCTCATACTCCTCTTTTGGAAGCGTAATTTCTTCCTCTTCTTCCATAATAGGATGCTTCTCTTCTTCCGGTATCTCCTCAAGGGCATCTTCTATATTTTCCAGTTCATGATCTCCATCGGATACCTTCTCCCTGACTTTCGCAATCCGCGCTACCTTCATCCCATCGTCCAGATTAATCATCTTCACTCCGGAAGTAATCCTGCCAAGCGTAGATATATCCTCCATCCGCAACTGGATAATTGTCCCCAATGTGGTAATCATCATAATCTCATGGCTGTCATTCACTGCCTTCACTCCTACCACATATCCTGTTTTTTCCGTAATTTTATAACATTTAACACCCTTTCCGCCTCTTTTTTGAACTGTAAACTCCTCCAGGTAAGTCCGCTTGCCCATGCCATTCTCGGATACAATCAACAGAGAATCCCCCTGATGATCCAATTGCATCCCAACCACCTCATCACTATCAATCAAACTCATGCCAATTACACCCATGGACGAACGGCCGGTTGCCCGTACATCCGTTTCTAAGAAACGGATACACATCCCTTGTTTCGTTACAAGGAAAATTTCTGTATGCTGATCCGTAATCTTTACTTCAATTAACTCATCATCCTCACGCAGGCTGATTGCCGCCAAACCATTTTTACGGACATTGCAATATTCCATAATATGCGTCTTCTTAACCGTCCCCTTCTTTGTTACCATAAACAGGTTTTTATTTTCCTCGTAATCCTTAATTGGAATAATTGCCGTAATCTTCTCCCCCGGTATTAATTGCAGCAGATTAATAATCGCCGTCCCCCTGGAAGTCCTGCCTGCCTCCGGGATTTCATATGCCTTTAAGCGGTAAACGCGCCCAAAGTTGGTAAAGAACATAATATAATGATGGGTTGTGGTCATCAGCAGATCTTCAATAAAAT
This sequence comes from uncultured Lachnospiraceae bacterium, assembly GCA_910578405.1. Lineage (GTDB taxonomy): Bacteria > Bacillota > Clostridia > Lachnospirales > Lachnospiraceae > Kineothrix. The sequence goes on along the minus strand of CAJTQO010000023.1, from coordinate 20,320 downwards.
CCTCCTCAATAGTCTGCATCCCTTTTATCCCCTTGCCGCCCCTGTTCTGGCTCTTAAAATTATCAATGGTCATCCTCTTAATGTAACCAAGGCTGGTCATGGCGATAATGGTATTGTCTTTCGGAATCAAGTCCTCCATGGAAATATCAAATGCATCAAATCCTATGGCAGTTTTCCGGTCGTCCCCATATTTTTCCGATATCATTGAGATTTCGTCCCGTATTACCCCCAACAATATCTTCCTGTCCGCAAGGATAGCTTTTAACTCCGCAATCTTCACTAACAGTTCCTGATGTTCCTTTTCAATCTTATCCCTTTCCAAACCGGTCAGCGTGCGCAGCCGCATATCCACAATAGCCTGCGCCTGCACATCCGTCAGGCCAAAACGCTCCGTCAGCCTTTCCTTTGCCGTTTGCACATTTTCGCTGCTCCTAATAATCCGGATGACTTCGTCGATATGATCCAGGGCAATCAGCAGCCCTTGTAAAATGTGGTCCCTCTCTTCCGCTTTATTTAGGTCATACTTGGTTCTTCTTGTTACGACCTCTTCCTGATGGGCCAGATAATTGGTCAGCATATCCAAAAGGTTCATAACCTTTGGCTCATTATTCACTAACGCCAGCATAATAATGCCAAAGGTATCCTGCATCTGCGTATGCTTATAGAGCTGGTTCATAAGAATATTGGCATTGGCGTCCCGGCGCAGTTCGATTACAATGCGCATCCCCTCCCTGTCCGATTCATCCCGAAGATCCGTAATCCCGTCTATCTTTTTTAACTTTACCAGTTCTGCAATTTTCTGGATTAAATTGGCTTTGTTCACCATATAGGGCAGTTCCGTTACAATAATACGGCTTTTCCCATTAGGAAGCATTTCAATATCGGAGACCGCCCTCACCCTTACCTTTCCGCGTCCGGTCCGGTACGCCTCCTCGCTCCCCCTTGTTCCTAATATAATGCCACCGGTTGGAAAATCAGGCGCTTTTACAATCTCCAGCAATTCCTCAATCTCGGTTTCCCTGTCTTCCTCTACCCTGTTGTCAATAATTTTTACCACTGCCTGAATCACCTCACGCAGATTATGAGGTGGAATATTAGTCGCCATGCCTACCGCTATTCCTGTAGTGCCGTTCACAAGCAGATTTGGAAAACGGCTGGGAAGGACAGTAGGTTCTTTCTCCGTCTCGTCAAAGTTAGGGACAAAATCTACCGTATCTTTGTTGATATCCGCAAGCAGTTCCATAGAAATCTTGGAAAGCCTGGCTTCCGTGTAACGCATTGCCGCTGCGCCGTCACCGTCCACAGAGCCGAAATTGCCATGCCCATCCACTAACGGATAATGGAAAGACCAGGGCTGGGCCATATTCACCAAAGCTCCATAGATGGAACTGTCGCCATGAGGATGGTATTTACCCATGGTATCACCGACAATACGCGCACTCTTTCGATGAGGTTTGTCAGGACCGTTATTCAATTCGATCATGGAATACAAGACCCTTCTTTGCACTGGCTTTAGCCCATCCCTGACATCCGGTAGCGCACGGGCAGCGATTACGCTCATAGCATAATCAATGTATGAGTTTTCCATCGTCTTTTTTAAATCCACATCGTGGATTTTGTCCACATTATGGATTTTATCCTCGCTATCCTTATCAAAGATACCGTCTATGATCTTATCATCCATCTTTAACCTCCATTAAATATCAAGATTCTTTACGAATTTCGCATTTTCCTCGATAAATTCTCTCCTTGGTTCTACCTTATCCCCCATCAGCGTCGTAAAGGTTAAGTCTATTTCCGATTCCGCCTCTTCATCCATCGTAACTCGCAGCAAAATGCGCCGCTCGGGATCCATGGTGGTTTCCCACAACTGTTCGGGATCCATCTCCCCCAACCCTTTATAACGCTGTATCTTATTGTTCTGATCCCTCCCCACTTCTTTTAATATGCCATTCAGCTCCTCGTCACTGTAGGCATACCATATCTTTTTATTTTTTTCCAGTTTATATAAGGGTGGCTGCGCCAGATATACATACCCCTGCTTAATCAGTTCCGGCATAAAACGGTACAAAAACGTCAGCAGCAAAGTGGCAATATGCGCCCCATCCACATCCGCATCGGTCATAATGATAATTTTATGGTACCGCAGCTTTTTAATGTCAAAATCTTCATGGATTCCTGTGCCAAAAGCCGTAATCATTGCCTTGATTTCCGCATTGGCATAAATTTTATCCAGCCTAGCCTTTTCCACATTCAATATTTTACCGCGTAAAGGCAGGATGGCCTGTGTGGCGCGGCTCCTTGCGGTTTTGGCGCTGCCCCCTGCGGAATCCCCCTCTACAATGTAAATTTCACAATTGGCCGGGTCTTTGTCCGAACAGTCCGCCAGTTTCCCTGGCAGGCTCATCCCTTCCAACGCTGTTTTCCTCCTTGTCAAATCCCTCGCTTTTCGCGCTGCATCCCTTGCCCTTTGCGCCAAAATGGATTTTTCACAAATGGTTTTTGCAATGGCGGGGTTCTGCTCCAAAAAGTAAGTAAGCTGTTCGCTGACAATACTGTCCACTGCGCCACGGGCTTCCGAATTCCCCAATTTCTGCTTTGTCTGTCCTTCGAACTGCGGATCCTCAATCTTAATGCTGACGATGGCCGTCAGCCCTTCCCTGATATCCTCTCCTGTCAGGTTCGCTTCGCTTTCCTTCAAAAGCTTATTGCTTCTTGCATAATCATTAAAGGTTTTCGTCAGGGCATTTCGAAACCCCACCAAGTGAGTGCCGCCTTCCGGTGTATTGATATTATTTACAAAACTATAGGCGCTTTCCGTATAGGAATCGTTATGCTGCATCGCCACTTCCACGTACACATTGTTTTTGGAGCCTTCAAAATACATAATATTTTCGTATAAAGGCGTTTTGCTTTTATTTAAATAAATAACGAATTCCTTAATGCCGCCCTCATAGTGGAACGTTCTTTCCACCGGATTTAGTCCGGTTTCCACTCTTTCATCCCTAAGAATAATCTTCAAATTTTTGGTTAGAAACGCCATTTCCCTCAGGCGCTGCTTTAATACATCAAACTCATATTCCGTTGTTTCCTGGAAAATGGCATCGTCCGGTTTAAAGCTTACCTTGGTCCCTGTCTTTTCCAAAGGACATTCTCCCACTTCTTTCAGGGAATAGCAGACATTTCCCTTCTCATATCTTTGCCGGTAAATCTTTCCGTCCTGAAAAATTTCCACCTCCAGCCAACTGGACAGGGCATTTACCACCGAGGCCCCTACCCCGTGGAGTCCGCCGGACACTTTATATCCCCCTCCTCCAAACTTTCCCCCTGCATGGAGTACGGTAAACACCACTTCCACCGCAGGAATCCCTGCCTTATGGTTAATCCCTACCGGAATTCCCCTTCCGTCATCAATCACTGTCACAGAATTGTCCTTATGGACTGTCACTTCTATTTCGTTACAAAAACCTGCCAGCGCTTCATCCACCGAATTGTCTACGATTTCATATACCAAATGATGGAGCCCTCTGGAAGATGTGCTTCCAATGTACATACCCGGCCTTTTACGCACTGCTTCCAAGCCTTCCAATATCTGTATCTGATCCGCCCCGTATTCATTTTCCATCTGCTTGCCCATCTTTAACCATGCCTTTCTTATGAAACTGCAAAAACTGCTGTATTATCCCTCTTTGGTCACTCCCATGTTTGCATCTTCAATAGCGCCTTCCACCACCTTAAATACTCTGTCTATTTCAAACCTGTTGTTTACAAATTCATCCAGACCAGTACAAGTGATAATCGTCTGGATATTCCCTATGGTATTTAGCAAAAACTGCTGTCTACTGCTGTCTAATTCCGACAAAACATCATCCAGTAAAAGTACAGGAGTATCCCCGGCCACTTTTTTTACCAATTCTATTTCAGACAATTTTAAAGACAAAGCCGCTGTCCGCTGTTGCCCTTGGGAGCCAAACTTTCGGATGTCAATCTCCCCTACCATAAAACTGAAATCATCCCTATGAGGGCCTACGGAAGTCTGCTTTAATTTGATGTCTTTTTCCTGGGCAGCCAACAAGGCGTCTTCAAACAGGTCAGTCTCCACATCCGGTTCATACCGGATGTGCAATTCCTCTTTATTGCCTGAAAGCTTTTTATGTATTCCATAAATGATTTCATTTAGCTGTGCAATAAAAGTACGGCGCCTTTCTATAATCTGTGTTCCATAAGAAACCAACTGGGCATCCCAAATACTTAACGTATCCTTCCACTGCGGATTAAAATACATATCCTTCAACAGTTTGTTCCTTTGGTTCAGAATCTTATTATAATGATTCAAATGATATAGATAGGAACTGTCCAACTGGCAAAGCTCTATATCTACAAATCTTCTTCTTTCCGCAGGGCCGTTTTTTATAATTCCCAAATCCTCCGGGGAAAAAAAGACAACATTCAATAAGCCTAAAAGTTCTGCCGCTTTTTTGATTTTCTGTCCGTCTATGGCAATCCCTTTTGACTTATTTTTCCGCAGATGCATATCCACTTTATATTCGATTCCCTCTTTTGCCAGATATGTCCTTATATGCGCCTCCTTGGCACAGAAATTCACCATATCCCTATCCTTACTGCCTTTATGCGATTTCGTAGTCGCTGACAAATAGATGGCTTCCAGCACATTTGTCTTTCCCTGCGCATTGTCGCCATATAAAATATTGGTTCCCGCACTGAATTTCAAATCCAGAAAATCATAATTCCTGAAATTCATCAGCTCCAAAGATTTTATAATCATGTTTACACCCTGCCGGCATGAATCTGGAACGCGCTGCCATGGTATTCCACCGCATCCCCATGATACAGTTTTTTCCCCCTTTGCAGCGTTGTTTCCCCGTTTACTTTTACCTCCCCGTTTTGTACGGCCTCCTTTGCTTCCACGCCAGACCCTGCCAGGCCGGAAAGCTTCAACGCCTGGCCCAGTTTAATATATTCGTCCTTAATATTCAGGATTTCCATAATTTGCCTTTCTAAACATCTTTTCGATAAATTAATTAACGGTTGCAAAATTTACCGGCAAAATCAAATAAATGTAGTTTTCTTCCGCATCTCTGATAAAGCATGGCGCTTTTGGATTTACCAGGTACAAATCAACTTCTTCGTCGTCAATAACGCGCAGGGCATCCATCAAAAACTTGGGGTTAAAGCCAATCATAATGTCTTTTCCTTTTTTCTCTATGTCAATTTCCTCGTTCATGCTCCCTACTGCGGAATTAATCTTTAATTCCATAATTCCATCCGTTATATGGATAATAATAGGCTTTTTATCCCCTTCTTTGACAAGCAAAGTAGCCCTGTCAATACAGTTTAGGAATTCTTTTTTATTAATCCGTACCCTTGTTTCATAATCGCTGGACAGCATCTGATCCACTTTAAAATAATCCCCTTCAATCAGCCTGGATACCACTGTGGTATTTTCAAATTCAAACACAATATGTTTATCCGTAAAGAAAATATGTACATCGCTTTCCATGTCACCGGATAAAATCTTGCTGATTTCGTTGAGTGTTTTCCCGGGAACCACTACCTTTTTAGGCATATAAAAATTCTTTAGCCTGATTTTCCGGATGGAAATACGGTGTCCGTCCAGTGAAACGACTTTTAGAATATCTTCGTTTATTTCAAACAACTCTCCTGTCATCAATTTATTATTATCGTTGTCAGATATGGAAAAAATCGTCTGCCGCACTACTTCCTTTAAAGTAAATTGGGACAGGATAATGGAATCAATTTTCTCTATGGAAGGCAGATAGGAAAAATCCTCCCCTGATTTCCCAATAATATTAAATTTGGATTTTTCACAAGTAATGGTTGTTTTTAAAGATTCATCCGTTACAATGGTAATTTCACTGTCCGGAAGTTTCCGGACAATTTCCAAAAATATTTTTGCATCCAAGGCTATAATGCCTTGTTCAACGATTTCCCCTTCAATTATTGTTTCAATCCCTAATTCCATATCGTTAGCCATCAGTTTAATTTCTGTTTCCCTGGCGTCAACTAAAATACATTCTAAAATGGACATGGTTGTTTTATTTGGAACAGCTTTTGATACTGTCTGCACTCCGTTTAATAAGTTGGATTTGGAACATACTAATTTCATGTGGTTAACTCCTTTCGCGTTTCAGGCTATGCGTGAAAGCATTTTTATATAGAAAGTAATTCTTAATCTTCTTAATAAGGACTGTTAATTTGTGTATAACCCCATCTATTATACTATTTTTCAGGAAAAAATGAAATCGTTATCTTGTGAAAAACTCCATATAACTGATTGTTAAGCGCCGCTTCATTCACATTGAACGGTTTAAAGTAATTTATTAAACAATTTCAAAAAAACTGTTTTCATGCGGTTATCAACATGAGAATCCGGCTTATCCGCAGCCTAACCACAAGGTATCAACATGGAAAAGACAAGTTATGGTTATAAGTATACATAAAGGCGCTGCGTCTTTTAGGTAGGGTTTAGTTTTTTGCGTATGGTTTCTACTTTATTGTTCAGTTCTTTGTTGCGCGCCAGTTCGTCCGTAATCTTATTTACCCCATGGATTATGGTCGTATGATCTTTCTTTCCAAGGATTTTGCCAATATTTTGGTAGGAAGTGTCCGTCATGGAACGGCAAAGGTACATAACGACCTGTCTGGCTGTCACAAATTCTGAGTTCCTCTTTTTGGATGTAATGTCTTCCGGCTTTACGCCAAAATGTTCTGCCACAACATTTATGATTAAAGTAGGGTTGATTTCTTTTGGCTTGTCTGGATAAACAATGTCTTTTAATGCTTCTTTCGCCATCTCCAGGTCAATTTCCACATTGTTTAACCTGGAAAAAGCGATGATTTTATTAAAGGCCCCTTCCAGCTCCCTTATGTTGGACTTGATGTGGGTAGCCACATAACTGAAAACTTGATCGTCTATTTTTTTATGGAACTGTTCGGCATTCTTCTGCAGGATGGCCATCCTTGTTTCATAATCAGGGGGCTGGATATCAGCGATTAATCCCCATTCAAACCGGGAACGGAAACGCTCTTCCAAGGTTTCCATTTCTTTGGGTGGTTTATCAGAGGAAATAATAATCTGTTTTTCTGCTGCGTGCAGTACATTAAAGGTGTGGAAAAATTCTTCCTGTGTGCTTTCCTTGCCAATGATAAACTGGATATCGTCAATCAGGAGTACGTCCACTGTCCGGTACTTGTCCCGGAGTTTGGTCATATCGGCAGCGTTACCGCTTCGGATGGAATTGATTACTTCATTGGTAAATTGCTCGGAAGTCACATACAAAACCTTCATATCATGGTTTTCTTCCAGAATAAAACGTCCAATGGAGTGCATAAGGTGCGTTTTACCTAATCCGGCGCCGCCATATATATAGAGGGGATTGTAAGTGTCGCCCGGGGATTCCGCTACGGCCAGGGCGGCGGAATGCGCAAATTTATTGTTGCTGCCTACGACAAACGTATCAAAACGGTATTTGGGGTTTAAGTTTGCCTTTTCATAATTAATATTATAGTGGGGCTTTATCTCCATATCGTTGCTTTCTATTTTTTCTATATCCTTTTCCAAAATAAAGGAAATGTCATATTCATGTTCCATCATTTCGGAAATGGTCACTTTAAAAAAGCTTTTGTATTTGTTTGTAATGTAATTCAGGGCATGGGCCTGGTCAGAAGGAATAATGATAGTTATAATATCATTCTCCGAGCTGTAAAAATTAAGATCCGAAACCCATGTATTATAGGAGACATTGGAAAGGCCGTATTCCTTCTTTATTGTCTGTTTGATTAGTTCCCAGTTTTCTTGTATCACATCCATGAGAAGCCCTCCGATTTTATAATGCAGTCTTTACGCATATTTTTACGCACATAATATTAAGGACATACTTAAACATAAGAACATGTCTTTGCATATGCAGAAAATTCCACATATATATATTAATATAAATGCTATAAAATTTCAAATGGTTAATTTTATATGGGGATTTATGCACCGATTGTGGATAAACTTGTGTATAAAGTGGAAGATGCTTCCAGTGGATAAAAGAGTATGTGTATAACTTTGAGAAAAGTTATGAACATGTTAAACAAAAGGTGAAATGGGGCAGTTTCCAAGTTATCCCTTGGTTTTAAACAAGTTATGAAGCAGTTATCCACAACTTTTCCACATTATGTGGATATATGTATAAGTTTGGCGTTGAAATGGGGTATATTGTGGATATTGTTTTTCATTCCTAGATGTAGTGTTAATGGAAAAAATTATTTACTAAATATGGTATGAAGAAAAAATCGGCATTTTTCACGATTTTTTCGGGATTTTTTGGGCGCTTTTTACTTGACGGAAACGTTGATTTCCTTTATAATCGTAATGATATTTTCTAACACAAATTGTTTCTGACAAGAAAAGTGTTTGTATCAGCCATATGTTAATTATATATGGAAAGGTGGAAAAGGAGGTGTACCGATTTGAAAATGACATATCAGCCGAAGAAAAGGCATAGGAAAAAGGTTCATGGATTTCGCAAGAGAATGAGCACTGCAGCCGGCAGGAAGGTTTTAGCAGCCAGAAGGGCAAAGGGAAGAAAGAGATTATCAGCATAGGTCACAGTATTGTGGCCTTTTTTTCTCTTGTGGAAAAGTGGATTACTGTGGACTGGGAAAGGGGCATGTGTTTTACAAATGAATTTCTCAGAGTCTTTGAAAAAAAATGATGATTTCAGGAATGTCTATAAAAAGGGGAAATCTTTTGCCAACCGGTATCTGGTAATGTATGTGTTAGAAAATCATATGGGCAGGAACAGGCTTGGGATATCGGTGAGTAAAAAGGTTGGAAACAGTGTAGTGCGCCATAGGGTGACTAGATTAGTGCGAGAGGGGTACCGGCTGCATGAAAATATATTTAATAGTGGTTTAGATATAGTGGTCGTGGCAAGAGTCAATGCGTCCGCCGCTTCTTATGCGGAAATGGAAAGCGCATTATTGCATCTTGGAAAACTTCATCATATACTGAAAATATTTTTTTATTGACCTGGCGGGGTTTTTGTTGCCAAAGGACGCACAGGAGCCGGCAAATAGCGGTTTTGCAATTATGATGAGGCAGGTTTGGACATTGATATGAAAAAATTACTTATTGATATAATTAAATTCTACCGGAAGTATATATCGCCTATAAAATCAACCAAATGCCCATATTTCCCGACCTGTTCGGAGTATGGGTTGGAAGCGGTCACAAAATACGGAGCCTTTAAGGGTGGATGTATGGCAATATGGAGGGTTCTAAGGTGCAATCCCTTTTCAAAAGGCGGATATGATCCCGTCCCTTAGCAGGGTTGGAGTTCCAGAGGAGAATGATAAGATTATGCACAGGCAAACTTCCATTCCTTTCTGGATGGAGCGCGGGATTGGGTGCGGGACTGGAATAAAATAAAATTAGGAGGAAGGAAATTGTCAGGTATAATTTTAACGCAGAATCAGACTTTTATTATTGGGCCAATTGCCCAGATTCTTGGCTATATAATGGAAGGGATCTTTTTCTGCCTGGACAAGATAGGCATACCCAATACCGGGCTTGCCATTATTTTGTTTACAATAGTAATCAATTTGCTTATGATGCCACTTACAATTAAGCAGCAGAAGTTTTCGAAGCTGTCAGCGAAGATGAATCCGGAGCTTCAGGCGATTCAGGCAAGATATAAGAACAAAAAAGATAATGAATCTATGATGAAGATGAATGCGGAGACGCAGGCGGTTTATGCAAAATACGGGGTATCGCCTACCGGAAGCTGTCTGCAGCTTTTGATCCAGATGCCCATTCTTTTTGCTTTGTACCGCGTTATATATGCAATGCCTGCGTATGTTGGGAAAATCAAAGAGGCGTTTTTCCCTTTGGTGGACAAGCTGATGGTACAGACAGGCAGCTCTGATTTTATCCAGACATTCAAAGACGCTGCCATGTTTGCCAGACAGTTTGCCAGCGAACAGTTTGTGGGAGGAAATACAGAGTATATCCAGAATACGTTTATTGATGTGTTAAACCGCGCTTCTACAGCGGAGTGGCTTAGCATTTCGGAGAAGTTCCCTTCTTTATCCGCCGATGTGGACAGTACGGTGGCGATTTTGGAAAAATATAATAATTTCCTTGGACTGAATATAGGAAATTCCCCGTCTTACATTGTACATGAAGCTTTAGACAGCGGCGCTTACCTTATGGTGGTAGCAGCCTTGGCAGTGCCGGTTTTATCTGCATTGACACAATGGATTAATACCAAATTGATGCCGCAGGCAGAAAGCAATAATAACCAGGATAATCCGATGGCTTCCTCTATGAAGACAATGAATGTGATGATGCCTATTATGTCAGCAGTATTTTGTTATTCTTTCCCTGCAGGTATGGGGATATACTGGATTGCCGGTTCTGTTGTAAGAAGTATCCAGCAGGTCATTATCAACAAACATATTGATAAGATGGACTTGGAAGAAGTTATTAAACAGAATGTGGAAAAAAGTAAAAAGAAGATGGAAAAACGGGGTGTTTCGGCTAAGATGCTGAATGATTATGCAACAATGAATACCAAATCAATCGCATCCAAGGCAAATACTGTTTCTGCCATGACGCAGGAAGAAAAGGATGAGGCAGTGAGGAAATCTACAGAGTATTATAATAAGAATGCCAAACAGGGGAGCATAGCCTCAAAAGCCAATATGGTAAAACAGTATAACGAGAAGAATAACAGGAAATAGGTGGAGGTATAAAAATGGATTATATTCAAGTATCAGCGAAAACAGTGAACGATGCGATAACAGAAGCATGTCAGAAGCTGCTCGTGACCAGTGATAAGCTAGAATATGAAGTGGTAGAAGAAGGGTCTGCTGGTTTTCTTGGGATAGGTTCAAAACCTGCAATTATTAAAGCAAAGGTTAAAAATTCCGTTGCCGATAATGCAAAGCAGTTTTTAAACAATGTTTTTGACGCTATGAACCTGACCGTAGTCATTGATGTAAAATACGATGAACTTGATAATTCCATGAATATTGATTTAAGTGGGGATGAAATGGGGGTACTGATTGGTAAAAGGGGACAGACTTTAGATTCTTTGCAGTATTTGGCCTCATTGGTAGTGAATAAGGAAGCCGAGAACTATATAAGGGTAAAAGTAGATACGGAAAATTACAGGCAGAGAAGGAAGGAGACTTTAGAGAACCTGGCAAAGAACATAGCTTATAAGGTGAAAAGGACAAAACGGTCGGTTTCCCTGGAGCCGATGAATCCCTATGAGAGAAGGATTATCCATTCGGCTTTGCAAAATGACAAGTATGTGACGACCCACAGCGAAGGGGATGAGCCGTTCCGCAGGGTGGTAGTTACATTGAAGAGATAGTTTTTTATGAAAACCCTTGAATTTATTTCAGGGGTTTTTTCAAAACAAAGATATCTTTTTTTAGGGTTCTTCAAGACGGACATATTGGTGCAGGAATAAGCATTTGAAGGAAGCGTTTTTGGCAAACGAAAGCGCTTCGTTGGAAAGGAGTTTGAAAAGTGGGGGATACCATAGCAGCCATAGCTACAGCCATATCAGAGTCCGGGATAGGCATTGTCCGGGTAAGCGGTGACAACGCGGTTCAGATTGTAGATAAGATCTATCGGACGAAAGCGGGAAAACGGGCATTGTCCCATTTTGATTCCCATACCGTCCATTATGGATTTATTGTGGATAGGGAAAGTGGAGGAAAGGAAGAAATACTGGATGAAGCGCTTGTAGTCGTGATGATGGCACCGCGCAGCTATACGGCAGAGGATACGGTGGAAATCAATTGCCATGGTGGAGCGTTGGTGTTGCAGAGGGTGTTGGAAAGCGTATTGAAACATGGGGCCAGGCTGGCTCAGCCAGGGGAATTTACCAAACGGGCTTTTTTGAATGGCCGGATGGATTTGTCAAAAGCGGAAGCTGTTATGGATATTATTCATGCCAAGAGCCGATTGGCTTTGCAAAGCTCCATGAATCAGCTTTGCGGATCTGTTTTCGATGCTATGAAAGAACTGAGGGAAGAATTGCTTTATGAGATTGCCTTTATTGAATCCGCTTTGGATGATCCTGAACATATCAGTCTGGACGGTTATCCGGATAAGTTGAGGATAAAGACGGAAAAAATATTGGAGCGTCTGCAAAAATTATTGGATACCGCAGAATACGGAAAAATTTTAAAAGAAGGGATACGCACTGTAATAGTCGGAAAACCCAATGCAGGAAAATCTTCTTTATTGAATATACTGGCAGGCGAAGACAGAGCAATTGTGACTGACGTTGCTGGGACTACAAGGGATGCGCTGGAAGAGACAATCAGGCTGGATGGCGTGAGCCTGAGGGTAGTGGACACGGCGGGGATTCGTTCCACAGAAGATATTGTGGAAAAGATTGGCGTGGAAAAAGCAAGAAAGTATGCTTTGGATGCGGATTTGCTGATTTATATTGTGGATGGTTCGGTACCGTTGGATGAAAGCGACGATGAAATCCTGAGGATGATTGCAAAGAAAAAAACCATTATCCTTTTAAATAAATCGGATTTGGATATGGCAGTGACGGAAGAAATTTTAAAGGAAAAAATAAAGACGGTTTTTAAAGAAATGCAGCTTCTTTCGAAAGAAGGAGAAGTGGAAACTGTGATAATCAGGACTTCCACTAAAGAAAAGGTGGGAATTGGCGCTTTGGAGGAGAAAGTAAAGGAAATGTTTTTCCATGGGGAGGTATCGTTTAATGATGAGGTGGTCATAACCAATATGCGGCATAAAGAGGCTATGCAGGATGCCTACGAAAGTATGATGCAGGTAAAGGCCAGTCTGGAAAAGGGGATGCCGGAAGACTTTTATTCCATTGACCTGATGAGTGCGTATGCGTCCCTTGGAAAGATTATAGGGGAAGAAGTGGGGGAAGATTTGGTGAATGAAATATTCTCGAAATTTTGCATGGGGAAATAAGCGGAGGAAGAGTGAGCAATGGGAACAATGCAGATTAGGGAGAAAGTGGACGTATGTGTGGTAGGTGCAGGACATGCCGGCTGTGAAGCGGCCCTTGCCTGTGCCAGGATGGGTTTGGAAACTGTAATTTTTACAGTGAGTATAGACAGCATTGCATTAATGCCATGCAATCCCAATATTGGAGGTTCTTCGAAAGGACATCTGGTCAGGGAAGTAGATGCTCTTGGCGGGGAAATGGGGAAAATCATTGACCGGACTTTTATCCAGTCTAAAATGTTGAATATTTCCAAAGGGCCAGCCGTGCATTCCCTTAGGGCGCAGGCAGATAAAGCGGAATATTCCAGGGCTATGAGGAAAACTCTGGAGAATCAGGAACGTCTGACGGTAAAGCAGGCAGAGGTATGTGAATTGTTAACGGATTGGGCGGATGGATGCAGTAAGGATTCCAGTTTGGGCGAAGCGGTGGAAAAAGGCAGTGGAAAGAAAAGGATAACAGGTGTAAAGACATTTACTGGCGCGGTTTACGAGTGTAAAGCGGTAATCCTTTGCACCGGAACCTATTTAAGGGCCAGGTGTTTGTGCGGGGAGGCGATTAGTTATACCGGCCCCAATGGATTGCAGGCAGCAAATCATTTGACAGATTCTTTGAAAAAGCTGGGGATAGAAATGAGGCGGTTTAAAACCGGCACACCTGCCCGTATGGATAAGAGGAGTTTGGATTTTTCAAAAATGCAGGAACAGTTTGGGGACGAGAGGGTAGTTCCTTTTTCCTTTTCCACAAATCCGGAAGATGTGCAGATTGACCAGGCGTCTTGTTGGCTGACTTATACCAATGAGAAAACACATGAAGTGATTCGGGAAAATTTAGACCGTTCTCCGATATATGCAGGCGTGATAGAAGGAACCGGGCCAAGATATTGTCCATCCATTGAAGATAAAGTCGTAAAATTTGCAGATAAGGAAAGACACCAGGTATTTATAGAGCCGGAAGGATTGCACACAAATGAAATGTATGTAGGAGGAATGTCTTCTTCTTTGCCGGAGGATGTGCAGTATGCTATGTACCGGACTGTCCCTGGCTTGGAGAATTGTAAAATTGTCCGAAATGCATATGCCATTGAATACGATTGCATCAATCCAAGACAATTGCATCCTACGTTGGAGTTTAAAGATATCAAAGGATTGTTCAGTGGCGGCCAGTTAAATGGAAGCAGTGGATATGAGGAGGCGGCGGCGCAGGGATTGTTGGCAGGAATCAATGCCGCGCTTTCCATTCTTGGGAAAGAGCAGCTCACTATTGACCGTTCGGAAGGATATCTTGGAGTGTTGGTTGACGACTTGGTGACAAAGGATAATTTTGAACCTTACCGTATGATGACTTCCAGGGCTGAGTACCGTCTTTTGTTGCGCCAGGATAACGCAGATTTAAGATTAAGGGAAAAAGGGTACTTAGCCGGACTGGTTTCGGAAGAGACATATGAGAAGACTTGCAGAAAAAAGGAAAGAATAGAAAAAGAAATAAAACGTTTGAAAGGGTTATCCGTAGGAGCGTCAAAAGAGGTGCAGGAGTTTTTGCAGGCACAGGGAAGTTCATTGCTGAAAACAGGGACAAGTATGGCAGAACTGATGTGCAGGCCGGAATTATCTTATGATATGTTAGCGGAGTTGGACACAGGAAGAGAGCCATTGCCTGCCGATGTGACAGAGCAGGTGGAAATAGAAATTAAATATGAGGGATATATTACAAGGCAGTTTTGCCAAGTACAGCAGTTTAAGAAAATGGAAGAGAAAAAGATACCGGAAGACCTGGATTATAGGGAGGTAAAAAGTTTGCGTCTTGAGGCAAGGCAGAAATTAATGCATTATCGTCCGGTATCGGTTGGACAGGCATCCAGGATTTCTGGCGTATCTCCTGCGGATATTTCTGTTTTGCTTGTGTACTTGGAACAGTATAACAAGAAAGTTTTGTAGAAGAAAGGCAGAGGAAAGGATTGGTGGATAAGATGGATGCGCCAGTGACATTAGAGGATACAGTAACTTTGGATATGAACCAATTTCAGGAAGATTTAAAGGAATTGGGTATTTTGCTGGAAGAAACGCAGATGAGACAGTTCATTGCATATTACAGGATATTGAAAGAGTGGAATTCTTTTATGAATCTTACAGCAATTACCGAGTTTCAGGAAGTTTGCAAAAAACATTTTGTAGATAGTCTGTCAATCGTAAAGATTTATGATTTTATGAAATCCATCAATGAGGATGGATGCCGGATGATGGATGTTGGAACAGGAGCAGGGTTTCCAGGCATTCCCATTAAAATTGTCTTTCCGTATGTGAAGGTTACTTTATTGGATTCCCTGAAAAAAAGGGTTCATTTTCTGGATGAAGTGATTAACCGGTTAGGTTTGGAAGGAATGGATGCCATTCATGGCCGGGCAGAAGATTATGCAAGGACAGACAGGCATCGTGAGAAATATGATTTATGCGTTTCCAGGGCAGTGGCGCATTTATCTACCCTTTCAGAATATTGTATTCCTTTTGTTAAAGTTGGAGGAAAATTTATTTCGTATAAATCGGAGAAATTGGCGGTTGAACAGTCTGAATCAGGGAAAGCAATTGCTGTTTTAGGAGGGAAAATAACCGGGCAGGAGGAATTTACACTACCTGCTTCGGACATATACAGAAACTTACTCGTAATAGAAAAGACAAAGCCAACGCCGAAAAAATATCCGCGCAAAGCAGGGATTCCTGCAAAAGAACCGATTCAATGTGCGTCACGCATTATGGGGGACTAAGGCTATTTGGCCTTAGTCCCCCATAATGTTGCAAGATTTGGAAATGAACTTCAGGATATGTTTAAAATATGTCTTAGAGAGTGTTTGAAAATTAAAAATTGTACAAAACGTTTGTTCTACCCCATAATCCATAATAAAATAAAGAAGAAGGGGCTGATATTATGTTAAGACGATACGAACGGACAGACCAGGAATGGGAACAGATTGCCTCTTTACTTCCCCCGGAAAAACAGGAAAACCTGGTCGTTCCTCAAAAGATAACCGTACCATGCTTAACGGGATGGTTTGGATTGGCACGCAGAGGCACTCCCTGGCGTGACCTGCCGGAACGCTATGGGGTCTGGAATTCTGTATATAGTCGCATCTATTCAAGAAAAATATTCATATGCAAAACGGTTTCTTTCGGTTCTTCCATATGGGGGAGATGCTTGGTATATGGAATTAAAACAGATTCTATGGATGTATTATAATAAGTATAATTTTCAATTGTCGTATCAATATCCGGCTCTTCCTGTCCGCCGATAATATACATGCTATGATTAATTTCTTTGAGTGCATGTATGATATTTGTGTTTGTGTATTTTGATATATAACTTGCAAATATATGTTTGGAGCTATAATCAGGATAATGAGCGGCTTCTAAATAGGATAAAATATCCTGTTCTTTTATATTGCTTAGATTGTAGAAGTATTCCTGCCGGAAAATATTTGTCATAGAAGTTTTTGATATAAGCAGGTTATACAAAAAGGTGCCTATGATGGGAGTTTCAATCATCAGCTTAAAAAGTTTTGTTTGTTTGGAAGGAATCAGATTAGACTCATATAGGCTTTGTGGGTTAATAAAGATTAATTTATTGATTGCTTCCGGGTCGTTGTGGCATGTCATAACAGCGATTTGGGCTGAATCACCTGTAGCTATAAGGTCAGTCTTTTTTCCAATGATATGTTTAATAAAGTCGATAACCAGTTGCACATAGAGAAAGTTTGTGTAGGTAATATATGGTTTGTCTGACATGCCATATCCTAACAAGTCAATGGCATATACTTTATGCTTAGCGGATAACGCGTCTATGATAGAGTGATATTCATAGAGGGAACTGCCAATCGTTAAATCATGGATTAATAATAATGGTGAACCTTCCCCTTTAGTTATATACCGGATTTTCCCAAAACGCCATTCGTAGTAATTATATTCAGAACATTCAAGTGTATTCTGAATGGTATATATTGAATCATTTATCTTATTAAGAATATGTATAACAGTTGTAGTAAGACCTGATAAAATTATCAAAGATTTCACTTTATTTTTCATTTTTTTGCACATTTCCTTTTTTATAATTTATATGTTACTATTATAAGGGATAATAGATAAACATACAAATAAAAAAAGGAAAAATATCTTTTCATATTTGAACTTTTAGAGTATTATTATATAAAACGAAGAAGAAGGGCAATGTCATTTGCTTAAGTTTTCCAGGGTGGCACAAACCATAGACTTCATCCAGATACACTTAATTGTTGTAACAATTGATTATGGCAGACGCAGTGCGCGGATATTACATGCCAGATAATATCGTGCAGTCATATTGTCTTAAGCGTCAGCGCTTTTCAATGGTTTGGACTGGAATCTATGGTTTGTTCCGCCCCGAAAAGTTTAAGTAAGTGATTTTAAGAAAGAAGGAGGTTTGATAAAGGAAGAACGTTATACAAAAGTTAATTAGGGAAAAGAGTAGGGGCGTAAAGTATAAAGGGAGTATAAATAGAAACAAGTGAATATAGAAAAGATAACGGAGAAATTTTGTTTATGCCGTAGACTGAAGGGGTAATGGAATGACGGATGAACTATATGAGGGTCTAAAGAAAATTTATGAAGATTTCTTTTCGCAAAAAAACATGTTGGATGAAAAGAAAGATTATTATACAAATGATAATGAATATCAAAATTATGTAGAAAAAATGAATGAGTTAGACAGCAAAATAAAGACAGTAAGTTCTTTATTAAATGTATTTGAACGGCAGTATTTCACACAAAAGTATGGGAAGAAGAATGATTTAGTTTTTGTTAGTAATGTAAATATTAACAGAGGTCTGCAAATTCTGGATATTCAAGAGAGAGAGAGACAGCGTATTGCACGGGATTTACATGATACTTCTTTACAAAATCTGACGCATATTATCCATAAAATAGAATTGAGTTCTATGTTTATAGATGAAGATAAGAGAAAAGCAAAACAAGAACTCATTTCCGTAAATAAGAATTTAAGATCGGTAATCAAAGAAATCCGTAATACGATATTTGACTTACGTCCTATGACCTTCGATGATTTAGGATTAAAGGAATCATTTGATAGGTTAGCAGACCATTTGAAAGAATCTTCTAATTTTGAAGTCTTCTATAATATTGAGGAAATAAATTGTAATAATTCATTGGTGTTGATGACCATATTTAGGATTATTGAAGAATGTACCAATAATGCAATTAAACATTCAAGTGGTTCTGTAGTTTTTTTCGAATTGAAAAAAATAGCTGAAAATACTTGCATAATAATAGTGGCTGACAATGGAAAAAGTTTTGATGCAGAAAAGGTTTTATCCGAAAAGCAAAGACATTTTGGCTTAAATATTTTGAAGGAAAGGGTAGAACTTTTATGTGGAACCATGGAAATTGACTCTAAACCTGATAAAGGAACGGTTATTAAAATAATTATTCCTTTATTAGAGAAGTAAGGGAGAGGAAATATGATTATCAAAGTAATGATATCAGATGACCATGTTTTAATGCGTGAAGGCATACGTCAGCTTCTTGAATTTGATGGGAGTATTGAAGTCATTGAAGAGGCTGCAGACGGATATGAATGTTTGGAAAAAATACAAACTGTAAAACCAGATGTTCTACTTTTAGATATCAATATGCCTAAGAAAAATGGGATTGAAGTATTAGAAGAAATTCGAAAGAAAAATATGGATGTCAAAGTTTTAATTCTTACTGTTCATAATGAGGTAGAATATTTATTAAAAGCGGTTGATATAGGCGTAGAAGGATACATATTGAAAGAATCTGAATCGGCTGAATTAAAGAAGGCCATTAATTGTATTGTAAATGGAGAAAATTACATTCAGCCAAGTCTAGTTCCGGCTTTAAATAGCAGACTGATTAATAGAAACAGGGATAAGGTGAAAATTGATTCTTTGACAAAGAGAGAGATGCAGGTATTGGTTAATGTAGCAAATGGTATGTTTAATAAGGAAATTGCACTTAATTTGAATATAAGTGAACGGACGGTAAAAAATCATATTTCTAATATATTTAAAAAGATAGAAGTAAATGACCGGACGCAAGCGGCAGTATTTGCAATAAGAAATAATTTGATTAAGTTGTTTTAGCGCTTTGTTACGGGTCGCCTTGTTACGCTATTGGTTTTTATAGTCAAGCGATATAGCTGCATTTATGACTAATGTGCTATTTATATTTCAAATAAATTAGTTTAAATTGGATATGTTTGAAACTAATTATCCTTATAAGATTTTATTGCAATAATAAGAGGGAGAGTGAGAAGAAGTTTTATTATAGGAGAGCTTTTCATACAGAATTTAGTAGAGTTGTCGTAGTAAAGAAAATAAAGTATGGATTATAGGCAAGGTAGATATTTGCTGAAAATGTTATATCCAGAACTTTGAATTTGGACTGCTTTCCGTTAAGAAGTCAGTTAAAAAATAAAAATTTATTTCTGCCACCAGTCAAAGGCTGGTGGCAGTTTTATGTACGCCGACATATAACTGTTTGCTTTTTCTATCAGAGTTAAAACGCCGGGATGTTTTTGCAATTGTTTTTTATTGCAATACTCGATACAACTTTCAATTATGTTTACAGATATTGTACGGGATGTGCGGTTTATAAATCTTTTGTCATAATAATCTTTTCTTTTCGATTTTTCAGAATCCTAATTCTTTAGGCCACTGTCAATACATCTTGCATTTCTGGATATACTCTGTGAGCCATACCTGCCGCTTCCAGGTTATTTTTGTTGTGGAAGGTTAGGTTTGTATGTAGAAGGTTTAGGTTTGTATGTAGAAGGTTAGGTTTGTATGTAGAAGGTTAGGTTTGTATGTAGAAGGTTAGGTTTGCATGTCGGAGGGTTCGTTTAGTATGAGGAAGGTTAGGTTTGAATGTCGGAAGGTTAGTTTAGTATGTGGAAGGTTAGTTTTATATGTTGGAAGGTTAGTTTTGTATGTAAAAGGTTCGTTTTGAATGTTGGAAAGTTCGTTTAGTATGTAGAAGGTTAGGTTTGTATATGAAAGGTTAGTTTTATATGTGTAAGGTTAGATTTGAATGTCGGAAGGTTAGTTTAGTATGTGGAAAATTTGGTTTTTATACGGAAATTTCTTTGTCGCTATGATATAAAAATAATGGATGACATCTGGATTGTTATTAATAGCATAATCAAAAGTATCAAAGAATTAGTGTTTCATCCGGTCAGAAATTAGAATCGTGAACCGCCTGTTTCGCACCATTGCGTCG
>CAJTQO010000022.1 GCA_910578405.1 uncultured Lachnospiraceae bacterium | reverse complement strand
TTAACAAACTGTATATTTATATGCAGACAGCCCTGCTTTTCCAGCGGGGCTGTTTGTTTGGAATTCCAATCGCATACTCTGCCACAGCATCCTATCTTCCTCTCTGGTTATTGAGCCTTTTCTTTTATTTATGATATAAGGTAAGCCTTTTTAATGGTTTGCAATAGAAAAAGGAGTGTGAAATCACATATGTACAGGAACGAAAATATTTCTGCCAGAACCAAAAACAGGCAGGCAAAGAAAGAATGCTTTAACAGGAATATTCCCGTATTAAATATACTCTTCTACATTGGAAATGGATTCATGCTGAAAAAGCAGATGGTTACATTGGTAAGGATTTTCTATCAGATAAATGAACACAGGGCTAACGATATGATTGCCGACCTGCTCTCCTACGGCTTGTTGATTAAGAAACAGGCCACGGACACAAAAACCTGCATCTATATTATGACCAAATTCCCCCTTGCCATGTACCACGAATGTAGTACGAGGGATTCCTGTTCCATTAAGCTGAATAACAGGAAGATATGGAACAATATCTACAGGGCTGAATTCATTATCAGGCAGGCTGTCCTTTTTATGGAGCGGCTTGGCATAGAACTGACTTTGCAGAATCTTTTAAACTTTTTAACGGACTACTGCATTTCAATCTTCACAACGGAAAATCAGATGTCAGTCTATCAGTTATATGGCTGCCTGTATGAAAACTTTCCTATCAAGGATAAGGAACTGCTCTCTTCTGGATTCCCCCGTGTATCTGATTTCATGGATGATTATTACAAAATCACAGCAGACCTCTATCACCATCAATGCAATTTCCTTGGATATCAGATTGATGATGACTACTCTGCCTATCTTGGCATCAAGAATAAACTGCAACGAGAGAAGGACCTGCTATCTTCCCCCAAGGAATATAGAAGAAGCTACTATTCCCTTTTCAATATGACAGCCGCTGGATTTTTCTTCATCGGGAAGCCTGTTGACGGAAAAATCACAATCGGCACTTTCGATAAATGCAACAATATGTACTTAAAAAAGATTTATGAAAACATCATCTGCATTTATCTTATGCTGGAAAGGTATTTGGGGTTTTACCCACAAATCACTTTGCAGGTATATATGTCAGATGCAGACAGGATCATATCTTTACGTGAAAAAGAAATGGAACAGGGATTCGATTATTCCAAATGTGAAAAGCAGCCCCTTACCAAAAGGGAATGCTTTTTCCAGAATATGCGAATACCAAGGCAGAATTGGGATGATATCCATGTAGATTACATCTACTACCCGTTGAGAAAAAAATATAATTTATAAACGTGTTTTCAATAATAGCAACCTCTTATGTATAGTAGCAAGCTGTCTGTGTTATGCAGGCAGCTTTATTCGTCTTATATCTGTTTGGGCTTTTCTTATACACTCATAATTGCTATAATCTTTTCAGGGCAGTATAACACAGCACCCTTTGCAGAAAGGAGCCAGCCGTAATGCAAGACATACTATCTTACAGCCAGTTATATACAGAATTAGAAACACTGAATACATCTGTATATGATTCCCTGTTACATGGAGATTTTGAGGGCTTCCAAAATACCATTGTTGAATTCATCAGTTCTAGCATCATGGAGCAGGAAAAATTCGCAGCCGCAAGGGAAGCATACCGCTACTCTTCCATGCCTTTTACCCTAGATGGCATGTGGATCAGTGTGGATTCCCGTAACCCACTTGATAAACCAATCATGGATTTTTCTGGATTACCAATAGAGGAATTAAATAAAAGGGATGTGCTGCCTGTCTATGCCTATCTGACAGGGCAGATAGAAACAAAACCAGAGGACAGCAAACTTGCAGGCAAGCGGATTGATGCATTGGGAGAGTATAAAAAATTATATAAAAACCTATATAAAGATCCTTCTCCCCAAATGGCATTTTCAGCCCCTCTAGTTGACGATTACGAAAAACATAAGATGGTCTACATTAATAGGATAACGGAGCTTGCCACAGCACGAAGCAGATTCTATGCAACATTTGACTTTACCTGTCTCCCTGTGAATGGTATGAAAATCATTGATAATGATTATTTAAGGGAATTGGGTATTTCTGAAAAGATGAAATATCTGACGGAAGTATTTGACAACCTGTACGATCCTAACAAAAGCAAGAACAGATTTACTATAAATGACTGCTTTTCATTTAATGGATTCCAGAAAGTCCTTGCCAGTAACTATTTGCAGGGAAAATGGATAGATAGAAAAAACTGGAAACATTACACAAAAGGAAACCTGCCTAAAATTCCTGAATTTTATCTGCAGCTTGCATTTTACTTGACCATACCATCATCTGCTGAAATAGAAAAATTTATGAATCTTCACGGCTACTCCATTAAAAGCCCTATGACACATTTCCATGATGTAGGCGGTAAGTATCACATTCTTCATAGGGATTTATGCCGCCTGATTGATGCTGGCATCGACTATAACTTGCTTAATGAAATATGTGGATATGACTTGGAAATAAAAGAAAAAAGGAAACCAAAATCTTAACTGCAAAAAAGCAGCCTTAGAATCAAGGCTGCTCTGGTAAATTAAAATTTATTAGGAGTTAGTGAGCGAAACATCCCTGTTTATGAACAGGATGCTTCGTTCACCTAATATAATAATAGATAAATTAGAAAAATATATTTCTTTTTTCTGCATAATGCACAATTTATCTCTACTGTATACTCCCATAGCTTACAGAAATATTTTCTTCTAAAAAGGTCTACTGCTCATATTTTCCTTTTGTTTCTGCTTCTTTCTTGATACATTGAGAAAGAAGCGAAGTTTCGCACCCTAATTGGGTAATATATTTTACCCAACTCATTCCCCAAAACATTCCCCAAATCCGCCTGAAATTATGATAACTTATGATAAGTTGCGGAATTCGATTTCTGCCATCAAAAAACCCCTGCAAGTGCCCAAATATCAGCATTTACAAGGGTTTTATAGTTCTTATTCAAATCGGGCTATAAAGAAGTTTACTGATTCATCTGCTTCGCCACTTCCTCCGCAAAGTTCTCTTCCTTCTTCTCCAATCCCTCACCGGTTTCGAAGCGTACAAATCTCTTCACGGACAACTCCGTGCCATTCTCCTTTGCAACCTGCGCCAGATACTGGGCAACCGTCTGTTTACCGTCCTCAGCTTTTACATACGTCTGCTCTAACAGACAAACTTCCTTCAGCTCTTTATTAAGACGGCCATTCACAGCGCCCTCAATCACCTTCTCCGGCTTACCTTCCATCTTCGGATCCTGGGCAATCTGCGCCATAAGGATTTCTTTCTCATGCGCCTTGTATTCTTCGGAAACATCTGCTGTGGACACATACTTCGGAGACAATGCAGCCACCTGCATTGCGATATTAGTCAAAGCTTCCTTTACGCCGTCATTCACTGCGCCTGTATTTGCTTCTACAATAACGCCTATCCTGCCGCCGCCGTGTACATAAGATACCACACAACCGTTCTCTGCCACAACTTTTTCAAACCTTCTGATATTTAAGTTTTCTCCGATTACCGCAACCTTGTCCACCAAGGCGTCCTTTACCGTCTTGGATGCATCCGGCTTCCATGCCTCTGCCAGGAATGCATCCATGTCAGCCGCGTCAGAGTTTACCGCCTGTACAGCCACATCCTCTACAAACTTCTGGAAGTCCTCATTTTTTGCAACAAAGTCCGTTTCAGAATTCACTTCCACCACTGCCGCGCATTTATCTCCATCCATAGCCACACGGCAAAGCCCCTCAGCCGCAATTCTGCCGGCTTTCTTCTCTGCCTTAGCCTGACCGTTCTTCCTTAAAAACTCCACTGCCGCATCCATATCGCCATTGGTTTCGGTAAGCGCCTTTTTACAGTCCATCATACCTGCGCCAGTCATCTCTCTTAATTCTTTCACCATTCCTGCTGTAATAGCCATTTCCATTTCCTCCAATACCTGCTGCTTATTCTGCTGCATCCGCAACTTCTTCTATATCAACCGGCTCTCCTGCCTGTGCGGTAAATTCCTCTGCAATCTGCTCTTCCATATTCTCTTCGCCCTGGTTTGCTTCCACAACCGCATCCGCCATCTTGGAAACAATCAGTTTCACAGCCCGGATTGCATCGTCATTGCCTGGGATAATGTAATCCAATTCTTCCGGATCGCTGTTTGTATCGCCAATCCCAATCAAAGTAATGCCTAATGCATGGGCTTCCTGTACGCAAATCCTTTCTTTCTTAGGATCCACTACAAAAATAGCATCCGGAATCCTTGTCATTTCTTTGATGCCGCCAAGGTTCTTTTCCAACTTTTCCCATTCTTTCTTCAACGCAATTACTTCTTTCTTGGGAAGCACGTCAAATGTACCGTCTTCTGACATCGTTTCTATCTGTTTTAACCGGTCAATCCTGCTGCGGATAGTTTTAAAATTGGTCAGCATACCGCCCAGCCATCTCTCGTTTACATAATACATGCCGCAACGTTCCGCTTCTGCCTTTACAGCATCCTGCGCCTGCTTCTTAGTGCCGACAAACAGTATTGTGCCGCCCTGGGATGCAATGTCAAATACCGCCTTATAAGCTTCATCCACCTTACCCACAGACTTCTGCAGGTCAATGATATGGATGCCATTCCTCTCCGTAAAGATATACGGAGCCATTTTCGGATTCCATCTCCTTGTCTGATGCCCGAAATGAACACCGGCTTCCAGCAACTGTTTCATTGAAATAACGCTCATGTCCTTTACCTCCATTTGGTTAAATGCTTCCGTACCTCTTACACTCCAGAGCCTACTTATGCCACTGCGTCAGATATGCCTGACTGATAAGCACCGGCGCTGAATAAAGATACGTGCTTTATAGTCGCAACTGTTAAATTATAACATAATTATACTATGCATGACAAGGTCATTTATGCAATTTTATCTCCAAATTTCTTAATCAAATTCACTTATTTCGTTACCGTTCACTCTACCCCGTAATTTGTAATAATATTTGCAATCTGCTCCTCGTCCGCCCCCACTGGTATCAAATAACGGGAAGCCTTGATAAAACGGTCATAACCGTTACTGAGAAGGAAACTTTCAAAATCCGAAGCCGATTCCACCAGTCCCGCTTTCTCCAAACCCCGGCTGATTTCTCTTGCCATTTCCCCCTTATTCACGATAAACTCCACACGTTCCGGTTCCTGTCCTGCGCTTTCCGGGGCCCCTGCCGGCCTTACTGCATCGCTCCCACCAGTTTCATCTGCATTGCCTGTCTCTTCGCTTCCATCGGCTGTCCCGTTCCCATTGGCCGTTTCACTTCCTTTAACTGTCCCAGCAGTCCCGCCTTCTCCAGTTCCCGATGTTCCTTCAGACGCTGCTTCTCCACGCTCCCCGGTTTCGCCTCCTTCTCCCACTGACACTCCCACGTTCAAAGGCACTCCATTTCCCGTTGACGTCCCAGCTCCGTCTAATGCGCCGCCCTCCGCCGACGCCACTGCCATGCTGTCTGCGTCAGCTTCTTTCGCATTTTGGTCTGCGGCTTTGTCTGTTCCATCCCCATTTAACGCTCCTGTGACCGTCTGCCCGGACATTTCCGCTTCCACTTCCGCACGGATCTCTGCCCGCAATTCTTCCTCTATTTCCGCACGCAGCCCCGATTCTGCGCGTTCCCGCGCCTCTTCCACATATTCTGGCAGCTCGGATTCCTCAATCATACCCAAGGCTTTCGCTTTTAGGATTACTTCCTCATCGTCCATCGCCCCCTTTCCGCTTTCGGACACAAATCCCAGCATAATTGCCGTAAGGACAATCCCAAGCCCAAGCCCTCTCAAATAATATTTCAAATTCATAACCGCTCCAGTCCCTCTTCCCTACTGTTCAAACAGGTCGATTACCAGCTTCACTTCCCCTACGCCCAGTCCCAGCTCTTTCGCTATCGCTGTCTTAGATTTTCCCAATTTGTGCAACCGTAATATTTTCTCATTATTGTTATGCCCTTTCCCGTCTTCTGTGCCGGGCTCTGTCTGCATAACATTCCCTGCGCTGGCTGAAAAAGCATTTTCCATACCGTCTTGCGCCAACATTCCATTCACCAGCTCCACCCTTTTTGGGGCAATGGGGGTAAATTCTGTCTCACTGTCAGTTTCCGCGCCTGCCGTTCCAGACAGCCTGTCCGCTATATTCGTTGCGAATATTTCTTCCTGCCTTGCTGACAAACCAGTCCCCGCTTCCGGCCCCCCTGACGCTTCCGCCGCCTCTGGCCCTCCATTCCTTCCGGCCTCTGCCAACGTCTCCGGCCTGTCCACCATTCCTGTTATGCCCGCCGTCGCTTCCAGATTCCTGGCCCCTCCGACTTTGCCTTCCCCCTTTGCGGCTGCTCCTGCCGTCTCCCCCAATCTCCCGGCTCCGGCCACTGTCTCTACTCTCCCGGCGTTTTCCGGCCTTACGGCCATTCCTGCCTTCCCAACCACTGCCTCAGCCTTCCCGGCGCTTTCCGGCCTTGCGGCCATTCCTGCTTTCCCGGCCGCATTTTCTCCCTCTGCCATCCCTATCCCGACGGCCTCTTTCACCGTAATTTCCGCATCCTGCACCGTCTGCCTGATTTCCTTTGCTTTCTGCGACGCCTCGCTCACCGTATTCACCAGATGCGTATGCTTGTCATTGAGCATATCATATAAAAACATCACTTCCTGATGGTTCTTATTGATTGCCGTCAAAACCTGCTCCGAATACTCATGGATTGCCATAATCTTCTCATTGGCCATCCGCTCCATTGCCCGTTCCGTCTTCTCCATGGAATAACTGAGCGTCTCTTCCACCATTCCATCCATACGCCCCTTCACATTCCGTATCTCCCGTTCCACCAGATCTTTTATCATCCCCTCATCAATCTTCAATGCCTGCGTCCCGTTTTTCCCTGCCTTTCCGGCAGGAATCGCAAAACTGATAATTAATATAACAGCTCCCACAATAAGCAGAGCAAATTCCATCCATCCCATATCATTCCATTCCCTATTTCCCAACCAGATTATTTTCCACTTACAGCCAAATACCCCGCAGTAAACTGCGGGGCATCACTCAAAAATGCACCATTCCCCTCCTCCGTCCAATAAACCGCCAATTTCCCCTAAATCTTTGTGTCAAACTTCCCAATGCTTTTTAACACAACTTTCCCGTCCTCTTCTGCGCCGGAATCCCTCCTGCGGCGCCTGCCGCCGTCCCCGGCATACTCATTGCTTCCTTTCTCCCTTGCATCAGGCCCTTTCCCCTTGCCCTCCGCATTGTCTCCATGGCGAACCTGTGAAAGCTTGCTGTCCACCACCTTATTGAAATGCATCTGAAAATTGGACTGGTCTACCATCCCTTTATTATCTTCATTCTGCTTAATGGTTGTAAAATCCTGCGCCCTTGTAATCGTCCCCTGCAGCTCAATACGGCTAATCGACATAAGCAACGCCTCCTTCCCTGGCGCCCTTCCTGGCGCCTTCCCTTATAACGCCGTCATCTTAACTTCTCCCCCGGTTCTAATAAACTTACAATACTGCATCTGGCTGTGAACCACCATAGAAGAATCCCCAATGCAAATCTTGGTTCCGGGGAACACTACCCCTGTTACATTGACCGCTGCGCTGGTCAAATTCCCAAGGGAATCCTGCATGGCTTCCATTTCCACTGTCTTTTCCTCTACTTCTTTCTTTTTCACCTGGCTAAGCGCAATCAAAGACTTCATATATTGAATCTGATCCGGCGAAAGCTTAATCCCTTTGGCCAGTTTCTGCTGTGTTGCCGCCAAAAGCGGCTGTACAGACTTCACTACTCTGGCCGCCTCTGCAATCTCCCTTTGTATCTCTTGAATCCGGAATTTCAGCGTTGGGTCTACGCCCACCTCCACCACCGTATCGGCTCCCATAGAAGAGCCAAGCGTTTTCACTGACACACTGTTGAGGGCGCATACACGTCCTCCCGTAATGAATCCCCGCTTGCCCGTTACCGTAACCTCATCCCCGGCCTGGACGCTGCTGTGCAGGATAGACTCCGACGAAACATAGCCCTTTGCCATAGCTGTGGCGTTTTCCATAAATTTTGCCACAATATTGCCACTGGCTTTCAGCTCCCCACGGCCCATGCCGTTCATGCCCCTTGCTATAATAATATCCCCGCCAGCCTGTAAATATGCGCCTTCCACAACTCCGCCCACTTCAATGTTCCCTTTGGCGACTACGGAAAAATTCGCGCACACATTGCCGCTTACCTGTACGCTTCCTTCATACTCTATATTACCGGTAGAGTTATCCACATTCTCCACGGTCAGTACATCCGATACGAATACCTTATCGTCTACCAGCGTCACATGTCCGTCCACTTCGGAACTTATCGTCAATTTATCCTCAGAAAGAACGATGTTCCTTCCAAATTTCAGCTTCTTCTTTTTTACATCCCTGGGCTTTAACGGTTCGCCCAGCACTGTCCTTCCCACTTCCCCCATATCTTCCGGGAAAAGCTGGGCCAGCACATCACCCTTTTGGCAATGGTTGATGGTATTCAAATGGAAAAAGTCCACACTTCCATCTTCCTTCAGCGTTGGCCGCGCTTTCACGTCCGTGCTGAAAAAATACTCAATGTGCGCATCTTCCCCATGCCTGGGCGGTTTTCCCACTGCTACCACAAGATCCTCACAATAACACCGTTTCCTGAAAAACTTATCTATTTCCACATCTTGGATCCCATACTTAATCCCTTTAAACCCAAGATCTGATATCAATTCATTTCTTGTTATCAGTTCTCCGCCTTCCGAAGGCGGGTAAAAACGGATGGTCGCTTTCATGTTATCCGGACTGACAACCAGCTTATAGTTTTCACGCTCCTTCATATGGGTATCCCTATTCAGCAACAGTTTCTGCGCCTCTTTTTTGTTGATAGCCGTATATAACGCCTGGCTGTCAAAATTGACGCTCCTGCTGTTCAGATATTCCATGACTTCATTCGCCCCGACCGGAAGCCCTCCGTCCGTAGGCGGCACGATTTGGAGATACGTGCTGTTTTCCCCACAAATCAACCGAAAATATCCATTCATAACATCTACCCCGCTAATCTATACAAAAATGCCCATATAGTTTCCCATTTTCGACTTTAACTTCTGCAGCCCCCTGGTATGGAGCTGTGAAACTCTCGACTCGGATACTTCTAATATACTGCTTATTTCCTTCAGCGTCAAATCCTCATAGTAATATAACTCGATAACCCGTCGTTCCTTCTCCGTCAGAATCTCCAGCGCCTGTGCCAATACTTCCTTCAGCTCTTCCTTTTCCACTACTTCCTCCGGACTGTCGAAATGGGCATTTTTATTATTCTCAGCCGGAACCTCAGCTCCCTGCTCCATAAACTCATTCAACGAAACTACATTGGTAATCTTCATCTGGGACTGCCACTCCCCGTATTCCTCCCCGGAGATCCCCAGCGCCTGCGCTATTTCCTCATCCGTGGCATTCCGCCCCTTCGTGGCCTCTATTTCCTTTGTCACGATATCAATTTTCTTTTGCCGCTGCCGGATCGTCCTTGGAATCCAGTCCAGCTTACGGATCTGATCCAGGATGGCCCCCCTTATCCTAAGGCTGGCATATGTTTCAAACTTCACTTCCTTCATATTGTCAAATTTATCTATAGCATCAATCAGGCCAAAGATGCCGTAGCTCACCAAATCATCATACTCTACGTTATATCCCAGGTACATACTGAGCCTGCCGGCCACCAGTTTTACGAGCGGAGCATATTCCAGAATAAGCTTTTCCCGTATTTCGGGAGTTTTCCCTTTCGCATATTCCTCCCATAATCTCTTCTTTTCTGCTTCGTCCATATTCTCCTCCTGATGCCCTTAACCAATCAGCTTTCCATTTCTGCCTGCCCCTCATCCATGCCTTCCGCCTGTTCGTCCTCCATGACAATCTCCTTCTCCTCTTCTGCCGGTGTATTCTGCGCTTCAAAAATATCCAACATTTTCTTATACAGGCAACCAATGATATAAAAGACGACCAACACACCAATCAGAATCCGCAGCATACTGTTCAACTCGTACTTTAACATACACATAACGATGCCGCTGGCCGCCCCTGCGAGCAGCATCCAGAAAGGTGGCACTAATTTTCTCTTCATCCTTAACTCCCCGCCTTCTATATTACCTTTTGAGGTTTCCCTACAGCCTTAATCACAAAATCACCTGTCTCCGGATAAAAGATAACGGTTCTTCCGTAGCTGTCCCCCGTATCCGACGCCAAAAGCGGAATCCTAAGCTGCGCCAGCTTCTTTTTCGCCGCTTCCACATTCCTCTCCCCGATACGCACCATCTCCGATTTATTCTGGAAAGCAAACATTTGCGCCCCGCCGGCAATCTTCGCCACCATGCGGCTCTGGCTCGCCCCTTTTGCCACCATACGCTTTACCAGCTCTGCAATCCCCGTATCCGCAAATTTCGGGATGTTGCTGTTATTCCTAATCTGTGTGCTGTCCGGCAGCATAACATGCGCAAGGCCACCGATTTTGGTTGCCGGATCCCGAATCGCTATCCCCACGCATGACCCTAAACCTAATGTAGTAATGGAATCCGGACTGACACATATATTCAAATCCGCCATTCCGACCTTGATTACTTGACTCATATTCTTCCCAGCTCCCAACCTTTGTATCTGTTATCATACTGAAATTCCAAGAGATGACAGTATCTTTACATAGGATTCCAATTCCGGAATCAGGATGAAATAACCATCCAGTTGTATTTCATCGAAAAATTGGGTCTGGATCAACAGGATATTGTCCCCTATTACCCCAAACTCAATAGCGGGAACGCTTAAAATCGCCGCCGCCATATCCATTGCCAGCGAAGGAATGGTCGGATAAATCTTTAGGTTCGTCATCATTGACAGGGAATTCAGGTAAGAACCCGTAATAATGTTCCCCACCTCCTGAAGGGCGGAAATCTCCATCTCCGTAAACTGATCCCCTTCAATCGGCATCCCCATCAGTTTTCCGACCAGATGCCTTGCACTGGTCTGCTCCAGAAGGAACATAATACTCCCGCTGATATCCCCTTCCACACCAAGATAAATGCCAGCCATCAATTGCTCTTCTCCGCCCATCAGCGTCGCCACCTCTTTAAACCCAAGCAGCTTCACCTGCGGCACTGACATATCCACCTTGCACTGGAGCATCTGGGCAAGCGCGGAAGTCGCATTGCCTGCCCCGATATTCCCCAGCTCTTTCAAAACATCATAATATTCGTTAGACATCGTCTCTAAACTAAGATCAGCCACTTTAATGACCTCCTATACACTCTCTTTTTCCAATACCACCGAGTTCAGATCCAACAGGGATATCAGACCGCCATCCGCATACTTTCCGATAGCGAAGATGAAATTATCCTTCTCCTCCTTACTCTCGTATGCAACCTTTTCAATCTGTGAATTGTCCAGCGTGACAACTTCTTTTACTTCATCCACAATGATGCCAATATTGCCCTGCTGCTCCAGTTTCAAAATAATAATCCTTGTGGCCTTCGTATATTCGTCAGCCGGCAGATCCATTTTCACACGGATGCTCATAACCGGAATCACTTCCCCGCGCAGATTGATTACGCCCTTTAAATAGGACTGTACCTTTGGCACCCTTGTAATGTGCTGCATGCGCACGATATTATCCACATATTTTATTGCAATCCCATATTGTTCATCACCCAGCCTGACGATGATAAACTGAGTCGTCTCACTGCGTAACTCTACCTTCAATTCTTCCATTCTGCTGTCCCTCCCGCAATATGAACTTAAAACAACGCATTGGTATCGAGAATCAATGCAACCTCACCGTCACCTAAAATTGTGGCCCCGCTGATAATCTTGCACTTAGTGATATACCTGCCTAACGACTTGATTACGATTTCCTGCTGTCCCATCAGTTCATCCACTACAAGTCCGGCCAGCCTGTCACCCTTCTTCACGATAACCACTGTCATATTGTCTTCCGGGTTCTTCTTGCTTTCAATATCCAGCACACCGTTGAGCCGGATAATCGGAATGACAATCCCGCGTAAATTGATTACTTCCTTATTCTGTACCGTCTTAATCTCATCCGGCGTAATGTCTTCAATTGTCTGGATAGAGCCAAGGGAAATGGCATACTTCTCGCCGCCCACGTCTACCATCAAAGCCTGGATAATGGCAAGGGTCAAAGGCAGGCGGATGGTCCATGTGCTTCCCATGCCCATCTTGCTCTTCACTTCCACTTCGCCGCTAAGCGCTTCAATCTTGGACTTCACCACATCCAAACCGACGCCCCTCCCAGAAATGTCCGATACCTTCTCCGCCGTGGAAAAACCTGCGTGGAACAAAAGGTTCATAATCTCCTGGTCTGTCATGCTCTCGCCCTGCTCCGGGGTAATTACCCCCCTGCTGATTGCCTTCTCCTTCACGGCGTCCGTATTGATGCCTGCGCCGTCGTCCCGCACTTCAATGACAACATTATTCCCATCCTGGTACGCATCCAGGAAAATGGAACCCACTTCCGGCTTGCCGGCCGCTTTACGCACCTCTCCCGGCTCCAGGCCATGGTCTGCCGCATTCCTTAACAAATGCATAAGCGGGTCGCCAATCTCATCCACCACCGTACGGTCCAGTTCCGTCTCCTCACCGGACATATACAGCTCCATCTTCTTATCCAGCTTCTTTGTCAAGTCGCGGATCATACGCGGGAATTTACTTACCACGCTTTCAATAGGCACCATCCTTACCTTCATCACAGACTCATGCAGGTTGGTCGTCACGCTTTCCAGATATTCTATATGCTCGTTTACGCTGCTGTTCCCGGCGCTGTCCCCAACGGAAGCGGAAACCAGTGAGTTCTTTGCAATAATCAGCTCACTGACCAGGTTCATCAGCACATCCAGCTTCTCAATGTCCACACGCACCGTCCGGTTCACGGCCGGCTTGGACATCTGGCTCTTTTTCTCCGTCCCTTTCGCTGCCGGACTTTGCGCCACTGCCGGCGGCTTCCTCTCTACCGGTTTTTCCACAACTACAGGCGGCTCTTCCACTGCCACGGCAACAGGCTCCTTCTCTTTCACCGCCGCTTCTCCGGTAAAGTCTTTGATTTTTTCCTCATCAATTGCAGCGCCCTGCGCGCCTTCGATTTCCGATACGCTCTTTACCGCCTGAAGCACCTTTTCCAACGGGCTGTCCGAAACATAGATAAGGCTGAAATCCAAGTCAAACTTCTCATCTTCAATATCCTGCACGGAAGGGCTGGATATAATCACTTCCCCCAAATCCTCCAACGCTTTGAAAACTAGGAATGCACGCGCCGCTTTTAGGATACACGCTTCCTGCACCTTTACCGTCAGCCCGTAAACATTCTTGCCCTGGTTTACCGCTTCCTGCAAAACATGCTTCTGTGTGCCGTCAAATTTAATGGAAAGCCACTTGGGCGCATCCCCCTCTTCCACCGGTTCTTTTTTCACCGGTTCCTCCGGCTTCTTCTCCACCGGCGCAGGGCTTTCTTTGGAATTCAACACCACATTCAGTTGACGTATCAGCGGTTCGTTGTCGTTCGTCCCCTCATCCCCTGATTCCTGAATCAGGTTCAGATATTCTTCCAGGGCGTCCAGACACTGGAAAAGGATATCAATCATATTCCCCTTTACCTTTATGGAACCATTGCGCACTTCCGAAAAGACATTCTCCATATCATGGGTCAATGTCTGCATCCGCTTATATCCCATTGTGCCGGCCATACCTTTCAGCGAATGGGCTGCCCGGAAAATTTCATTTATGGTATCCACATTCTCCGGGTCCTGTTCCAGGTTCAGGATTTCCGTATTCAGGTTCTGCAAATGTTCCTTTGTTTCGTCAATAAATATTTCGAGATACTGGCTTACATCCATCTTATATTACCCCCACGTTCATCATTATTTCCTGTGCGACCTGCTCCAGAGGGATTTCCTGGTTTACCAGCCCTGTCTTTACAATGTTCTTCGGCATGCCGTACACAGCACAGGTATCCTCATTCTGAGCGATAACATGAATTTTCTTCTTCTCTTTCAGATAAGAAATTCCTTTCGTCCCATCCGCGCCCATCCCTGTCAGCACCACGCATACCGCCACATCGTATTTGCTCTTCGCCAATGACTCATACATGTAATTTGCACACGGCTTCACCCCTTCCCTTGCGGGTTCATCCGTATAATGGATGACATGCCTTGCGCCGGAACAATTGATGTTTAGGTGCTGTCCGCCTTTGGCAATATACACCGTCCCTGCCTGCAGTTCGTCCCCCTCACACGCTTCCTTTACATTCATCTCGCTTAACGCATTCAGACGCTCTGCCAAAGAAGCCGTAAACCCGGTGGGCATATGCTGTACAATAACCACCGGCGCATTTAACCTCCCGGACAGTTTGGGGATTACCGACTGGAGCGCTTTTGGCCCGCCTGTGGAACTTGCAATGGCTACAATCCTCTTCCCGCCCAGCTTTCCTTCATGGCGGCTGAGCAAATCCACCATCTTCTTCGATGGTTTCGCATCCTCTTTGGAAAAAGGTTTACTAAACGATGACAATACTTTGCTTTCCGTCACAGCCCCCAAAATCTCAATCAACTGATCTCTGAAATCTTCCCGCTTGCAGCCCATGGCGCTGCTTGGCTTATGTACAAAATCCATCGCTCCCAAATCCAGCGCATCCATTGTCACCTTCGCGCCTTCCTTGGTATCCGTGCTGGCCATAATAACCCTCGCCGCAATTTTACGCTTTTGCAGCTCCTTTAAAAGCTCCAGTCCTGTCATCTTCGGCATATTGATATCCAATACCACCGCATCATAGCTCTTCTTCGTCAGCAATTCCAGCGCTTCCAGGCCATTTGTCGCTTTGTCTTCTACTTGGAATCTATTATCACTGTTAATTATATCACAAAGAACCCTTCTCACGAGTGCAGAGTCATCAACTACTAATATTTTTTTCATATGAAAACCTCCATTCTCCTGTCTGAATATGCCTATCAACTGCTATATTGTCCGATTCCGCTTTCTTTGTCCAAACATGCCAGGCGCTGTGACTCACCCTGGGCTTCCTTACACACCAATCCGCCATGCCAGAGCAATTTATTCCGATGGCACAGTCAGGAATCTCAAATTCCCGGCTGCAGTCAGGGCATATTTGAGGCTCTGATTCAAATTGTCGATTAATAAAATCCTCTATCGGGCTAATTTATCCATCTACTTCTTCTTTATATGTAGCAGATGGCTGAAAAATGACGTCATCCCTTTCCTGTCACCGCCCTGCACCGGATGATCCATCAGCTTCGCCGCGATATGCTCATAAGCCTGCGCCGCTTTGGCCCTGGGGAATTCCATGGATACTGGCTTCTGTTGCATCACTGCCTTTGTTAGCTGCGTATCCTCCGGCACCTCCCCCAGGTATTCCATCGGCGTCTTTAAATACTTCCCTGCCACCGTACTTAACTTCTCATATAGGAGCCTGCCGTCCCCTGTCTTTTGCACCTTGTTGGCTACCAGTCTTATTTTTGTTTCTTCCTTTACATATTGCGGATGCCTGCTTAACGCTTTCAGAAGGGAATAAGAATCCGTAATCGACGTAGGCTCCGGCGTTGTAACTAACAGTATTTCGCCGCTTGCCACCAGAAATTCCATAACCGCATCGGATATCCCGGCCCCTGTATCTACAATAATAGTATCGGCCATTTCATCCAATTGGGAAAGGCTTTGGATAATCGTCCTTAAATTATCCAACGTAAGATTGGACAGTCCCGTAATCCCGGACCCGCCCGAAATAAACCCGATGTCCATCGGTCCCCACGTAATAATCTCTTTCAGGCTCTTGCCCTGATAAATCAAATCGCTCAGATTATGTTTTGGCACTGCCCCAAACATAATCTCAATATTCGCCAGCCCAAAATCCGCATCCAGTATAATGACCTTCTGCCCCATCTTCCGGAACTGAACCGATAAGTTAATGGATGTATTTGACTTGCCGACTCCCCCTTTGCCGCTCGTCACAGTTATCACGCGGGCCAAGGGCTTCTGTGCATGGTTGTTGGCTTTTATAAGGTTTCTTAACTGTTCCGCCTGGTCCATATCCGTACCTTCCTCCTATTTCCGTATCCCCATACTGTAAATTTGCGCCTGGCATTGGACGCGCCTGATGCTCGCTTTCCCAATGGTTCTGTCACAATTTGCATTAATATTGGAGCTATCTTCCTCCCAGCAACTGTTTCACAGTCCTTTGCGGGTTGAAATCCTCCAGGTCATCCGGCACATTCTGCCCATAAGTCACATAAGAAAGCGCCGCCCCCGTATATAGTTTGATGTTCAGCAAGTTGCCATATGCATTTGTTTCATCCAGTTTGGTAAAAATCAATTTATACTCCGTAACTTCTGTATAAGCATCTACAATCCGCAGCAAATCCTTGTATTTCGTCGTTGCGCTCAATACAAGGAACACTTCTTTTTCTGCCTCCCCGTCTACGGAATGCACAATTGTTTTCATTGTCTCTTTCTGTTCCTCATTCTGGTAGGAATGGCCTGACGTATCCACAAAAATATAATCATAATCCACGAAATCCCGCAGCGTATCCCGGATTTCCTCCGGCGTATAGACAATCCGGAAAGGCACTTCCAAGATTCCCGCATAAGTTCTAAGCTGTTCCGCCGCCGCGATACGGTACGTATCCGATGTAATTAACGCCACCTTCTTCTTTTCATCCACAATAAACCGGGAAGCAATCTTTGCAATGGTCGTTGTCTTCCCCACTCCGGTAGGCCCGATAAAAAACACCGCTTTAGGCCCGCTTTCCGACGGCGTAATCCCCTCTTGCTTTCCAAACTTTAAAATCATCTTCTGATAAATATTGGCAAGCGCATAGTCAAATGGCATATTGGGTTTTGCGCTCTTTTCAATCTCATCTATAATCTGGTTTGCATATTTCTCACTGATTTCATTATCCAGCATGGTATTATAGAGCAGCTTCATAAACTTCTCTAACTCGCTGGCAGGCTCTTCCCCCTCTTCTTCCTCCTCCGGCTTCTGGAGCTGCTGTTCCAAAAGGGAATGGAGGTTATTGAGCTTCTCTTCCAAAAAGGCGCTTTCCCGCCGTTTTTCACTCATCTCCGGCCCTGCCGCCGTCCGGCCCGGATACCCCTCCAACACAAGAGAGCCACCCTGCTGTCCTGTGGCATATCCCTGCCGTCCAAAATCGCTTCCCTCTGGCGCATCGGCATACCCTTCGCGCGAAAGGCTATCCCGCTTTGGCGCAAAACCGCCTCCCATACTGGCAGCAGGGACAGCCTCCCGCCGCACGGGGGCATATTTTTCATTTTCCTCTTCCAAAGCCACCGTAACCTCCACCGTATCCGGCAGGAAAAAGCGCAGAATCCCCTTTTTTTTCACATTCTTTACATTCATAATAACGACATTGTTCCCCAATTCCTTCTTTGCCGTCTCTACTGCGTCATTCTCGGTTTTTCCCTGGAACTTCTTAATTATCATGCTAACCTCCATGCTGCCGCTTTGCGGCAGTCCCCCTGCTTTCAAGCCCTCTGCAAAATCCCCATCTTTATGCTATCGCCCTATAGCTCCCCTTGCGCATATGCCGTGTCACAACCTCCAAGCCCTCTGCGCGCTTAAAACACCGCCTATCGCCCTTGCCCTTTCATGTCTTAAAACTTTTTTACACGGAAACCATACCAACCGACTGCAGTTCAATATTGGATTCTATCTCATTATAGGACACCACAATCAAATCCTTATAATAATCTTCCGTCAACCGTTTAAAATACATACGCACAATCGGTGAAGTAATAATAATCGGGTTCTTCCCAAGATTCTCCAGCTTCTGGATTTCGTTCCCCACCGATGCAATGATGCCTTTTGTCCGTTCCGGATCCAACGCCAGATACGCGCCCTGTTCGGTCTGCTTCACGCTGTTCATAATTTCCTGTTCAATCTGCGGATCCAACGTTACTACGCTTGTGGACTCATTGGCAGGGAAATACTTACCCGATATCGCACGTTTCAAGCTCTGTCGCACATATTCCGTCAGGATATCCGTATCCCTGGTCGTAACCGAATAGTCCGCCAGCGTTTCAAATATGGTAAGCAAATCCCGCACAGATATGCCTTCCCGTAACAAATTCTGCAAAACCTTCTGTATCTCGCCAATCCCAAGAAGTTTGGGCACCAATTCCTCCACCAGGGAAGGATTGGTTTCTTTGATATTGTTAATCAGATTCTGTACATCCTGTCTCGTCAGCAATTCCGCAATGTACTGACGGATTACTTCCGTTAGATGAGTCGCAATAATGGACGGCGGATCCACCACCGTATAGCCAAGGCTCTCCGCCCGCTCCCTCTGCCCCTCCGTAATCCAGATGGCTGGAAGGTGAAAGGACGGCTCAAAAGTAGGAATGCCTGTAATTTCCTCTTCCACATATCCAGGGTTCATCGCCATATAGTGGTCAAACAGGATTTCACCCTCACTCACCTGCACCCCTTTGATTTTGATAATGTATTGGTTCGGATTCAACTGTATGTTATCGCGCAGACGGATAATCGGCACAATGGTTCCAAGCTCCAGCGCTATCTGCCTACGAATCATAACCACACGGTCAAGTAAGTCACCGCCCTGGTTCACATCCGCAAGCGGGATAATGCCATAGCCAAATTCCAATTCGATGGGATCCACCTGCAGCAGGCTGTTGACATTCTCCGGCTGACGGATTTCCTCCGCTGCCGTTTCGTCCATATCAATTTCCGTCTCAATCTGGGAAGTTTCAATGGTTCCTGCAATCATCCTCCCTACAACAATAAAGAAAAGGCCAAGAGGAATGAAAATCAACGTATTTAACGGCGTCATAATGCCCAACGCAATCATAACGCTCCCTACAAAATATAACACCTTCGGCACACCGAAAAACTGGCTTAACAGCACCGAACCGAAATCCGCCTCCTTGGCCCCCTTCGTTACAAGGATACCAGTGGATAACGAGATAAGCAGGGAAGGAATCTGGCTCACCAGACCATCGCCAATGGTCAACACCGCATATTTATCCAAAGCGGCGCCCACTTCCATGCCTTGGCGGAATACACCCATGGCAATACCGCCTATAATATTGACCGCCGTAATCAAAAGGCCGGCCGAAGCATCCCCCTTTACATACTTCACGGCGCCGTCCATGGAACCAAAGAAACTGGATTCGTCCTGTATCTTATCCCTTCTCCGTTTCGCTTCCGCATCGTCTATGGCGCCTGTATTTAAGTCCGCGTCAATTGCCATCTGCTTACCTGGCATAGCATCCAATGTAAACCTGGCAGTAACTTCAGCCACACGTTCGGAACCTTTATTAATAACCATAAACTGGATGATAATCAGAATAATGAAAACAATGGCGCCTACGATCAAATCGTTCCCGCCCACATAACTGCCGAAAGTAGCCACAACATTACCCGGATCTCCTGTGGTTAAAATCAGACGGGTTGAAGAAACGTTCAAAGAAATTCTAAATACCGTCGTAAACAGCAAAACGGTAGGGAAAAACGAAAGATCCAATACCTCTTTTGCAAACATACACCCGAACATAACCGAAAATGCCACGGCAATATTGCATGCGAGCAATACGTCCAACAACTGAGAGGGAATGGGTACAATCAGCATAATAAATGCTGACAATATATATATGGCGACGCCTATATCCGCTTTTTTCACACCTTACTCCTCCTCTCTTCTTATGCCTTCCCCTGCAAGTGGTAAACAAATGCAAGCACTTCCGCCACGGCCTGGTACAGCTCCGGCGGTATGAATTCCCCTACTTCCACGTTTGCATAAAGCATACGGGCAAGGGGCTTATTTTCCACAATCTCAATATGATTCTCACGGGCGATGTCCTTAATCCTCTGCGCCAGATAGTCTTCCCCCTTCGCCAGCACCATCGGCGCATCATACCGCTCCGCATCGTATTTTATCGCCACCGCATAGTGCGTCGGGTTTGTAATTACCACATCCGCCTGCGGCAGGCTCTGCATCATCCTGCGCATGGAAGCTTCCCGCATACGCTGCTTCTGCTTCCCTTTCACTGCAGGGTCGCCTTCTGCATTCTTGTATTCGTCCTTTACTTCCTGCTTGGTCATCTTCATGTCTTCTTTAAATTTATGCTTCTGGTAAAGGTAATCCGCAAAACCGATAATCAGATATACGGCGGAAACACGGATTCCCAGGTCAATCACCAGCTCCCCAATCAATACGATTCCTTGATTCAGGGAAATATCATACAACAGGAATATCAAATCCACCTTATTCTCCAGATAAGATTTCACCACACTCCCAATCAATACTAATTTTAATATAGATTTAAGCAATTCCACAAGGGAACTTTTGGAAAAAAATTTCTTAAAACCGCCAATTGGATTCAGTTTACTGAATTTGGGCCGCAGCGGTTTCGTCGTTGGCTTCCACTTCACCTGCAGCAAGTCACAGACAAACGCCACAAAAACCCCTATTATAAATACTGGGGCCAACAGAATCAACATCTGCAGCATCGTGCTTTTGAAAATAATATTGACGTTACGCATCGGCATTTCCCCGTCATACATCTTCACCAGCTCAGGAATCTGCGTATAAATAGTATGGAACTCACCCAAAAAGCGGTTCCCCATGCTGCCAATATATACTTTCATCATCAGGAACAAGGAAAGCAGCCCAAAAGCATTGGTAATCTCCTTACTTTTGGCTACCTGTCCTTCGCTTCGTGCATCGCTTAGCTTTTTATCGGTAGCCGGTTCTGTTTTTTCACCGCCCGGCCCGTCTTTTGCAAAAAACTGAAGGTTATATTCCAACATTTACATCATTCCTTCTACAAATGCCACTATGATTTTCTTCATCTGTGTATAAATAAAATCCGCCGCCCCCGGCAGCATATTGACCGTCAGGAAAATCACACTTAACCCGACAAGCACTTTAATCTGAATGCCTACCGCAAACATATTTAACTGTGGCGACACCTTAGCCAGCACACCCAGCACGGCATTTAATATAATCATAACCGCAAACACCGGAAGACAGATGCGAAAGCCAATGATAATATATTCGCTCATAAAACGTGAAACGGTAGTAAACAGGTTATCCGCCCGGAAAACAGCTCCGTTTATCGGTATCAGCCGGAACGTATCCGCCAACGCCCGCATCAAGTATTCATACAGCCCGCTGATTAACAGCATCATTGTCACCATATATTGATATAGAATGCCTGTGATGCTCGTCGCCTCCCTGGTGGTTGGATCCATCAGCGAAACCATAGACAAGCCAATTTCCATATCCATAATACGCCCTGCAAAGGATACAATGGTATAACACATCTGCACCCCAAAACCAATAATAAGCCCGGTAATTGCCTCTTTTAAGACAATTGCCGTATATTGCAGAAGCGTCTGATACTTCACTGTTTCATGAGGCGTCACTGTCTGGAACATCAGCATCGACAGAAAAAGCCCCAGCCCAATCTTCACCCGCATTGGCGTATTATTCATGCTAAAAAAAGGGACAATGAATATAAAACTGGCAATCCGTGCAAAAATCAGCAAAAAATACTCAAGATCCGCATAGGTAAAACTATAGTCAATCATAATGCTACCTTATATATATGCTGAAATCCGACCATAGCTTCTGCATATAGCCTGTCAGCCCGTTTGCAATCCAATGCCCCAAAACCATAATGGTCAGGAAAAGAATCACCACCTTTGGCACAAATGTCAGCGTAGCTTCCTGAATGGAAGTCACGGTCTGGAAGATACTTACCACAAGCCCCACTACCAGGGAAACCAAAAGCATTGGGGCGGACATTTTAATAATTAGGAACAATGCTTCCCCTGTAATCGCAGATACGTCATCTATCGTCATAGCCTACCTCCCTAATAGAATGTCTTTACCAGACTCCCAATTACCAGGTTCCATCCGTCCGCCAGCACAAACAATAAAATCTTAAATGGCATTGAAATCGTTGTAGGCGGCAGCATCATCATACCCATACTCATCAGCGTGGACGCCACCACCATGTC
Source organism: uncultured Lachnospiraceae bacterium (assembly GCA_910578405.1). GTDB lineage: Bacteria > Bacillota > Clostridia > Lachnospirales > Lachnospiraceae > Kineothrix. The sequence goes on along the minus strand of CAJTQO010000022.1, from coordinate 33,897 downwards.
TATTACAATAAATGGAATATAAATCAGGAAGCCAATAATAAAAGCAGTCCGCAGCTCACTGATGATAAAACTTGGCACCAGAACTGTATTCGGAATGCTGTCCAAACTCTCCCCATCCCATTCCGTCTCGCTAATCTCCATAAAAAGCTGCACATCCCTTGTCTGTGTCTGCCTATACATAAACTGCCGGAAAGGCTGTATGCCAACGGCAAAAGCCTCTGCCTGATCCAGCTCCCCTGCTTCAAAAGGGACAATAGCGTCTTCATATACCCTGGTCAGCGTAGGCTGCATAATAAAAAATGTCAGAAACAAAGCTAACCCAATCAGTACCTGGTTTGGCGGTGCTGTCTGGGTATTCAGGGCTGCCCTCGTAAAATGCAGGACTATCAAAATCCTGGTAAATGAGGTAAGCATTATAATCAGAGTCGGCGCTATGGCAATCAGCGTCAGCGTCAATAAGATTCTGAGCGTACCATTCAACTGTCCGTTTCCATTATTATAGGTAATCGTCACGGTATTCGCTATATTCAATTCCTTTAAGTCTTCCGGCGTCTCCGACGTACCAGGCTGTGTAATTACGGTCCTCTCATCCGTAGACCCTGTCAGATTGGATTCCCTGCCCGACGCATACACCGAAGCCGGATGGCTTATACAAAACAATATGCCCACTAGAAACAGCAGGCATATTATCTTCATTCCCTTTCTTCCGGAAAAATATTTCTTCATCTATCTCGCCTATTCTTCACTCTTTCGGTTGTCGTCTTTCCGTTTCGCCATCTCAAGCATTTTCTTAAAATCAGGTATAGCTCTGCCCGATTTGTCCGATACCTGAATCTGCTCAGCAGGTATCTCCGTCAGCATAGTAACCGTATCCCTGCAAACTGCGATTGCCAGATATTTTTCACCAACCTTCACAATTTGGATATATTTGTTTACAGTCAACCGATATGTTTCAACGACCTCCACGTTCCCTCCCCGCATATTCTGCCCATTCTGGACATTGGCAATCCACCTCGTCGCAAACCAGGTAGCTGCCAATACAAGGATAAAAATAACAAGTATCGTACATAACTGCACAAACGAATCCACGCCCTCTGATACAGTCAGCAACATACTAACCGACTACTTTCTTCACAGCTTCCAATACACGGTCAGCCTGGAAAGGCTTCACGATAAAGTCTTTGGCCCCTGCCTGGATAGACTCAATAACCATAGCCTGCTGGCCCATAGCGGAACACATAATAACAAGAGCCCCTGGGTTTGATTCCTTAATTTTCTTCAACGCCTGGATTCCATCCATCTCCGGCATAGTAATATCCATAAGCACAAGATCCGGATGCAGTTCATTATATTTTTCCACTGCCTTCGCGCCATTTTCTGCCTCTCCGGCAACATTGTAGCCGTTCTTTGTCAGGATATCCTTGATCATCATACGCATAAATGCCGCATCGTCACAAATTAAAATATTTTTAGCCATATCTCTTTCTCCTATTTTCCTTTCTTACTTCTCTTACTTGATAATTTCAGTTACACGAATGCCAAAACTTTCCTCAATTACCACCACTTCGCCCTTCGCTACAAATTTACCGTTCACTAATACATCTATCGGCTCACCGGCAATCTTATCCAGCTCAATAATTGTACCGGGTGCAAAGTCTAAAATTTCGGAAATCGACTTATTTGTTCTTCCAAGCTCAACCGTAACCTCTAAAGGCACATCCATAATCAGCCCAATATTTTCGTTGCTCGGAATCGCACTGTAATCCGTCGAAAAATTTTGGAATTGTGCAGGTTGGATATTCATATTCATCTGCGGCATCTGCATCTGAGGCATTGCCATATTCATCTGCGGCATCTGCATCTGCGGCATTCCCATATTCATTTGTGGCATCCCCATATTCATTTGCGGCATTCCCATATTCATCTGCGGCATCCCCATTTGAGGCTGTGCCGACATATCCATCTGTGGCATTTCCGCCTGCATGGGAGCAGGCTGCGGCGCTGCTGCGACAGGTTCTGGTTCCGCAGGCTCATCACCGCCCTTAACCGAATTAAAAATGCTCTTGGCAAATTCAATTGGATAGAGCTGCATAATGCTGCTGTCCACCACATCGCCAATCTGCATCCGAAATGCTATTTTCGCAAAAGTCCCGTCCAGGAAAGAAGCAATATCCCCTCCCGTATTAAATGCATTCAAATCAATCAGACTTGCTTCCGGGGGGCTAATATCAATCATCATGCCAAGCATGGTGGATAACGAAGTGGCGGCCGAACCCATCATCTGGTTCATAGCTTCGGAAATTGCACTCAGATGCAGCTCTCCTAACTCACCCTCCGTATTGGTGCCGTCACCGCCCATCATAAGGTCGGTAATAACCTTTACATCATGTTCCTTTAACACAAGGATATTGGAACCATCCAGGCCGGCCGTATACTTAATCTGAATAAAGACACAGGGCCTTTCATATCCTTCCACCACCCCTGTCCAGTCAGTCAGGGAAACCTGCGGCGTTGTAATATCTACTTTTCGGTTGACAAGGGAGTATAGGGTGGTTGCCGAAGAACCCATACTGATATTGGCGATTTCCCCGATTGCATCCCTCTCTTCTTCTGTTAACAAACTGTCATCAATAACGGAACTGGTCGTTTCGGCTGCCGTATCATCCGTGTCCCCCTCTTCTGCTTCCGACAAATCCATTCCGTTTAATAACGCATTTATTTCGTCCTGAGATAACATTCCATCCATGTTACTCCCCCTCTCTGATTACCGATGTAACCCTCACAGCATATTTATCCCTGCTGGAACCCGGCAATGCGGTAAATTTCTTTATATTTCCGACAAAAACGTTTAATTCATGTTCCACTTCTTTATCCAGCCGGATAATATCCCCCGGCTGCAGGCATACAAAATCATTCACTGAAATGCTGCTCATCCCCAATACCGCCTTTACAGGGACTGTCACCCTCCGAATCATTGCTTCTATATATTCACCATAATTCTCATCGTCATTTTCCTTCATAGTGGAATACCAGAATTTTGTATTCAGGTTATCCATAACATTTTCCAAAGTAAAATATGGAAGGCAAATATTCATGAATCCCTCTACATCACCGATTTTGATGTTCATGGTGACAATGGCTACCATGTCACTGGGAGCAATTACCTGCGCAAACTGCGGATTTGTCTCTATGCGCTCCAATATAGGGGAAATATCCACCACGTTTTTCCATGGCTCCCTCATAAGCTGCATACAGATAATCATTATTTTTTCCAATATTGTCATTTCTATTTCAGAGAATTCCCTGCTTTTCTCCAATGGAAGCCCCTGCCCGCCAAGCATACGGTCTATCATTGCAAAACCAAGATTGGGCGACAGGTCTATAATAATATTTCCTGGCAAAGGATTGAAATTAATCAACCCCAATATGACCGGATTGGATAATGCATTGGAAAACTCTTCAAATGTTACTGTTTCGGAGCTTGCCACGCTGACTTGAATATTTTTACGCAGATAAACCGGAAGGTTTGTTGATACAAGCCGCCCGTAATGCTCATAAATAATTTCCAGCGTACGCAGATGCTCTTTGGAGAACTTAACCGGACGCTTAAAATCATAATTTTTGACCTGTTTGTCCTTGTCCTCCTGCATATCATCGACATCTAGCTCACCTGTGCTTAATGCCGCGAGCAGATTATCTATTTCGCTCTGTGACAGTACCTCACCCACTTAAGTCACCTCCTGCCCATTCTTTTTAGCAGATTATGAGAACTTAATGTCACTGATCGAAACATTATAAATGAAATCCGAATCAAACATCGCCTGGATACTTGCCAGAATCTTCCCTTTTGCTTCATCCTGTGTGGAAGTTGCCCTCAGTTCATCCATACTATAGCTTCCTATAATCGTATTAATTTCACTGGAAATCAATGTTTTATACTTTTCCATTGTTTCCGCACTGCCAAAATTCTTGTAGCCTTTTGACTTCGTATCCATTGAAAGAACAACGGTTAAAAGACAATAATGCGCATTTTCGCCTTCTTCCGGACGCAATGCAATGGTCAGCTCAGAAATATTGTAAGTTTCCGTCTGAGAAAGAGGCACTTCCCGAATGCCGTTTTCATCTGCCCCTTCAATCTCCAGTTTCAGGACGGATGCAATATCCGTTACCAGTTTAGCTGTCTTTTTGGACGCGCTCACCGTGCTAAACATCATAATGGATGTCAGGACAATATTCACAATGAGCAATGCCAGTATCAATATAGACAATAAATTCTTCTTCATGTAAAACTTCCTCCCGCTCTTTTAATAGGAACTCAGCGAATTATAGATGCGTATTTCCACTCTCCGGTTCAACGCCCTTCCTTCCGGCGTTGCATTGTCCGCAATCGGCACATATTCCCCCCTTCCGGAATGTTTCACCATCGCAGGGTCCAGGTTTGTGTGATCCATCAGATAATTAAATACGGAAAGTGACCTTCCGCCGCTAAGTTCATCGTTGTTGGAGTATTTTGCCCCTGACATCGGCACGTTGTCCGTATGCCCTTCAATCTCAATCGTGCTTTCTGCGTACCGTTCCAGCATAACGCCGATTTTATCCAGTACAGGCAACGATTCTTCCTTCAATACCGTACTCCCCGAATCAAACAGCAAAGCGCCTTGTAACGTAAGCTGTACATATTGGGAGGTAAATTCTATGTCTACGATTCCTTCCAGGCTCTCTTCCTGTACGGACTCTTCTATCTTCTCGGCCAGCTCTTCCGATTCTTCCAGCTTTGCCTGCTCTATCTTCTCTACCACTTCTTCGATTTCTTCTTTTAAGTCTTCCGGCACTTCTTCATTATCAGCCGCTTTTCCGGTGCTGTTAATGTATTCATCCAGTTCATTCAGTTGGCTCATGCCTGCACTAATCAGAATGCCATCCCCTATGGCCTGGGCTCCCCCGGAAAAAATACTGAAGCTTTGGGAAAAGGATGCCGCAATCTGCTCAAACTTCTGTGCGTCAATCGTTGACATAGAGAACAACAAAACGAAAAAGCACAGCAGCAGGTTCATTAAATCTGCGAAAGTATTCATCCACGCCGCGCCGGGCTTTGGTGGATCTTCTTTCCTTTTTTTAGCCATCCGCTTCACCTCCGCCTTCTTCCCCACTGCTCTGTCTCTCCTGCGGCGACAGGAAAGATTTCAGCTTTTCCTCTATTACACGGGGGTTCTCGCCAGCCTGAATCGAAAGAAGACCTTCAATCATAATCTCCTTCAGCATGACTTCCTGCCCGTTATTTTCCTTTAATTTACTTGAAACCGGAGCGCACAGCCAGTTTGCAAGCAGTGAACCATATAATGTAGTAATCAGCGCGACTGCCATGTTCGGCCCCAATGCAGACGGGTCATCCATGGCCTGCAACATGTTTACCAGACCAATCAAAGTACCAATCATACCCCAGGCAGGCCCCATCGCTCCTAACGCATCCCAGAATCCGATTTTGGCCTTATGCCTGCCTTCCACGCTAATCAGCTCTGTCTCCATAATCGCACGCACCAGTTCCGGATCCGTACCATCCACAATCAGCAGGATTCCCTTTTTCAGGAATTCATCATTCAGATCTGACGCCGCCTCTTCCAGGGAAAGCAAACCTTCCTTACGGGCAACATTGGATAATTCAATAATTTTCTGTATCATTTCTGGCGTATTAATCGTCGGCACTTTGAAAATCAGGCTAATGCTCTTCAATCCCCCAACAAAATCCGCCATCTGGTAGGAAGCCAGCATACAGGAGAAAGAACCTCCTATTGTAATAAGCACGGACGGAAGGTCGAAGAAATTCTTCATAGCCCCAAAACCGCCACCACTGTTTACAATACCGAATACAATCAAAACCCCACATAAAACAAGACCAATAACCGATGCTAAATCCACGAATCCTCACCCACATTTCCGCGTCAATCCGCAAAAATATCCTTTCTATACGATTTTACTAGATTTTTCACTTCTTGTCTACTTTCTTTTACAATTATTTTGCGGCCCGTGGTAAATGAAATCACAGTATCCGGTGTTTCCTCCACCAATTCCATGAGATCAGGGTTTATCAAAACCTTTACTCCATTTATTTTCGTTACCTCAATCATTTGTCCACACCCCCTCACCGGCCAACCGGCCGGGGACGTCCCAACGTCCATCCCCGTCCTGTTATGCCACTCCCATTATATTACTAACGTTTAAGGTTTGTCAATTCCTCTAACAATGAGTCGGAAACTGTAATAATACGGCTGTTTGCCTGGAAACCTCTTTGGGTGGTAATCATTTCCGTAAATTCCTGTGAAAGGTCTACGTTGCTCATTTCGAGTACGCCGGACTGCATATAGCCTCCGTTTGTTGTAATATCCTGCCCAATCCCATCGAATTCCCCGGAGTTCATCGTTGCGGAGTACAAGTTGTCACCCTGCTTCTCAAGGCCGGATGCATTGGCAAAAGTTGCCGTTGCAATCTGACCAAGGCACTTGCTCATGCCATTATCATAGGATGCGGTGATGATACCGTCTTTAGCGATGGAGATGCCAATCATTTCACCGATTTTACGCCCGGAACCAAGACCTGATACAGTGCCTTTGGCTGCTCCTGCTGTACTGGAACCACCGTTATTTACGTTCTTTAATTTTGAAAAATCAATATTAATGTCGGAAAACATACCGCCTGTCAGTCCGGATAATCCTAAAGTAATCGTCTCATTGCCGTTAATCCCTTCAAATAAACCAGTGCCTGTATCAAAGGTAAGATTTGCGGAATTCTCCACATCCTTTCTGGTAATCGTTAAAGAACCGTCCGGCTCAATCTTAAATTCTTTCACGCCCTCTGTACCTAAATTCAGCCCGTTATACATAGCGGCTATTTTGGCCGCATCCGGCATATTCGCAACGGTGCCGCCGCCAGCAACGGCAAACGTTCCAGCGGCAGGATCATATGTGTAAGTCCCTACGCTTATAGTGCTTGTATTTCCGCCTGTTGTTATTGACACATCCGAAATAGTTGGCGTAACTGTCATTTCTTTTACAGGAGCCTTCGTTCCCACCAAACTGTTTGGAGCCGTTATCACCAAATTCCCGCTTGCATTAATACTTGCGCTTGTCACTAATGCCGATTCGGCTGCTGTCAAACCATACGCAGCCCCTATATCAGCATTTAAGCCACCGCCGCCAGCAGGAACCAGCTCAGTATTAATAGTCCGATCTCCTGGAACTGTGAGCGTAGAGCCCGCTACCGCACTAAACGAAACACTACCAGCCAATGTGGGATTCATTGTGCATTTTTTGGAAATTGCCGTTTCCACTTCCATTGTCTTGCTGCCAAAGGTTGCAAGTCCCAACAAATCCGGCCCTATGGATTTTCCTGTCCCTGAATCAAGAATATCATCCAATGACACATAGTATCTTCCTGTCTGTCCGGAAGAATGAATGCTAAATTTCGCCGTATACAGATAACCCTTCTTGTCGTAAAACTCCAGATTCATAATACGCCCCGAGGAACTGTTCACCGATGTATCATTCTTATCTACAATACCTGTAACCCTTCCATCTGTTGTCGCTGCCGGTTCGTATGTCAAGTTATCCGGATTCATCACCTGCAGCGCAGACACCGTATCCTCTTTCGGATCCCCTGTCTCCGGATCCACCTGCCAGCCCATTACATTATAACCCGTACTGGTCATAGCCAGGTTCCCGGCGCCGTCCACATAGAAAGAACCGTCCCTGGTAAAGAAGTTCTCTAACCCATTGTTTACAATAAAGAAAGCATCTCCTGTAATCATAATATCAAAAGCATTTCCCGTATTCTGCGCGGAACCCTGTCCCTTGATATTCGTATTGATTGCGCCTACCTGCACGCCAAGGCCGATCTGCTTTGCATTGATGCCGCCCACTCCGGTTTCCCCATTGGCGCCCGATGCCGCCTGTGTGGTCTGGTACATCAAATCCCGGAATGTGGTGGACTGTGATTTATATGCTACTGTGTTGACGTTCGCTATGTTGTTACCGATAACGTCCATCTTTGTCTGATGTGTCCTAAGACCTGCCACACCAGAGAACAATGATCTCATCATAATGCATGACCTCCTAAAATCATTACCCTAAGTCACTACTTACCTTAGAAGCGCCGCCTATGCCCCTTCTGTCATTCCAGGGCATAAGCCCCCCGCAAGGTCCGGCTATACAATTACGGCGCCGTCTATATTGGTAAATACACTCTCCTCTGTTTCTGTCTGTTTCATTGCCGTGACCACCGTATTGTTCGGCACGTTCACGATAAAAGCCAACTGGTCTACAATGACCAGAGATTCCTTAATTCCTTTCGCACCTGCCTTTAAGGTTCCTGACTGCAGACGCTCCATTTGGCCTTCCGAAAGTTCTATCCCCCGTTCCGCCAGACGGTTGGACGCATGTTTGGAAAATTTCACCCCGTTCGCGCCGCCCACATCCTTTGCTGTCTGGTTCAATACATCCTGAAAGGAAATGCCGTCCGCTTCCATGCTCTTCCGGCTCTGTTTCGACTGCACAAAATATTTTGCCTGCAGTTCTTCTATGGAAAGGAACTGATTATTCTGAAGCTTCATAATCTTCTCCTCCTTGAGAATTCCTTATCCTTTTGCCTTATGACTTGCCTGTGCTATCCTCTTTATCGCCGTCGCTGTCAGGCTTTTTATCATCGTCATCCTTATCGCCGTCACCGCTGCCTTCGTTCTTATCCGCTCTCAGCTCTGCAATGCGCTTTGTATATTCCTCCAGTTTATCCAGATATGCCTTCGCCACGAAAGACTTCTCATAATCGGACATCTTGTTATAAATTGTATTTAATGCATCAATCGTGTCCGCATCATCCAACGTAATGTTGTCTATAATCGGAAGTTTGTCAATTGCCATCATAAACTGAGTCGCCAGCTCTACGGTATCCAGATATGTCTGGTCTTCCACGGCATAGACGTCTTCTAACGAATACAGCCCGCCGTCAATGGAAACAAACGACTTTCCGTTTTCGTAAGTTACATAATCCACACGGCCTTCAATCTGCGTCTCCCTGCCTACCGAGTCTGTGGTTGTTACAATGACCACTTTGCCTACCATAGAGGAAGCCCTGGTCAGTTCCATGGTGTTTGCCATATTCTGCATCTGCTCCAAAGAAGAGAACTGCGCATACTGCGCCACAAATTCCGTATTGGACGTTGGCTCCAAAGGATCCTGATACTTCATCTGCGCCACCAAAAGACCAAGAAAAGCATCCTTATCCAAAGTGGATTTATTTTTTGTCCTGCTTTTCGCCAGCGACTGCGCCGTCTGGCTTTCCACAACTTTCCCGTCTTTAATCTCCGCCATTGGTGATACTGCCATTTTATCGCCCCTTTCTTCCTGTTTTACCTTTCCTGTTTCCGGCTATGCCGTAAAGTCCACGGTACCGCCGCCTGCCCGCATCATTTCCACAGCAAGCTGATCCGCTTCATCCTCCACTTCTTCTTCCAGGTCTAAATTATTCAGATTCAGCTTACGCACGCCCTTTTTCTTCCCTTCCTGGGCTGTATGCCTGCTTTCACCGCCTTCATTCAGATTCCTTTCAAAAGCATGGCTCTCCACCGTCACTTCTACCGCTTCCACCTTAATGCCCTGCTCTTCAAATTGGTTCTTCAACTGGACAATCTGGCTTTCCACGGCTGCTTTCACTGCTTCATTCTGAGTCATAAACTGTGCCGTAATCACACCCGCCTTCGATGAAATATTAATGTTCACCGTGCCAAGGCTGGCCGGATGAAGCTGTAACTGCATCTGCGTCATATCCGCTTTTACCTGAACCCTCATGTAATTCATAATCTGGTTCATGATTTCCTGCGTATCTACGGTACGCCCCGCCATAGCGGTTTCAAAGGAAGCCTCCGGCTGCGCCACCGTATTCTCCCGCTCTGTCAAATGGTTCAACAACAAATCGGTATGGTTACTGCTGCCCTGGAAAGAGCCTTCCTGCTTCGCCCCTTCGTCCTTCTTTACAGGCTCTGCCAGCTCTTCTTCCGGCGCTGCCACTTTCGTGTTTGTCACTTCCGCTGTTTCCGTTTTGGCATTGCCATCCACTTCCACGCTTACTTTTACGACCTCACCGTTGCGCTCTACCGTAACCGTATAGTCCTCCTGCCCATCCGGCAGGCCAAAATCCTCTTTGGCGTCCCCGTAAACTTTCCCGTCCGGTTTTGTATCCGTTTCTGCATCCGTCTTTTTTTCCGGCGCTGCATCCACATCCACTTCACCATCCGGCTGCGCATTCTCCTGCTGTCCCAACTGCTTCATAACCACATTCAGTTCTTCCGGCGACAATTCCACCGCTTCCCCAATCTGGCTCAACTGCTGCGTTACTTCTCCCAAAATGTTCTGCAAAGAATCGTACAAACCGCCGTCTGTCATGAGCGTCAGCATATCCGCATCTTCCAATGTCAGCACAAGTTGCGTCATATTGTCCACGTTCAGCAAATCCACAAACGTAAACCCTAAAGCTTCCATGGCAGCAATCACTTCCTCCTCGGTAACGCCCAGTTCCTCTGCCACTTCTCCCACTAACTCCTGACCGGCTTTCTCTGCTGCGTCCTGGACTTTTTCCATTGTCTGCGCATCGTCTGTCTTGGAAAGCTCCTTCTGGCTTCCGGTATCTTTTACCTTGACTGGCTTGCTGTCATCCAGCCCTTTCTGCTCCGTATTGCCTGGCTTCACCTGTGTATTCTGTTTTACCCCGGCATCCTTCTGTAACGACATATTCTGCTGCCCGGTTGCCTTACTAAACGCATCGGAAAAACTGCCCGACAACTCATCCTGAAGCTTCCCATTTTGTTTTGGCGGCCTCAACCCCATCAATGGATTGATTCCTTTCGTTACAGGCGTCATTATCATCTTCCTTCCTCCTCCTTTCCTTTTTGATTTTTAGTGCAAATTAGTAAAACTATCTATATATAAGTACAGTTTCCTGTATTATATATCAACTATTTATTAACAATCTCACCTAAGACCTCAACGCATACGCTCTGCCAGATGCGGCCCATTATGAAATTCTTGCTGCAAAAACATTAACCTTCCGGATCCATAATCTTCGTCAGCCGCGCCGCAATGACCGGATCCATCGCTGCCAGGATATTGCCCCTGTCCTCTGCGCTCATAGACGAAAGAATGCGGGCAGCCAAGCCCAGGTTATCTGTCATTTCCCCGAAAATGGCCGCTGCCGCCGCCGGCTTCATCTCCGAATACGCCAATGCATATTCCTTAATCTCATTGCTTTCCTCTACCTGTGAAACCACCTGCTTATATAAATATTCCGCAGTGGTAGGGTCGATGCTTTCAAAGTATTTCTGATAAGCTTCCTCCCCCGGCCCATTCTCCGCATATACCACTTCTTCATAAAATTCCGTCTTAATCCTCTGGAATTCCACCTGGTTATCCTCAAATGTTTTCAGTCTCGCTACCTCTGCCCGCAAAGCCACTGCTTCCTCTTCGCTGGTCGCCTTGGCCGACTGCGCCCTCTGCAGCTCCAGTTCCAATTCCTTAATATAATCCACGGCATCCTTTAAACTGGTATAGCCGCCGTATTCTTCCTGCGTATCCTCTGTCACACTCTCCTGGGTCGGCTGCTGCGCCGCTTCCGGCAGAATCTTGTTTATCACCGGAACATCCTTAAACGCCGGAGCCAATACGCCGGAGCCAAAACCGCCTACATCCAGCTTAATCAAAAGGCAGAGTATGGCAATCCAAACAATAACAATCAGCGTAGTAACAAGGAATACGGAAACACCGCCGCCTTCCACATCCAACTGCTCTTCCTGCAAGGCCAGCTCTTTTGCCCTGCGCTTCGCTTCCTTTTTCTGCTCCTTCTGCTCCGCTTTCAGTTTTTTCTTTTCTTCCGCAAGCCTCTTCTTTTCGGCCTTTGGATCAATATCCGAGATTACTTCTGTACCTGCCATCTTTCAACCATGCCCCTTTCAAAGCCTGAACGAAAACACCGCTTCTTCCTTATCCGCCTGCCAGCCGGACGAAATTCCAACGCTGCGCACATACTATGCGTCAGCCCGCATCCTCTGCCAGCCATCTATCCGGACGACCGTCTCTGCTTCTGCCCATAAGTATAACTTACCAGCTCATCGATCTCCTTGCTTTCCCTTGCATTCTCTTCTTTCATAAATGCCTCAAACGCCTTCTCCCGCAGTTTCTCGTGGATCTTACGTTCCTGCATCACTTCCTGCAGCTTCTGCCGTTCCGCTTCCAGCGCTTCTTCCGCCTTTGCCACCTCCAGCTTCTGCAGTTCAATAAACTCATCCATTTGCAAAATAGCGTTCCGGTTCTCTAAAATATCCAATACTGCCAACGTATCTTCCCGCAGCCTCCGCCCCTCTTCCTCGTATTCCCCTTTCCTGCAAAAAAGGGCTTCCAGCTTCTCTTCCTCTTCCGTCAGCCGCCTGCGGGCCACTGCAAACTCCATTTTCGCCTGATCTTCCAGCTTATACTTCAAATTCAATATATTCTGCATCCGATAAAAAAACTTCGCCATACCCACCCTCACCCTTACAGAACAAGCGGCTGTCTGACAAATGCCCTTATTGCCGCTCGCCGTCCGCCAAAATCATACCGGCTCTCCTCCTGCGCAATTCCCCTATCCTTCAAATAATTTCTCCATCAGCTCCACCGATTGCTCAAAGGTAAATTTATCCTCCACCATCTGCATCAGGAATCCGTTCACCGCATCAATCTTCTCAATTGCATAGTCAATATTCGGATTGCTCCCATTTTTGTATGCGCCGATATTAATCAAATCCTCTGCTTCATTATAAGTAGCCAGCACATTTTTTAGTTTCCCTGCCGCTTTTTTATGCTCGCGGTCTACAATCTGGCTCATACACCTGGAAATGCTCTGCAAAATATCAATCGCCGGATAATGATTCCTGTGCGCAAGCTGCCTGCTTAACATAATATGCCCATCCAGGATGCTCCGTGCCGTATCGGTAATTGGTTCATTAAAATCATCCCCATCTACCAGCACCGTGTACAGCCCTGTGATGGACCCTTTCTCCGAACGCCCTGCACGCTCCAGCAGCTTCGGCATCTCTGAATACACACTCGGCGGATACCCCCTGGAAACAGGAGGCTCCCCGCTGGCAAGCCCAATCTCACGCTGCGCCATGGAGAAACGCGTCAGGGAATCCATCATAAACAATACATCCTTCCCCTGATCCCTGAAATATTCTGCAATCGCCGTAGCCGTCTTGGCTGCTTTATTCCTTTCCAAAGCCGGTTTATCCGAAGTTGCAACAACAACAACGGAGCGTCTCATTCCTTCCGGCCCCAAATCCCTCTCTATAAACTCCCGCACTTCCCTGCCACGCTCTCCAATCAAAGCAATGACATTCACATCCGCTTTTGTATTACGGGCAAACATACCTAACAACGTAGATTTCCCTACACCGGAACCGGCAAAAATCCCAATCCTTTGTCCTTTTCCTACGGTAATCAGGCCATCCACCGCTTTCACGCCTAGTGGCAGCACATCATCAATAATGTCCCTGCTCATTGGGTCCGGCGGCGGCGCCACTACAGGGTAATATTTTCCATTGGCAGGCGCGCTTCCGTCTGCCAGCCGGCCCAGTCCGTCCAGAGTCTGTCCCAGCAGATCATCGCTTACCTTAACCATCAAAGTTTCCCCTGTATTTTCCACCATACAGCCAAAACCAACGCCGTCTACCACCTCATAAGGCATGAGAAGGGTCTTTTTATCACGGAAACCCACTACCTCTGCCATAATCGGCCTCGTATTCTCTTTTGTATCTGGATATATGAGACAGATATCGCCCAAACGGGCTTCCGGCCCCAGAGATTCTATGGTCAGCCCCACGATGTTGACGACCTTTCCTTTCATCTTAAAAAATGTATTCTCCGTGACCCTCTCATATTTTACAAAATTCACTGCTGCTCTCAATCCAATCCCTCACCTACTCTAATATAGCCAATGCACTTTATAACGGAAAAGCTATCCGGATAATGCTGAAAAACTAATTGCCCGTATAGGATAACAGTCTCAGTTTCTGTGACAATTCTTCCAACTGCGTCCCAAGCCCACAGTCGAAGACCCCTCCGTCTGTTTCAATAATACAATCGTTCGCCCCTAAAGTGATATCCTCCACAATCTCCACCGATGCGTGGGGAGAAACGGAAGCTGCCAACACTTCCTGTTTCTTCATATTTACATAAGGATAATCCTCTTTGGACACATGGATCAGATATGTATTGCTTCCCTCAATCTTATGCATCGTAGATGAAATCAGATGCATAATAATATTCTGCTCCTTCTTTAAATCCACCTGAAACACTTTTTCGTATATGTCAGTCAGCGCTTCCACAAACCTTGGCTCCAATCCTTCCACCAGTTCCTGGTATTCCGCTTCCATCCGTTTCCTGTCCTCCTGGAGCTGGGCTTTCATCTGTTCCGCCTGCCCCATGGCCTCCTGGTACCCGGCTTCATACCCTTGGCTTTGCGCCTCCGCATAAATTTGACTGCGTCTTTCTTCCAGTTCCTGCTGCGCTTCCATCATCGCGCTGGATTTAATGCTTTCCGCCTCTCTGCGGGCCGCTTCCAGCATCTCCTGCGCCTGGGCGGACACCACAGCCAATGCATCCGCCGTATTCTGCTGCGCCTCTGGCTCCGGCGGACGTTCCGCCTTAATGACATTGGAAAAATCCTGTTCCAAATCCAAATCCGCCACCAGCGCATCCACCTGCTCCGCATCCAGACCGCCCATGAAACCATCTATGGCGCCTTCCCCGTCCCCATAGGCAACTTCCCCGCCGTTTACCATCAATTCCTGCAAATCTTCAATTTTCCTGGCAATCTTCTCATTGTTGTCAATAAGGAGCATATCCTCATCCTGGACAACCACCATATTTGATTTTAATACATTCCCTTTATACAATGATCTCGTCACCTCCGCCTCTGGAGATAACAATCTCTGCAGAATCTTCCAGTTTCCTGATAATATTTACAATCTTCTGCTGTGCTTCCTCCACATCCTTCATACGCACCGGCCCCATGAATTCCATATCCTCTTTAATCATAACGGCCAGACGTTTGGACATATTATTAAATATCGCATTCTGCACTTGTTCATTGGAACCCTTTAACGCAATCGCCAAATCATTGTTATCCACGTCACGTAACACCCTCTGAATTGCCCTGTCGTCAAGCAGCAAGATATCCTCGAATACGAACATCTTCTTCCTGATTTCGTCTGCCAATTCCGGCTCTTCGATTTCCAGCGTTTCCATGATATGCTTTTCTGTGCCACGGTCTACCGTATTCAAAATCTCCACAACCGCATCCACACCACCGATAATGGTGTAATCCTGGTTTACTAAAGACGACAACTTCGCTTCCAACACTTTCTCCACCTCTTTGATGACATCCGGACTCGTTCTGTCCATTACGGCAATACGTCTTGCCACATCCGCCTGTCTGTCCGGCGGCAGCGCGGAAAGGATTAACGCCGACTGTGCAGCCGAAAGGTAGGACATAATCAATGCAATGGTCTGCGGATGCTCATCCTGAATAAAGTTAAGCAACTGCGTAGCGTCTGTTTTGCGTACAAACTCGAACGGCTTTACCTGCAGCGACGCCGTCAGCTTGCTGATGACATCCATTGCCTTGTCGGAGCCAAGCGCCTTTTCCAGCAGTTCCTTTGCATACCCGATACCGCCCTCTGCAATGTATTGCTGCGCCAGACAGACCTGATAAAATTCATCTATAACTTCTTCCTTCACCTGGGGAGTGACGCTTCTCGTATTGGCAATTTCCAGCGTCAGCTCCTCGATTTCTTCTTCCTTTAAATGTTTAAATATATGCGCCGAACGCTCCGGCCCCAAAGCGATTAAAAGAATAGCCGCTTTCTGAATACCTGATATTTTTTCTTCTGTTGTTCTGGCCATTCTTTCTTACCCCCAGTCTTCATTCAGCCAGTTGCGCAACAGGCTGGCTGCCGCTTCCGGATTCTCGTCAACAAACTTATCAATCAGTTTCCTTGTCTCAGACTGCGCTTCCACACCGATATCTTCCAAATTCTCTTCCGGCGTGGACTGTAACAAGGATTCCACGGAAAGTTCCTCTTCTGGCGCTTCCTCCTTCTCGCCACGCATACTCCTGAGAACTACAAATGCCAATAAAGCCAAAATCACAACCACAAGGGCAATCTGCGCCGCATCGGTAGGCGATACGCTGAAACCCTCCCTGTCAAAAAATACATTCTCCCGATAAGCCACAATGGTAATCCGGTCTGCGCTAATCCCTGTTGCATTGGCAACCACATTGTATAAATCCGGATCCACTTCAATCTTTGTCTTCCCCTGATTGTTCAGCTTATATTCTTCCCATGTAATCCCATCCAATAGTCCCTGGTCTTTTGCCTCTTCCTCTTTTACCATATTGTAATCCACAGCGGTAACTGCAAGGGAAGATTCGTCATATTTAATCAGCCCGGCCGGGATGGTTTTACTGATAATCGTCTCATTCGGCAGATATTCCCTGGATTCTTCAGACTGCGTGGAGCTGCTCTCCGAATTGTCCTGTAAAGTATATGTCGTTCCGTCGGTGTTGGAATCCGTCCCAGGCACCCCGCCGTTGGAATTCGTATTTTCAGAATTGAAAATATCCTCCCGGCTTAAAACGCCCTGCGTCTGTCCCTCTGGCGCGCTATAGGTATGTTCCGTACTGTCCGTAGTGGAAAAATCCAGCGTCAGATTGCTGGCCACTTCCACATTGTCAAACTCTTTCGTCCCAAGCAATACCCGCTTCACTTCGTTCTTTACCAGGTTTTCCGCCTGTGTTTTCACATTCAGTTGGGAGTTTGCCACACCTGACATCGTATAATTGTCATCGCCGGAAAACAACATATTCCCTTCCATATCCAATATCACGATGTTATTGGTGGTGGCATTGCCTATGCCTGTGGCTACCGCCCTGGCAACATATGCCGCATTGTCCGATGTAAACTCCCCGTCAATTTCTAAATAAATACTGGCAAACGCCTCTTCCTTGGAAGAAATCAGCGTACCGTCATTCTCCGGAAGCGAAAGATCCACAATAGCGGACTTAACTGCCGTCAGCCTCTGCAGATTCTGCTCCAGTCTGGACTCCAGATATAACTGGTATTTCTTCTGTTTATCCGCTTCTGTGGAAGTGAAACTGCCTTCCACCACATTGTCGATGCTGTATCCTACCGCCTGAATATCATTGGCCCCCAAAAGCAGTTCCGCATCGGATTGCTGGTCTTTCAATATACTAATGCGCAACGCATCATCCGATATTTTATATGTAAGCCCATTTGCTTCCAACAGCTCCGTGATTTGGGACGCTTCCTTTGTCGATTCACAATTCGCCAGCATCACATATTGCGGCCTGGTCAACACTGCGACTATAATCACTATAGTAACAATAATGCCTGCCGAGGCCGAAACCAGGATTGTCTTCTGTTTTGAAGTAAACTTATTCCACCATTCAAGAACCTTGTTCAAAAGTCCTTTTGCCCTATCTGCCATCTCTACGTCTCCCTACCCGATTTTTCACTTTTTCCAAATCCATTAAATTTGAATCTGCATAAGTTCCTTGTATGCCTCCATCAATTTATCGCGCACCGCTACCGTGTACTGAAGCGCTGTCGACGCTTTATTGATTGCTATTGTGAGGTCATGGGTGTTCTCCGTCTCACCGAGCATCCATTTTACTTCTTCGTTTTCCATATCCGACAGATAGCTGTTGGTGGTATGGATATTATCCATTGCTTTCTGGAAAATATCCTGGAAGGAACCGTCCTTTTTTTCCAATGCCTGCCTTCCTATTGAACTGCTCTTTTCAGCCTGCCTTACCGCACCCGATGTTACATTATATAAAGATGTGATATCCATTGTCTCCCTCCATTTTTATGACCCTCTGCATGATTTATGCATCAAGAACCAAATTTTCCAGCCATCTGACAACTGTTTCCCACGCATATAATACGCGCAAAGCCTGTTTGCACGTATCCCGCTTAAGAACCCTTCCCAATCATCAGAACTTCTTCCAAGCCAGCCTTCGTTCCCGCCTGCGCAGGCGCCAACAAAATGCAGGCCAAAAGCCCAAACCCTCGCCTCCGGCATTCTGTATAAGCCAGAGGCAGCCCTTCCCCATTTTAACGAAAATATTTGTAATCTCTAAGAAGAACGCCTGGCTGACGCTCTTCCTCCTATGCTGCCATTTCTGTTTGTCTTTACTGCCCGCCCATCTCCAGGCCCTTCATTGCCATGGATTTGCTCGCGTTGAATGCGGTGGCATTGGCTTCATAAGCCCTGTTCGCATCAATCAGATTCGTCATTTCCGTAACAACGTTCACATTAGGATAAGTCACATACCCGTTTTCATCCGCATCCGGATGAGAGGGGTCATACACCTCAATCATATCCGTCCAGTTGTCTTCCTGCACGCTGCTTACCTTAACACCGGTTCCGGAATATCTGTCCGTTGCCTTATTCAGCACACGGCTAAAAGGCGTCTGGCTGTTCTTCTCTTCAAAAACGACTACTTTCCTGCGGTAAGGGGAGCCGTCTGCCCTCGTTGTATTTGCATTTGCAAGATTCTGCGAAATAATGTCCATACGGTACCGCTGTGCCGTAAGACCTGATGAATTAATGTTGAACGACGAAAAAATACCCATAACCACACTCCCTCATTTTTATTTCATAACCATCTGCAGGTTGCTGAATTCTTTGTTAATGCTGGCAATCAGGCCGTTATACCGTAACTGATTCGCCGCCAGCGTCACATTCTCAGTCTCAATGTCCACGTTATTGCCATCCAGCCGGTAAGAATAATTAGCTGAGTCAATATATGTACGCGGATTCAGCCGATTTAACTTCACATCGGCAATCTTGTCATCCATGGTCTGGTACCTGGAACTCTTCAGCGCCTTACGAAATTCCGATTCGAAATCCACATCCTGTCTTTTATAGCCCGGAGTCGTCGCATTGGCTATGTTATTCCCTATCGCTTCATTGCGGATCCATGCTGCGTCCGCCGCCTTGTCCAATACATTGATGTAATTAAATGCGCCTGTATGAATCATCCTTCTCTCCTTCTTTCTTACCTGTCTCTTCTTATTATAAATAACTTATGAAAAAAAACAAGATTTTTTTATGAAAAAAAGGATTTACGAACAATCCAATAAATCCCTTTTATTTTCAGACAACTTCCATGTCATCCAATTATTTTCTATTTTCTTGTTTTAGTTTCTCTATTTCTTCAAAAACCACATCGTTCAACACCTTGATGTATGTGCCTTTCATGCCGGAAGAACGGGATTCTATCACTCCCGCGCTCTCAAATTTCCTAAGGGCATTGACAATGACTGAACGTGTGATTCCTACCCTGTCTGCAATTTTGCTGGCCACAAGAATCCCTTCCATACCACCCAGCTCATCAAAAATATGCGTAATCGCTTCCATCTCGGAAAAAGAGAGTGTGCCAATGGCAGAACGCACAACTGCCAGCTTACGCCCTTCTTCCGCGCTTTCTTCATTGACGGCGCGCAACATTTCCAGGCCGACAACCGTCGTCCCATACTCACAAAGGATAATATCATCAATTTCATACTGTGTATCACACTTATAGATAAACAAAGTCCCAAGCCGTTCCCCTGCAATCTCAATCGGCGTAATAATCGCATGAAATTTCTTCACGTCCGTGCTTTCAAAGCCAAGCGTCTGCAGATTCACATTCTCCTTAGTGGATAAAACCGCCAGCATCCTCTCGTTTAGCATGGAATCAATGAATCCTCCGACTCTGTCCACAATCAGTTCATTGATGGAATCCACCCCGTCCGCTGCGCCTACCCCCAGCACTTTTCCTTTCCTGCTGACTACTAATACATTTGAGACGAGTATCTCACACAATACATTGCAGATATCATTAAAAACCACTTTACTGGAATTGTTATTGTGGAGCAATTTCCCAATCTTTCGTGTCTTATCCAGCAGCTGCACACTACTCATACCCTTTTCCCTCCGTCTGTCCAAGCCGCAGCGCATCCATGCGCCTCTGCCCGTCACCCACCCACCTTCGTGAATGGTAATATTGTATCACAGCATTTTCAGAAAGGCAACGATTTAAAGGTTTTTTTTTAAATTTCATTGAATTTTCATACAATTTCCATTGTTTTGCATTTAATGTCATAAGTTTCCACTGACGCCAACCGGACGCTCCAACCCGGCATTCTTATGAAGGCATCTGCTGCGGCACCGGTTTGCTCATAACATAGCCGCAGGATTCGCCGGAGCATACCAGTTTATTTCCCTTTTCCAACATAATGGAACCGCACTCCGGACAGCTCTGGCCGGAAGGTTTCTGCCAAACCATAAAATCGCAGTCCGGGTTGTCGATGCAGCCATAGTATTTCCTTCCCTTCTTGCTTTTCTTTAACACGATATCCTTCCCGCATTTGGGACATGCAATGCCGATTTTCTCATAATAAGGCTTGGCATTGCGGCACTCCGGAAAACCAGGGCAGGCTAAAAACCTGCCATGAGGGCCGTACTTGATTACCATCTGCCGCCCGCATAGCTCGCACACTTCATCGGACACCTCATCCTCTATTTTCACATGCTCCAACTCTTTCTCCGCATTCTGCACTGCCTCGTCCAAATCCGGATAAAAATTGGAAACCACGGTCTTCCAGTTTACATCCCCCTCTTCCACTCCATCTAACAAAGCCTCCATATTGGCCGTGAAATTCACATCCACGATGGTCGCAAACGCTTCCTTCATAATGTGGTTCACCACCTCGCCCAACTCCGTCACATAAAGGTTTTTATTCTCTTTCACAATATACCTGCGCGCCAATATAGTTGTAATGGTAGGCGCATAGGTGCTGGGGCGTCCAATCCCAAGCTCTTCCAATGCCCTGACCAGGGAAGCCTCCGTATAATGAGGCGACGGCTGGGTAAAGTGCTGTTTAAAATCGAATTTCTCCAAATCCAGCGTCATATCCTTGTCAATGCCTTTTGCCAGCGTATTGGTTTCTTCCTTTTCTTCATCCTGGATGTATACGCTCATAAACCCATCAAACTGCACTTTAGACGCTGCTACCGTAAAACGGTGTCCTGCCGCGTCAATCTTCACAGAAGTTGTTTCATATTTGGCCGGATTCATACGGCTGGCCGTAAACCGTTTCCAGATAAGCTGGTAAAGGCGGAACTGATCCCGGGAAAGGGACTCCTTCAAATCCAGAGGCGTACGGCTGATATCCGTGGGCCGGATGGCTTCATGGGCGTCCTGGATTTTCTGGGACGTTTTCTTTTCTTTTACTGACTGGGCTGCATATTCCACTCCATATGCGCTGCGGATATACTCTCTTGCGGCGTTTTCCGCCTCCTCCGACACTCTGGTGGAATCCGTACGCAGGTAGGTAATAATGCCCACCGTGCCATTGCCTTTGATATCAACGCCCTCATATAACTGTTGGGCCAAGCGCATGGTTTTCTGCGTGGAAAAATTCAGCACTTTGCTGGCCTCCTGCTGTAAAGTGGACGTCGTAAACGGCAGCGGCGGTTTCTTCACACGCTCCCCTTTCTTCACTTCCTTCACCTGGTACTGCGCCCCTTCCAACTCCGCCAGGATGCCGTCCAGTTGCTCTTTGGAAGAAATAGCCGCCTTGCTGTCCTTCTTCCCGTAATATTTCGCGGCCACCGGTTTCCTTTCCCCCGGAATCCGCAGCAAAGCGTCCAAAGTCCAATATTCCTCCGGAATGAAAGCGTTGATTTCTTCTTCCCTGTCACAGATAATGCGAAGCGCCACGGACTGTACCCTCCCGGCGCTTAACCCACGTTTCACTTTCGCCCAAAGCAGCGGGGAAATCCGATACCCCACCATACGGTCCAAAATGCGCCGCGCCTGCTGGGCGTCCACCAGATCCATATCCAGTTCCCTTGCATTTTTCAGTGATTCCTTTACCGCGCCCTTGGTTATTTCGTTAAATGTAATCCGGTATACTTTCTTATCCTCCAGCTTCAGCGCTTTCATCAAGTGCCAGGAAATCGCCTCTCCTTCCCGGTCAGGGTCTGTCGCCAGATATATTTTTTCCGCTTTTTTCACTTCTTTACGCAGATTCGCCAGAATATCCCCTTTCCCCCTTATCGTGATGTACTTCGGTTCGAAATCATGCTCTACGTCCACGCCAAGCTGGCTCTTTGGCAAATCCCTTACATGGCCGTTGCTTGCCACCACCTCATAATTGGAACCTAAAAATTTTTTAATTGTTTTCACCTTTGCAGGCGACTCCACGATAACCAAATACTTCGCCATATTACATCCCCTGTCCCTTCCCTTTTCCCGGGCCCCTTCCCATGGGCCACGAACTGGATTTTCCATACACGCCAGTATTTTTCCGGGTTTCTTCTATAAACAATATACAATGTATCAGCGTTACAGCATTTTCTTTTCCGCCTTATGGCGCAAAGCCAGCCACTCCATACCATGGAGTCTAAACGATACCAGACAATCCTGTCAAGTGAGACGATTCCGGGATGCGTTCTCTGGCAATTTTCAACATGCACCACTATACAATAAATTTTAGGCGCTTGCAAGTAATATTATGAAAAATTTAAAGTTTTTATTCGTCTGCCTCCTTGCGCCTGCCTTATAATCCTTACTCTTTTTTTACATATTGCCCTGCCGAAACTTGCTCCGCCCGGTTATCTATGCACAATTCCATCAATTCACAAACTATTTCCCGGTATTCCATTCCTGATTCCTGTTGAAGCTGCCCTACGCCTTTTGGATAAAAATCCAGATATCGGAAAACGCCTTTTTGCGCCGGCCGCTTCCTTTCTTTTCCCCAGTCAGCCTTTCCCTCCTGTTGTGTCTGCTTCCAAAGACTTTCCGCCAGCCCGGTTTCCTCTAACATCTCTTCTATGGAAACCAGCACTCCCGCCCCCTGCTTCACCAGGCGATTGCAGCCTCTGCTCAAAGGATCCGTCAGCCGCCCTGGCGCCACATAGACTTCCTTTCCCTGTTCCAACGCCATATCTGCCGTAATTAACGTCCCGCTCCTTTCCCTCGCTTCCACAATTAAAACCACATCCGAAAGGCCGCTGATTATCCTGTTGCGCATAGGAAACAGCCCGGCCTGCGGCTGGGTTCCGGGTAAGTATTCAGAAAGTAACCCTCCCTTTGTTTTCAGCGTTTCATACAGTTTCCTGTTCTGCGCAGGATAGCAGACATCCACTCCGTTTCCTAATATTCCATAGGACTTTCCCCCTGCCTGCAGGGCTGCCCATTGTGAAATACTGTCGATTCCCCTTGCCATGCCACTTATTACGGGAATCCCTTTCCGCGCCAGAGCCTTTGACGCCTCCTGCGCCACATACCTGCCATACTCTGAACACTCCCTCGCGCCAATCACCGCAATGGCGGGCGTCTTTTCCTGCGGCATTTCCCCTAAAAGAAACAGCCCAAAGGGCGGGTCCGGAATCTTTCTCAGCCGCCCCGGATAATCCGGATGCACGCTTGAAATGTAACGCACATCCCCTTTACAAAAGTTCCTATACTTTTCCTCTACCCTTTCTGCACTGCATTCCGTTTTCGCTTTCTCCAATGCGTCCGCCTTTTTTCCTGGCAAAAGCGCACGCCAGCCTTCCGTATCCATTTCATAGGCCGCCTTCGGAGAGCCTGCCGCTTTTACCAGTTCCCAACGGCTTTTCCTCCCCAATCCCCATACGCATTCCAACCAGTAGGCATATGCCTGCTGCCCTTCCCAATCCATTTTTCTCCTCCATTTCCAATATCGCACCGGCACAAACTATTCTCCTCCTGGAGCATGTCTGAAAATTACTTTCTGGCAGATGTGCGTCACAATCCTGCACTACCGCTCCCAATACCCTCCACTTGCCACACGGCAGCTAATGGCCTCTGCCAGATGCTTTTTCAGCGCCGTCTCACTTCCATCCAAATCCGCAATTGTCCGCGCAACTTTCAAAATGCGGGAATACGCCCGTGCGCTCAGCTTCATTTTGCCAAATGCTTTTTCAAGCAGTTCCTTCCCATCTTTGTCCAATCTGCAAAATTCCCTGGTTTCCTCCAGCGTCAGCGCAGCATTGCTTTTCCCGGAGCCGCGCCTTCGCTGCATCTCCCTTGCCTGCAAAACCCTGGAACGGATATCCGCGCTCGTTTCCTGTCCTTCCTGCCTTTCCCTGCCGCCCTCCTCCAGTTCTTCCATCGTTAATGGCGGGACTTCCGCACAAATGTCTATCCTATCCAACACCGGGCCAGACAGGCGGTTCTGGTACTTCCGGATTGCCGTCTGTGTACAACGGCAACGCTCCATATCCGGGTAGTAGCCACAAGGGCATGGATTCATTGCGCCTACCAGCATAAAATCCGCCGGATATTCATAACTGCCCCCTAACCGCACAATCTGTATTGTTTTCTCCTCCAGCGGCTGACGCAGCATGTCCAGCGCGGTAGAGCCAAACTCGGGCATTTCATCCAAAAACAGTATGCCTTTATGCGCCAGGCTGATAACCCCTGGTCTTGGATATGCGCCTCCTCCAGAGAGCGCTTGTGCCGTAATGGTATGATGCGGGCTTAAAAAGGGCCTGGTGGAAATAAAAGAGTTTCTGCGGTTGAGTAAACCGGATATGCTATAGATGGAAGATACCTCCAGACATTCTTCTTTCGTCAATAGGGGCAAAATGCCGGAAATCCTTTTGGCAATCATCGTTTTCCCAGCGCCCGGCGGCCCAATCAACAAAAGGTTATGGAACCCTGCCGCCGCAATTTCCGCAGCGCGCTTCGCCCCGGCCTGCCCCCGTACCTGTGCAAAATCCAGCCCTCCCTCCCCCTTTCCGGGTTGCCGGGCTGCAGCGCACAGGATATATTCCGAATGGTTTTCCTGCTTTTTTCTTTCTCTTTTGCCCCCTTTCCCTGCATCGGTTTCCGTCCTTCCTCTTTCTTTTGCGTTTCCGTCCTTCTGCCCTCCCTTTGTCCCTGCCCTATCCCCGTTCCTTTTTCCGCCATTTCCTTCTTCCCTGTCCTTACCTTTTAATAGCTCTATCACTTCTTTTAAAGAAGATACCCCAATGACTTCCATATTAGGTATCCATGCGCCTTCTTTTTCATTTTCCCATGGAACTATACACCTCTTAATTCCCCTTTCCCCTGCCATCCTGACAATTGGCAGCACGCCCCTAATCTCATTCACCTCTCCGTCCAGGCTCAGTTCCCCGGCAAACATCACTTTTTCTGTCTCTTTTTCCTCCACATGCCCCAAAGCCTGCAAAATCCCCACTGCCACAGGCAAATCAAAGCTTGTCCCGCTTTTTCTAATATCCGCCGGAGAAAGGTTGACGGTAATGCGCATAGGCGGTAGAGTAATTCCTGTATTCTTTAACGCTACTCTGACGCGCTCCGTAGCTTCCCTTACCTCGCTCCCCAAATAGCCTACCATCAAAAAACCCGGCAAGCCATGGGATACGTCCACCTCCGCATGAACTATGGACGCATCCATGCCACATATCGCTGCTGTTAAAATATTACTGAACATTATAAGCCTCCTATTCCAGTTCCGCATCCGCCCCCACCTCGCCACTTCCATGGAAGAATAACTGTCCGAGTTCACTCTGACATTTATTCTTCCTGGCTCGCTTCTTTGGGCGGATGCTGTTTTCCAGTTCCGCTTCCACCCTCACCCTCGCTTCTTTCATGGAAGAATAACTGTCCAAATTTATTTTGCCATTTATTCTTCCTGGCCCGGTTCCTTGGGCAGATGTTGTTTTTTGTATTGGAAATCGTTGGGAGAAATCCCTGGAATGCCTGCATGGATAGCTGGCATTTTTTGTGAAATGTATGAAATTCTTCCTTAATTTATAGCAGTTCTGTCGGCAGGGGTTTCCGCCCGCCTGCCGCAATACTCTTGTATCGTTTCAAAAATAGCCAAAGCGCCCATATGAAACGTTTTTGGAACGTGCAGGTCAAAAGCGTAGGCATAACGGGCTACGCTAAAGGATTTTGACCTGATACCGGTTCCTATTCCCCTATTCCGTCCTGGAGCTGCGCATCTTCCTGTTCAGGTACGGGAAACCCGTTTTCCCGTAAAAGCTGGGTGTCCATCACATGACGGTTATCCATCGTTTTCATAATATCCTTAATTTCCAAATCCTGATATTCTTTATCTGACAAATCTATAATATTATTGTTTTTAAAACCTAATACCATAGGACGGAGTATGTCCGCTTCGTCATTACGGATTACAATCGCTTTCTCACCCGTATTCAGCTCTACGCTGACGCCCGGCGCCAAAATATGGATGGACTGAATCAGGGCGTCCACTACATCCGGGTCAAAGATTTCCGGATGCTTCATCAAGTATTTGATTGTCACAACTTCGGATTCCGGCGCCTGATCCAGGCACATAGCCGTCATTGTATCATAAACATCCGCCACTAGCAGCACTTTTGTCCCAAGAGCCACTTTCCGCTTCGGCTCATGGCTGTCTGTCCGGAAGCTGTCCCATTGCTGATGCATCTGCACACAGCAACGCTTTACGCCGGGAGCCAGGGAAAATACATTGCCAATCAACTCATAGCCTGCCATTACATATGTATCAATTACCTTCTTCTCATCATCGTTTGGCTCATCCTTGGCCGCAATCGCTTTCGGAAGCGACAGCTTCCCTATATCATGCAGCAGGGCCGCAAAAATCACGTCCATCTGGTCTTCCAGCCTCATATTGAGTACATGGCTCATCAAAGCGCATAAAATACCTACGTTCAAGGCATGTTTGTACACATAGTCTTCCCTGCTCCTCAGATTCTGGATAAAATTAATCTTCTTATCCATATTCCCGTAACGTTTTAAAATATTGTTGACAATAACCTGTATTTTTGAGCCTTTTTTCTTCTCATCCTTAATCTTAAGCAGTTCCTCCCGGAGGGAGAATACTGTCATTGTCTGGAAACGTTCAAACAGTATATCTTCCTGCGTCATCGGAGGCACTGGCTCTGCCGGTTCCAATATAAACAGCCCGATCAGGTTAAAAGCTTTGATACTTTGGATTCCCTGTGCAGTCAGTTTGGAATTACGTTCATACAGAAGGACTCCGTCTTTGTTGTATATGGGCCTGGCCAGCCTCATCCCTTTTTTCAGTTTACTGGTTTTCACAAAAAGCATACCGCTCCCCCCTTATCTGCTGTCTCTTTTCTCTTTTCGCCCCGTCCGCGCTTACTGTACCGGCTCCTGCTCAAACAGCCGCCGTAGTTTCTGGAGGGCCCTCTTCTCAATCCTGGACACATAGCTGCGGGATATGCTAAGCATTTCTCCGATTTCCCGCTGCGTTACTTCCTTTCCCGTCGCCAACCCGTAACGCAGATAAATAATTTCCCGCTCCCGCTCATCCAATGTCCGCAACGCCTTGCCAAGCTTTCTGATGTTGCCGCCAAGCTCCATCCGTTCTATCACATCCACCTGCTCCGATTCAATGATATCCAGCAGGCTGATTTCATTCCCCTCCCTGTCTGTCCCGATCGGTTCGTGCAATGACACTTCTTTGGAGATTTTCTTCTTGGAACGCAGCAGCATCAGCAGCTCATTGTCTATACATCTGGAAGCATATGTACTCAGCTTCCCCTTCCCTGAATCGAAGGAGGCAACCGCTTTAATCAGCCCTATCGTCCCTATGGAAATCAGATCCTCCATATCTTCGTCCACATTCTGATACTTCTTGGCAATGTGGGCAACCAGACGCAGATTGCGTTCTATCAGAATCTCCCTTGCTTCTTTGGC
Organism: uncultured Lachnospiraceae bacterium; assembly: GCA_910578405.1. Classification (GTDB taxonomy): domain Bacteria; phylum Bacillota; class Clostridia; order Lachnospirales; family Lachnospiraceae; genus Kineothrix. The sequence continues at coordinate 6,048 of CAJTQO010000022.1, read as the reverse complement.
TTTCTCAATGCTTCCCTGCTGCAGCATCTGGATATATTGGGCTTCTTCTTCCGCGGTTAAAGGTTTCTGAAAAGTTTTCAAAAGGCGCCCCCAAAGTCAATTTACTATATTCTATGACTCTACCGCCGCCCTAGTGCCTTTCCCAAACCGGAAAATATCATGCTCACAAATTGATATGCTTCTATTATACAAATTTCGAAAATAAATAGCAATATTTTCTGGGAAAATACTTTATTTTATATATTTAACGTTTGTAAAATGGAATTTTAACAGAAACTGCCAAATCACTGCCTTTACAGGCATAGAATTAAGATAATGTTATGATAAGCCATAGGGACGGCAATGTCAAGGGAAAATGGATTGATGAAATAAGGGATTTGATAAAACGATAATTAAAATTTACAAAAGCCTATAAATTCCACTATTTTGCACCAAATTCAGGTGATACGCCCTTCCTTTGGCGCAAATATCACGCAAAGTGGAGCGTGCAGATTGGGGGAATGAATATTCAAACACGCTCTAGGGAAGCAAGAGGAGGGGGAGCAGCCTAAAGCGCTGCCGCCCCTTTTCATTATAAATGCAACCGTAAAACAAGCGCCGCCTCATATAGGAGAAAAGAGGAATTTCACAAGAAACACATAATGTATTCTTTGCCTTATTGTCAAGTAATGAATTCCTTCTTTTTGCTTTTACATACACGGAATCTTGTAAATGTTCTACAAATATGTTAAACTGAACCCAACAACAAACCGTTATTGGGGGAGGAAGCTTAAATGGCGGATTTTATTTTGAATGTGTTTGCCGAAATTGCCGATTTCTTCATCAACTTTTGGGCAGACAAAATTATTGATAAGTTTGCAAAAAGAAATAAGTCAAAGATTATTCGTTTATGGAGTGTGTGGCATGGAGAACAAAATTTTTATAGCGGAAACGGAAAGGCTCATTTTAAGAAGATACCAAAAGGAAGATGTGCAGGATTTATTTGAATACTTATCCGATAAGGAAGTTGTGAAATATGAACCATATAAACCACAGACTTTCGATGAAACACAAAAAAATCTTGAATGGCGCATTTGCACTGATGAAATGATTGCTGTTGAATTGAAAAATTGCCATAAAATGATTGGGAATGTATATATGGGTAAGCGTGACTTTCAAGCGCTGGAAATAGGATATGTATTTAATCGGAATTATTGGGGATTTGGTTATGCTGCCGAAAGCTGCAAGGCTTTAATCAAACAGGCTTTTTCCAATGGCGTACATAGGATATATGCGGAGTGTGACCCCAATAATAAGAGTTCATGGAAATTACTTGAAGCGTTAGCATTTCAGCGTGAAGCCCATTTTAGAAAAAATGTGTATTTCTGGAAAGATGAAACGGAAAAACCAATTTGGAAAGATACCTATGTATATGCTAAATTAAATGATAAAACTTAAATAGCTTCCAGTATGCCAGTAATTCAATAAAGGCAGCGCCCACGTCAAAACGTCTGCCTTTTCCTTCACCTGTCCTCTTGCCCACATCTGAAAACTTCTGCCATTCTCTTTGCCCCCAGCTTAAAACCGTCAAAACCTTTCCGGGAACTCATACGGGATTACATTTAGCGCCCGTCCATAATTTCAATAAACCGGTTGTCAAGCGGCGGGTTCAGCCTGCTTATGCAAAGGATTACATAAGGTTTTATAGGGAGAAATGTCCTCCGTCACTCCTGGAAACAGAATAGATTGTCTATTTGATAGCTGCCCCGCCCCCAATCCAAATTTTGCTCACTAACGTTAGTTGCTCGCAATCGGAGAAATAACGGGTTTTCCATCTTTGTCTAACAGCAGTGTTATTCCTCCCGCATTTCCAACTTTACGAAACACATAATTCACTCCAGTCTCTGTATCTACCAAAATTTGCGTTACATCAATAGCGCCTTGTGAATAAACCGTCTCAAATCGTTCTTTCTTAGCCATTTTGTTTACCTCCAACCATTTCAATTCGTTTTAAACATGTTGTGATTTAACAATTCCTATTTTATAATTTTACAATTCTAAATGCAATAGTTTTCTGAATTGATTTCCACCAAATACCCATATACATTTCCGACCTTGATAAACCTTGCCTCGCTCAGGCAGTGGCCAATGTCAGGCAGAACCTGGAGTTTGAAAACACCCCCTTTATCACTTTCCATCAGGCTTTCCAACTGTTTTTGCAAAGCCTCTACGGTAACATTAGAACTCCTATTCCCGGATATATCCGTAAGAATAAACTGGCTCGCTGGCGCCTGCTTTTGTCTTTTATCCGGCTTGACCAGATCACACACTCCATCCCATATCCCCAATAATCCAAAGCCTTCCATACCAAACCCAAGCAAAAGCCGGATAATTCCAATCCCTTCCGTCATTTCCGCAAAGCCTATAGCCATTAGGCCAAAACCGAGAAATGCCCCATAGCCTCCCAATATAAGAGGCGCTAAGCGCAGCCGTTTTCCTGTTCTGTTATTTTTTCTCATAATCTGTTTCCTTACAACTTGTCTGCTTTACAATTTTTTGTACACCCAACTGAAACGGCCTTGCAGTTTCTTTGCCGGAAAACCCGTAAAAGAATAGGCTTCATCCGGCTTGCGTCTGCTCCTAAAATCCCACATGAAAAGTCAGGCCCGTCTGTTCCTGAACCTTTTCCAGAAGATTACCACCGGCAGCCGCTTTTGTCAGCAACATAAAACAGACCGGCTCCTGTCCCAAAACCAGCAGAGCTTCCTAAGCTTTGTGGACATATGCCATATCCAAAGGGAAATCGCCTAGACAGCTCTCCACTGGATATCGTGCGGGAAAAATTGAAATGCCGGAAATGCTGACATTTGCTTGATTTGCGCTTTCCAATACCTCACGGACGTCACTGGGGCGCCGGCCATCGTTCATATGTAGATAGAAGAACATTTTCTGCGTTGCGACGTAAGCTCCATCTATGGGTTCTGTGTTCTTTGTCCATTTTCCCGAACCACCCCCATAATGTGTCTTGTCTCTCTTTTTTCCTTCCCACTCTTAGAGCGTGTTTGAAAATTGCTTTCTGGCAGATGTTCGCATCTTCTATCTGCCCTCTTTTCATTTTTTTGAAAGCATTTCAATCAGTTCATCAATTATCGTATATTTTATGTTATAATGTTTGGGAACTGCAGTATAGAATATAGAGGAGATACTGATAATGAATGGAAAAGAAGTGCGTATAGGGGTAAGTTTACTGGTTGGCAACATGAACACCATGGTTCCATTTTATAGAGATATATTAGGCTTTCAAACTCAATGGAACGGTGGTCCGTTTGCAGACTTTGAAACGGCAAGCGGCGAATTATCCTTGTTTATGTATAGCAGGGAAGAATTTGTCAAGGCAATAGGTAAGGACTATATTCCTCCAAATGGTATCAACCAGACTTTTGAAATTGCCCTCTGGTTGCCCAGCTTCGCCGCTGTGGATTTGGAATATGAACGTCTGTCGAAGTTGAGTGTGCAGTTTCCAACAGGAGAACCTATCACTTATCCCTTTGGCATTCGTAATTTTTATGTGGCAGACCCAGAGGGAAATTTACTTGAAATCGGAAGTGCAAACGCAATATAAATCTAAATTTGCAAATTACATTGGCAGTTAAGGAGAAATCTGTTATGGAAATTGTAAGTGCGGTTATTCAATGTTTTGTCGGTCTTGTTTTTGCAACGTATGGTATTTGGTCGTTGCTTTCTATCAGAAAAAAGAGAGAACAAGCGAAGGGGAAATTTGTGCTTTCGCTCGTTTGCATTTTAGTAGGCATATTTTTATTAGGATATGTTGCTTACCAGATTTTATAAATTTTTGACTATCTGGCAAACAAAATCGAAAACAGCGGGGCGGGGCGGATGTTGACCATCCCGCCGTCCTGTCTGTTACCGATGTGGAATGGAAGATACGCAGAATGTATTTCATTTGAAAAAACTCTTGAATTGATGAATAGATAAATTCCTGTTTGTAAGCCTTTTCCATAAGTTTCCCCTGTTTTCAAGGCTTTGTGCTATGACAGCTTCATAATATGTATCCTTTTCCCTTGTTTTTGCCCTTATGGGAATTTCACATAAAGTAGAAAAAAGAATATCGGCTGATTACTGCATCAACCGATATATCCTACGAACTTATAATGTATCTTGATATCCCTTACTTTCTGCCCGTCCTCGATATGTACCTCACCAACTTCTATTTTGTCAATCAGTCTCAGAAGCATCTCACGGTCGAGCGTGTCAATATCCTGATACTGGCGGATTAGTGAAATCCATTCCTGCACTTCATTTTTCACCGTCTGCATTTCCGCAAGCCGCGCTTCCAGTTCCCGCCGCTTTGCGGCATTTTCCGTCCGTTCTTTCTGATAGCCGCCCAGAAGCTCCGCACACAGTTCGCCCGGTATCGAGCCGTTTACCTTGTCTTCATAGGCACTCCTTATCAGCCTGTCAAGTTCCGCCGCACGCTTCTCCAGTGACCTCATGGACTTCTGTATGGCAGAAAGCTCTGCCTGTCCCTGTTTCTGCCTGCGCTCCATCAGACACTGTGCAATCTCTTTCTCATGGTAAAAGACATCTTCCGATTTCACCCAGATGTCACCCAGTACCAGCTGCGACAATACCCGGAGCGATACATTGTGCGTGGTACATGCCGTATGCCCTGAGCGTGAAAAGTTTCCGCAGAAATAGTTTTCATAACAGGCTGTAACGCCGTTTTTCCGCCGTTGCATTTTTATCTGGCTCCGCATCTTATATCCGCAGTCGGCACAGAACAGCAGACCGCTGAACAGACTGGTCTCTTTCATGCTGTTCTGGCGCGGGCGGTTTGCCTCCCTGTCCATACTGCGGCACTGTTCCCACACATCCATGCTGATGATAGGCTCATGGGTATTTTCCACCTTTATCCATTCATCTTTAGGCACGGCAAGATTCCGGCTGTCCTTGTATGAGAATTTCTCATTCTTATGCTGCACCATGTTCCCGATATATGCCTCGTTGTGGAGCAGCTGCCTTACCTCCGAAATGCTCCACTTCCCATTGCTTTTCGTGTAAGGGTTCTGTTTCCCTACGGACTGGTAGCGGTATTCCCTCGGCGGCAGTATACCTTCTTCGTTGAGCACCAGAGTGATACTGCGGTAGCCAAGCCCCTCACAGCGCATCTGGAAAATGCGGCGGACTACGGCGGCGGCAGGTTCGTCAATGACGAACTTGTGGCGGTCATCGGGGGATTTCATATAGCCAAACGGTGCAAATGCCCCGATGAATTTTCCGCTTCTGCATGAAGTGTTCATTGCGGAACGGATTTTCCGGCTGATATCCCTCGAATAATGCTCGTTGAACACAGGTTATTGGGGAAAGGGAAAGCAAACAGGCAAAAATCCAGTATTCATGCGGGTTTGCGGCGAGATGGCTCTCAAAAGCTAACCTCACAAAAGACAGATTATTGCACAATCACATATCGTTTCTAAGGGAGAATGTTGATTCCGGTCACATTCTCCCTTTTTTCATACCAAGAAATGAGGTGATTATCTTGAACACGCAAATCATCGCAATCGCAAACCAGAAAGGCGGAGTGGGCAAGACCACCACCACAAGCAATTTAGGCATAGGACTTGCAAAACAGGGAAAGAAAGTGCTTTTGATTGATGCGGACGCACAGGGCAGTCTGACCGCAAGTTTAGGCTTTACAGAGCCGGACAGTCTGGAAGTCACGCTTGCAACCATTATGGGGAACTTAATCAATGACGAGGAAGTAGAGCCGGGAGAAGGTATCCTCCACCATGAGGAAGGGATAGACTTAATGCCGGGGAACATTGAGCTTTCCGGTCTGGAGGTTTCCCTTGTGAATGTGATGAGCCGGGAAACGGTACTCCGGTCATACATAGAGATTGTCCGGGAGAACTACGATTATATCTTGATTGATTGTATGCCTTCCCTCGGCATGATTACCATAAATGCCTTTGCCAGCGCCGACAGCATCTTGATACCCGTACAGGCGGCATACCTGCCCGTCAAAGGCTTGCAGCAGCTTATTAAGAC
>CAJTQO010000021.1 GCA_910578405.1 uncultured Lachnospiraceae bacterium | reverse complement strand
GGATTCAGGAGAACCCGCACGGTAAAGGATGGGCGGCTGGTGCAAAGTACGGTGAAAAAATCCTGAACATTCTGGACAAAATCACCGGGACGGCAGCAGAGCCGGAAGTCCCGGCAAAATTCCCTTACAAGGTGCGGGTGAAAATCCCTGATCTGTATATCCGCAAGGGCGCAGGAACGAACTACCAGAAGGACGGTTTCACGGGCAAGGGAGTTTTCACCATTGTTGATGAAGCTGATGGGCAGATCAGCAGCACCGGGAAGATCGGGAAGTGGGGACTTTTGAAGTCCGGGGAAAAGGGGCGCAACCGCTGGATTTGCCTTTCTTTGGGTGATTCCGTGACCGAAAAAGTGTGATACTAATTTGTTACTAATTAGGGCATATTTTGGAGGTTTTGCGCCGCCGTATATTTTGAACTTTCTTGAATTTATCGGTATTTCAAGGGGTTTGAAATATTGAAAATTTATGGTATAATGTAGAAAACAAAGGAGAGGTTTCCAAAGAGAAAGGAATTAGCCGGATGGAACATTTACAGGATAAAATATTGGCATATTACCAGGAAGGGATGCCCTTTAGCGACTGTGCGGACGTGGAAAGCCATGTACTGGAAAAGTTTGCGGAACATGCGGCCTTTTTAAGGGAACATGTGGCATGGTGCCAAGCGCTGCCGGAAGATATTTTTATGGAAAATGTAGCAGCTTACCGTATCAACAATGAGCGGATAGAAGACTGCCGGAAGTGGTTTTTCGGGATGGTTTGGCCACAGATACAAGATATGGAGGTTAGGGAAGCCATAGGAGCAGTAAATATGTGGTGTGCCGGACAGGTGACATATCATCCCGCCAGTGCGCGGACAGCCAATGCCGTGACCGCCTACAAGAGCGGGTGGGGAAGATGTGGGGAAGAATCCGTGTTTACCGTAACTGTTTTAAGAAGCGTGGGGTTGGCAGCCAGACAAGTGTACGCTCCCCTGTGGTCGCACTGTGACGATAACCATGCCTGGGTGGAAGTCTGGTGCGAAGGGGAATGGCGTTATTTAGGGGCATGTGAACCGGAGCCGGTTTTAGACAGAGGATGGTTTACCTATGCGGCTTCCAGAGCTATGCTGGTACATGCCCGTTGTTTCGGAGAGCCGAAAGGCAGGCAGGAATTCATATCCCGGAGGGGATGCGCCTCCTTTTTGAATGTGACAGGGCGTTATGCGGACACAGTGCAGATGACTTTGGAAATCCTGGAAGAAGAGGGGAAACCGGTGAGGAATGGACAGGCGTCCCTGGAAGTTTTAAATTATGGTGACTACGGTAGGATAGCGGTTCTTGCAACAGATGGGGAGGGAAAATGTCAAATCCGCCTGGGGAAAGGGGAAATCCAGGTATCCTGCAGTATCCGTGGTGAATATTATTCCTGCCGTTTTCTGGCGGACAGGGAGGGAGAAAGGACGGTAAGGCTTACCAGGCCGCAGACAGGGAAAGCCTTGGAATACCGTTTTTTAGCTCCTCTTGGCAGGCAGGTGGAGGAAGCGGCGCCGGATCCGGCCTGGGAGGAAAAACTGCAGCAGGCTAAACAGCGCCGGGAAGAACGTCTTGGGAGTTACTTTGAGGAGAAACGGGCCGCCGCTTTTCCGGAGGCGGAAGAAATATTGAAAAAGGCAGGAGGGAATTTTGCGCAGGTGGCGGCGTTTCTGGAAACCGATAACAATCCTTACCGGACAGCCATGTTAAATGCATTGGAGGAAAAAGACTGGTATGATGTAAGGGCAGACATTCTGGAAGAGCATTTACAGGAGGCGATGCCGTTTGCCGGGCAATACCCGGAAAATATTTTTATCCAATTTTTACTCAATCCCCGTGTGCAAAATGAGGAACTTAGCGCTTACCGGAAAGGGATAAAGGAATGTTTGGGAGCGGATAAGGAAAAATTCCTGGAAAACCCGGCACATATATGGAGCGGGATATGCAGCCGGCTTCCTGAGGCAGAGGGACGGGATTACCAGACGCTTCCGATTACGCCGCTTGGCGCTATAAAGATGCAGTTAATAAACGAAGAGAGCAGAGGGCTGTTGTTTGTAGCTATATGCAGAAGCCTTGGAATCCCGGCAAGGATGAATCCGGTTTGGGGATATCCGGAGTATTACCGGGAAGGGATGTTTCATCCGGCAGAGGAAGAAAGGGAAACCAAGACCAACCTCCTTTTGGCTTTTCAGGAAAACAGGGATTGGAAATATGCCAGCACATGGAGTTTAGCCCGGTGGAACGGGAAGGAATGGAAGGCGCTGAGGCTGGAGGGTGAGTCAGTGCGGGAAAACAGACTAAACCTCGTTGTAGGGCGTGGGCAATATCGTCTGCTGACTATGGTACGGGAAAGTGATGGGAACCAATTGGTCAGGGAGCTGTTTTTCCATATAACCGGGCAGGAAGAAATGCAGGCAGAAGTGAAACAGCACGCTATGGCGGCAGGTATGGAAGGGAAAAAAATCCCGCTGCCTGTGCTTATTGGGAAAACCCAAGCAGGGGAGGAAAATCTCCGGGAATATTGTCAGGGACAGAGAGGCGTCTGTATCTGGCTGGAAGAGGGAAGGGAGCCTTCGGAACATATATTGGCGGAGCTGTTGGAAAGCAGCGATGCGCTGGGAGCGTTGTCCGGTAGGATTTTCCTGTTAAAAAGGGAGCCAATGAAGAAAGGCGGCGCGTTAGAGAAAGTTAGGAACGTTTTTCCGGATATCCATATATGGGATGCGGCAGAATGGGAAGTTTCCGCCCATGTGGCGGAGAAAATGGGGGTGGAGAAGAAGTATCCACTGGCAGTGGCATGGGATGAAGAGGGAAACGGGCTGTACGCAACGGCAGGATATAATGTGGGGGCGGTGCGGCTTTTACTGGAACGGATGAGGACTGAGTGGGCATAAGCGGATAAGACAGTAACAGGAAAGGAAAGAAGAACGGATGGCATTGTTAATCGAATATGTGTCGGAAAAAGCAATTGGGGATGTGTGGGAAGAGGAAGCGCGCTGCATGGATGTAGTCAACATTGCATTTGGGCATGTGGTAAATGGAAGGGTGACATGGAATTGCCCGGAGTGTAAAGAGGGCCTTAGGCGGCTGCGCAGCATCCATCCAGGGATAAAAATACTTTTATCCATTGGCGGCTGGGGTTCCGGGGGATTTTCGGAAATTGCCTTTACACAGGAAGGGCGGACGCAGTTTGCCAGGGACAGCCTTGCCCTGGTGGAAGAATACGGGTTGGACGGCATTGATATTGACTGGGAGTATCCGGGCATTGCGGCGGCTGGCATCGGTGCAGACAAGGCGGATAAGGAAAACTTTACCTTGCTTTTAAAAACTTTGCGGGAAGCTTTTGAGGACAGGCAGCCCGGACGTTACATGCTGACCATTGCCGCAGGCGGGGACAGTTATTATGTACGCAATACGCAGATGGAGGAAGCGGTGAAATATCTGGATTACGTACAGATTATGACGTATGATTTGCGGGGCGGTTTTCAGACGCTGACCGGACACCATACCAGTCTTTATGCCGACAGGGACGATTTGTTTGACGCCAGTGTGGATAAAGCGGTGAAGATATATAAGGAAGCAGGCGTTCCGGCAGAAAAAATAGTTATTGGCGCGGCTTTTTACAGCAGAAAGTGGGAACATGTGCCGGATTACAATCATGGATTGTGCCAGCAGGCCCAAACCATTGGGGGCTATGGCGAGGAGTATGGAGGGTTGGTGGAAAAATACATTAACAAAAACGGGTTTGTCCGTTATTGGGACGATGAGGCGAAAGCGCCATGGCTTTTCAATGGCAGCGTTTTTATCAGTTATGACGATGAGCAGTCATTGGCATGTAAAATCAGTTACTTGAAAGAAAACGGGCTGGCCGGCATTATGTGCTGGGAATATATCGGTGACGCCACCCATACGCTGACTGCATTTATGAGAAAGGAATTGGAGCGGTAAGCGATAGAGCCTCTCTTTTCCAATAAATTGTTAAAAAATGCTTGCATTTTCCAAGACAGAGTGTTATAGTAAAAAAAGATAATATGTAACTGTTAATTAAGAGTGGACTTGCGAGTCCACTCTTTTTGTGAGTAGCGGACAGCAGTTACGGTGTGCGTTGATGAAGGGAGAGGGAGTAATGACTAAAAGGGAGACTTATGAGAGCATGACAGAGGAACTGCTGCTGCCGATTGTGGAGAAAGCAGGAGTCGGGATTTATGATGTGGAATATGTGAAGGAGGGCAGCGATTTTTATTTGCGGGCCTATATCGACAAACCGGGCGGAGTGGATATCAATGACTGTGAGAAAGTCAGCCGCGCCTTGTCGGATGCGCTGGATGAGAAAGATTTTATTACAGACGCATATATATTGGAAGTAAGCAGTCCGGGTTTGGGACGTACGCTGAAGAAGGATAAGCATTTGGAAAAGAGCATTGGAGAAAAAGTAGAATTAAAGACCTATAAGCCAATCGGGAAACGTAAGGAATTCGAAGGCGTCTTAAAAGGTTTTGACCAGAATTCCATTATTATAATAGAAGAAACAGGGGACATAGACGGAAGCAAGGATGCAAAACATATAGAGGGAACGGAAGAAAAGGAACTGGTTTTTGCAAGGGACGATATTGCAATTATCAGGCTGGCACTTGATTTCTAAGAGATATCATCGCGGTGGGAACGCAGAAAGGAAAAAGGAAAAATGAACAAAGAGTTAATGGAGGCATTGGATATTCTGGAGAAGGAAAAGGAGATTAGCAAAGAAACATTATTTGATGCAATTGAAAATTCCCTGATAACGGCCTGCAAAAACCATTTTGGAAAAGCGGATAATATAAAGGTGGAGATTGACCGGGAAACCTGTGATTTCCTCTGTTATGCGGAAAAAGAAGTGGTGGAGGAGGTGGAGGATGACTGCCTGCAGATTTCTTTGACCGATGCCTTAAAGATTTCCAGAAGGGCGCAGCTTGGCAATATTGTTCATGTGGAAATCAAGTCCAAGGAATTTGGACGTATCGCCACTCAGAATGCAAAGAATGTGATTTTACAGAAAATAAGGGAAGAGGAACGGAGCGTTATTTATAACCAGTATTATGAGAAGGAAAAGGATGTGGTTACGGGTATCGTACAAAGGTATTTGGGAAAGAACATCAGCATTAACCTGGGAAAAGCGGACGGCATTATGAATGAAAGCGAACAGGTGAAAGGGGAGATTTTTAAACCGACAGAACGGATTAAAGTATATATCCTGGAAGTGAAGAACACGCCAAAGGGGCCTAGGATACTGGTGAGCCGTACCCATCCAGAGCTGGTAAAACGTTTGTTTGAAGCAGAGGTGACGGAAATCAAAGACGGCACGGTGGAAATCCGAAGCATAGCAAGGGAACCGGGGAGCCGCACTAAAATGGCGGTCTGGTCTAATAACCCCAATGTAGATGCGGTGGGCGCCTGCGTTGGCATTAACGGTTCCAGGGTAAATACCATTGTGGAGGAGCTGCGGGGCGAGAAAATTGATATTATTAACTGGGACGATAACCCGGGTAACTTAATTCAGAATGCGTTGTCGCCAGCAAAGATTGTGGCAGTTTTTGCAGACCCGGATGAAAAGACGGCCAAAGTAGTCGTGCCTGATTACCAATTGTCCCTTGCTATCGGCAAAGAAGGGCAGAATGCCAGGCTGGCGGCCAGGCTGACCGGATACAAAATAGACATTAAGAGCGAAACGCAGGCAAAGGATGCACCGGGCTTCCGCTATGAAGATTATCTGGAAGACTATGATGAATATGATGGAGAATATGAGGGGGAAGAAGCGGATGCATTTGAAAACGGCGAGGGCGGAGCAGACGGGGAGACAGTGCATGATACGGCCGAAGCAGACTTTGCCAGGGATGGAGCGGATGAGGATAGCTTCCCGCAAGACGTATTGAGTGAGGAAGGTTTGCCAGAGGAGCGTATGGACGAGGAAAGTTCTGCGGAAGATGGAATGGATAAGGAAAGCCTTACGGGAGACGGTGTAGAAGAGAGTTTTGTGGAAGAAGGCATGGAAGGCAATATAGATAAGGGAAGCGCCACAGACGCTATAGTGGATGTGGGAGAAATGACACAAGGCGGTATAGAGGACAGCGAAACCGAAGATGGGGAAATTGCAGAAAGCGGCGAAGAGGGAGGAGAGACGGAAGCTGCCAACTGGCCAAAGGAAGAGGATGGGAAGACAGAGGAATAGGATATGGCGAAGAAAGTTCCCTTGCGGCAGTGTGTCGGCTGCGGTGAGATGAAAAGCAAAAAAGAAATGCTACGCATTCTGAAAACAGTGGAGGGTGACATCGTTCTGGACACGACGGGCAAAAAGAATGGCAGAGGCGCCTATCTGTGCCAATCTGGTGACTGTATGAAAAAGGTAAGAAAGAATAAAGGTTTGGAACGTTCTCTGAAAGTTAAAATTCCGGATGAAATTTATGAGAAATTGGAAAGGGAATTTTATGAGAATGAATAAAATATATTCCTTGTTTGGGCTGGCTGTCAGATCCGGGAACGTGGCAAGCGGGGAATTTGCGGTAGAGAAAGCAGTGAAAGCAGGCAGGGCGCTGCTGGTTGTTATCAGCGAAGATGCATCCCGCAATACGGAGAAGAAATTTTATAATATGTGCAATTTTTATCAGGTACCGATGTTCCGGTATGGGACGAAAGAAGAGCTGGGGCATGCCATGGGAAAAGAAATGCGCACATCGTTAGCCATTACGGAGGAGGGGTTTGCAAAATCCATAAGAAAGCATTTGGAAGCGTTGGAAGAAGGAGACGGAGGTAGTGAGCATGGCGAAAATGAGAGTACATGAACTTGCAAAGGAATTAGACAGGCAAAATAAAGAAGTATTGGCTTTTTTGCAGGAAAAAGGCATTGAGATAAAGTCAGTGAGCAGTTCCATTGAAGAGGATGTGATTGCGCTTGTAAAAAGACATTTTACGAAAAATGAAGAAGTGAAAGAGGAAAAACCTATGGCAAAATCGGGAGAAGCGGGAGCGGAGCAACCAAAGAAAAAGAAGAAAATCATTATTGTGGGCAATCCCCAAAACAGCAAGATGCCTGGGCAGCAGCGCACTCAGCAGGGCGGAGGCAGGAAAACGCAGCAAAGCGGCAATAATGGGAAAAGCGGAGGAAACAATGAGAAAGCCGGGGGCGGCAGCGCCAAAGCAGGCAGCGGGAATGGAAAGTCCGCCAACAGCGGCGCAAAGCAGGGGGGCGCAAATGCAAAGTCTGGAAATAATGCATCCAAATCCGGCGGCAATAACATAAAACAGGGCAATGGGAAGCAGGGAACCCGGCAGGAGAAGCCGGCGCCGCACCGTCCGATTAAGCCTTTGACCCCGCCATCTCCAACGCCTCCGGTTACTATGATTCCTGCGTCCAATTATACGCCAAAGAAAGAACAGAAAGTGAAAACGGAACCTCGGAAAGCAGAAATGGAACAGGCAGCGGGAACTACGGCCGCTGTGGCAGGGAACCAGGCTGTCGGCGCGGGGAATGCTATGCAGGAGGCCGGAAAAGCGGATACTGGCCGGAATGGAACCGTTTTGGAAAATATGGCGCAAAATGTGCCGCCGGTAAGTGGGGCACAGCAAGGCGCAGGACAGGAATCCGGCAGTATGGAAAGGGAAAAGCCGGCAAACAGCGGTGCGGAGGCCGTAAAGCAGGAAACAGGGAGTGTGGAAACTGCGGCAAAGCAGGAAAACAGCCAAGAGAATGCCAGACAGGAATCCGGGCGGAATGCAGCGTCCAGGCAGGAATCGGGCCGTCAGGAGAATACCAGGCAGGGAAATGCCAGACAGGAATCCGGCCGTCAGGATTACAACAGACAGGGAAATGCAAGGCAGGAATCCGGCCGTCAGGGGAACCGGCAGGAATCCGGCCGCCAGGGCGCCAGCCGTCAGGACAATACCAGGCAGGATAGGCCAAGACAAGATAGGCCAAGGGGCAATGACCAGTCCAGAAGGACGGATTATAGGAAAGATAACCGGAGTGACAACAGGAATGAAAATCGTGGAGATGGTAGAAGATATGAAGGCCAGAACCGCAGGCCCTTTGAAAATAATCAGGGGGATCGGCGCAGCGCTGGCGGCGGCCAGGGCGGCAACCGCCCTTATGGGAATAATGAACGCCCTAACAGAGGCAATGGAGGGCAGGACAATCGATTCAGAAAGCCTGCGCCCGGTAAAGGATTCGTACCGGAGAGCCCGGTTAAGGATCAGGAAAAGCACAGGGATGAAGAAAAGCGCAGAATTAGCCAAGAGAGGGATAAACGCTCTAAGAAGGATCTGATTTATGAAGAGGACGAGGCAAAGGCGTCTAACAGGAATAAAGCCGGGAAGTTTATTAAGCCGGAGAAGAAAGCATCCGATGTAAAGGAAGAGCAAATTAAGGTGATTGTAATTCCGGATTCCCTGACCATAAAGGAACTGGCAGACAAAATGAAAATGCAGCCATCCGCAATTATTAAGAAACTGTTTTTGCAGGGCAAGATTATGACGGTAAATTCTGAGCTTTCTTATGAAGAAGCGGAAAACATTGCCATCGAATACGACATAATCTGTGAAAAAGAGGTAAAAGTGGATGTCATTGAAGAACTGCTGAAAGAGGATGAAGAAGCGGAAGAAAGCATGACCAAGCGTCCTCCTGTCATCTGTGTTATGGGGCATGTAGACCATGGCAAAACGTCCCTTTTGGACGCCATCCGTAAAACGAACGTTACGGATAAAGAAGCAGGCGGCATTACGCAGCATATCGGGGCATATACAGTCCGGGTGGGTTCTGAAAAAATCACTTTCCTGGATACACCCGGCCATGAGGCATTTACGGCAATGCGTATGCGCGGCGCCAATGCCACGGATATCGCCATTTTGGTAGTGGCAGCGGACGATGGTGTGATGCCGCAGACCGTTGAGGCGATTAATCATGCAAAGGCAGCCGGAATTGAGATTATTGTGGCAGTGAATAAAATAGATAAGCCCAATGCCAACATTGACAGGGTAAAGCAGGAAATGACAGAGCATGAACTGATTCCTGTGGATTGGGGCGGAAGCACGGAATTTGTGCCTGTATCCGCAAAATCCGGCGAAGGGATTGACAACTTGCTGGAGACGATTCTTCTTACGGCGGAAATTCTGGAACTGAAAGCCAATGCCAAGAGACAGGCAAGGGGCCTTGTGATTGAAGCGGAATTGGATAAGGGGCGCGGCCCGGTAGCGACGGTGCTGGTACAGAAGGGAACGCTGCATGTAGGCGATTTTATTTCCGCAGGGGCCAGCCACGGCAAAGTAAGGGCAATGATTGACGATAAAGGAAGAAGAGTAAAAGAGGCTTTGCCGTCTACTCCGGTGGAAATTCTTGGCCTTTCCGATGTGCCAAGCGCAGGGGAAGTGTTTATTGCCCATGAAAGCGATAAAACGGCAAAATCTTATGCAGAAACTTATTTGGCGCAAAATAAAGAGCGTATGTTGGAAGACACGAAGGCCAAGATGTCACTGGATGATTTGTTTACACAGATTCAGGCAGGCAACCTGAAGGAGCTGAATCTGATTATCAAAGCGGATGTACAGGGCAGTGTGGAAGCGGTAAAACAGAGTTTATTAAAACTGTCCAATGAAGAAGTGGTGGTAAAATGCATCCATGGCGGCGTAGGAGCCATCAATGAATCGGATGTATCATTGGCTTCCGCATCTTCTGCGATTATTATCGGTTTCAATGTAAGGCCGGATGCCATGGCAAAGACGATTGCGGAGCGGGAAGGCGTGGATATCAGGCTTTATAAGGTCATTTACCAGGCAATCGAAGATGTGGAGTCCGCAATGAAAGGAATGTTGGATCCTGTTTTTGAAGAGAAAGTCATCGGCCACGCGGAAGTGCGTCAGATTTTCAAAGCGTCCGCCATCGGGAATATTGCCGGCTCCTATGTACTGGACGGTATGTTCCAGAGAGATTGCAAGATTCGCATTATGAGGGAGGGCGATCAGATTTACGAAGGAACGCTTGCTTCTCTGAAACGGTTTAAAGATGATGTGAAGGAAGTGAAAGCAGGGTTCGAATGCGGCCTTGTATTTGAAAATTTTGACCAGATGCAGGAGCTGGATATTGTGGAAGCTTATATTATGGTTGAAGTGCCAAGATAAGTTGAAGCGTGGGATATACAAGGACAACAAGGAACGGGGGTAATAAATGAGGAAAAACAGTTTAAAGAATACAAGGATTAATGGGGAAGTGCAGCGTGCGCTGGCGGAAATTATACGCGGCGGAATAAAAGATCCGCGCATAAATCCGCTGACTTCCGTGGTTTCCGTGGAGGTGTCTCCTGATTTAAAGACTTGTAAGGCGTGGATTAGCGTGCTGGGGGATGAAGAGGCTCAAAAAAGCACGCTGGAGGGACTCAAAAGCGCCACCGGCTATATTAAGAATCAACTGGCAAAGGAAGTGAATCTGAGAAATACGCCGGAGATTACGTTTATTATGGATCAGTCCATTGCTTATGGCGTTAATATGTCCAAATTAATTGACGAAGTGAACAGGGGGACTGGAAATGAGGATTAAAGATGAAGCGGCCCATGCAAACACCATAGGAATCGGCGGGCATATCCGGCCGGATGGGGACTGCGTGGGAGCATGTATGGCGCTATACCAGTATTTGGTCAAAGTGTTTCCCAACAAACGAATTGATGTATTTTTAGAGCAGCCTGCAGATGTGTTTTCCTGTATCTGCGGTGTGGAACACATCCGTACGGATTTTTGTACGGATGTGGAAAGCTATGATGTCTTTTTTGCTCTGGATACAGCCAAGGAACGTTTGGGCGGGGCAGAGAAGTTTTTTGCGGATGCGGAAAAAACCATCAATATAGATCATCATGTCAGCAATCCGGGCTGTGGGGATGTAAATTATGTGGATGCCCAGGCAAGTTCCACCAGTGAGTTGGTTTTTGATGTGATGGATATGGAAGAATTGGATGTGGAAATAGCAAAGGCAATTTATATTGGCATTATACATGATACGGGTGCGCTGCGTTATTCCAATACTTCTCCCAAGACATTGGAAATAGTGGGGAAACTGATTTCGTTTGGATTTGATTTTTCAGAAGTCATCGAGAAAACATTTTATCAAAAGACCTATGTACAAAACCTGCTCTTAGGGCGCGCCCTGTTGGAAAGCATTCAGTTTATGGATGGAAAGTGCGTTGTCAGCGGCCTGGCGAAAAAGACATTGGATTTTTACCATGCCGATTCCAAAGATTTGGATGGGATTGTCAGTCACTTAAACCAGACGGCAGGAGTGGAATGCGCCATTTTTATGTATCAGACTGGCGTGCAGGAATATAAAGTCAGCCTGCGCTCCAAAGGGAATGTGGATGTGGCGAAATTGGCTGTATTTTTTGGCGGCGGCGGACATGTGCGAGCGGCAGGCTGTACAATGAAAGGAACTTTCCATGATGTGGTCAATAACCTTTCCTTACATATTGAGCGGCAGCTCAAGGCGGCTGGAATATTGTAAAAGCGCTGAAAAGCCGCCAATTTCCTGAAAGCGGGAAAGCAGGAAGCGCAGTGGGAAGCCATAAGGATGGGAAAGGGGATGGACAAAAGATGTATCATGGAATAATCAATATTTACAAAGAAGCCGGTTATACTTCCCATGATGTGGTTGCAAAGCTGCGGGGAATCTTGAAACAGAAGAAAATAGGCCATACCGGGACATTAGACCCGGCAGCGGAAGGGGCGCTTCCTGTCTGTCTGGGAAATGGGACGAAGCTGTGCGGGATGCTGACGGATGAGGGCAAGGAGTACCGGGCTGTGCTGCAGCTTGGCTGTGAAACGGATACACAGGATATGACAGGCTCTGTCCTTAACCGGAAGGAAATAAAGGCGACGCCGGAAGAAGTGCAGGAAGCTGTTTCGTCCTTTTTGGGCGGTTATGCCCAAATTCCCCCTATGTATTCCGCCTTAAAAGTAAACGGGAAAAAACTGTATGAACTGGCAAGGGAAGGAAAAGTGGTGGAGCGCAAGCCACGGCAGATACAAATTTATAAAATAGAAATAGAAGAAATCCGCCTGCCCTATGTGACCATGCTCGTTTCCTGCTCAAAAGGGACGTATATCCGCACCCTTTGTCATGATATTGGGCAGAAATTGGACTGCGGGGGAGCTATGGCCGGATTAGTGCGCACCAGGGCAGGCAGTTTCCGGGTGGAAGAGGCGCTGCGCCTGGCGGAAGTGGAAGCATTGCGGGACGCCGGGGAACTGGAAGGGAAAATCCTTCCGGTGGACAGCGTTTTTTTGGCGTATCCGGAAGTTACGGTGAATAAACAGTTTCAGAAGCTGATTGAAAACGGCAATGCTTTTTACCGGGATATGGGCAGTATGAAAAATGGCATAGCGCCCGACGGGCAGGTCAGAGTGTACGATGAAGCGGGCAGGTTTTATGGCATTTACCAATATTGTTCGGAGCAAGAGCGTTTTATCCCGGTTAAAATGTTCAGGGAGAATGGGTAAGAGATGCAGGTAATTCAGAAAACGGCAGAATTTAAAATAGAGGGGCCATTGGCGGCGGCCATTGGAAAGTTTGACGGGATTCATTTGGGGCATCAGAAGTTGCTGCGCTGTGTACTGGAACAAAAGGAATATGGGAGAAAAGCGGCTGTTTTTACATTTGACCCGCCCCCTTCCGCTCTGTTTGGAACCGGGATGGAGAAAGAGCTGATGACCCGGGAAGAGAAAAGGGCGGCATTTGAAAAGATGGGGATTGATATCCTGGTGGAATTTCCCCTGACATATGAAACGGCAGCCATATCGCCGGAGGATTTTATTACCGACATTTTGGTGAAACGGATGCATACGGCTTATCTGGCAGCGGGGACGGATGTAACCTTTGGAGATAAAGGGGCAGGGGATGCGGCTTTACTTCGGGCTATGGCAGGGAAATGCGGATATGAGGTTCATATTATTGAGAAAGTATGCTATAATGGGAAAGCGGTTAGTTCCACGCAAGTACGGCAGGCAGTGGAAAGCGGCAGGATGGAAGAGGCGGCCTGTCTGTTAGGGGCGCCATATGAAATCTCAGGTACGGTAGTCCATGGCAGGCAGTTTGGCAGGACAATTGGAATGCCTACGGTAAACTTGCTTGCGCCTGCAGGGAAACTGCTTCCGCCCAATGGGGTATATTATTCCAGGGTGACGCTGGAAGGCGGGGAAATGGCCGGGATTACAAATATTGGATATAAACCTACGGTAAGTGAAGAACGGCAGATGGGCGTGGAGACTTATATTTATGGCCTGGATAGGGAAGTGTACGGCGCGCAGATACAGGTTTCGCTGCTTAGGTTTAAACGTGCAGAGCGGAAATTCCACGGAAAAGAGGAATTAAAAACACAAATTGGGCGTGATATCAAAGAAGGCAGGCATTATCATGGGCTTTCCTAAGGAAATGTCCACAACCAATGCCATTTGCAGACAGTTTTTACGGAAGGCAGAACAAAAGTTCTAATGTTAAGAAGAAAAACATTTATGGGCAATTCCCTAACGGCAGGGAAGGACGGACATGCCCAGGATAAAAGAAGGGATGAAGGTACGATATGGGTGCGGATATTTTACTATCAATGGCAGGCGGGTTGGGGTTGTTTTTATTTGGGATGACAGTAATGAGCGAAAGCATCGAAAAAGTAGCAGGAGCAAGGCTGCGCTCCATCTTGGAAATGTTTACAAAGAACCGTTTCACTGGGTTGATTGTAGGCATTATTTTTACCGGCGTGATTCAGTCTTCATCAGCGTGTACGGTGATGGTGGTCAGTTTTGTCAACTCCGGGCTTATGACGCTTTATCAGGCGGCAGGGGTTATCTATGGCGCCAATATCGGCACTACGATTACATCCCAGTTGGTGTCTTTTAACCTGTCCGAAGCTGCGCCTGTCATTTTGCTGGCTGGTGTGCTGACAATGATGATGGGCAAGGGGAAGCAGAAAGTGGAGCGGATTGGTGAAGTGATTGTAGGTTTTGGCATCCTGTTTCTTGGATTGAGCAGTATGTCCAGCGCCATGTCCGGCATGAAAGATAATCCAAACGTAATGACTCTGTTAAAATCTCTGCACAGCCCTTTGCTTGCCATACTGATGGGCACTGTGATTACGGCTGTGATACAAAGCTCTTCTGTTACGGTAAGCATCGTGCTGCTGATGGCAAACCAGGGACTGCTGGCCCTGCCCATCAGTCTCTATATCATATTAGGGTGCAATATTGGCGCCTGCGCTTCTGCGGTTCTGGCTTCTTTGACTGGTAAAAAGGACGCCAAGCGTGCGGCGATGATCCATCTTTTGTTCAACATAATCGGAACTGCAATTCTGTATCTCATTTTATTGGTTGGCATAGATTTGGCGGTGGATTTGCTGTTAGAATTTTCCGGAGGGAATTATGGGCGTTTTATAGCCAATGCACATACCATAATTAAAATATTCCAGGTTATTATTTTGTTTCCTTTCTCTAATCTGATTGTGAAACTGACATATCTGCTGATACCGGGAGATGATAAGAAAGTGGATTACAGGGACAGCTTCCAATTGAAATACATAGGGGAAAAGGTAGTGTTTAACCCGGCAACGGCAGTGGTGGAAGTGATGAATGAAATAGAGCGTATGGCTTCCCTTGCTTCCGAAAATCTGAACCGTGCCATGAATGCGCTGATTACATTGGATGAGTCCGATATTGAAGAAGTATACGAAGTGGAGAAAAACATTAATTTTCTAAACCATGCCATTACCAATTATTTGGTAAAAATTAACCAGACCACTTTGCCAATCGAAGACTTGAAGGGGATAGGCGCCCTGTTCCATGTAGTGAATGATATAGAACGTATCGGGGATCATGCGGAAAACGTGGCCGATGCGGCGCAGCGGCGGATAAGTTCTGGAGTCGGATTTAGCAACGTGGCGCAGAAAGAGCTTGGGGAAATGCTGAATATGGTGAACACGCTGATTCGTTTTTCCATAGAGATGTATTCCAGCGGTTCGGAAGAACATCTGGAAGACATCCTGCATTTGGAGGACGCAGTGGATGAGAAGGAGCGGGAGCTGCAAAGAGCCCATGTGGAAAGGCTGACAAGGAACGAATGCAGTCCGGAAGCCGGAATGTTATTTTCGGATATTGTGTCCGGTTTGGAAAGGGTGGCTGATCATGCAACGAATATTGCATTTTCCGTTTTGGATAATGATCCAGAGGAGGGTGAAGCCGGTATCCGGGTGCAGAAGGCATAAAAATTCCAAAAATTTCTTCGCATAAGTATTTGACAGGAGGGGGAAGAGTTGCTATAATATCCCTGTAATAAGTTGTAACAAATTTGTAATATTTGTACGGCGCTTTGGAGGCGCCGGTTATGCGATAGAAAGGTTTGGATATATTATGAAGGCAGGAACGGCAGGGATTATATTTGCAGTAGGGATGTCATTGTATGTTTGTCCGGTATACGCGGCAAATCCAGTAAACGTAGGGAGTGTGACTGAACTGGTCAGTTCGGTTTCACGGCAGGTGCAGCCCGGGGAAAGGACGCCGGCAGAATCCATAAAAGAAGCAGTCTCCGCATCTATTGGCGGGGCGGCTCTCCTGGAATCGGAGAAAACGGCGGAAGAGTATAAAGCCGCAGCGATAGAAGCGGAAGGGGCTTTATGGGGATATACCAATCTTGGCATTTCTAATGTAGACGATAACCTGAATATACGGAAGGAGCCTGGCGAAGACGGCAAGATGGTAGGCAAACTTCCAAGAAATGCCGCCTGTGAATTGATTTCCGAAGAAGGAGAGTGGACATATATCCGTTCCGGCAAGGTAGAAGGATATGTAAAAAGCGAATATTTGCTTAGCGGCTGGAGTGCAAAAAAGCGTGCCATGGAAGAAGTGTCCACGGTGGCGGTAGTGGACACTGCCACGTTAAAAGTCAGGGAGCAGCCCAATACGGAATGTGAAGTCATAACCATGGTTCCGAAAGGGGAAGAATTGGATGTGGTGGAGGTTCTGGATGGCTGGGTCAAAATCATGATTGATGATGAAGAAAATTATGTCTCGGCGGAATATGTGAAGCTGGAAGAGAAACTGCCTAACGCCATTACCCTGACGGAACTGATGTATGGGCAGGGCGTATCCAATATCCGGGTGGATTTGTGCCAATTTGCAAAACAGTATATTGGGAACCCCTATGTGTGGGGCGGCACCAGCCTGACAAGAGGAGCGGACTGTTCCGGTTTTGTTATGAGCGTATACCGGAATTTCGGCATTTCACTGCCAAGGACTTCCCGTTCCCAGGCCAATGCAGGGACAAAGATTAGTATGGCGGAAGCAAAACCTGGCGATTTGATTTTTTATGCAAAGGGTGGACGCATTAATCATGTGGCGATTTATATCGGAAGCGGACAGGTAGTCCATGCCAGCAGCCCGAAAACAGGGATTAAAATTTCCAGCTATAATTACCGGACTCCGGCGAAAGTCGTAAGAATCCTGCCCAATGACTGATATTGGGATTCTTTTGCCTTAGAAAAATAACCAACTGGGAGATAGGCAATATCTGCGCTATGTTCCAGTTGGCTATGAAATGATAGATGTGCAGGAATTCGTTTACTGTAAAAGTTCTTTTACTTCTTCAAAGCTTTTCCCGCTTGCGGAAATAATCTCATCCAATTCGGAAAGACGGTTGATTCGTATCTGCTCTTCCAGTTCTTTCTTCTCCTTCTTCAATTCTTTCAGGCTTATTTCCATACCTTCAATTTCAGAAGTAATCTTTTCAAGTTGCTCATCCAAAGTTAATGTTTTCTTTCCTCGTGCCATTCGCCAGCCTCCTGTTACCGTATAAGTAAATTTTTTACAAGAAGAGGATAACACAATAAAACATGGATGTAAATGGTTTTATCAAAAGTTTTATAAACTGTCCGCTTACTTTCCATGTGCAAAGTCATAAAGTTTCTGTATTTCTTTGGGCAGTTGGTCTGGCAGCAGTTCTCTTACATAGTCTTCATTGCCATGCAGGATTGCCTGTTCATAGTACCAGCATTTATAACGAATCATTGCCATGGTTTTTTGCATTTGCGTAAGTTCCGCTTCCATGTTTTTTTCCTGTTTGAGGAAAAATTCATGGCGCAGGAAATAGGTAGAACTGCCTTGTGCGCACCATATCATAAACTGTTTGATTTCTTTTATTTCCAGGCCGGATTTTTTTAAACATTCAATAATATGCAGCCGTTCAATTTCATTTTCACTGAATCTTCGTATCCCGGAAGTGCGTTTCAGCTCCGGAAACAAGCCTTCCTTGTCATAATATCTAAGCGTGGAAATAGGCAAATGGAACATTTCCGATACTTGTCCTATGGTATACATTGCTTCCTCCTTTGTGGCGTTGCTTAATGTTTAGATAATGCATAATGGTATTACAGGAGGAATAAAAAGTCAACGGTTTTCGGAAATTGAAAATCTTGGTATTTACAAGGATAAGAATCTGTGATATGATAGCAAAGTGTTAAAATTCAGCCAATACTCAGGTAAGGGACTACTCCGGCCCCGTCTTAGTATTTGGCATAAAGGAAAGCAGGAGGGAAAACAATGATTTCGAAAGAAAAGAAAACAGCGATTATCCAGGAATATGCAAGGTCGGAAGGCGATACCGGTTCACCGGAGGTGCAGATTGCCATACTTACCGCGCGGATTCAGGAACTCACCGAGCATTTGAAAGTAAACCAGAAAGACCATCATTCCAGAAGAGGGCTTCTGAAGATGGTAGGTCAGCGTCGTGGGATGCTCGACTATCTAAAGAAGAAAGATATCGAAAGATACCGTACTTTAATTGAAAAACTTGGAATCAGAAAGTAATAGGCATATGTTTAGGCGGATACAGACTGAAAAGTTGGGGTGTCCGCCTTTTCCTCATGGATTCTATGTGATGGATTCGGTTATTTGGCAAATGTGTGTAAAGGCATATTTGAAATTTGAAAATTGCTTTCGGGCCGTACCGGGGCGCAAAGCAGCCGGGAGCTTCCGAGACCACTGATAAGGGCATGGCAGGCGGCGTGTTTTTATCAGTAGTTTCGGCATCTCCTGCTTTAGAGAATGAAACGTGCTTAGGGAAAACTGGAAGCGGTTCGGAATATTTGCAGAAAACAGGAAGGAGAAGAAAGGATGGAAAATAATTACAGGTCTTTTACCATGGAGCTGGCCGGAAGGACGCTGCGTGTTGATATTGGAAGGGTAGGGAAGCAGGCTAATGGCTGTGCGTTTATGCAGTACGGGGAAACCACAGTGCTTAGTACGGCCACTGCTTCGGATAAACCAAGGGATGGGATAGACTTTTTCCCGTTGAGCGTGGAATATGAAGAGAAATTATATTCGGTAGGGAAAATCCCCGGCGGTTTTAACAAAAGAGAAGGGAAGGCATCCGAGAATGCCATTCTGACCAGTCGTGTAATTGATCGTCCTATGCGGCCATTGTTTCCGAAAGATTATCGGAATGACGTAACTTTAAATAATATGGTGATGAGTGTGGATCCGGCTTGCCGCCCGGAGCTGGTGGCAATGATTGGCTCCGCCATAGCCGCATCTATATCGGATATTCCCTTTGACGGCCCCTGCGCTATGACGCAGGTCGGAATGATAGACGGGGAGTTTGTGGTTAACCCTTCCCAGGAGCAGTGGAAAATCGGGGATTTGAATTTAACGGTGGCGTCTACCAGCGAAAAGGTCATAATGATTGAAGCGGGAGCCAACGAAATTGCGGAAGACACAATGCTGGAGGCCATTTATATGGCGCATGGGATAAATCAGACAGTGATTGCATTTATCAACCAGATTGTGTCGGAAGTTGGAAAAGCGAAACACGAATATACAAGCTGTGCCATACCGGCAGAGATGTTCGACGCCATAAAAGAAATTGTCCCTCCCGAAGAAATGGAAGAGGCTGTCTTCACAGATGTAAAACAGGTGCGGGAAGAAAATATGCGTAAGATTACCGACAGGCTGGAACAGGCATTTTCCGAAAAAGAAGAATGGCTGGGAATGTTGGGAGAAGCGGTATACCAGTATCAGAAAAAAACGGTGCGAAAAATGATTTTGAAAGACCATAAGCGTCCGGATGGCCGTGATATTACGCAGATTCGTCCGTTGGCAGCGGAAGTGGATTTGATTCCCAGAGTGCATGGCAGCGCTATGTTTACACGGGGACAGACACAGATTTGCACAGTAACCACTTTGGCGCCTTTGTCTGAAATGCAGCGGATTGACGGTCTGGATGAAAACGAAGTGAACAAAAGGTATATGCATCATTATAATTTCCCTTCTTATTCCGTAGGGGAAACGAAACCAAGCCGTGGGCCGGGCCGTCGGGAAATTGGGCATGGTGCGCTGGCAGAAAGGGCATTGATTCCGGTACTGCCTTCGGAGGAAGACTTTCCTTATGCCATCCGTACCGTTTCCGAAACTTTTGAGTCCAACGGTTCTACTTCCCAGGCATCCATTTGCGCCTCCACTATGTCGCTGATGGCGGCAGGCGTGCCGATTAAAAAGCAGGTGGCAGGCATTTCCTGCGGGCTGGTGACAGGGGAGACGGATGAGGATTATATTGTGCTGACGGATATCCAAGGTTTGGAAGATTTCTTTGGCGATATGGATTTCAAAGTGGCGGGCACTCATGACGGCATTACGGCTATCCAGATGGACATTAAAATCCATGGGTTGACACGCCCCATAGTGGAAGAAGCCATTAGGCGTACGAAGGAAGCGAGAGAGTTCATTTTGAATGAGGTGATGACCCCGGCCATTGCGGAGCCAAGAAAAGAAGTGGGAGTATATGCGCCGAAAATTGTTTCCCTGCAGATTGATCCGGAAAAAATAGGGGATGTTGTTGGACAGAGGGGCAAGACTATCAATGAGATTATAGCCCGTACCGGCGTAAAGATTGATATTTCGGATGACGGAAAGGTTTCCATCTGCGGCACAGAGCCTTCCATGATGGACAAAGCGGTGGAAATGGTAAAGATTATCACAACAGACTTTGAAGAAGGACAGGTTTTCCAAGGGACGGTGGTAAGCATTAAGGAATTTGGCGCATTTATCGAATTTGCGCCGGGCAAGGAAGGCATGGTTCACATTTCCAAGATATCCAGGGAACGGATTAACCGTGTGGAAGATGTGTTGACCTTGGGAGATAAAGTGACGGTGGTATGTCTTGGCAAAGATAAGATGGGCAGGACAAGCTTTTCCATGAAAGATGTAGCACAGAAATAGAAAGTGTCTGGAATCTGAAATAGTAAGAGAAGCAAAGGAGCTTATTTCTGTATGGAACGCCAATACAGCAATAAGCTTTTTTGCATGTTGTCACTTTAAACAATAGAAAAAGGAAGAAGGATTAAGACAAATGAAGAGAAAAAGAATAATATGGGGAAGTCTTACCATGGCTTTATGCCTGGCGGTTTTTCCGGTTGCGGCATTTGCAGCGGAAACGGGAGCGGAGTATACGCCTGCTTTGTATGCCACATTCTGGGGGCTGGTTCCTCCGCTTGTGGCCATTATGCTGGCGTTGCTTACAAAGGAAGTATACAGTTCCCTATTTATCGGAATTTTGGTGGGAGGGCTGTTTTATTCCGGCTTTTCTTTTGAAACCACACTGACGCATATCTTCAATAATGGTTTTGTGGCGGTGCTGTCCGACAGCTACAATGTAGGGATTCTTGTATTTCTTGTGATATTAGGAGCCATGGTAAGCTTGATGAATCGTGCCGGAGGTTCCGCTGCTTTTGGGCATTATGCCAAAGAGAAGATTAAGACACGCGCCGGTGCGCAGTTGGCTACCGTAGCTCTTGGCGTTTTAATCTTTATTGATGATTATTTTAACTGTCTGACGGTAGGAAGCGTGATGAAGCCCGTTACGGATGAACACAAGGTTTCCCGGGCGAAACTGGCTTATTTGATTGACGCAACTGCGGCGCCGGTTTGCATCATTGCCCCGATTTCCTCCTGGGCGGCGGCTGTGTCCGGGTTTGTGGAGGGGGAGGACGGGTTTTCTATTTTTATCCGCGCCATACCTTATAACTTTTACGCTATTTTAACTATTTTCATGATGCTTGCCCTAATACTGATGAAAGTGGATTTCGGCCCTATGAAACTGCATGAAGACAATGCCAGGAAAGGGGAG
The DNA here is from genome assembly GCA_910578405.1 of uncultured Lachnospiraceae bacterium. Taxonomy (GTDB): domain Bacteria; phylum Bacillota; class Clostridia; order Lachnospirales; family Lachnospiraceae; genus Kineothrix. Next base: position 36,001 of record CAJTQO010000021.1, on the reverse strand, counting down.
CTGCGTCCCGGACAGAAGTAAGAGGCCGTAAACCAGAAAGGGAAGGTGATTGACCTGTTAATTCCCATTCTTCTGTTGATTCTATGTTGTGTGGCAGGTATGGTTTATACTGGGGGATTTTTTTGAAGGAGCTGGTTTTATTGAGGCATTTTCGAATTCGGATGCGTCTGTAGGTCTGGCATTGGGCAGTATTTGCGCAATGATTTTGACGATAACGATTTATCTGTTTCGCAGAGTGTTAAGTTTTGCGGATTGTATGAAATGCCTGCCGGACGGTTTTAAGGCAATGGTTCCGGCAATTTTAATCCTTACATTTGCATGGACGCTGAAAGCAATGACTGACTCTTTAGGATCAGGGGTTTTTGTTGCTGAGGCGGTACAGAAAAGCGCTGGCTCCCTTATGAATTTCCTGCCTGCGATTATTTTCCTTGTGGCATGTTTCCTTGGTTTTTCCACAGGGACTTCGTGGGGGACATTCGGTATTCTGATTCCCATTGTGGTGAATGTATTCCTGAATTCCAACCCGCAGCTAATGATTATTTCCATTTCAGCCTGTATGGCAGGAGCGGTATGCGGCGATCATTGTTCTCCCATATCGGATACAACGATTATGGCGTCTGCCGGCGCCCAGTGTGACCATGTCAGCCATGTGTCCACACAGTTGCCTTATGTCATTGTAGTGGCAACGGTTTCTTTTGTGACTTATATTGTGGCGGGATTTACGCAAAGCGTGTGGATTTCCCTTCCGGTGGGAGCGGCGCTTTTGCTGGCTGCGTTGGCTGTTTTAAAACGTAAATATTCTTCGTCATAGTTTTGCGGCCAACAATAAAACGCCGTGAAAACGTTACATGTTAAGGCCGTATAAACATTATGTTTATACGGCCTTAACTGTTCCTGCCTTTCATTTATTCCAATGGCGGATAATTTGGCTGTTTCCATGCCAATGAGGAAGAGGTTTCCTGTCAGGTTATGCTTTCAATGGCTTCATGGAATGTCCGGCTGATAACATCGGCCTGTTGTTCTGGCGTAAGCTTAATGAAGTTTACGGCATATCCACTGACACGGATGGTAAGCTGAGGGTAATTTTCAGGATGTTTCTGCGCATCCAGAAGGGTGTCCCGGTTTAAGACATTGACATTCAAATGATGTCCTCCTTTTGTGGCATATCCGTCCAATAAATTTACCAGATTATCAACCTGCGCTGTAGCTGTATTTGCTGCCATAATAAAATCCTCCTATAATTTAATAATAATAATAATTACTGTTTTCTATAAATTTATATTATCATACAATTTCCAAAAAGTCTATAACAAATGAGTAATTTCTTTCGTTTTCACAGGCATAAGTTGGACATACCCACATATATTTAGGATAAGGGAGTAGGAAAGAGGTGGCAAGATGGCGGGAAAGGAAGAAATCCTGCATATATTTCCGGATTATATGCGGCAGCGTTGGGCGAATGTTGCGGACAGGGCAGGGGAACTGCAGGAAATCCGCCTCCGGGCAGGCAGGGAGGTTATTGTAAAAATAAGCGGGAAAGAACGCTATCTTGATGGGAGCGGGAGGGTGGAAACGGATATTGGATGCGCCATGCGGATGGATGGGCAGGATATGGAGGCAATTTTAAATCATGTATGCGGCTACTCCCTTTATGCGTTCAGCGATGAAATCAGACAAGGTTTTCTAACCATTCCGGGCGGGCATAGAATCGGGCTGGCAGGGCAGGTTATTCTGGAAGAGGGCGGCGCAGTACGGAATATGAAATATATCCGCTATATGAACATCCGTATTTCCCATGAAATAAAAGGCGCCGCAGACAAAGTTATGCCATATCTGTACAAAGGGGGGCGGCTTATGGATACGCTTTTGATTTCCCCGCCAGGCGGCGGAAAAACAACATTGCTAAGGGATATGATTCGGCAAATTTCCGATGGCAATCGGTTTTCGGCAGGGATAAACGTGGCTGTGGTGGATGAACGTTCGGAAATCGCAGGCTGTTATATGGGTTGTCCGCAAAATGACGTTGGCATACGGACAGATGTGTTGGACGCCTGTCCTAAAGTCCTTGGCATGATGATGCTGCTGCGCTCCATGTCTCCAGAAGCGGTGGCAGTGGATGAATTGGGAGGAGAGGAGGATATCCGTGCCGTCAGCCAGGTGATGCAATGCGGGAGCCGTATCCTTGCGACCATCCACGGGGCTTCCTTACAGGAAATCAGGGAAAAGGAATTTCTGACAGCCCTGATACAGCGTCAGGCATTTGGGCGGTACGTACTGTTAGGCAGGAAAGATGGAAATTGCAGAGTGGAAGCTATTTATGACAGGAGGTTCCGGTTATGTTACGGCTCATAGGGATTTTTTGTCTGTCCATAGGCTGCATGGGGGTCGGATGGTCATGGAAGGACAGGCTGAAGAAAAGGCTGGAAGAATCCTATCAGGCCAGGCAGGCGCTTATGCTGTTGCAGAATGAGATTATGTATAGCCGCGCCCCTTTGCCGGAGGCATGTTTGCAGCTTGCCGGGCGGATACCGGAGCCTTACCGGACGGCTTTTCTCAGGATACATAAGGAAATGTCAGCGAATAACGGAGTGGCTTTTGACACGGTGTGGAAACGGCAGATGGAGGAATGCGCCAAGGGATTGTCATTGCCTGCGGAAGAAAAAGGATGGCTGTTGGAGTTGGGCGCCTGTGTGGGGTTTATGGACAGCCGGACGCAGGCGCAGATGCTGGAGCAGTATATCCGCCGTCTGGACTTATCCATTGAAAAACAGGAGAGGGAAATGGCGGACAAGGGCAAAGTCATTCTCTGTCTGAGCGTAATGGGCGGCCTGATGGTTGCTATTATTTTACTATAAAGAACGGGACATGTGGACGGATGGAGGTTGGAAATGGATGTTGGCCTGATATTTAAAATTGCGGCAGTAGGAATTTTGATTACCATATTAAGCCAAGTGTTGAAACACAGCGGCCGGGAGGAACACGCTTTCCTAATCAGCCTGGCAGGGCTGATTCTGGTGCTGACCTGGATTGTTCCGTACATCTATGACCTGTTCGTCATGATTCAGAACCTGTTTGAATTGTAAATAAGCCGGGCACATATTAGGCTGGGATTTACACAGTGGGATAAGGCATTTGGATGGCCGGGTGTAAAACAGGAATAGAGGTATATTATGAATGCATTGAGGATAGGAATCCTTGGCATAGCCGGGGTGATGTTTGCGCTGCAGTTCCGGTCAAATAAACCGGAATATGGATTATATATTGGATTTGCAGTCAGTCTGCTGATTTTTTCTTATGCAGTATCAGGGCTGACGGCATTGTTTGGGCATATGGAAATAATGGAAAAATATATCGGTTCCAACAGGGCTTATTTTTCTATTTTATTGAAAGTCATTGGAATTACCTATATTTGTGAATTTTGCTCCGGAATCTGCCGGGACGCCGGGTACGCTTCCGTCTCCGGCCAGATTGAGATTTTCGGTAAGCTGTCCATACTGGCGGCGGGAATGCCGATTCTGCTTGCGGTTATTGAAAGCATCCAGGAGATGACAGGATGAGGAAAGCTGTGTCTGTTTTGCTTCTGGCATCGGCCCTCTGCCTTGCCATGTACAAGCCTGTGTACGCCATGGACGGCGGAGTGGATTTTGGCAGCGTATGGGGAGATTACGGATTGGGAGAAGTAAGCAAAAGCTTAAAGGAAATGCTGCCCTCTTATGATTGGGATATGCAGGAAATCTTGTCCAATATCCTGCGCGGCCATATCTTTGCGGCGGCCGGCCTGGTTTGGGATGGAGTAAAAGGCACGCTGGCGGCAGAAGTGGCGGGAATGAAAAATATATTTGCCTCTATCTTAATTTTAGGCATTATATCCGCCCTGTTTACGAATTTTTCGGATATTTTCCAAAACCACCAGATTGCCGATATCAGTTTTTACTTTTTATATTTGCTGCTTATGGCAACGCTGATGAAAGCTTTCCTTATGGCGGCGGAAATAGCTTCCAGCGCAATAGGGGATATGGTTCTTTTTATTAAAATTTTCCTTCCGACTTATTTTATGGCAGTAGGGGCGGCGGCCGGGGCAGCAACTGCGGCAGCCTATTACCAGTTTATGCTGGCGCTGGCCTATTTGGTGGAAAAGATGTTGTCGGTGGCGTTGCTTCCTCTTATTTACAGCTATGTATTGTTAGCGCTGATGAATGGCGTTTGGGCGGAGGAAAGGCTGACGCTGCTGTTGGAAGGGTTAAAGAAAATCATAGGGGCAGGGCTGAAAGTGGCGTTGGGGGCAGTTACATCCTTAAGCCTGTTCCAGTCCATGATTACCCCGGTTTTGGATTCTTTGCAGGGGACGGCGATAAAAAAAGCCATTTCTGTCATACCCGGGATTGGCAGCTTGGCGGAAGGGGTAACGGAAATGGTGGTTGGTTCGGCTGTCTTAATTAAGAACAGCATCGGTTTGTTTTTGCTGTTATTATTGCTGGCGATTTGCCTTGCTCCCTTGCTTAAGCTGCTGCTGATTGCGTGTATTATGAAAGGAAGCGCAGCTTTGGCAGGGATTGTAAGTGACAAAAGGATTACCGGGTGTACAGACAGGGTGGGGGACGGCAGTTTCCTGTTGTTTCGGACTGCGCTTACGGCAGTTGCATTGTTTCTGATTGTGATTGCCGTTGTGGCATATACAACGGGAAGAATGTAGAGGAATAAGGGGATGGGCGGAAATTTTCTTGAGTTTATGAAAAGCATTGGCATTTTTATTTTATGCGCCCAGAGTTTTATGTATTTTACGGCTGGGAAATCGTATGAAAAATATGTCAAACTGTTGATTGGAGTCATGATATTGGCGCAGTTTACTATGAAACTTTGGGCGATATTCCCAGGGGGGGAAAATGACAGGATATGGGAAAATATCGAACGGTTTCAGAGGGAGTTGGATGCTGCAGTGCAGGAAGCGGAGCAGGATATGGCAACTTCTTTCGGACAGGATATCCCATGGACGGAAGCGGAATTGGGATGTTGGACGGAGGGAACGCAGGGGGGATGGGATGTTTTTGGAGCAAAGCGTCCAGCGTGGAGTGGCGAGAAGGCGGCTTTGGAGGCGGAACTGGCAAAGAGGCTGGAAGTGGCGGCAGTGGCGTATGGGGTGGAGATAGAGGAAGTGGAACTGAAAGGGGAACCGTTAAAGATTGTTGTGGCGGTATGTATGCGTACGGAAAATGCCTTAACGGAAGGGGGCAAAGAGGTGGGGAAAGAAAGGGGCGTGGATAAAGCAGAGGAGGGCATAGGGAAGGAAAGAGAGAATGGGGAAGGCGCTGTTGCAGGAGGAACGATAAAAATTGAGAAAATAGCCATAGAAAAGGGCGGCGTTCAGGAGATGGGAGGCGGACTGTCAAAAGACGAATCGGCAATAACAGGGAAGTTGGCGGAAGTGTTTGCACAGGCGCTTGGAACCGATGCCAGTTATATAGAGGTATATATGTAATCGGTTTAGGCATCGGTTCCGGAAGGGCGGGAAAGGCTTATTTTTCTTTAAAAAATGACAGAGTGGAGGTGAAGTATGGAGGCAGAAAAGCGAAAAAGCCTGCTCCAAAAAATAAAAGAGGGAAAAAAACCGGGAAAGGATCAGTTCGTAATCTGCATCCTTACCGGCGTCCTTCTCCTTGTCATTGCTATGCCCACTTCCGGGAAAAGGGCGGGAACGGGAAGTAAAAGCGGGACAGGCCAGGATATATGGGACAGCCAGTCTTTGCCGGCAAAGGAAAGCAGCCAGACAGAAGAGGAGGGCGCGGACAGGAAAATAGAAAAAATTGACAGCACAGAGGAATATGAACGCTATATGGAGAATAAATTAGAACAGGCAATATCAGCCATGGAAGGCGCCGGCAAAGTGAAGGTCATGATCACAGTGAATACTTCCCGAGAACTGGTAGTGGCAAAAGATACACCGATAACAAAACGGGATACGGCAGAGAACGATTCGCAAGGCGGCAGCAGGACTGTGGCTGAGTCAGACAGTGAAGAAACTGCAATTTATAAAAAAGAAAGTGATGGGAGTTCCAGCCCTTATGTGGTCAAAACGCTGCAGCCAGTGATCGAGGGTGTGGTGGTCATCACGCAGGGAGGGGATCGGCCGGAGGTATGTAGAAATATTACGGAAGCAATAGTGGCATTATTTGATATAGAGCCGAATAAAATTAAAGTAGTTAAAATGAAATCCGAATAAGGAAAAGAGGCGAGGGGCATGAAGAATATGCTGAAAAAGAATCAGATTATGATTACGGCGCTTGCAATTATGATTGCGGTAGCGGGGTACCTGAATTTCGCAGGTACAAAGGTTACGGAAGAGGATATTATGACTGTGGACAGCGATACGGTGGTAAGCGATGACACAACAGATATTGCGGCAGATACAGATGTTGCGGCTATGCTGGATATTTCCGATGAGGATACGCAGCAACAGTACGAGGACATCGAAAGCTTAGATACGGATATTACCGTATTGACCGATGATTATCTGGACGAAAGCATGGCAGAGGGCGTGGACGGTATGGAGCCTGCGGACAGCGATGTGCCCGGGGAAGCGGTTTTCACTTCTACATCCGGTATGAATTCCATGTCCGGGGCAAAACTGTTAAAGGAACAGACCAGGGCAAAAAACAAGGAAACGCTGATGGAAATCATCAACAATGCCAATATTACGGAGAGCCAGAAACAGGAAGCGGTGGATAATATGATTGCCATTACGGATATTGCGGAAAAGGAGACTGCGGCGGAGATTTTGCTGGAATCCAAAGGTTTTTCCGATGTGGTAGTGAGCATCAGTGACACAGGAGTGGATGTGGTGGTCAACGCCGCAGAATTGTCAGAGGCCCAAAGGGCGCAGATTGAAGACATTATTATCAGAAAAACAGGCGTTTCTCCGGAAACGATTATTATCAGCACATCAGTGGCGGAGTAGGAAAAAGTAGTTCCTTTGCAGCGGGGGATGTGTTATAATGTTAAACCGAGGGTATATTCCGGTTTTGGTTCCATATACAAATGCGCATGAGACGAAGGATATGAGGGGCATTCCATGGCTGGGTTTGTGCTGCCGTATTGCGGCAGCACGGTTGTTATCATAAGCTGGCCCGCAAAGCGTGGCAGCGTTTGTTTTTCAGAGAGAAGATAAGAGGTGTACTTATGAAGCGTATATTTTTGATTGTACTGGACAGTGTGGGAATAGGGGCGATGGAGGATGCGGGAGAATATGGGGATGCGGGAACCAATACCCTTGCTTCCGCTGCATCCAGCCCCTTTTTTTCTATGCCGCATATGGCAAAGCTGGGACTGTTCCAAATTGAAGGCGTAACCGTAACGCCGGGAGCCGGGCAGTTAAAAGCGAAAGTAGCCCGGATGAAAGAGGCGTCCAAAGGGAAGGATACTACCATAGGGCATTGGGAAATTGCCGGAATCCACTCCCCAAAGCCGTTGCCCACTTATCCGGAAGGGTTCCCGGAGGAAATTATAGAGGCGTTTGAAGGTATGACTGGCCGTGGGACTTTATGCAATAAGCCTTATTCCGGGACAGAAGTAATCAGAGACTACGGGGAGGAGCATGTCCGCACGGGGAAACTGATTGTCTATACTTCCGCAGACAGTGTATTCCAGGTTGCCGCACATGAAGATGTTGTGCCATTGGAAACATTATATGAATATTGCAGGATGGCAAGGGAGCTTTTGTCTGGAAGGCATAGCGTTGGAAGAGTGATTGCGCGGCCTTTTATAGGGAGCCCCGGAAATTATGCGCGTTCTTCGGGCAGGCATGATTATTCCATGGAACCTCCGGCAGTAACGATGCTGGATCAATTGAAAGCGGACGGAAAGGACGTGATTGCCATTGGGAAAATTAACGATATTTTTGCCGGGAAAGGAATCACTCAGTTCACTTATACGAAGAATAATGAAGAAGGCATAAATAAAACGCTGGAGATGATGCAGAAGGACTTTTATGGACTGTGCTTCATCAATCTGGTGGATTATGATATGTTGTATGGACACAGGAATGACATTGACGGCTATGCGAAAGCTCTGACGTATTTTGACTCCAGGCTGCCGGAATTGCTTGGGGCAATGCGGGAAGAGGATATCCTGATGATTACGGCTGACCACGGATGCGATCCTGGGTATGCCATATCCACGGATCATTCCAGGGAGCATACCCCGTTCCTTATGTATGGGGCAGGGATAGCGCCAGGGAATCTTGGGACACGGGAAACATTTGCGGATATCGGCGCGACAGTGTTAGATTATTTTGGCATAACGCCAGAGTTTCGCGGCAGTTCCATGCTGTAACGCCAAAATCACAACCTTTCTGCAAATATCCAAACACAGAGGAAAAGCTTGGAGGAAAAGAATGTGGGTAATTATAAGGAAGAGATAAACAGAAGAAGGACTTTTGCCATTATATCCCATCCGGATGCAGGGAAAACAACACTGACGGAGAAATTCCTGCTTTATGGGGGAGCCATTAACCTGGCAGGCAGCGTCAAAGGGAAAGCGACGGCCAGACATGCGGTTTCCGATTGGATGGAAATTGAGAAGGAGAGGGGGATATCCGTTACCAGCAGTGTGCTGCAGTTTGAATATGACAATTTTTGCATTAATATTCTGGATACGCCGGGACACCAGGATTTTTCCGAGGATACCTACCGTACATTGATGGCGGCAGATTCTGCAGTTATGGTGATTGACGTTTCCAAGGGGGTGGAGGCGCAGACGAGGAAATTGTTCAAAGTCTGTGTGATGCGGAAAATACCGATTTTTACTTTTATCAATAAGATGGACCGGGATGCGGGCGATATGTTTGAGCTTTTGGATGAAATAGAGCGGGAGCTTGGAATCGCCACCTGTCCCATGAACTGGCCGATTGGCTCCGGCAAAAGCTTCAAAGGGGTCTATGACAGGCAGGAACAATGCGTCTATACGTATACCGATACCGAGAAAGGAACGCGGGAAGGAGAGACAAGGACGCTGCCTGCCGCAGAGGAAGCGCTGCTGTCAGAATACATCGGGGAAGAGCTAAAGGACAAGCTTTATGAGGAGATTGAGCTTTTGGACGGCGCCAGTGCGGAGTATGATTTAGAAACCATCCGGGCAGGGGAGCTGACGCCAGTGTTTTTCGGTTCGGCTCTGACGAATTTCGGGGTGGAGATTTTTCTGCAGCATTTCCTGAAAATGACCACAACGCCGCTGCCAAGGATGGCGGACGTAGGGCCTATTGACCCGGTGGAACACCAGTTTTCGGCTTTTGTATTTAAAATTCAGGCAAATATGAACAAAGCCCATCGGGACAGGATTGCATTTATGCGGATTTGTTCCGGAAAATATGAAGCAAGCATGGAAGTCCGGCATGTGCAGGGAGGCAAAAACATGCGTTTGTCCCAGCCCCAGCAAATTATGGCCAGTGAAAGGAAGATTTTAGAGGAGGCATATGCCGGGGATATCATCGGTGTGTTTGACCCGGGGATTTTTTCCATTGGGGATACGCTTTGTATGCCAAAGGAACAGTTTACGTATGAGGGCATACCCACCTTTGCGCCGGAGCATTTTGCCAGAGTGCGGCAGATAGACACCATGAAGCGTAAGCAGTTTGTGAAAGGCATTGAACAGATTGCGCAGGAAGGCGCCATACAGATTTTCCAGGAATTTAATACAGGAATGGAAGAAATCATTGTAGGCGTTGTAGGCGTCCTGCAGTTTGAGGTGTTAAAGTACCGTCTGGAAAATGAATATAATGTGGAAATTAAGTTGGAACCGCTTCCTTATGAGCATATCCGCTGGGTGGAGAACAAAGACATCGACATTATGAAGCTGACAGGCACCTCCGATATGAAGAAAGTAAAAGATATGAAGGGCAACCCATTGCTTCTGTTCGTAAACCAGTGGAGCATCGGTATGACGGCGGACAGAAACGCAGGGTTAATATTATCCGAGTTTGGACGTGATTAATTGTTGAGAAAATATCAGGGGAAAAAATTCATTTGGATAGGGCTGGCGGTTATGCTTTTTTTGGGGACAGGCTGCAGCGGCCCGGTAGACATGGGCAACCAGGAAGAGCCGTCTGTCATCGTATCGCAGGAGGAAAGCAGAGGGCCAAAGAAAGAAAAACCAGAACCTGACGATGCTTTGCCTGGCGAAGAGTCCCAGGGAAAAGAAACGGATATGCAGGAAAATCCAACAGATGCGGCAGGGGAAGAGGACGACGATTCGGCCCGTGAAGCGATTGGGCTGTCAAAGGAAAAGCTTCCGTCACTCTTAGCGATGCAGGAAGGTCGTTATAATTTTGACAAATTAAACGCAGAGGAGCAGTTGGCCTATGTGGAAATTTATCAAATTTTAAACAGCCGTGGGGAAAATATTAAAATTACCTGTATGGACACAGAACGCATCGAGAAGGCTTTCCAATGTGTTTTAAACGATCATCCGGAGATTTTTGATGTGGATGGGTATACGTTTACAAAGTATACCTTGGGGGAAGAGCTGAAAAAAATTACTTTTACCGGAACGTACCATATGGACAGCGCACAGGTGGAAGCAAACCGGAAACAAATCGACGCATATGTCCGGGAATGCGTGGCAGGCGTTCCTGCGGATGCGGATGAATATGAAAAAGTAAAGTATGTTTATGAGTATATTATAAATAATACGGAATACAATGCCCAAGCGGCAGAAAACCAGAATATATGCTCCGTATTCCTTTACGGGGAATCTGTCTGCCAGGGATATGCGAAAGCAATGCAGTATTTGTTGAATGAATTGGGCATTTTCTCAACGCTTGTCATAGGGAGTGTGTCGGACGGGGAAGGACATGCATGGAATTTAGTGCGTATAGATGGGGAATACTATTATGTGGACGCCACATGGGGGGATGCTTCCTACCGGATGGAAGAATCACAGGAAGCGATAGAAGCGGCAGCTTACGAGGAAGCGAATCTTCCCTCGATTAATTATGATTATCTGTGCGTAACTACGGAACAGTTATGCAGGACGCATCAGATTGACAATGTAACGGAATTGCCTTTATGCACATCGATGCAGGCCAATTATTATGTGCGGGAAGGGGCGTATTTTACTTCCCTGGATGAGGAAAAACTGGAAGGGTTGTTCGCGCGGGAATATGAAAAGGGCAGCACATATGTCACTTTAAAGTGCAGCGAAGAGGAAGTCTACCAGCAGATGGGGGAATTTTTGATAGAAAAGCAGGAGATTTTCCGTTATCTGAACAGTAAGGACGGAGTAGTCGCTTATGCGGATAATGGGGAGCAGATGAGTTTGAGTTTTTGGTTATAGGATGATGGGGATTGGTAGGGTATGCTGCGTTCTGCTGAGGACTGCCGTGGAAAACTATGGTAGCGGCGGAAACGGGATGGGGTGGGAGCCCCGGCCAGGAGAACGGACTCGGCGCAGAAGCATATTCTGCCAATTTTTGGGGGAATTTTAAGATAGGTCTATGCAAAACCACGAAATTTTGATATCATAAGGACAATAAGCTTGTATGTGGAATTGGAGGTTTTCAGATGGAAAAGGAAAAAGAACTGGAGAAAAATGCATGTGAGTGGAAGGAAGAGGGCGGAATCGGTTCGGTTAAGATTGCGGATGATGTGGTGGCTATGATAGCCGGAATAGCGGCAACGGAAGTGAAGGGCGTGGCGGCTATGGCGGGGAATGTGACGAATGAACTGATGAGTAAGGTAGGCGTTAAGAATCTGAAAAAAGGCGTGAAAGTGGAAGTGCTGAATAAAGTGGTGAAGGTGGATTTGGCGCTGATTATGGAATATGGCTATAATATTCCGGCTACCAGTCAAAAGGTGCAGGAGAGGGTGAAAAGCGCCATTGAGAATATGACTGGCCTGGAGGTATCGGATGTGAATATCCGGATTGCCGGTGTGAATATGTTAAAGGACAGATAGGACGCAAACACAATGGGTAGAAGAGAATTAAGGGAGCAAATCTTCAAGATGCTGTTCCGTGTGGAGTTTCATGGATTGGATGAAATGCCGGAGCAGGAGAAGCTTTTTTTTGAAGATGAGGAGAATGCCGCCAGAGAAAAAGAAGAGGAATATATCCTGAAAAAATATGGGGATATTGTTTCCAGGCTGGAGGCGATTGACGGAATGATTAATGAGAAGACGCAAAGCTGGGAAACCGGGCGCATGGGGAAAGTAGACCTGACGCTGCTCCGGCTGGCTGTTTATGAAATAAAGTATGATGAGGAAATACCAACCGGCGTAGCAATCAATGAAGCAGTGGAACTGGCAAAGAAATTTGGGCAAGAGAATTCAGCGTCTTTTGTGAACGGTGTGCTTGCCAAATTTGCATAGGCATAAATGGAAATGAAGCAGAATGTATATACGGTAGCTCAAGTTAATTTATATATTAAAAATATGTTTATGCAGGATTTTATGCTGCAGTCGCTTTTTGTAAAGGGGGAAGTGAGCAACTGCAAGTATCATTCTTCCGGGCATATTTATTTTACGTTAAAGGATGAGAAAGGAACGATTTCCTGTGTGATGTTTGCAGGGAACCGTTCCGGTCTTGCTTTTCGGCTGCAGGAGGGACAGCAGGTCGTTGTGGGCGGGACGGTGGATGTTTATGAACGTGATGGGAAGTATCAGTTGTATGCAAAGCAAATTGTATTGGATGGGGCCGGACTCCTGTATGAGAAATTTGAACGGTTGAAAAGTGAGCTGGAAGAACGGGGGATGTTTGACGTCTGTTATAAGCAGCCTATCCCGAAATATATCCAGACTTTGGGGGTAGTGACGGCGGCTACCGGAGCGGCGGTACGGGACATTATTCATATTGCCACACGGCGGAATCCCTATGTGCAAATTGTCCTTTATCCGGCCATTGTGCAGGGGGATATGGCGGTTCCTTCCATTGTAAAGGGGATTGCGGCGTTAGAGCGTTATGGCGTGGATGTGATTATTGTGGGGCGCGGAGGCGGTTCGATTGAGGACTTATGGGCATTTAACGAAGAGGCTGTGGCGCAGGCGATTTTTGACTGCCAGGCGCCGGTAATTTCTGCCGTGGGCCATGAAACGGACACAACGATTGCTGATTTTGTTGCGGATTTACGTGCGCCTACACCATCAGCGGCAGCGGAACTGGCGGTGTATGAGTTTGGAAAGTTCCAGGAGGAATTGGCGGGCTATCGGTATACGTTCGAACGGCTTATGCGTAACCACATTCAGTGGAGCAAGAGCCAGACAGAGCATTATGGGCTGAAATTGAAATATTTAAGCCCATCCAGCCAGATTAGGGAGAAGAGGACATATGCCCTGAAGCTGGAAGAGCGTATGGCCAATGCAATGAAAGCAGCGCTTATGGAAAAAAGGCACAGGCTGGAGGTTTCCATTGAACGATGGAAGGGGCTTTCGCCGTTGGACAAGCTGAAACAGGGATTTTCTTATGTTTCGGATGAAACGGGAAAAACGGTAAATGATATAGGGAAAGTGGAGACGGGGGATGTCTTGCGGATTCAGGTGAAAAACGGGCAGATTAAGGCGAAAGTTATGGGGAAAGAGCGCGTGGAATGGGGAAATGCTTAAAATTATAGTGCAGTGTCACAAATGAAACGGAAGCAGGATGAAAGCAGCAGGAAAAATCAGCGGGACAGGAGACGGAAATGGGTGCAGATGCAGAAATGGAAACAGGGCAGGGATTGGCGCTGGAAGAGGCTTTTGAGCAGTTGGAAGAGATGGTGGCGCAACTGGAATCGGAAGATATTACGCTGGAAGAGTCTTTCCGGATTTATCAGCAGGGGATGCAGGTATTGAAATATTGCAGCAGCAAGATTGACCAGGTCGAAAAAAAGGTGTGGAAAATTAGTGAGGATGGACAAACGGATGAATTTTAAAAAAGAACTGGATACAAGAGCCGCGCTGGTGGAGGCAATCATAAAAAAATATCTGCCCAAGGAGGAAGGATATCAGAAAACGGTGGTGGAAGCCATGAACTACAGTGTCCTGGCAGGAGGAAAACGGCTGCGTCCTATGCTAATGCAGGAAACATACCGTTTGTTTGGCGGAGAAAGCGAAGCGGTGGAACCGTTTATGGCTGCTTTGGAAATGGTGCATACGTATTCCCTGGTGCATGATGACCTTCCCTGCATGGATAACGATGAATACCGCCGCGGCAGGAAAACAACCCATGTGGCATATGGGGAAGGGATGGCGGTTTTGGCGGGGGACGGACTGTTAAATTACGCGTTTGAGACAGCATTGAAATCGTTTGGCAAAGCACAGGAGGAAGAATTTGGCAAAATAGCCAAAGCATTGTCTGTTTTTGCGGAGAAATCCGGCATTTATGGAATGATTGGCGGGCAAACGGCGGACATAGAGGCGGAAGGCCGTGAGGTTACGGAGGATTTATTGTATTTTATCCATAGGCATAAGACGGCTGCGCTAATTCAGAGCGCCATGATGACAGGCGCCATATTGGCCGGGGCCGGGGAAGAGGAAGTGAGCAGGATAGGGGACTGCGCCTGCCAGATTGGCCTGGCATTCCAGATACAGGACGATATATTGGATATTACCGGCAGCCTGGAAGTGTTGGGGAAAGAGACAGGCAGCGATGCAAAGAACCATAAAATAACCTATGCCACTTTAAAAGGGACAAAAGAGGCTAAACAGGAAGTGGCAAGGCTTTCAAAAGAAGCGGTTTCCATTATTGCTTCTTTTGAAAGGCGCAATGAGTTCCTGGAGGAATTGGTCAAGTATCTGGCAGGCAGGGAAAAATAGTGGGAAATGTATCTGGCATATAAGGCAGGCACAGCCGGTAAAGCGGAAGGATAAAGAGGGTATGGACATGCTATTGGACAGTATTCGGCAGGTAAACGATATTAAGAATATAGGGGAAGAGGATTATGAGACACTGGCAGAAGAAATCCGGAGATTCTTAATTGAAAAAATAAGTGTGACAGGAGGACATCTGGGTTCCAACCTGGGGGCGGTGGAACTGACAATGGCTCTCCATCTGGCGCTGAACTTACCGGAAGATAAAATCATATGGGATGTGGGCCACCAGTCTTATACGCATAAGCTGTTGACCGGACGGCGGGAGGGATTTGAAACGCTGCGTAAATTCGGAGGAATGAGCGGTTTTCCAAAACGGAAGGAAAGCGACTGTGACGCCTTTGACACCGGACACAGTTCCACTTCCATCTCTGCGGGGCTTGGGTTAGTGAAAGCCAGAGATTTAAGAGGGGAGAAGCATACGGTGGTTTCGGTGATTGGCGATGGTTCCCTGACCGGGGGGATGGCATATGAAGCGCTGAACAATGCTGCCAGACTGGATACCAATTTTATTATTATTTTAAATGATAATAATATGTCTATTTCAGAAAATGTGGGCGGTGTGTCCAAATATTTGAACAATGTCCGTACCGCAGACAGTTATTTGGGTTTGCGGGACGGGGTTTATAATACGTTAAAAGACGTGCCAAAGTATGGGGATCAGATGGTTCGGTTCATACGGCGCGCAAAGAACAGTTTCAAACAGCTAGTCATTCCGGGGATGATGTTTGAGGATATGGGGATTACTTACCTGGGGCCGGTGGACGGACATGATATTCCCAGGCTTTTTCGTGTGCTGCAGGAAGCAAAGAGGGTAAAAAAGGCGGTAATCGTCCATATCCTTACAGAGAAAGGCAAGGGGTATCCACCGGCAGAAAGGCATCCGGCCAGGTTCCATGGGGCGGAACCTTTTGAAATAGAAACCGGATTGCCCACCAATCCCAGGACCTGCGCCAATTATACGGATATTTTTTCTACGGTTATGACCAAGCTTGGCCAAAGGGATGAAAAGGTAGTGGCTATTACCGCTGCTATGCCGGACGGCACCGGGTTAAAACGGTTCCATAATATGTATCCTGACCGCTTCTTTGATGTGGGAATTGCGGAGGAACATGCGGTGACGTTTGCCGCTGGGCTGGCGGCAGGCGGGATGAAGCCGATTGTGGCGGTTTATTCTTCTTTTTTGCAAAGGGCATATGACCAGATACTGCATGATGTCTGCATACAGAATCTCCCAGTGGTGTTTGCGATTGACCGGGCCGGGCTGGTAGGGAGCGATGGGGAGACGCATCAGGGGATTTTTGACCTGTCTTATTTGTCTTCCATCCCCAATATGCACATTATGGCGCCGAAAAACAAGTGGGAGCTTTCGGATATGATAAAATTTGCCATAGACTTCGGCGGGCCTATTGCGGTGCGCTATCCGCGGGGGGAGGCGTATGATGGATTGAAAGAATACCGTCTCCCGATTACTTATGGAAAGAGTGAATGGATTTATGAGGAAGGGGAAATTTGCCTGCTTGCGGTAGGCAGCATGGTAAAGGTGGCCGAAGAGGTGCGATGGAAGCTAAAGGAAAGAGGATATCACTGTTCTTTAGTAAATGCCAGATTCGTCAAGCCAGTGGATGAGGAAATGCTGGCCCAGGCAAGGGCGGGACACAAATTGTTGGTGACAATGGAGGAAAATGTGGCAAGCGGCGGTTTTGGTGAAAAAGTAAGGGATTTCCTCGACCGCATAGGGAAAGGGGCGGCGCTGTCCATTTCCATCCCTGACGAGTATGTGGAGCATGGCAATGTGGAACTGCTGAAAAAGGAGCTTGGCATAGACGCAGACAGTGTGACGCAAAAGGTGATAGCGGAATATTGCGCCATGTAGATATGGAAGGGACATAACATGAAAGAACGTTTGGATGTGCTTTTGGTCCGGCAGGGATATGCCCAGTCCAGGGAACGGGCGAAAGCCATTATTATGTCAGGCAATGTTTTTGTGAACGGGCAGAGGGAGGATAAAGCGGGAACGGCTTTTGATGAAACGAAAATCCGTATAGAAGTAAAGGGCAATGCTTTAAAATATGTCAGTCGGGGCGGGCTGAAGCTGGAAAAAGCCATCACCGCTTTTAAACTTTGTTTGCAGGACAAAGTCTGTATGGATATTGGGGCGTCCACGGGAGGCTTTACGGATTGTATGCTGCAGAACGGAGCCGCCAAGGTATACTCTGTGGATGTGGGCTGTGGGCAGTTGGACTGGAAGCTGAGGACGGATGAGAGAGTAATCTGTATGGAAAAAACGAATTTCCGTTACATGCAGCCAGCAGATATCGGAGACAGACTGGATTTTGCTTCAGTAGATGTTTCTTTTATATCTCTAACGAAAATATTGCTGCCTGCAAGAGAACTGTTGCAGCCACAAGGGCAGATGGTATGCCTGATTAAGCCACAGTTTGAAGCAGGGAAGGGAAAAGTAGGAAAAAAGGGCGTGGTGCGGGAACCGGAAATCCATTCCGAAGTGATAGGGAAAATTGTGGATTTTGCGGATTTGGCCGGATTTGCCATAGCAGGGTTGGAGTATTCCCCTATCAAGGGGCCGGAAGGCAATATCGAATATTTGCTCTATTTAAAGAAAGTTTTGCCCATAAGCCAGTTTGAATTTCCTTCGTTGACAGAGGCGGAGGCGGAAAAACGGTTAAAGGAAATAAGGACTCAGGAAAGTGGATTGTCACAGACGGAGGAAATGGGGAAATGGATTGCCCAAACTGTGGAAGCGGCCCATAAGGCTTTGCTGAAAGGGGACAACGATTGATTGGGAGAGAGAGATGAAACATATTTACGTGATTACCAACCGCCATAAAGACAGAAACCTGGAGAAGACGAATGATATCCGGCGATATTTGGAAAGTCATCGGATGAAATGCACTCTCCAGGCTATGGAACAAGGAATGGGACCGTCAGGCTTAGACAAAGACAGGCTGGATATTCCGCCGGATGTGGACTGCATTCTGGTTTTGGGCGGCGACGGAACGCTATTGGAAGCGGCACGCAAGACCATTAATCGGAATATCCCTTTGCTTGGCGTAAACTTGGGGACGTTGGGATATCTGGCAGAGGTGGAAGAATCCGGACTGGACGCTGCGTTGGACCAGTTGATGGAAGGCAGGTATGAGGTGGAGCAGAGGATGATGCTGTCCGGGCGGGTCATCCGGGGCAGCTATCATAAGAAACTCCATAAGGAACGAGGAATTCCTGCTTTTGCTCCGGGAACGGAAGATTTCCTTGCGCTGAATGATATTACCGTTACCAGAAGCGGTTCCCTGCAGATTATCCGTTTCCAGGTGTATGTAAACGGACAGTTTTTAAAAGCATATCAGGCAGACGGCGTAATTGTGGCAACGCCTACTGGTTCCACAGGATATAATCTCTCCGCAGGGGGGCCTATTGTGGAACCGAAGGCGGAGTTGATTTTGCTAACGCCCATCTGCCCTCATACACTGAATGCCAGAAGCATTATCCTTTCCCCACAGGACAAAGTGGAATTGCAGATTGGAGAAGGACGGGACGGGACGGTACAGCAGGTGGAAGTGAATTTTGATGGCAGCCGGAAGCTGGCATTGTATACGGGGGATAAGGTGGCGGTGGAAATGGCAGGCCAGACGACAGGAATCGTAAAATTAAACCAGGTTAGTTTCCTGGAGATCTTACATAAAAAAATGAGCGAAACGTGATAAGATGGAACGATATCATTGAGGGGAATGTCTTGGAGGTTATGCATGAAGAAAAGCAGGCATGGCAAAATCGTGGAGCTGATAGAAAGCTATGACATTGAAACACAGGATGAGCTGGCGGAGCATCTAAGGGATGCCGGGTTCCAGGTAACGCAGGCTACCGTGTCACGGGACATTCGGGAATTGAAGCTTTCCAAAGTGCCTACTGGTGAGGGAAAACAGAAATATGTGGTGTTAAAGCAGGATGACCGCCATATGGGAGATAAGTATATCCGGGTCTTGCGGGACGGTTTTGTTTCTATGGATATGGCGCAGAATATCCTGGTGATGAAAACCGTAGCCGGGATGGCTATGGCGGTGGCAGCGGCAGTGGATGCGATGAAGTTTAAGGAAATTGTAGGCTCCATAGCCGGTGACGATACGATTATGATGGCAGTCAGAACGGTGGAGGATACGCGGGCTGTGATGGAAAAGCTGCGTAAGATGGTGGAATAATATCATTTGTGTGGGAACCTTGCCCGGGGAACGCATAAGGAGAGGGAAATGTTAGTAAGTTTGCATGTGAAGAATCTGGCGCTGATTGATGAAGAAGAGATATTCTTTGAGGATGGGCTGAATATACTGACCGGGGAAACCGGAGCCGGGAAATCGGTGGTGATTGGTTCCGTTAATTTGGCGCTTGGAGCAAAAGCGGATAAAGAGCTGATTCGCACCGGTGCAGAATATGCCTTAATCGAATTGGTTTTCCAGTTGGACAAAAAACAAGAGGAAAAACTAAAGGCTATGGATTTTTTCCCGGAAGAGGATGGGGTATTTGTAATCCAACGCAAAATTATGTCTGCCAGAAGCATCTGCAAGGTGTGTGGGGAAACGGTGGGAGCCAGACAATTGCAGGAAATTGCGGAAGCGTTGATTACAATTCATGGGCAGCATGAGAACCAGACCTTACTGCAGAAAAAGAAGCGCCGGGAAACACTGGATGGGTATGCGGGCAAGAAAGCTGCGGAATATAAGAAAAAAGTGGATGAATGCTATCAGGAATACCGGAAGCTGGCAAAAGAACTGGAGGCAGACGGAAGCGATATACAGGCCAGGGAGAGAGAAGCCGCCCTGCTGCGGTTTGAGGTAAAGGAAATTGAAGAGGCCGCGCTTCGGGCAGGGGAAGACGAGGAATTGGAGCAGGATTACAGGCGAATGGTAAACAGCCGTAAAATCAAAGAAGCGGCTTATCTGGCCTACCGTATGACCGGAGAGGGTTCCGGGGAAGGAGCAGGGGAAAATATTAGCCGGGCGCTGCGGGAAATCAGAGGCGTTTCTTCTTTTGATAAAAGCCTGACAGACTTGGAAGCTATGCTGGGTGATATTGATAATTTATTGAATGATTTTAATCGACAGATGGCAGATTATATCGAGAGCCTGGAATATGACGAAGAGGAATTCGTGCAGACGGAGAATCGTTTGAATTTGTTAAATCATTTAAAATCCAAATATGGAAAAAATATCGCAGAAGTGTTTGCATACCGACAGCGTGCAGAAGAGAGACTAAACGTATTAGAGAATTATGAAACGTTCCGGCAGCAGACGGAAGAGAAATTGGAGGAAACAAGGCAGGAATTGGAAGAGGCGTGTGGGAAATTGTCACAGCTTCGCAGCAAAAGCGCAAAGTCTTTGGGCAGCCAGTTGCGAAAGGCGCTGCAGGAGTTAAATTTTGAAGATGTGCGCTTTGAAATCCAGGTATGTCCGCAACCTGACCATGTCACTGCAGAGGGGTATGATGAGGTGGAATTTATGATTTCCACAAACAAAGGGGAAAAGCTAAAGCCTTTAAGCCAGGTGGCCAGCGGTGGCGAATTGTCCCGGATTATGCTGGCTTTTAAAACGGTGCTGGCAGATAAGGATGAGATATCGTCCCTTATTTTTGATGAGATTGATACTGGCATCAGCGGTAAGACGGCCTGGAAGGTTTCGGAAAAACTGGGAATTTTAGGAAAGGGCCGTCAAGTCATTTGCATTACCCATTTACCTCAGATTGCCGCTATGTCAGATACCCATTTTTTAATAGAAAAGAGCCCCAAAGGGGAAAGGACAGTCACTACCATTAAAAAAATAACAGGGGAAGAGGAGCTAAAAGAACTGGCCCGGATGCTTGGAGGGGCCGAAATTACAGAAGCCGCCATGGAAAATGCGCGGGAAATGAAAGAATTGGCAAGAAATACAAAACAATACTAAAGTAAAATCCGCAAGTTCTTCACATACTAAGGAAGGTTGGTGAAAGGATGTGAGAACTTGCGAAGAAAAAAAAGGAAGGCCAAAACAAGAAAAACCAGGATAGCTAAATATAAAACCTGTCTTTATGTGGCCCTGGCAGGCAGCGTGACGGCTTTGGTCTGTGCCTGTTATTTTGCCCTGTGGAAAAAAATCCCATCCAATATTAAAATCAGGGCAGGGGTGGATCAGACGCTGGATCTGCAGGTGCCGGCATCGGGGCAGCTCTATAGGGATGCCCTGGAGGTAAGCGGATTTACCAAATCCAATATTCCAAAGGACAGCGTCCATATTGACCTGGCAAAGCCGGTCACAATCAAAGCAAATACGATTGAAAAATATGTGCTGGATTTAAAGCTGTTCGGCATTATCCCTTTGAAAACAGTGGATGTGCAGGTGATTCAGGACAAGACGCTTACTCCGGCAGGCATTCCTATTGGCATATATGTGAAAACGCAGGGCGTGCTTGTTATTGGGGTAGGGAATTTTATGGGGGAAGACGGGCAGAATATATGTCCTGCCCAATATGTCTTGCAGTCCGGGGATTATATTATGGAAGTCAACGATGAAGAAGTCACCGGAAAAAAGGATTTTGTGGAGAAGGTAAAGCATAGTGAAGGGCAGGAGATGGTGCTTCAGGTCAGGCGCGGGGAAGAAAACCTGACTTTAAAGGTCAAGCCCGAAACAAGCCAGTCCGGGGATTACAAAATTGGAATTTGGATCCGGGACAATGCCCAGGGTGTAGGGACTATGACCTATTTGGGCGACCATGCGGATTTTGGCGCCTTAGGGCACGGGATTAACGATGTGGACACAAGTACGTTGATGGAATTGGAAAAGGGGACGCTTTACCATACAGAAATCATCGGCATCACAAGGGGCGGAAACGGAGCCCCGGGGGAACTGACCGGATATATTGAATACGATGAATCTAACATTATAGGACAGATTGAGGAAAATACTTCAGAAGGAATTTTTGGGAGCTGCCGGGACCAGATTTATGCTTCTGTCCCTTTTTCTCCGATGCCCATTGGGTTAAAACAGGAAATAACAAGGGGGAAGGCACAGATTATATGCAGCATCAATGGAGAACCGGATTATTATGATATAGAAATATTGGAAACGCATCTGGACAATGACAATGTGAACCGGGGTATTGTGCTGCGTATTACTGACCCGGAACTTCTGGCTCTTACCGGAGGGATTGTTCAAGGCATGAGCGGTTCGCCAATTGTGCAGAACGGGAAAATCGTCGGGGCGGTCACTCATGTGCTTGTACAGGATTCCACGAAAGGGTATGGGATTTTTATTGAAAATATGCTGGCTCATTGAAGACGGGGAATGCCATATTTTATTGTTTATGGCGTTCCCTTGTTTTTCTATTCTTCGTTTTTACGTTTATCTTTTTGTTTTTTAACTTTCCTGCCTGTTTGCCGCTTAGGCGGTTTTGCTCACACGGTACAGACTGAGAGGGCATGCAAAGGAATCGTCTTTAAAAAAGTTTACAATTGCCAATAGATATCGTATACTGGAACGAGTGAAGGATGAATATACACATGAATTTTCATTTCTGTCTGGATGGGGCTGGCAGGAACCGGAAAAGGATAGGAGATAAAATGCCATATTGGATGTCTTATGTAATTTTAGCGCTTGGATTTGTCATGTTATCCAAAGGGGCGGATTTTTTTGTGGAAGGGGCTTGCGCAACGGCAAGGAAATTAAAAGTTCCTGCCTTTATTATAGGTATGACCATTGTCGCTATGGGAACAAGCGCGCCGGAATGCGCTGTCAGCATTACGGCTTCCTGGAAAGGGAATAACCAGCTTGCGGTCAGCAATGCGGTAGGCTCCAATATTTTCAACCTGATGGCAGTCTGCGGGATGTGTGCGCTTGTTGCGCCGCTTTCAGTGAAAACCAGTATTTTGAAAAAGGAATTCCCGTTTTCCATCCTGGTAGTGGCTATGCTGCTTGCCGCCGGAGTGGCAGGGATGTCAGTGGGACGTCTGGACGGGCTGGCGTTGTTGCTTGTGTTTGCAGCGTTTTTGGTCTGGATGGTGCGCTCAGCGAAGAAGGAGCGGATGCGGCAGGAAACTACGGCACAGGCAGTTTCTGGAAGGGACGGTGCAAAAGAACTTTCTATCCTGCGCTGCGCGCTTTACATGGCAGGTGGGATGGCTGCTATTATCCTTGGCGGCGATTGGGTGGTGGACGGAGCTTGCGTGATTGCAGAATCTCTGGGAATGAGCCAAAACCTGATTGGGCTTACCGTAGTGGCGTTTGGGACGTCTTTGCCGGAATTGGTCACTTCTTTTGCAGCAGCTAAAAAGAACCAGGCAGATATGGCATTGGGAAACGTGATTGGCTCCAATATTTTTAATATATTGCTCATCCTTGGCCTGGCTGCATTGATTAGCCCGATGGACTTCCATATGGAAAATGTGGTGGATACGGCGCTTTTAATGGCAATGAGCATAGAGGTTTATTTCTTTAGCCGGAAAGGGCATGATATCCGAAGGGCGGAAGGAGTGGTGATGCTGGCGGAATATGCGGTATATGTGGCATATATTTGTGTCCGGTAAAAGTTATGGAAAAAAGTTATGGAAATCAGGTTCCATGGTAAAAAACAGTAACATATTGTAATCCGTGGAAAGTGGGCATATAATGTAAGGCAAGGATAGGAAAGCGCAGAGTCAGGATAATGAGGAAGGGGCAGGAAGATGAAGATAGACGACAGTGCATATATAGCCGAAGGAGCGGTGGTTCTAGGCGAGGTGGAGGCAGGGAAGGACAGCAGCATATGGTTCCATGCCACTGTGCGCGCGGACAGGGCCGGGATATTTATCGGGGAGGGCAGCAATATCCAGGACAATGCAGTGGTGCATGTGGATCAGGGATTTCCGGTTCGGATTGGCAGTTTTGTTACCATAGGGCATGGAGCAGTGGTTCATGGGTGTACGATTGGGAACCGCTCTTTGGTGGGGATGGGGGCTGTTATATTGAATGGCGCCAGGATTGGTGAAAACTGCATTATTGGCGCAGGCGCTCTGGTCACACAAAATATGCTGGTGCCGGATGGCTCATTGGTCATTGGCTGTCCGGGCAAGGTGGCGCGCATTGTCACGGAGCAGGAAATGGCATCCAACCTGCACAATGCGCAGGAATATATAGAAGAAAGCAAACGGTATAAAGCGTTGGCGGCAAAAAGAAAGGAAGGCAGGGAATATGGATTTTTTTGAAAAAGTTGGGGAAACCATTACGGCAAAAGGAAAGGATGTTACCAATAAGGCAAAAGAGATGGCGGAAATTGCCGGATTAAGGAATCAGATTAGCACATGTGAAGAAGTCATCCGGAAAAATTACTTGGAAATTGGACGGCTTTATTATGAAAAATACCAGGATGAGCAAGCCAATGAATTTGACAGTCAGTGTACGGCCATTGCAAATGCAAAGAACGGCATCAATGCATTGGAAGATAAAATCAGGGAAATAAAAGGGATATAGAAAAATTAGTACATAAAAGTGTGTCTTCTTCTGAAAATTTCATTACAAAATATCAATATTGCCTTGGAATGAGTCAATAAAAGGACTATGATTCCTTGAAAATACAGGGTATTATATAATATGTAAAAGGGAAACAGGACAATAAAGACATAGAAATGAAAACAGGAAGAAAGGAGATGCATATTATGGCAACGATTGCATTGAAAAGAAAGGTTTTTGGAAAAAGCAGGAGAAGGATACCAGTGTGGAACCGTGTTGCGAAATATGTTCAGAATATTTATACGGAATATGAGCCGGAGATTTTATGCGGTATGCTGGCAGTGACGGGAGACAGAGAGTCCTTCTGGATGTACCAGCAGATGAACAGATAGGCGGCAAACGGAAATGGACAGCGTGGAAGGACGAAAAGAAACAGAAAAGGGAATAAAAAAGGCTGGTAAGATGCATGAAAATGTAGATTGCCAGCCTTTTTGGGTGTACGCAAAAATGCGTTATCTGTCTTTTTGTGCGATGACTAACGCTTGAATCCTCAAATAATGTTCCATTATAATAGACAATAGCAGTATTTGGAAATTCATATCATTTGCCTTGGATTTTCAGGTACCAGCAAAGAAAAAAGTCGGGGGACAGCAAATTATTGCTGGCGTTTTTCAGTGTTTTGGCATTGGACCCTCAGGTTGGGAAAGGAGCATGGTTTAGGATGGAACAACTGAATCTAACATCAACAAAGGATAGTGAAGGGGTTTATAAAATACTGGGCGATCTCATGAATATGGATAAGGAATTTCAGATTATGATTACGGTGCCGTCTAATCAGAAAGAAGCCTCCATGGAAGGGCAGGATACTGCAGCAAAAAATGTTTACGGGACAAGGGATCTGGAAAAGGATGTCACGGATATTATCCATGAGATTGGGGTGCCTGCCCACATTAAAGGATACCAATATTTACGGGAGGCAATCATGATGTCCGTGGAGGACAACGAGATGCTCAATTCCATCACCAAGGCACTGTATCCATCCATTGCCAAGAAATACCAGACCACACCCAGCCGGGTGGAACGTGCCATCCGGCATGCCATTGAGGTGGCATGGAGCAGAGGGAAAATGGAAACGCTGGATGCGATGTTCGGATATACCATTAACACTGGGAAGGGCAAACCGACAAATTCTGAATTTATTGCCCTGATTGCTGATAAAATCAGGCTGCAATATAAAAAATAAAGATTTTTCTTAAGAAAGATGTAAAATTTAACAATTACTTCTTTTAAACCCTTCCAAGATGATGTATAATATCCATAAAATGTATTAGGATTACAAGGTTGGGAGGGGTTACCCCTTCAACGGCGGAACCCTGCCGGGCGCATGGGTCCGTAAGCTGAGGAAGGAGCGCTTTATAACATGAAAAAAGTATTATTTGTTGCATCAGAAGGTGTACCGTTTATTAAAACGGGAGGTTTGGCAGATGTTGTCGGGTCTTTGCCAAAATGTATTGATAAGGAATATTTTGATGTAAGGGTCATGCTTCCGCGTTATACGTGCATGACACAGGAGATGAAGGACAAAATGACCTACAAAGCCCACTTTTACATGGACTTTAACTGGAAGAATGAATATGTGGGAATTATGGAAGCAGAAGTGGATGGCGTAACCTATTATTTCATTGACAATGAAATGATGTTTTCCGGTTTCCGTCCTTATAGTGACAATGTGTTGGATGAGATTACAAAGTTTTCCTTTTTCTCTAAAGCAGCGTTGTCTGCGCTTCCTTTGCTGGATTTTAGACCAGACATTATTCATTGCCATGACTGGCAGACAGGGCTTATCCCGGTTTATTTAAAGGAACGTTTCCAAGGGAACGACTTCTTTCGCGGCATAAAAACCATTATGACTATCCATAACCTGAAATTCCAGGGGAAGTGGGATGTGAAGACTGTGAAGTCCATTACCGGTCTGCCGGATTATTTCTTTACGCCGGATAAACTGGAGGCATATAAGGATGCTAATCTGTTAAAAGGCGGTCTGGTTTATGCGGATGTCATTACAACGGTCAGCGACACCTATGCAGAAGAGATTAAGACAGAGTTTTACGGGGAAGGTCTGAACGGCCTGCTGCAGGCAAGGAGTAAGGATTTGCGCGGCATTGTCAACGGCGTGGACTATGAAGATTTTAACCCGGAGACGGACAAATATATCGAACACAATTACAATGCGGTGAATTTCCGCAAGGAGAAGATTAAGAATAAGCGCGCCCTGCAGGCAGAGTTAGGGTTGGAGCAGGATGATAAGAAGATGATGATTGGCATTGTATCCCGCCTGACAGACCAGAAGGGCTTTGACCTGATTGATTACATGATGGACGAGATTTGTCAGGACGCAGTGCAGATTGTGGTTTTGGGAACCGGGGAAGAGAAGTATGAGAATATGTTCCGTCATTTTGACTGGAAATATCATAACAAAGTGTCTGCCAATATCTATTATTCAGAAGCGCTGTCACACAAAATCTATGCGGCCAGTGATGCATTCCTGATGCCATCATTGTTTGAGCCTTGTGGACTGAGCCAGTTGATGTCGCTTCGTTATGGCACCGTCCCGATTGTCCGGGAAACAGGCGGGCTGAAAGATACAGTAGAACCTTATAATGAATATGAAAATACAGGGACAGGATTCAGCTTTACAAATTACAATGCTCATGAGATGTTAGCATCCATCCGTTATGCAGAACGTATTTTCTATGATAAAAAGCGGGAATGGAACAAAATGATTGACCGTGGGATGGCAGTGGATTTCTCATGGAAGGTTTCCGCCAACAAATATCAGGAAATGTATGACTGGCTGATTGGTTAAAGGCTAAAAGGACGGATATTTATGTCTGACAACAAGCGAGTGTCCCAGAGCGGCAAAAAAAGAAGCGGTTTTATCATGCAGGCGGGTATCCTGGCGGCAGCCTCCATCCTTTGCAGGATGATTGGGCTGCTGTACAAAAGCCCGCTGACGGGGATTATTGGAGACGAGGGGAATGGTTATTACAATACGGCATACAATATTTATACCATTATTCTTCTCGTTTCTTCTTATAGTATACCATCGGCAATTGCAAAGGTGCTTGCCCAAAGACTTGCGCTGAAAGAATATCGTAATGCGCAGCGTATTTTTCGGTGTGCGCTTGTTTATGTTATGGTAGTCGGGGGAGCGGCAAGTCTTGTGCTGTTCCTATGGGCGCCTTTTTTTGTTATGGGCAATTCTGTTACGGTATTGCGTTTCTTTGCGCCCACTATATTCCTATATGGGCTGCTTGGAGTGCTGCGTGGATATTTCCAGGCGCATCAGACAATGCTGCAGACATCCTTTTCGCAGATTTTGGAGCAGATTTTGAATGCTGCAGTCAGCATTGGCGCTGCCTATGGACTGATGCAGATGGCAGCGGCGGGTGGGGCGGACGGCAGCACACAGGCCATGTACGGAGCCATTGGCAGCGCGCTTGGCACTGGTTCCGGCGTTTTAATCGCTTTATTGTTTATGATGGCGATTTATATGCTGAACCGGAAAACGATTCAAAAAAGGATAGACAATGACCGGACGAAAACGGAAGCGGAGTATAAAGATATCTTCCGGATGATGATGGCGGTAGTTACGCCATTTATTCTAAGCACCTGTATCTATAACCTTGGCACTGCCTTAAACCAGACAATTTACGGACAGATGATGGTACATATTAAGGGAATGGACGAGGTGACGGCGACGGTGAGTTATGGCATTTTGGCAGGGAAAGCGGTAACGGTTGCCAATATCCCCATAGCGCTGGCATCGGCTATGTCTTCCGCTCTTGTGCCTACCATATCCTCCGCCTATGCCCAAGGGGCAATAAAGCAAACAAAGAAAAAAGTGGCGTCGGCCATTAAAGTTACGATGTTAATTTCCATTCCGGCCGCCATAGGGATTGGAGCCCTGGCGAGGCCTGTAATGATGGCATTGTTTCCGCAACCCGGTTCCCTGGAACTGGCTTCCCAGCTATTAATGGGGCTGGCGGCAACGGTGGTGTTTTATGGGCTGTCTACTTTGACCAATGCAGTATTGCAGGGAATTGGCAGAGTAAATACGCCAGTGGTCAATGCAGTGGTTGCGCTGGTGGTGCAGACGGCAACGCTTGTGCCGCTGTTGTATTATACGGAGTTTGGCATTTATGCGGTTATGATTGCCACTGTGGTGTATTCGTTGCTTATGTGCATTTTAAATAATATTTTCCTGCGTAAATATTTGGATTACAGACAGGAAGTGGATAAAACTTTTATGCGCCCTTTGTTTTCCGCTGTTATGATGGGAGCTTTGGCCTATGGAACATATACGGGCTTGTCATTTCTTTTGGGAAAGATTTTAAAACAGGCTTATTTTGTGAATCTGATTGCACTGGCAGTTGCTGTGGCATTGGGAGTTTGCCTGTATTTTGTTTTGGTAATAAAACTAAAGGCTGTGAAAGAGGATGAATTAAAAGCATTGCCCAAAGGGAATGTCTGTGTGAAGTTAGCAAAGAAACTAAAACTGTTGTAAAGGTCAGGAGCGCCCAATGGCGCTCCTAAGCATTTCCAATTCTTTCAGGTTGATGCAGTTTTCCAGGCTTCCATTTCTGATTTTTTCCAGACAGACGGAGTAATCCATCCAAACGACGACTTCCACTTCTTCCTGCTGCAAGGTGAAAGAATGGGGAGCTATGGGCTTTTCATACAGAAATACGGCGCTGTATTCCTTATTATAAAAGTTTTTTTCTTGTGTATCCACTTCGCAATATCCGATGAGGCGCAGGTCGTTTGGGGAAGCGGAAAGACCCAGTTCTTCCTTTAACTCCCGTAGGGCGGATTGTTTATAGCCGCAGTCTGTCGGAATATGGCCGGCCGAAGAGATGTCATAGCGTCCGGGATAACTGTCTTTGGTTTGGGCGCGCTTTTGGAGGAGAACGTCGAAACTGCCAGTTTCATTCGGGCGGACAATCCATACATGGGCTGTACGATGCCGATATCCATATTTGTGTACAAGGGAACGCGCCTGTGTCTTTCCGGTCGGATGCCCCTGTTCATCCACGATGTCTAAAAGCTCTAACGGCGTTGCATTTAGTATGGCTTCTTTTAAGGCATTGCCTTCATATTTCAATTTTAAGCAGAAGAAGGGGGCGTTTTCTTTCAGAAGTTCAAAGAAGATAAGATCCCCGTCCCACAAATTCAAATCAGCAATTCGGTCTTTTGCCACCCATTCCAAAGTCCCTTCGCTGCAATCCTGGATAGTTCCGGTGAAACCGTCAGCAGTGTACAGACACATATGGTAATCGGTAAGGTCATCCATGAGGAAGGTGACGATGCCGCGCAACTGAAAGGAAGTCAAAGTCAGACCGGTTTCTTCGTAGACTTCCCGCAGCAGACAGTCATCCGGGCTTTCTCCGGTTTCAAAATGCCCGCCAATGCCAATCCATTTGTCTTTATTGATGTCTTTTTCCTTTTTTACCCGATGGAGCATTAGGTAGGCTCCGTCTTTTTCTATGTAGCATAAGGTCGTCAATGTCATGTTTTGCCTTCTTTCTGCTTTGCCTTGTCACTTTTAAGGTTTTAGCGCTAAATATGAATCTATGATATCATAGATTTCTACTTGGTAAAAGCTTTAAAATCCAATATCCGCCCATTGTCAGTGAGCGGATGCGCTTCTAAACGGGGAGGCAAAACGCTTCTTAAATTTTGGTTGATTCCGTATAAAATATCATGTATTATATTACAATGGGGAAGAAAACGAGTGGTTTTATCTAAAAAGACACGCCAGACAGAGCAGCATTGGCAGAAGGGAGAGGTTAAGACATATGCTTAAAACGCTAGGTGCGCAAATCAAGGAATTTAAGGTTCCCAGTATTATTACGCCCCTTTGTATGATGGTGGAAGTTGTGATGGAAATGATTATTCCATTGATGATGGCTTCTATTGTGGATGATGGTGTGGGGGCCGGGAACATGACACACATTTATGTTATGGGGGGCTGTATGATTATGGCGGCGGCGGTATCCTTGTCAGCCGGATTCGGGGGAGGGTATTTTGGGGCAAAGGCGTCCACCGGGTTTGCCCGAAATTTAAGGGATGCCATGTTTACGAATATTCAAAGCTTTTCTTTTGCAAATATTGATAAGTACAGCACGGCGGGGCTGGTTACGCGATTGACTACGGATGTAACGAATATTCAGAATGCTTACCAGATGATTTTAAGGATGTGCATCCGGGCGCCGTTTTCCCTGATTTGCGCCATGGTGATGTCCTTTTTCATTAGTCCAAAGGTAGCGACCATATATTTGGTGGCTGTGCTGGTATTGGGTTTTTGCCTGATGCTGATTGTGACCCGCACTATGAAGACGTTCCGGAGTATTTTTGAAAAATACGATGCTCTGAATGCCAGTGTACAGGAGAACGTGTCTGCTATCCGCGTAGTAAAAGCGTATGTCAGGGAAGGGCATGAGGTGGAGAAATTTAAGTCTGCCAGCCAGAATGTTTATTATCTTTTTAAAAAGGCGGAAAACATATTGGCTTTGAACAGCCCTCTTATGCAGATTACGATTTATACCTGTATTTTATCCATCAGTTATGTTGGAGCGAAAATGATTGTGGCGCAGAATATGACCACTGGCGATTTGATGAGCCTTCTGACCTATTGTATGAATATTTTGATGAGCCTGATGATGCTGTCCATGATTTTTGTTATGGTAACTATGAGTATGGCCAGCGCGGAGCGTATTTGTGAGGTAATCAACGAGAAAAGCAGCCTGAAGAACCCGCAGCAGCCAATCTATGAGGTGGCGGACGGCAGCATCCGTTTTGACCATGTGTATTTTAAATATAAAGAAGAGAGTGAGGAGCCAGTGCTTTCAGACATCCACCTGGAGATTCGTTCCGGGGAAACCATCGGCATCCTGGGAGGCACAGGCAGTGCAAAGACCAGTTTGGTAAATTTAATTAGCCGCCTGTATGATGTGAGCCAAGGCAGCATACAGGTAGGTGGGGTGGATGTGCGTTCTTATGACCTTGAGACACTGCGCAATGAAGTGTCAGTGGTGTTGCAGAAAAATGTGCTTTTTTCCGGCACAATCTTAGATAATCTCCGGTGGGGGGATGCAAAGGCATCAGAAGAGGAGTGCAAAAGGGCATGTCGTTTGGCCTGCGCAGATGAGTTTATTGAAAAGATGCCGGATGGTTATGCCACTTACATAGAGCAGGGCGGTTCCAATGTATCCGGCGGGCAGAAGCAGCGGCTCTGTATTGCAAGGGCGTTGCTGAAAAAGCCCAAAATACTGATTTTGGATGATAGCACCAGCGCGGTGGACACCGCAACGGACGCCAAAATCCGCAGGGCTTTCGCAAAAGAAATACCAGGCACTACGAAGATTATTATTGCCCAGCGTATTTCCAGCATAGAACACGCAGACCGTGTGATTGTGATGGAAAACGGCAGGATTGACGCGTTTGACACTCCGGAAAACCTGTTAAGGGAGAATGAAATATACCGGGATGTGTATGAGCAGCAGACATCCGGAGGCGGGGATTTTGATGAGAAGGGAGGAATGTAAGATGCCGCGACCACAGAGAGGACCGAGGCCGAAGCTGCAAGATCCAATCGGAACATTCAAACGACTGATGAAATTTGTATTAAAGGACTACTGGGCGCCAGCAGCAGTGGTATTGGTCTGCATTGTTATAACTGTTCTTGCCAGTGTGCAGGGAACCATGTTTACACGGACATTGATTGACGATTACATAATGCCTTTGATTGGGCAGGAAAACCCGGATTTTTCGGGGCTTGCCAATGCCATATTCCGGGTGGCCGGCTTTTATGCGCTGGGCGTCGTTGCAGCTTATGTTCAGGCCAGGCTGATGGCAGTCATTACCCAGGGGATGCTGCGCAACTTCCGGGACACTATGTTTGTCCATATGGAAAGTTTGCCAATCCGGTATTTTGACCAACATCCCCATGGAGATATTATGTCTTTGTATACCAATGACACCGATACGCTGCGGCAGATGATAAGCCAGTCTATTCCACAGTTGATTAACAGCACCATTATGATTGTCAGTGTATTTATCAGTATGATAATGTTAAGCATACCGCTGACGGTAATTACAATGGTGATGGTGGCAGTGATGCTGGCAGCCAGCGGGAAAGCGGCCGGGCTGTCCGGCAGTAATTTCGTAGGCCAACAGCAGGCGCTGGGCAATCTGAACGGGTATATTGAAGAAATGATGAACGGTCAGAAGGTAGTTAAGGTGTTTTGCCGGGAAGAACTGACCCTGGAGGAGTTTAGACGCAGAAACGATGATTTGTATAACAATGCAAATCTGGCTAACCGTTATGCCAATGTGTTAGGGCCAATCAATGCGCAGCTAGGGAATATGAGCTATGTGCTGTGCGCCATGGTGGGGGGAATTCTGGCTTTGAACGGCTGGACGGGGCTGACGGTAGGGAAACTGGCCAGTTTCTTAACCTTTAACCGGAGTTTCAATATGCCCATTAACCAAATCAGTATGCAGTTTAACAGCATTATTATGGCTCTGGCAGGAGCGGAGCGTGTATTTAAACTGCTGGATGAAGAGCCGGAAACAGATGAAGGTTATGTGACGCTGGTCCATGCCAGGAAGGAAGGGGACAAACTGGCAGAGGCGAAAGAACGTACCGGGATGTGGGCATGGAAACATCCCCATCAGGCAGATGGCTCCATTACCTATACGGAATTGAAGGGGGATGTGGTATTTGACGGTGTGGATTTCGGATATGTGCCGGAGAAAATTGTGCTTCATGATGTGAAGCTTTTTGCAACGCCAGGGCAGAAGATTGCATTTGTGGGTTCCACAGGGGCAGGGAAAACGACGATTACTAACCTAATCAATCGTTTTTATGACATTCAGGACGGGAAGATACGATATGACGGGATAAATATTAATAAAATTAAGAAAGCGGATTTACGCCGTTCTCTAGGCATCGTTTTGCAGGATACCCATTTATTTACCGGAACAGTTATGGAAAACATCCGTTATGGGAAGTTAGACGCCACAGAGGAAGAAGTATATGCAGCGGCGCGTTTGGCCAATGCGCACAGCTTTATTTCACGTCTGCCGCAAGGGTATGATACGGTGCTTACCGGAGATGGCGGCAATTTAAGCCAAGGGCAGAGGCAGTTATTGGCCATTGCCCGTGCCGCTATTGCAGATCCTCCGGTGTTGATTTTGGATGAGGCGACTTCTTCCATAGATACCCGTACGGAGAAAATTGTGCAGGACGGCATGGACCGATTGATGAAAGGCCGCACTACGTTTATCATTGCCCACAGGCTGTCTACGGTGCGCAACAGCGACTGTATTATGGTATTGGAACAGGGACGGGTGATAGAACGGGGAGCCCATGAAGAACTGATTGCAGAGAAGGGAAAATATTACCAACTGTATACGGGCGGGGCAGTGGCCCAATAGGTAGGGAATTAGAAAACAGGAAATGAGAAAAAGGAAAAAGCGTCCGGTTATGGATGCTTTTTCCTTTTCTAAAATTAGACGAACTTTACGGCAGTTCCATAAGCCATCACTTCAGCCGCACCCTGCATAACTGCAGAAGAGGCGTAGCGGATATTGACTACCGCGTCGGCGTTGAGCGCTTCCGCCTCTGCCACCATACGTTTCGTAGCCAAAGCCCTTGCATCGTTCATCATTTCCGTATAGGCTCCAAGTTCCCCGCCCACCAGCGTTTTAAACCCTTGCGTGATATCTTTGCCGATATTTTTGGACTGTATTGTGCTGCCTTTTACCAGCCCAAGCATTTCCAAATTTTTTCCTGAAATATAGTCAGTATTTACTAAGATCATCCTCTTCACCACTCCTTATCTCTCTGATTCGTTCCACTAGGACATAGATGCTGACGCCAGCCAACAGCAAAGGCGTCAGCCCAAATAAAAGTTTCAAGGCCAGAGGGATAGGGATGAACATGCATATGACGAAAAATCCTGCATAATAAAGAATGAGGATAGATACTATGATTATGGGAGCAATCATTTTTTTCGTATGGTTATCCATAGTCGTTCCCTCCTTTCCCAACAGTATTGCTGTATTAATCAAGTAATACAATATACACTATAAAGGATAGAAGCTGTTTTGTCAAGAAGAATGGAATATTTCTGTTACCGTTTTTGCTTTATCAGTCCATTTGCTGCAGGCATGGGAGGGATTGTGGCTGCAGCAGTCAAAGGGCATTGGAAGTGTACGCCTTGTCCACCTGTATTACCGTACGGTAAGAAGCATCCAGCCGCAGGATTTCTTCCTGCAGGAAATCCATAATTTTCTCATCGGGTTCCCGGTAGCCGAAAGGCACTACAATATCGAAAATAATGTTGGTATGCGTTGGGCCTTCCACCACCCGGAAATCATGGAAGCATATTTCCGGGTAGGTATTTTTTAATAATTCGCCTACTTTCTTACGGATGCAGTTGGTGCGCACATCGTCCATAACCACTGGATCCATATGTATGACGGCTTCGCAGTGGAGTTCGTCATGCAGACGATGCTCAATGTTGTCAATCATATCATGTAAAATGACCAGGCTGCCATCGGCAGGGACTTCCGCATGGAGAGAGAGCATAACCCGTCCGGGGCCATAGTCGTGGACTACCATATCATGGATGCCTAAAATATGCTCGTAACCCATAACAATAGTTTGCACATCCCGGACAAATTCAGGGTTAGGGGGCTGCCCCAGCAGAGGGCTTATGGTATCTTTGGCTGCATCATACCCGGCGTAAAGGATGAACAGTCCCACTAATACGCCGCCGTACCCGTCAATCTGCAGGCTGGTAAAGCGTCCAATCAGCATGGCAGCCAGGACGGCTGTGGTGGAAATGGTATCGCTCAGGCTGTCCGTGGCTGTGGCTTTCATTGCTGCGCT
The DNA here is from genome assembly GCA_910578405.1 of uncultured Lachnospiraceae bacterium. Taxonomy (GTDB): domain Bacteria; phylum Bacillota; class Clostridia; order Lachnospirales; family Lachnospiraceae; genus Kineothrix. The sequence goes on along the minus strand of CAJTQO010000021.1, from coordinate 749 downwards.
GTCTATCTTGTGACCAATGGTTTTATTATAATATGCCATATAAAACTTGGCGGCAATGGAGGCCAACAGGATTATAACGGTAAGGGGACTGAAATCCACAGGTTGGGGATGGAATATTTTTCCGATGGAGGAACGCACCAGTTCAAAGCCCATAATCAGGATAGCCATAGAAACCAAAAGGCCGGACAGATATTCAATCCTTCCATGGCCAAAGGGATGGTGCGGGTCAGGTTTTTGCCCGGCCATTTTAAAGCCAACCAAAGTAATCAGGGAGGAACCGGCATCGGACAGGTTATTGAAAGCATCCGCCGTCACGGCAATGGAATTGCTTAACAGCCCGGCAAGGAATTTTCCTGCAAAAAGCAGGATATTCAGGGCAATTCCCACGCTTCCGCATAACATGCCGTAGGCTTGGCGGACTTTGGGAGAGGAAGTGTCTTCTCTGTTTTTTATGAATAGTTTGGCAAGAAATGATAACATAATTTTCTCCTGTTTGCGTTTCATGTATCTGCATGGCTTCTGTTTGTTTGTGCAGATACTGTATTTTGCATACGCGTGTCCATGCCTGTTTTCCCGGAATCGGGATTCTGGCGGGGATGGACATTTCATTACATTATACCTTTCCTTTATAAAAATACAATATGATTTTAATTTTTTCCCTGGGAATTTGCTCATTTGCTCTATGGAGCATAAGCCATAAGCCAAAAGAAAGCGCAAATCGACAAAGCACAAATCGATAAGTTTTAGAA
>CAJTQO010000020.1 GCA_910578405.1 uncultured Lachnospiraceae bacterium | reverse complement strand
TCACGTACGGTTCTTAGGGGGGAAGGCGGTAGTAATACCGCTGACCTACCCGACCCAGCCTGGTCAGCTTAAACAGCGGCCTGGAAACGGAATGCGTTACAAAAACAGACATAATAACCACACTTAACACTACCAGCACGCATCCTACAAGAATCGACATGCTTACTGTGTCTTCGATTTGTTTGGTAGCGGCTTCCACAGAAATGCCTGCAAAAATTAACCCGTTTATCTCTCCGTTTTCATCCCTTGTAGGCACATAAGAGCAAAGATGCTCCACCCCCAGGATATCCGTCTTCCCCTCATAGTTTTGCCCCTGCTCTAAAATTATTGTTTTCAAATCTTCCGAAAGTTTTGTGCCGACCACCCGCTCCCCGTCTTTTACAATGGTAGTATAAGCCCTTTCGTCCCCCTTAAAAATTGTGAACTCACAGCGCATCAGTTCTTTTAATTCGTCCAACATCTGTGTCTTATCTTCAATACCGTTATCATTCGCCAACTGGTACGCCAACATATTCGTTCCATTGATACAACGGTCATGCAGCATGTCCATAGCTAAATTGGTAAACATGGATACGCATAACCGGACTACGAAAAAGATGCTGGTCACCAGCAAACATACCACAATCAAATTGACCTTATTTCCCAGGCGGCTTACTCTTCCGCTCTTCCCATCCTTCATTTCCATCCCTTCCCTTTCTAGTCACTGCATACTCAGACTGCAGATATTCCAATGCCTTTTCTTCTCCGGCTTACTTTTCCGGCCCCTTTGGCCCGCTTTGCTTCTTACCTTCTTTTATGCAAAAAAACGGAAGGATCGAAATCCTCCCGCTTTATTGAACCTTACTCACGAGTATACCTTCGAACCACCAAAAATATTGCAAGGACAACAACCGCCAACCCTAAGAAGAATATCACCCGGACTGCCGTGAAACTGACATACTTAATCACCAATGGCTCTCCCATCTCATCTATTTCACTTTCCGAATAGCCCATATCCACCAGATATTCCCGGTAATATTTCTCCAGCTCCGGCTCCATAACTTCCACACCGCCTTCTGCCTGGAACGTTGTCGTCGGCTCCGCGCCGCCCATCAGAAATTCGTACGTTTCTTCCGATATTTTCTCCATCTGCGCCACGTCTGCCTGACGGCACTTATACCCGATATAGCCTTCTGCCGTAGGAAGCAGGTAATATTTGCCATTGGCTTTGTCACCGCTTCTGCTGCCGTCCGAACGCTGTGTATAGGTGCTTTCCGTAGCAAAGTAATCCAGTACGTAAACGATATCCCCCTTTACATGTGACCCGGCCTTCACTTCCTCACCGTCCAGAATCTCTTGGAAGCTCACCGCAGGCTTCAAAGACACCAGCATATGGCCAGCCGACTGAAACAGCATAACGCCGCCTATCACCATAAGTATGAGAATGTTTGTACTGAATGACCTTACCAGTTTTTTAATGTCCATCGCACTTCTCCTCCATCGTCTCTTCTGTGTGCCGCTGTTACAACTCGCATCCGGCTCCCCCGTCCAGCCATATTTTTGATTATGAAACAGACACTCAGAGTATGTATTTTGTTTTATACGATAATACCACGCGCCTGTGCATTTTGTCAATATTCCGTATAATTACTTCATCCCGGCTCAAAACATTGTATTATTGTCCCCTTTGCGCCCTAAAAAAATATACATAATACATAATTTCACACCATCACGGCCCAAAGTTTTCTATAATAATGCATAAAGCCGCTTAAACAAAATTTTGCGCGCATTCTTTCAGTTTTTCCACTACCTTAATTTGCTGCGGGCAGACGTTTTCGCATTGCCCACATGCAATGCAAGAGGCCGCATCCCCGGCTCCGGCCGTTGCTTTCCTGTATTGCTCCTTCCCTTCCTCCAGTTGCCCCCATACCAACTGTTTATTGCGCGCCGCAAAAATTTCCGGAATCGGGATTTGCTTCGGGCATCCGGCGGTGCAGTAATGGCATGCCGTGCATGGGATTGCCTTGCTGCCATTCATCGCTTCCTGCGCTTTCCGGATAATTTCCTGTTCCTTCGCATCCAAAGGCCGGAACGCTTTCATATAAGATAAGTTATCCTTCATTTGCTCCAAATTTGACATACCGGAAAGCACCGTAATAATATTTTCCAAAGATGCCGCATAACGGATGGCCCAGGACGCATAAGACGCCTGCTCATTGGCGCTGCGCAAAATCGCTTGCACTTCTTGCGAAGGAGCCGCCAGCGCGCCACCCTTCACCGGTTCTATAATTACAATGGATTTCCCATGTTTCCTCGCCACCTCATAATTCCCCCGCGCGGCCACATCCGGGTTTTCCCAGTCTGCATAGTTTAACTGCAACTGGACAAATTCCACATCCGGATGGTCTGTCAGGATTTCATCCAAAATTTCAGGTGTGGCATGGAAGGAAAAACCCCAATGCTTAATCAGCCCCTTTTCCTTTTGTTCTTTTACAAAGTCCCAAAGATGGTACTCTTCATATTTTTTATAATTGTTTGCCTGCAGGGCATGGAGCAGATAATAGTCGAAATATCCTGCCCCGGTACGCTCCAAGCTGGTAAAAAGCTGCTGCTTTGCCGCTTCCTCATTGTCCTCCCCGGCCCATGCGCACAGCTTGGTGGCCAGAGTATAGCTTTCACGCGGATAACGGTCTACCAATGCCGCTTTCGCCGCACGCTCCGACTCCCCGGCATCGTAAACATAAGCAGTGTCAAAATAAGTCAGGCCCGCCTGCATAAACAGGTCAACCATTTCCTTTGTCTGCTCCAAGTCAATCTTCCCGGATTCCTCCTTTGGAAGCCTCATCAGGCCAAATCCTAATTTCGGCGTCTCTTCTCCAAAATAATGTCCCATTTGTCTTCTCCTTTTCCTATTCCGCATTAACCCCTGCAAGGATGTCCCCATGCAGAGCAAAACCTGGCGCAGTATCCGCTCCATCTTTCCCTCTGCACCCTTCCATGGCTTTTGCCGTTTCCAGTTCTGCATCAAGCCTTGCGTGGCATTTTGCTGTTTCCAGTTCCTCATCAGGCTATGCCTGAAGGATTTCCTCTCCCTCCGCTATGGATATATCCATACTTCCTGAACGGAATCCTTCCAAATCCAGGGTGATGTATGAATAACCCAGTTCTTTTAAAAATCCGGCAATCTTATCTTTATGTAAAATCACATGGGAAAATTCCTCTGTATCCAACTCCAGCCTTGCCACTGTATCATGCACCCGAAGCCTTACATTCTGAAATCCCAAAGATTTCAGATAGTTTTCCCCCTTTTCCACCCGGCGCATTTTTTCGTAGGTTAAAGCTGTTCCATAAGGAAATCTGGTGGCAAGGCAGGGGGCGGCCGGTTTGGAAGCCATGGACAGACCGTACTGCGCCGCCAGGCTGCGCACCTCTTCTTTCGTGATATGCGTCAACGCCAGGGGGCTGACAATCTGCAGTTCCCTAAGCGCCCTTATGCCTGGGCGGTATACGTGGAGGTCATCTTCATTGGTTCCTTCCAATATGATAGAAACCCCTAACCGATGCGCCTCCTCTTTCATTTTCTGAAATAAATATTTCTTGCACAGGTAGCACCGATTCACCGGATTATCCATAATGCCTGCCCCTTTTAGCTCATCTATAGCAATGCCAAGGCTCTGCGCCCCTATCTCCTTTGCCATCCGTTTGGCCGCTTCCATCTCACCGGAAGGATGCAGTTTCGTCTGCACTGTAACCCCATATACTTTCCTTCCCGTCTTTTTCGCTGCTTCACACGCCAGTTTCAACAGCAAACCACTATCCACGCCGCCGGAAAATGCCACCATCACATCCTGGTTTGCGTATTGCTCCATTTTATCCAGAAGCTGTTGTTTCTTTTGCATGGTTCCGTCTGTCTGCTCCTTGCCCATCACAGCCTCCCTTTGCTTCCTGCATTCCAAAAAACTATATCCGTTTCCATTCCTCCAGAATCCGCTGCAGCGCCACGCCCTTCTCTCTGGCCAGTTTTGCTGCATCTTCATATTCCGGATAACTCTTCTCTTTCCCATCCGGCAGTCTGCATTTCTTTACCCTTACTTCTCCGGATGGCAGCATAACGCTTGTAATTTCCCGTTCCAACACCGTTCTCTCCATCCGGATGCGTCGTATGCCGATGGTTGTGGTTTCCTGGAAAATCAACCGCTCCAGCTCTTCCCTGCGTGCTTCGTCACAAATCACCGTCAACTGATAGGCCGGACGGTTTTTTTTCATATAAACCGGCGTATAATATACATCCCTTGCGCCATTTTCCAAAAGACGGTTCATCGTATAGGCCAAGATTTCCCCTGTGCAGTCATCTATATTGGTTTCCAGTTTACAAATCTCGTCTGCCCCTTCTTTTTCCATGCATTCCACCAACATGGCGCGCAGCAGGCTTGGCCTTTCATAGTTGCGTTTCCCGGCGCCTATCCCTGTTTTCACTATGGCAAATTCTTCCGGCAGACGGGAGCTTGTCCGTATAGCCGCCGCAATAGCCGCTCCTGTGGGCGTCACCAGTTCGCCTTCCGTTTCTGTCAGCCGCAGTGGAATCCGGTTAGCTTCCACAATGTTGACCACTGCCGGAACCGGGACCGGCAGTATTCCATGCTGGCACCGGACGCTTCCTCTCCCTTCGCATACATAAGGTATGATAACATCCGTAATATCCAAGTTGTCCAGGCAAACCGCCACCGTAACGATATCCACAATGGAGTCCACTGCCCCCACCTCGTGAAAATGCACCTGTTCTGCAGGCACGCCATGAGCTTTCGCCTCTGCCTTAGCCAAAATATGGAAAATCCCGGATGCCGTCTCCTTTGCTCTGTCACTCATATTTGCCTGGTCAATAATCTTTATAATTTCCGGCAATCCCCGGTGTTCATGATGGGAATGCGAATGGCCTGCATGGGTATGCCCTTCCTCATGCCCATGGCGCGTCTCTTTCCCTTCCGCTTCGCTCCCATGCCCATGATAGCTTTCGTGGGTATGCGCCTGCCCATGGCCATGATGCGCCTTATGCCCATAGAGATACTCCATATCATGGTCATGGTTCTCATGCTCTGCATCCAGCTTCACCCTGAAATCACATACATCCAGCCCAGCCTTGTTCACCCTGCTGATTTCCGTCTCAAAGCCATCCACCGGCAGGCTGTTCAATGCCCGCTCCAACACCTCTGTATCCGCCCCCAAATCCAACAAGGCAGCCGCCATCATATCCCCGCTGATACCGGAAGCGCATTCCAGATACAATACCTGTCCCATTCCCGTCCTCCATTCCAATTTCATTGTTCTTATCCCGGTTGCAAAACAAGCCAAACAAGCCCTTTATCCGGAACCTTCACTGTTTCCCGGCGCCTATCCCCAACCTATTAATCTGGGTGGCAATGTACCCTGCGCCGTATCCGTTGTCTATGTTGACCACCGCCACCCCGTTGGCGCATGAATTTATCATGGTAAGCAGGGCGGAAAGGCCATGCATGCTGGCCCCATATCCCACAGAAGTAGGCACCGCAATCACCGGCCTGCTTACCAGACCGCCAAGCACACTGGCCAATGCTCCTTCCATGCCTGCCACCGCAACTACGCAGTTCGCCTCCTGTATCGTATCCAGTCTGGACAGCAGCCTGTGCAGGCCGCTGACCCCTACGTCATAAATCCGCTCCACGTTACTCCCAAAATATTCCGCAGTCTGCGCCGCCTCCTCCGCTACCGGAATGTCCGCCGTGCCTGCAGTGCAGACCGCAACTTTCCCCCGCCTTGTCTTGCCTTCTTTCTCTATCTTCAAAATATGGGATACTTCATCGTACGTTACCATCGGCAGCGTTTCCTTCACCAGGCCATATTGACGGCTGTCCGCCCTGGTGCCGAAAACCTCCCCATTCTCCTCCCACAGTTTCCGGTATATAGAGATTAGATACTGGTCTGCTTTCCCGCTGCAATATACCACTTCAGGAAAGCCGGAGCGGATTTCCCGCTGGGAATCCAGCTTGGCATACCCCATCTCCTCATAAGACTGTTTCTTAAAATATTTTTCCGCTTCCTCTACCGATATGCCCCCTGACCTTACCTGCTCTAAAACTTCCCTTGCCTCCAATACCAGAACCTCCTTGCCTTATCTTCCCGCTCTTCCTATAAGTCATAATACATCTTAAATTCCGCCGGGTTCGGAATCTGTTCCAGCTTCTTCAATTCCCCCCGTTTGCGCGCCACCCATACGTCAATCAGCCGCTGCGGGAACACGCCTCCTTTCAGCAGATACTCATGGTCTGCTTCCAGTGCGTCTAACGCTTCCCCCAACGATTTGGGCAGCCCTTTAATTTTCCTCTGCTCTTCTTCCGACAGCGTGTACAAATTAAAGTCGTAAGGCCCCCAGCCGTTTGCCTGCGGGTCAATCTGGTTCTCTATCCCATCCAAACCTGCCATCAAAATCGCTGCATATGCATAGTAAGGGTTTGCGGTCGCATCCGGGTTACGCAGTTCAAACCGCTTGGTTTTCGGCGATTTGGCATAGGCCGGAATACGTATTACCGCACTGCGGTTGGACGTGGCATACCCAACGGTCACGGGCGCTTCAAATCCTGGCACGAGACGTTTAAAGGAATTGGTGGACGGATTGGTAAATGCGCACAGCGATGCAATATGCTTTAGCAAACCGCCCATAAAATAATGGGCCGTCCGGCTCAGGCCCGAATAACCGTTTTCATCATAGAACAAAGGCTTGCCATCCTTCATCAACAGCATATGCACATGCATACCGCTGCCTGCCTCCTGGTAAATGGGTTTGGGAAGAAACGTAGCCGTCTTCCCCTCCTGTGCGGCCATATTTTTAATAATATACTTGATAATCATAGTATTATCCGCCATCGCTGGCATATCCGCCAGCTCCACTTCTATTTCCATCTGTCCGGGGCCGCCCACTTCATGATGATGGTACTTCACCTTAATCCCCCAGTCCTCCATCATCATACACATACGGCTGCGCAAGTCGTATCCGACGTCCTGAGGAGCCGCCACATGATAACCGCCCTTATACGGCACTTCATATCCGTTATTCCCCGCTGTTTCCAAACTGCAGTTCCAGTCCGCCTGTCTGGCGTCAATCCGGTACCCGCACCGTTGGGGCGTTACTTCATAGCGGGCGCTGTCAAACAAATAAAATTCAAATTCCGGCCCAATCACCATCTGGTCGGCAATGCCGCTTCCCTTCATATATTCCATTGCCCGCAGGCTTACATTCTTCGGATACTGGTCAAAAGGTTTGTTTTCCCCCTTGCCTATGGTACATACATTGCCGCACATGGTAAGCGTGGGCGTAGCGGCAAAAGGATCCACATAAGCCATATCCGGATCCGGCAAAAATACCATATCGCTTTTCTCAATCGGCGCATACCCATAATTTGAGCCATCAAACCCAATCCCATAAGTAAAGGTATCCTCCCCAAATCTTTCCACAGGAATCGTAATATGCCTCCACCGCCCGTCAATATCCGTCATTTTAAAATCAATCATACGGATTTGCTTTTCCTCGCACAACTTCTTAATTTCTTTCATTTTGTCCATGTTCTGTCCCTTTCCGGTAAAATATTCCATTTCCGTTTGTTATGTTTTCCTTCTATTCTTTCTTTCCAGTGTCCTAGAAGTGAAAACATACTTTTGATTTTATCATTATATCATAAGCCTCTATGCTTATGCACTACCTTTTTCAATTTCATCCGGGCAGACTGTCACCATCGCCGCATTCTTTCATATTTATATTATACATCATTTTCTTCCATGCAAACCTGCGGATGCGCAACGGCGCAGCGCCATATTAAAAACAGGGTTTCTTATTTCTCCAAATGCCATGCCTGAAATAAGGCGCCCCTTTCTGGCCGACGTATCCGGAACAATTAAAATAAAAAGAGAGGATTGGATTTATGGCGATTGGTTATTTAAATATGCAGGCACGGACTGCCCATGACGCCGTCCCGCTAAGCGGGGTGCAAATCAGGGTGCTGGACGCCTGGGGAAACAGCCTGTATTCACTGGTTACTGATGAAAACGGGGAAACGGACAGCGTCCCGCTGGAAACCGTTGATAAAAGTTACTCACAAAACCAATACTTCTCCGGAACCCCCTATGTCAGCTACCATGTGCTGGCACAAGCTTCCGGCTTCAATTCCATTTATGTATCGGATATTCCTATTTATGATGGGGAAACAGCCACTTTGCCCCTTACCCTTGTTCCGATGCAGAACGCGCAGCGCAGCCCTTCCCAAACAGAAATCTCCATTGGAAAGCCTGCCGTCGCCTCCCACGAACCGCGCAGTCAGGAAGGTTCCACAGAAGAACCGCGCATCCTGCGCCAGGTCGTCATACCGGACCCCATTACTGTGCATCTTGGCTCTCCCAGCTCTTCTGCCCAAAATGTGCAGGTATCCTTCCCTGACTATGTAAAAAACGTAGCCAGCAGTGAAATCTATCCCACCTGGCCGGAAGCCGCCCTGACTGCCAACATTTACGCCATTATTACCTTTGCGCTAAACCGTGTCTTCACTGAATGGTACCGGAGCAAAGGATACAGTTTTGACATTACAAACAGCACGGCCTATGACCAGGCTTTTGTATATGGGCGCCCTATCTACGATTCCATCAACAGGATTGTAAACCGGATTTTTAATGAATATGCCCGAAGAAGCGGACAGATTTCCCCATATTTTACCTCCTTTTGCAACGGAACTACCGCTACCTGCAGCGGGCTGTCCCAGTGGGGCACTGTCACCCTGGCCAATCAGGGGCTTTCCCCCATACAAATCCTCCGTTCTTATTATCCCAAAGATCTGGAGCTGGTACAGACCAATATCATAACCGGCTCCCTTTCCTCCTACCCCGGCTCCCCGTTACGGGTTGGAAGCTCCGGCCTAGACGTACAGACCATCCAGACCTACTTAAACCGGATACGCCGCAATTATCCCGCTATCCCGGCCATCCAAGACAGCCCTGGGGTATTTGGAGAAAGCACCAAAGCGGCCGTTGTCAAATTCCAGAGCATTTTTAATTTGGCTCCCGACGGCATCGTTGGAAAATCCACCTGGTACAAAATTTCCAGTTTATATGCAGCCGTAGCCCGCTTGGCGGAACTGGACAGCGAAGGCGTGACCCTTGGGATAGGAACCGTGCCGCCCAGTTCCGTCCTGCGGCAAGGCTCCACCGGACCTGACGTTATCACCCTGCAATACCTCTTAGATGTCATTTCCCAATATTATCCGAATATTCCGGGGCCGAAACAGGATGGCGTCTTCGGCAGCGGAACCAAACAGGCGGTAGTGGCTTTTCAGCAGCAGATGCGTCTGTCCCCCGACGGCATTGTAGGGCCGCTTACATGGAAAGCGCTGTATGACACTTACCTTGGCATCGGCCAAAATGTCCCCACCCCTTCCCCAGGCCCCGGCGCGGGAACCATCCAATATACCGTCCGGGCCGGAGACAGTCTGTGGCTCATTGCACAAAGATATGGAACCACCGTGGATGCCATCAAACGGTTAAACGGACTATCCAGCGATATGCTGAGCATCGGGCAGGTGTTGCAAATACCCTCCTCCGGCAACGTCCCTTATATCGAATACACGGTGCAAAGCGGCGATACTCTTTGGCTGCTGGCGCGCCGTTACCATACCACCGTAGACGCCATAAAAAAACTAAGCGGAATTACCAGCGATCTGTTAAGCATTGGCCAAAAATTGCGCATTCCTGCATAACAATACGCTCATCTTTGCCCAACAGGCCCACAAATCGAGTAGGGGAACGGCCTACTCGCCGCGCCGGATGTCCGTCAGCCTTTGCTGGCCTTCTTCCTCTGGGTGTCCACGCGCATAAAACAAGCGGCACACTTTTTTTGTGTGCCGCCTGGCTTCCTGCATTTCATTTATTTAGTTTGCTTTTGCTTCTTCCGGAACGGTAAAGTCAGCCACATTGTTGAAATTAGAGCAGGTCATGCTGATAGACAGCTTCGGCACTGTCATAGACATGCCTTCCGCCTGTTCGCCCATAGCCGCTACGATATTTGTCATCAGGGCGTTCATAACATCTGTCATATCCATTTCATACTTCACCGGATATAAAGTCGCCTCGTCCACCCAAACATAGGTGGTAATATCGCCAAGACCATCCAACATGCTGTCCAACTGTGTGGAATCAATGCCAAGGGAGCTTACGGAATCCAACGCTCCTGAGGAAAGCAACGCTTCCTTTGTTTCCTCCCCTGTCATTACATAAGAATATTTGTAAGCGTTGCCGCTGTCCAACTGTTCCATGCCTTCTGCCGTATAATCGGAACCATCGCCAATGGAATCCACCATTGTGCTGCGTGCATCATAATCTGCCAGTTCTGCGATATCCGTTGCCTGTGACTGCCAGTTTGTGCCATCAAATATATACATCACATACGTGCCGTCTTCGGAAGGTTCTGCATAAATGCTCATCTGTGTACTCTGTCCTGCAGCTTCCACCGTCATATCCATCTTAATCTTCAGAGGCTCTTTTATCCAGAACATATCCATGTCTGTAGTGCTGACAATAGACTGTTCCTGTCCGTCTGCACTGACGTTCATGTCCATATCCATTACCATCTTCGCTTCCATGCTGGTAACGGAATCCATGTTCTTTAACGCTTCCGCTATCGGATCAATGTCCGCCTTTTCTTCCTCCTGCGGCTCATCTGTAGCTTCCGCTTCCGGAAGTTCCGCATCAGCGCTGTCCTCTGTCCCTGCGCTCTCTTCTACCGGAGCGCTGTCCTTCGCTGCATCCTTGCTGTCATTCCCACACGCTGCAAAAGAAAATGCAAGCGTTGCCGTCAAAAATAATGCCAAAAATTTTCTTTTCATACTTTACTCTCCCTGTTTTATTCATAAACTTTACTTTGTCTAATATACCACGAAAAAATTATTTGTCAAGTGTCTGTCCCTTTTTGCGTAAAAACCTCTATATTTGAAACTGGTCCATTAACCCTACCATAATCTCCACCTGGGCTTTCTGCTCCTCGCTGACAGCGGCGGTTTCCTGTGAGGTCGCGGAATTATTATCCACAACAGACGACACATCTTCGATACGCTCCCTCATTCCGCGCATCTGCGTTACATCTTCTTCCAAAATCTGCGCAATCTGCCGGATTTTTTCCGTCGCCGTCCGGGAACCTTCCATCACTTCCCTCATATTGGACACGGTTTCATCCGCAATCATAATGCTCTTATCCATAACCTTTACGGTAGTCTCAATCAGTTCCGTCGTTTTTCCCGCTGCCTTTGCGGACTCGTCCGCCAAATTCTTCACCTGTCCCGCCACAATGGCAAATCCCCTTCCGGCTTCCCCTGCCCGCGCCGCTTCGATAGCCGCATTCAGCGACAAAAGATTCGTCTGCGCCGCAATATCCTCAATGGTTCCGATAATCGTCCCAATCTGTCCGGAGCATTCCCCGATTTCCTCAATCGAGTCTTTTAACTCCTTCATTTTCTCATTTCCCCTTACCAAAGTCTCTCCCGCCACAGACGCAATCCTGGCGGATTCCTCTGCCACCTGGACATTCTTTGCCATCCCTTCCGTCATATCCCCGAATGCCCGCATGATTTCAGACACCTGCATAGCCTGGGCGGTACACCCTTCCGCCAAATCCTGCGCCGCACAGGCCAATTGCTCGGAACCGCTGTCGATTTCCCCGGAAACATTGCGGATGGTCAATAGCGTCTCCCGCATCTTCTCCCCAATCTTTTGAAAGGATTCTTTCACTGCCACAAATTCCCCCACATACTCCTGGCGCACCTGCACATGGTAATCCCCATTCCCCATTTGTTCCAGTATTTCCGTAATCTCCTTAATCATGGCAAGCAAGTTCCGCTTCATAAAAGAAATGGCGGCAACCATTGTGCCTACCTCGCTTTCATCCTCTTCCAGCGCAAGCTCTGTACGGAAATTCCCTTCCGCCAGCACTTCCATTTGCTCTGACACCTTTTTAATGGGCGTTAAAAGCTCCCGGTCCGAAAACTTAATGGTTTGAATCATTTGCAATACTACATAGACAAAAGAACAGGCAAACAAACCTTCGAAAATAATCTGCAATATTTTTAACATCTCCTGTTTTTTGTCCATCCGGTCCAAAATACTGAAAATGGTTTCATCCGTAAACTCATTGATATGTTTAATCGCATCTGCATATTCAGAGCTGAACACGCACTCATACGCCGCCTCCATATTCCCTTCCCCCACATAGGCAATCGCCGCCTCTTCCAATGGAACCAGGTTCTCCGAAAGCGATACCACCCGGTTTAAGCTATCCCACTCCTCCTGTGTCAGGCCGCAGCTTTGCAGAGTTTCCAAAGCATGGTCACGGTTACGGTCTTCTTCCAATTCCTTCCTATAAGAGGCACGGTATTCCTCTTCCCCCGTAACTGCGTAAGACTGCACCTCATGGGTCAGCGTCTTTGAGCCGGTACGGTACTGGTTTAACGCTACCGTAGCATCCAACTGCGCATCATGCACCCTTGACCTCCCTATATTAAACGCGATAAAGCCCACAAGCAATACCGCCCCAATCCCAACCGCAATATATGCCTGCTTAACCAGCTTCTTAAGCATTGCCGCCTGACTCTTTTTTCCCAAACCCCCATTTTCTTTTTTACTCATAACTATAACCCCACCCTTCTGCGGACCACATGGTTAAAACAGGAAATAAACCTGCGCACTCCTATGCTCCCCCGCCTTATATTATGCCTTCCATTTTCCGAAAAACGGATGTCTGTGAATATTATACCATAACCAACAGCTTTTTTCCATGAAAATTATTAAAATCAGACAAAAAACAAAACCGGTCAGATTTATTCTCCGTTTTTTTGTCTGCCCTGGAATCCCATGCCTTTTTCTGCCATGCAAAATGCCAATCTTTTTTCTCTGACCGTTGAAAACAGAGCGCAACGTGGTAGAATAAAAGAGGCAAAAGAATAGCGAAGAAAGAAAAATAGCGCACGCCGCCAAAACCGCCAAGGAGGAACAAAAGCATGATTTATACCGTTACCTTTAATCCATCCCTCGATTATACCGTATCCGTAAACGGATTTTCCGCCGGTAAAACCAACCGCACCTATTCGGAGCGATTATTCCCGGGAGGCAAAGGAATCAATGTGTCCATTGTTTTGCATAACCTGGGCATAGAAACTACAGCGCTTGGATTTATTGCCGGTTTTACCGGGGAGCAAATCGAACGTGAAGTCCAAAACATGGGCCTGTTTACGGATTTCATCCATATAAAAGAAGGATTTTCCCGCATCAACGTGAAAATCAAAAATTGTGAAGGCACAGAAATCAACGGCATAGGGCCTGTCATCCGTCAGGCGGCCGTAGAGAAATTGTACGGGAAGCTGGACAAACTCCAGGCAGGCGATATCCTTGTGCTGGCAGGCAGCGTCCCGGCAGGGCTGCCCTCTTCCATTTATGGCAATATTTTACAGCGTCTCCAAAAGAAAGGAATACTGTTTGTTGTGGACGCTGCCAAAGATTTGCTCCTCCCTACGCTGCCCTACCGGCCATTCCTGGTAAAACCGAATCTGCAGGAGCTGCAGGAACTCTTTTGCGTCACTCTAAAAACCAAACGGGAAGCTGCCATCTATGCCGGGAAATTAAGGGAAAAGGGCGCCCAAAACGTATTGGCGTCCATGGGCGGGCAAGGCGCCGTCCTGGCAGACGCCACAGGACGGATGCATTTCCTAAACGCCCCCAAAGGGATGGCCGTCAACGCCGTGGGAGCTGGCGATTCCATGGTGGCCGGATTCCTGGCCGGATGGACAGGCGCAAAAGACTATGCGCACGCCTTTCGCATGGGTGTGTCAACCGGAAGCGCCAGCGCCTTTTCCGAACGGCTGGCCACCAAAGAAGAGGCCGAACGGCTTTTGGCTGTCTGCCCATCCATAGAATCCACTCTATAATTCTTTTCCTTTTCAAAAAAAAGTAGAATATTCTGCTGGAATTTGATATAATAAAATAATAGGAAAACATAACAATATGCTTTGCGCTACCTTGGAGCGTATTTGAAAAACTTTCTGAAACGGCGCGCTACATAAAGAAATACAGCGAAACGGCTGCACTGCAGCAGATTACGGGAATGCATTTTCAAACACTTTTGGCAGCAACGCAGAAACGGGGGCAAACATGAAAAAAGAGAAGAAACTAAAAACGCAGACAACAAATAGGGACAGGCAATTTGTCAGCATCGAAAAGAGAATTGCCGTACGATTTGGACAAATCGTCAGTTTGTGTTGCATTATTTTAGGCATTATCACTTCTGTGCTTAACTATATTTCATCTATTAGCGCAATCTCGGCAACCATCGCAAACACTTCCGATGTAGCGGCGGACTATGTGTCGGCGGCCATTAACCAATATATCACCATCGCCTATGAAACGGGCAGCATTGCGCGGCTTGCCGACCCACAACGCACAGCGGAGGAAAAAAGCTCTATTTTAAACCAACGCATTTCGGACCACAACCTGTCCGGCGGCTTCCTTCTGGACAGCAACGGAATAGACATAATTTCCGGAAAAGACCTTTCTGACCGGGATTACTTTACAGAAGCTATGAAAGGCAACACCTATGTATCCACTCCTGCATACAGCCAGGTTACAAACGCCGTATCCTTTGCAGTGGCCGCTCCGCTATGGGAAAACGGCATACCTAATACCAAACCGGTAGGCGCCGTTGTTTATGTGCCTGACGGCGAATGCCTGAATGACATTATGCGCTCCATACAGGTCGGGGAGGGCGGCACAGCCTTTATGGTCAATTCTGACGGCATCACCATTGCCGACATCAATTCTTCCATCGTTGGGGTGGAAGACACCTTAGCCCTTGGAGATACGGATCCAAAACTGAAAAAGTTCAGCGCAATTTGCAGCAAAATGGTAGCAGGTGGCAAAGGCGTCGGCGCCTATACCTATGGAGGCAAAACAAAAGTAGTGGCTTATTCCCCTGTGCCGGATACCGATGGCTGGAGCATAGGAGTCGCTGCCATCCGCAAGGAATTCCTTGGAAGATTTTACCTGTCCCTGGCCCTTACCGCCTTTTTTGTCATTGCCTTTACCGCTCTTGGCATCCGAAACGGAATCCAGTTAGGAAAATCCGTCGCCAAACCGATTATTTCATCCGTAGAGCGGCTAAAGCTTTTAGCTGTGGGAGATTTCCATTCCGATGTCCCTGCGCCTGAAACCAACGACGAAACAGCCACTCTTATGAATTGCCTCTCTGAAACCATCCTGGAGCTGAATACCATTATTTCTGACATCAGCTCCTGCCTGGCAGAACTGGCGGACGGCAATTTCCAGCTTATTGTGGATAACAATTATATCGGTGACTTTTCCGTCATCAGCGATTCCCTCCGTGGCATTGTCAATTCTTTAAGCGATGCCATGAAAGAAATCGACAACAACGCGGAAAATGTCCGAAGCGGAGCCCAGGATTTGGCTGGCGCCTCCCAGATGCTGGCAGACGGCGCCACTAACCAGGCAAGCGCTATTGAAGAATTAACCGCAACGGTTACTGATATTTCGGAAAAAATACATATCAATGCGGAACATGCAGACAAAGCAAAATCCATCGTTGAGCAAATGAACCACTGGGTAACGGAAAGCAACCACCAGATGCAGCAAAATACGGAAGCTATGCTTCGAATCCGCGAAGCTTCCGACAAAATTGCAGAAATCATCAGCAGCATAGAAGAAATTGCAGACCAGACTAACCTGCTGGCGCTGAATGCGTCCATTGAAGCAGCCAGAGCGGGAGACGCCGGAAAAGGTTTCGCCGTAGTCGCCACACAGGTAGGGCTGTTGGCAGAGCAAAGCTCCGAAGCGGCAAGAAATACCGCCGACCTGATTCAAAACTCCTTGATGGCTGTGGAAGAAGGCACCAGGCTGGCAAAATCTGCCGCAGAATCCCTGGTAGTCGTGGTGGAAAACGCCAAGAAAGTCAACCAGTCCATCGCTGAAATCAGCGAAGCCTCCGACAACCAGGCGGAAGCCGCAGCCCAAGTGGCAGGCGGCATCACCCAAATTGCAGAAGTCGTGGAATCCAACTCCGCCACTTCCGAAGAGTGCGCCGCCTCCTCCGCTGAACTCTCCACCCAGGCCGACCTGTTAAAAGAACTGGTGGCAAGATTCCAATACTAAAATTTCATAAATTAATGCAGAAAACGGCCCCTGCCGCTTCCCCTATGCTTGGGGGAATGGGCGGGGCAGCCGTATATCATAGGCAACAATGGAAAGGCACGGACATAACTATGGAAGTCACATTACAAAACCTGACAAAAACATTTCCAAACCGCGACCGTAAAAAAAGGGAAGACGTTATCGCCGTCCATGATTTCAATTTCAAAATTCCGGACGGTCAGTTAATTGGCCTGCTTGGCCCCTCCGGCTGCGGCAAAAGCACTACCCTGCATTTAATCAGCGGTCTGCTGAAACCAACAAAGGGGAACATTTTTTTCGGAACGGAGGATGTGACTGCGCTTCCTCCCGAACACAGAGGAATCGGACTGGTGTTTCAAAATTACGCGCTTTACCCGCACCTGACCGTCCTTCAGAATATCCTGTTTCCTTTACAGAATCTGAAAGGAAAGGACAAGCTGACCAAAACCCAAATGCTGGAAAAAGCCACCGCAGCCGCAAAGCTTGTCCAAATTGAAGGACTGATGGCGCGCAAACCCCGTGAACTGTCCGGCGGACAGCAGCAGCGGGTAGCAATTGCCCGCGCTTTAGTGAAAACGCCAAAGGCCCTTCTCCTGGATGAGCCGCTTTCCAACCTGGATGCCCGTCTGCGTCTGCAGACAAGGGAGGAAATCCGCAGAATCCAGCGCGAAACCGGGATTACCACTATCTTTGTCACCCATGACCAGGAAGAGGCTATGAGCATTTCCGATCAAATTATCGTAATGAAGGAGGGCATTGTCCAGCAGGCCGGCAAGCCGCAGGAAGTCTACGACAGCCCATCCAACCTGTTTGTAGCCAAATTCTTAGGGACTCCTCCTATCAATGTTTTTGACGGCCAGGTCAAAGCAGGCAGATTATGCCTAGGCGATGACACGGTTTTGAATCTCGAAGGCATCCCTGACCAGCCGGTTTATGTCGGCATCCGCCCGGAAGGCTTTGTCTGTCAGGAGGACGGCCCGCTGCGCTGCAAACTAAACGGCGTAGAAGTCATGGGACGGGACGTCAGCCTGGTTTTTACCCACAAAGCCTCCCTGGCGCCCACCGTCCGCGCCATTGTCAGCGCACAAAGCCAGACGGCGATGACACATTGTCAGGAAGCAGCCCTTATCCGCTTTCGTCTTATTCCACAGAAAATCTTCCTGTTTCATAAAGAAACGGAAGAAAGAATCTATAACAAGGAGTATGGATTATGACAAGAAAAAACTTTCACCGCCCTTCTTCGGCACATGCAGACAGAAGCGGGCTTTTCCGCCGGACTATGCAAAACCGGACGGGCAGCGGCCTCAAAGGTTGGCTGTATCTGCTGCCCGCCATGCTTTTTCTCAGCATTTTCATGGTATACCCATTGATGGACGTTTTTATTTATTCCTTTGAAGAAGGTTATAATTCCGCTTCCCAGACTTATTTCGGGGTGGGCCTTTACAATTATTCCTATGTTTTGCACGACCCTTATTTCCTGCAGGCAGTCAGGAATACGTTTCTGTTGGTTATCGTAACCGTCCCTCTATCCACAGTCCTCGCCCTTTTGCTATCCACAGGTTTAAACGCCATCCGGCCGCTGCGGGAACTGTTGCAGACCATTTACTTCCTGCCCTATGTAACCAATACACTGGCGGTGGGCCTTGTTTTTATGATTCTTTTTAAAAAGACCCCCTACTCTGACGGCCTGGTGAACCTATTCATCACCTGTTTTGGCGGGCAGGGCGTAGATTTTATTGACGGGCCTTACTGGGCCAAAATGTTTGTCCTGTGCCTCTATACCATCTGGGTGGTTATGCCTTTCAAAATCCTGATTCTGACCAGCGCCCTCGCTTCCGTCAACCAGAAATATTACCAAGCCGCCAAAGTGGATGGCGCTTCCAGGCTGCGGATTTTCCTGCGCATTACCCTCCCTATGATTTCGCCCATGCTCTTTTACTTGGTTATTACAGGCTTTATCGGGGCATTCAAAGCTTACAGCGATGTCGTCGCCCTGTTTGGCACAAATCTAAATGCGGCAGGAATGAATACTATGGTAGGTTATGTTTACGACATGCTGTATGGCGACAGCGGGGGCTATCCGTCCTACGCTTCGGCGGCAGCCATCCTTTTATTTGCCATTGTGCTTACCATCACCTGCATAAACCTAATGGCCAGCCGTAAAAACATTCCTTCTTAACGCTCTGCGCATTCCTATGAAAATGAAAATACCATCCTACAGGAGGCAATTATGGAAAACAGCATGGACTATCAAAAAATTCAAACGACGGCCATGACAAGGAAACGAATCGGCGTTGCCGTTACGTACCTTTTCCTGGCTTTTTGGGCAGTTATTGTATTATTCCCCTTTTATTGGATGATACTGACTTCCTTCAAAAGCTACAGCGCCTACAACTCGGAGTATATTCCGAAATTTTTTACCCTTTCCCCCACTTTGCAAAACTACGCAGACGCCTTTACTGCCGTACCGCTTGGCAAATACCTGGCGAATACTGCCCTTTTCACAATAATAACCACAACAGCCATGCTTTTTGTCATCATCCTGGCCGCTTTTGCTTTTGCCAGGCTGGAATTTCGGGGAAAAAATCTTGCGTTTCTTCTCTTTCTATCCCTGATGATGATTCCCAATGAACTTGTGGTCATTACCAATTTCGTCACCATTACCAACCTGGATTTGCGCAACTCCTTCCCCGGGCTTATATTGCCCTCCATCACCTCCGTCTTTTACATCTATTTATTGAAGGAGAACTTTGAACAGATACCGGACAGTTTGTATTATGCGGCAAAAGTAGACGGAACGTCCGATTTGAAATACCTGTTAAAGGTTATGATACCCATTTCCAGGCCCACCTTAATTACCATAACTATTTTAAAGGTCATCGAGTGCTGGAATTCCTATGTATGGCCCCGTCTGATTACGGATGACCAGAATTATTTCCTGGTGTCCAACGGCATTCAGGAAATCCGCGAAAATGGCTTTGGCCGCGAAAATATACCCGCCATGATGGCGGCAGTGGTTATTATATCCATTCCGCTAATCCTCCTGTTCCTTGTGTTCCGCAGGAAGGTCATGGAAGGAGTGTCCAGGGGAGGGACGAAAGGATGAGAAAAAAACGAATCACATTCACTGCACTGATACTCAGCAGCCTGCTGCTGACCGGATGCCACGGCAAGGAAGGCTTAAGCGCCTTTCAACCCCCGGAAGAATTCGACCTTTCCAGGGAATACGAAATTACTTTCTGGGCCAAAAATGACACAAACAAAACGCAGACCGCTATTTACGAAAAAGCCATTTCCGATTTCGAAAATCTATACCCAAACATTACGGTAAATCTGCGTCTGTATACCGACTATGGAAAAATTTACAACGATGTGATTACCAATATTGCAACCAACACCACTCCAAACGTCTGCATTACTTATCCTGACCATATCGCAACCTATCTGACCGGAAACAATCAGGTAGTTCCTTTGGAAACGCTGTTTACGGACCCAAGCTATGGGCTTGGCGGCAGCCAATTGCGTTTTTCTTCTCCATCCCTGGAAGAAATCATCCCTCAGTTTCTGGAGGAATGCGCCTTTGGAGGCCATTATTATGCCCTGCCCTATATGCGCTCCACCGAAGCCTGCTATGTAAACAAAACTTATGTGGAAGCCCTCGGTTATACACTGCCAAAAACACTGACCTGGGATTTCATTTGGGAAGTTTCCGAGGCCGCCATGGCCACGGACGCAGAAGGGACTTTTCTGGTAAACGGGCAAAAAGTCATGATTCCGTTTATTTATAAATCAACGGATAATATGATGATACAAATGCTGAAACAAAAGGAAGCCGGCTATTCCACGGAAAGCGGGGACATTCTGCTGTTCAACTCTGTCACAGACGAACTGCTTCAAACCATCGGGGCGCATACTAAGACAGACGCATTCTCCACTTTTAAAATATCCGGCTATCCTGCCAACTTTTTAAATGCGGGCCAATGTATCTTTGCCGTTGATTCCACCGCCGGGGCCACCTGGATGGGAACCGATGCCCCGCTGTCCGATATCAGCGCCGATAAACTGGTACGGTTTGAAACTGCTGTCCTGCCTATTCCCCAGTTTGACACGTCCCACCCGCAAATGATTTCCCAAGGCCCCTCTGTCTGCATTTTTAACAAAGAGGATACCCAGGAAGTGATGGCTTCCTGGCTTTTCACCCAATACCTTCTCACCAATGAAGTGCAGATTGCCTATTCGGAAACCGAAGGCTATGTTCCGGTGACTTCCAAAGCGCACAACTGCGCCGAATATCAGGATTATCTGTCCCGATGCGGTGAAAACAACAAGGAATACTACGACGTGAAAATCAAGGCAGCGAAACTGCTTCTTGAACACGTAGACCATACTTTTGTTACGCCTGTGTTTGCCGGTTCCGCCTCCCTGCGCGACGCTGCCGGACACTTAATCGAAAGCACAGTAAAAGCAGTCCGCAGAGGGCAGGATATTGGAGGCGAATATACCAAGAAGCTTTATGCCGACACTTCCTCCCTTTACCGCTTAGACCAGCTTGCGCAGCAAAATCAGGCTCTTTCAGGAAAAGCCGATTTAGGCAAACTGCCCGGCACTGCCCTTACACTGCTCTGGTCATTAGCCGGGGCATGGAGCCTGCTCCTTTGCTATGCGGTCTGGCGGGCCGTGAAAAAGCGACAATAAGCTATTGATTTCTTTCAAAATTCATGTATACTTAATTTGGTATATATAAACTGGAAACTGCGTCAAACCAAAACGGGAACGCAACAGGGAGGAGAACGAAATGAAGAAACTGAAACTATTACTGCTGACTTCGGCGCTGGCATTTGCCCTTGCCGGGTGCGGCCAAAAAGGCGGAGACTCTGCCGGAGCTGCCGGGACTGCGGATGCCAAATCCGAAGGCGTAATGACCTATGAAGAATATATGGCCGCCGCCCTGGACTCGGAAGTTGTAGTGGAAACCTACGTACAGGCAAAACAGTCCTGGTGGGAAAACCAGGCTACCGTTTATACCCAGGATCAGGACGGCGCTTACTTTGCCTATAACATGGCTTGCTCGGAAGAAGACTATGCCAAACTTACCCCTGGCACAAAAATCAAAATTACAGGCTATAAGGGAGAATGGTCCGGGGAAGTCGAAATCATGGATGGAAGCTTTGAAATATTGGAAGGGAATTACATTGCCCAGGCACAGGACGTCACTTCCCTTCTTGGCACGGAAGACTTAATCAAACACCAGAATCAATTCGTTTCCTTTAAGGGAATGACGGTTGAAGCGGCCGGACAGGATGAAAGCGGAAACGATGTGGCATTCCTCTACGGCTGGGATGGTTCCGGACAGGAAGGGGACGACCTTTACTTTAACGTTTCCCTGAATGGGGAGACTTACACCTTCACCGTGGAGTCTTATCTTTGCGACAGCAGCACAGAGGTTTATAAAGCCGTTAAAGCGCTGAATATTGGTGACAAAATTGATATGGAAGGGTTCCTGTATTGGTATGAAGGGGTAAATCCGCATATCACTTCCGTAATGGCGACTAAGTAGATAAGAACTGACAAATATTGGCAGCGAAGAAAGTTGATTTGTCTTTAAAAAAGAACTGTAGGTAGCGGTATGCCCTGTGTTTTTCCTTCTTTTCAATAGGCGTGAAAAAGGAAAATACAGGGCATACCGTAAAATTTTTGAAAAACTATAGCATTTCCGCTTGCATTTCCTAACCAGAGCGCTATAATAATATATATGGAAGCATAGCTCAGCTGGGATGAGCGTTCGCCTCACACGCGAGAGGTCATGGGTTCGAGCCCCATTGCTTCCATTTTTGTTGTCTAAAACCACAAGAAAAAGAGGTGCAGGGGGCCCGGTTTCTTTCCCCCTTAAAATCTTCTATACAATTCAGTAATGCACAAGCGCCGTCTTCTGGGGGATATCGTTATGCCCTCCCATACAGACAATGCACGCCCGAAGCTCCGGGAACAGGCAGACTTGGGGAGACCGATAAAACATCTCTTCTCTGTCATCCTGAATCACTTCTTTATACAGTAAGGAGAAATCCGATGTCCGCCAGACCGCAATCTCCATCTGGGTCGTATCCAAGGCCGCCGTGGCATAGACCAATCCGTCATCGGAAAAGAAAGGTCCGCTTACCGGCAGTGAGCTTACCTTCTCCGTATTGTATGCCGCTTTTCCCGTTTTCGTATCAATCACTCCCATCCCTCCCTCAAAGAACAGGCTGTCCTCTCCAAACAGCAGCTTTCCGCCGCTGTACCCTGTCGCCGTGCCAAAATCATACTGCAGGATATGATTTTCATAGCCTTGGCCGTCTATGCCGACCCGGCCCCATGACGGAACCGATGCGCCATTCTGGCTCGTCGTGCCGCTAAACACAATATGACTGTTGCCTTCATCAAAGAAGAGCGCTGAGACCCCTAAAAGATCAATGTTGTTTTCTTTCGTCCACAAATCCATCACTTTCTGTTTTTTCTGGCTTTTGAGATTATAAAGGTTCATCCCCTCCCAATTATCGCAATAGACAAGCAGCGTTCCGTCATGTGAAACCGTCCATTCAGCCAGCGCTGCGGTCGATACAATATCATTCAAAACCATTCTCTGCGTCTCCTTCAGGGCATCATCGTAAAAAACACACAGACATTCCATATCCCCTTCAAAGCTGATTCCTACCATCTGTGTCCCCTCTTTCTCCGCATCCTCAAAGGACAATCCGCTTTTGGGCACACCAATCGCGCAATATCCATCCTTGTACGAATAAAAATCAATCATATCCCAGTCTTCCGTCTTCGTCCGCGCCATAATCTGTGCCGTCACCACGTCATAAAGATACAGCATATCTTCCTTTAAAACCAGAAGCGTATTTTCCTTCCCCTTCCCAATCTGTATACTCCGGCCGTCGAACAATTCCCCGTTCAAAGCCGCCGCACTCTTATCCTGTCTGCCCTGCGGCACAGCCTTCGTTTCCGCAGCACTCCTTTCTTCCGGGTTTTGACCATACTCTGCTTCCTTCGCCATCACTCCTTCCGAAAGCTGTCCTGCCACATCCTTCTCCCCACATCCGGCCATACATACTACGGCCAGCGTCACCGCCAGTGTTTTAATCCATTTGCTCTTCATAACAATCTCCTTTTTACCAGTTTTCCGCTTTTTTACCTACGGCCATGGAATCCCAAGTTTAGCCTTGGCATTCTCCAGCCAGACGGGATTAATCGTTTCTCCCACTTTTCCTGACGTGAAATATCCCCCTACCCATGCCGGATTTTTACTCTCATCATACAGAAATTCCGCATAGCTGAACGTTTCCGGACTGCCGCCCAAAATCAAATAATGTTTAACCCCCTGGCTGTCCCTGTAATCATAAATATACGCCTGACTGTCCGAAATCCGCTCTGTAATGTCAATATTTTCCCCATTCGCCGTAAACCAGAGGCGGCCATCCTTATATACTGCCGGCGCCGTCGCATTTGCCGTGTCAAACACAGCGCTGGAAACCATATTCCCCTCTTCATCCACCGATTCCGTAAATATGGCATTGTTGGCAAAAGATAAAATCCGGCTGATGATTCCCTCTCCGGTATATGCATATGTGGTTCCACTGGCCAGCGCCAGCAGTAAAATCATTGCCAACGCGACTGCCGGCCTCGGAGGCCGTCTGTATCCCGCCGGGATTTTTGATGTGCCCGCCTGCTTATTCCGCATCACCTCTTCAATACGCTGGCTGCACCGTTCCGGCATTCTGATTTGTCTATATACTTCTTTCACTCTATTTTCCATCAATCAGACCTCCTCCTTTAACGCCTCTTCCAATATCCTCCTTGCCCGCGACATTCGTGTTGTAACAGCGCTGTCAGAAATATGTAGTATCTCCCCGATTTCCCTGACCGTATATCCCTCATAATAAAAAAGATAGACGACGATACGATATTTGGGTTTCAACCTGCCGATACATTCCCATACTTCACTCTGTGCAGGCTGATCAAACACTATCTCTTCCCTGTGCGCTTCTTCAAATGGCCCTATCTTTTTTCTCCAGACAGAGCGCAGGAGACTCCGGCACTGGTTTGCTGTCACCTGCATCAGCCATGCCTTCTCCTTACCGGGCGTTAGGCTGCTTTGCTCCATCAGTTTCAGAAAGACTGTCTGACAGACATCTTCCGCATCCTGGATTGAATGGGTATAACTGACCGCCAGCCTGTAGACATCATCCTTATAGAGACGGAACAATTCCATCACATCATACATGAATGCATCTCCTTTCTGCGTTTTTAGCTTCCGTGTGATTATGTAATCTTGAGATCTCATAGATAAGACGCGCCAGCCTCTCCTTTTGTCACAAACTATTTGTAATATTTATTTGCTTTCTATATTTTCCCATTTTCATACTGTATAACTTTTAGGTGTTAGTCAACAAATGGGTTGGTCACGTTTACAAGTGATATACGGCTTATAAATCTTTTACCGTAATGGCGTTCTCTTTTTTTGATTCCCCATAATCTTTCCATTAGTTCATTATCAATACATTTTACAACTCTGGACATCCTGCAATTCATGATGCCGTTCACTCAGGCGTCCATGAGTTGCTACAATGCAGAATCCCTTCTTCCGTAGCGTCGTATCTTACCTCTGAAACGGGAAGTTGGCAAGTAGGAAAAAGAAAAAGCCGGAAAACCATCCGACTTTTTGGGCTAATTGCTTTTCTCTTCCGTATGTATGAGAGCCTTATAAAATAAATCTTGTCATGCTCCACATCATACAGGGTTAATTCCGATGCAGGAACAGGAATCATATTGCTCCGTTTCAAAGTTCCCTTTAATTCCAGTTCCCTGGATGAGGATTTGGATGTAATGCGGATAATAGGGATAATGCTGGTGGGGTAAAGGGGGGGTAAACATTTTTACCCCGGATAAAAGTCATCAAAATGTAACAGAGGCACAAGCTGCTGTTAAAAAACAGTCGCTCGTACCTCTTTCCATCTTACATACTATTCCAGCATCATTTTGCGTATATATCCAATGGTGTAGTCCACGCCTTTATCGCCCAGCTCACCCCTCCAATTTTCTGAGTGAGGCTCTATGCTTAAGCCTCCGTCATAGCCTTTTGCGTGCAGGATTGCCAGGAAGGAACCCCAGTTTGTCATATCCAAACCGGCCGGAGGATCGTCAAAACGTTTTCCTTCGATTAAAAGGGCGCCTTTGATGTGTACATGAAGGAAACGGTCGCCCCAGTCTCTTGCTTCCTGCAGATAATCGCCACCCGCATATATGCAATGAGAAGTGTCATACTTAATATATAAGTCTTTTAAATAACCATGAATCATTGTAAACGCCATCGGATCGCAGACAAAGTTATTCCATCTGCAATTGTAGGTGGCAATCTTTACCCCTTTTTCCTTTCCGAAGGCAATTAACTTTTCAAAATAGGAAATTGCAAGCTTACAGTTTTCAAAGTAGGAAAGTTCTTCTACGAAATTGCAGCCTGTAATATAAATCGAACAGCCCAATTTTGCCGTAGCTTCAATCAGTCGGCATTCCAGGGATAATTCCTCTTCACAGACGCCGTCTTTCCCAATGCGCGCGCTGCCCCACCGGCCAACGGCG
Organism: uncultured Lachnospiraceae bacterium; assembly: GCA_910578405.1. GTDB lineage: Bacteria > Bacillota > Clostridia > Lachnospirales > Lachnospiraceae > Kineothrix. The sequence goes on along the minus strand of CAJTQO010000020.1, from coordinate 31,762 downwards.
CAGACAGGCAATTCGTACTGTTCACTGTATTTTTTCACTTCATCCACTTTCGCCAGAAATTCTTCTGCGCGGTCGTTTACATCCAATTCCACAAAGGAAAGCCCTTTTTCCTTTACCTTTTTAAAATCCTCTTCCTGAATCCAGGAAATAATTCCTAATGTCATCCGCTCTTCCACCTTTCTTTTCCTTCCAGTCCTGCCGCCGCTCCCTACAGACAGCCTAACTTTTAACTCTGCCATATTATCTTCTTAGCAAAACAGGATAGAAACCGTCTTATGCTTTTGCCCAAATCCAAGGCCGTCAGCGCTCCACTGCCATTGAATTTGGGCAAATCAACACTTATCTTATTACATTATACACAAGCTTTTACCATTCCAGGAATCCGAAACCCTGAAACAAATTAGTCAAAGTATACCGTCTTGCCTGTGTTTGCAGATTCATAAATCGCTTCCAGAATCTGTGTAACCACCATTGCCTGCTCAGGCAGAACGGTTAACGGTTTCCCTTCTACAATTGCTTCATAGAAAATCTTCTGCTCTGTATCTTCCGGCTTATCTGCATCTGCATCAAAGAAGGCAACTCCGGCTGCGTCCAGACCTGGTTTCTCAATGCACTGTTTGCCATACTGTACGCGGTTGATGCGCAGGCCGTCTTTCATATCCGCTCCTGCCTTTGTTCCGCACAGACTTGTCTTTGCCTCATCCACTTCCAGACTGTTCAATGCCCATGCCGCTTCCAAATGAATGGTTGCGCCGTTTTTCATTTTAATGAAGCCAAATGCGGAATCCTCTACCGTAAAGATTTCCGGATCCCAATCGCCCCAGGCATTTCCGGTATCCTTCTGATCCGCCAGCTTACGATATGTAGAACCAGTTACCGATTCCGGCTCATAATTGTTCATCATCCATAACGTCAAATCCAGCGCATGGGTGCCGATATCAATCAACGGCCCGCCACCCTGTGCTTCCGCATCCAAAAATACGCCCCAGGTAGGAACTGCCCTTCTGCGGATAGCATGGGCTTTTGCATAGTAAATCTCACCCAAATCACCGTTGTCACATGCTTTGTGCAAATACTGGGAATCTGCCCTGTAACGGTTCTGATAGCCAATGGTCAAAAGCTTGCCTGTTTCTTTGGCTACACGCACCATCTCCTGCGCTTCTGCGTAAGTCTTTGCCATAGGCTTCTCACACATAACATGCTTCCCGGCTTTCATTGCTGCAATCGCTACAGGCGCATGGGCATTATTGGGGGTCAATACATAAACAGCGTCCAGCTCTTCCTTTACCAGTTCCTGATAATCGGTATAAACGCGGGCGTCTTCCGTCCCAAACTCTTCCTTTGCTTTCTCAGCGCGCTCTTTTTTCAAGTCACAAAATGCTACCATTTCATAATTACCGTTCCTCTTTATGGCAGGCATATGTTTTGAATTTGCAATACCGCCGCAGCCTACTATACCAACTTTTAATGTTTTCATAACGTTATTCTCCATTCTGCCGTTTCCCGGCTTCTATCTTCCTTTATATCTTTACTCTTTTTAAGTCCATTACATACAGCCTTTTACACGTTTCAGGCTTTTTTCCATATTTTCCATCGGACTGCCAAAGGTATGGGTATCCTGCTCAATGACAAGCCACTGCGCACCGTTCTCTATTGCAGCAGGCACCACTCTCTCTACGCCTACTTCGCCATCTCCTGCGGCCACAAGAACCACCTCGCCATCCTTGCGCATAAAATCTTTCACATGCACAATGGGGCAGCGTCCGTTATATTTCTGCAAATGAGCCACCGGGTCAGCGCCGCCTACCGTCACCCAGCACAAATCCAGTTCTGTCTGCAATTCTTCCGCCGGGATGGTATCATAAAACGCATCCAACTGATAACCGCCTTCCGGCGTCTTTTCAAACTCAAAATTGTGGTTATGGTAAAGAAGCGTCATTCCGGCTTCCTTGCACTTTGCCGCAATCTTTCTAACATTATCCAAGGTGTTCTGGTACTTGCCGCCGCCATACCATCTCTCCTTATCCAGATAGGGAATCGCTACATACTTGCAGCCAATCTCCTGATAAGTCTTCACCGTGTTATCCAAATCCTGTTCAAACGCTTCCATAGGCACATGGGCGCTAATCGCCTGCAACCCTGCCCGCTCCAGGGCGCTCTTTATTTCTTCTGCAGACTTTCCATATAATCCAGCCAGTTCCACACCGTCATATCCCATGCCTGCAAGCTGCTGCATCGCTTTTTCAAAATCCGCTTCCGCCTCTTCCCTTATGGAATATACCTGTGCCGCAATAGGTAATTTCATAGTCCTGACTCCTTTCAACCTTCAAACTTCACTGCCTGCCTCTTTTGAGCAGATGCAAAAACCGCTTCCATCAAACGCATCACACGCGCCACTTCTTCCAGTTTAATCCGGCTTTCTTCCTGTCCGTCCACAACCGCCATTACGTTTTGATAGAACTCGCGGATGTCACTCTTTTCTTCCGGCCGCTCTTCTTTAAAGATACTGTCGTCCCGACGCGGCGCCATCGTCTTTGTCAAACCGGCAGCCGTACGTACCGGAACCACATCCCCTTCGTCCGCGCCGCAGGCACGCACTATTTTTATCGGGTCTCCCCAATCATTAATCATGGCCGTGCCGTCCGTACCAAGCACATACCAACGGGGCAGGCTGATAAAGTTGCTCGTCCCCACTTCCACAATCATATGAATGCCGTTTGCAAATCCAAGGTCTGCCGTAAACCCATCGTCCACCAACTGGTTTGTCACATTGGTAAGCGTTGCATAAACAGTCTCCAACGCTACGCCCGGGAAGAGCATAAGCGCCTGGTCTAAAAGATGCACGCCCCAATCCAACACCATGCCGCCGCCATGCTCTTTTTCCTGTCTCCAGTCTCCAGGGATTCCTCGGGAGCCATGCACTCTGGACTCTAACCGGAACACTTCCCCAAGAGCCCCTTCCTCCATCAGCTTCTTTACCGTCAGGAAGTCCTCATCCCATCTGCGGTTCTGATGGACGGTTAAAAACCGCCCATATTTCTTGGATGCATCTATCATTTCCTGCAAGTCTGCAGAGCAAAGCGTTACCGGTTTCTCGGAAATTACGTTTTTCCCCGCCGCCATTGCCGCTATCGCAATGCTTTTATGTACATCGTTAGGCGTTGCCACCAATACCAAATCCACTGTTTCATCCGCCAAAAGGTCTTCCTGGCTTTCATATACATGAATCTGACGGGAACGGGCGTATTCCCTCCGTTCCTCCTTAATGTCCCAAATGCCTGCCACTTCCAGGCCGTCTATTTTTTCTATCAAGTCATAATGCCAGCCCGCCATGCCGCCGAAGCCGACCATTGCTAAATTATGCTTTTTCATGCCCAGTACATGCTTCCTCTCTCTTCATAAATCAATACATTTTTCAGGCACTGAATTGCCTTAAGCAACCCTTCCCTGCCGGACATCAGGCTGTCCTCATGCTCAATGCTGATTGCATAGTCATAACCTGCCAGACGCAGCTCGGAAGCAATCGCTTTCCAGAATTCTTCCCCATGGCCATACCCTACGGAGCGGAAAATCCAGGAACGCTCAATCTCATTGCCATAGTGCATCGTATCCAGCACACCGTTTACTGCCACGTTGGTAGGATCAATCCATGTATCCTTTGCATGGAAATGGAATAATGCGCCTGCCTTACCCAGTTCACGGATGCATACGCACGGATCCATCTGCTGCCAAATCAAATGGCTGGGATCAAAGTTCGCGCCGATTTCCGGCCCTACCGCTTCCCTCAGACGTAACAATGTCCTTGTATTGTATACGCAGAAACCAGGATGCAGCTCCAATGCAATCTTATGAATGCCATGCTCTTTAGCGAATGCCACTTTCTTCTTCCAGTAAGGAATCAGAACTTCATTCCACTGATATTCCAAAACTTCGGAGAAATCCTCCGGCCAAGGGCAAGTAACCCAGTTAGGCATCCGGTCTGCCGCGCTGCCGCCCGGGCATCCGGAAAATGTATTTACAACAGGAACGCCCAGCTTCTCCGCCAGCAAAATCGCATTGGTCAAATCATCGTCAAATTTCTTGGCAATTTCCGGATTCGGATGCACCATATTGCCATGGCTGCTCAAGGCGCTGATTTCTAAATTGTGCTTATGGATGGTATCCAGGAATTCTTTCTGCTTGTTCTCGTCTGCCAACAATGCCGCCGCATCGCAGTGTGCCTTGCCCGGATAGCCGCCGCAACCGATTTCTACCATCTGTACGCCGTTTTCTTCCAAAAAAGCGCATGCTTCATTCAGCGCCATGTTTCCCAGTACCACTGTAAAAGTTCCTAATTTCATTCCTTTTCCCTCCTATTTTTATAATATATAACTAATACTTTTCTTATTCCATGTGCAAAACCGCTCATTCCTGCCTCATGGACACTATGTTTATTATACAAATAGACTATACAAAAAAGATAGCTTTCTTCTGCTGTAAACTCATACGATTCTGCTGTTTTCCAAGTTGTGCCAATCATAGCAACTTAATGACATTGCTGTCAGAAGTTCCTGTCCATCCCTTCATGGGAAGTTTTCTGCGCCGCCATGCTGTTTTTACGCGCTTCCAACGGCGTGCATCCAAAGTATCGGCGGAACATACGGCCAAAGTTATTATAATCCGAAAAGCCAACGGCCTCCGCCGCCTCCGTTGCGGTAAAATTCTCCTTTTTCAAAAGATTCATCGCCTTATTCAGCCGGATTTCGTTGATATACTGCAGCGGGCCAACGCCTGCGCTTTCTTTAAAAACATGGCAAAACCGCCCTTCGCTTAAATGTACCAGTTCCGCCAGTTGGCGGTTTGAAATCACTTCCGTATAATGCTTCTCGATATACTGGTAGACCGTATTGAGCCGTTCCAGCTTTTTACGCCGCCGCAGCCCATCCTCTTCCGAAAGCATCTCCAGCGCATCGTTCCGGGCCAGATACGTTACCAGTTTCAGCAGTTCCCCCTTGCAGACGAGTTGGTAGCCGATTTCTTTCCTCCGGTATTCCTCGTAGATATGCAGCATAAGGCTGCCAATCTTGGCATCTCCTGCAATCAACGGACGGAATATTATATTCTTGTCCGCCAACTCCCTGGAAAAATCCCCCATTTCAAAAATTGCCACCAGCGTTTCCATTTCCCCGCCTCTGCAATGCCCTTCATGCAGCACATTGCTGTTGGCAACCACAAGATCCCCTTCCTTAGCCACCATTTCTTCCTGCTCCAGCCGAATCACCGTCTCCCCCCGCACCACGTAATGCAGTTCTATCTGTTCATGCCAGTGTACGCCAAAATACTTCCCTTTGCTCTGGCATTTGTTCACCATCAACTGCATAGGGAATTCCTGATCTTTCAGTATCTTCTTTTCATAAAGCTCCAGGCTCCGTGCCATTCCCATCCTCCTTCCTAGCCGTTCCCGCTTTCAGCATCCGCCCGCTTTCCTCCATTCCCTTTGGGTTCTTCCCCATATGCCGCCAGCCTTTCGGGATATCCATAACAAAATCGCACTGCCCCAATCCGCCTTTTCTCCTTATAGCAGGCTGGTTCTCGGATTCATCCCCATCTCCTGCAATTTGCCATATGCCATTTCCACAATCCCGTCATACACCTGCTCCGGGGCATGGCAGTCCGAACCGACATAGACCTCAATTCCTGTCCCTTTTACCTTGTCCCAAAATTTTTCATGGGGATAAGGATGCCTCTCCCCATCCGGGTACTGCTTTTTCTCCCGGCGCAGCCCGTTTGCATTGTACTCAAGCGCAAACCCATATTTCACGGCCCCGTCAATCAGAATATCGCACGCTCTGTCGCAATGGATATCCCAAGCCAAATCATTTAAAAAAATCAAATCCGGATGGGCCACGTAACGAAAATACCCGGAACGCATCCCTTCCACTACATTGGCGCTGTAACACTCATACTCTTCGGTATCTTTCAGATGATATACATTCACTAACTCCCCCTGCCCTGTCTCATAAAAATGCTGGCCAAGCAGCAGATACTCGCATTTCCCGCCTGAAAGCAGCTTCTCATAATATGCGGAATCCTCCCGCACATACTCTCCTTCCAAGCCGCAGAAAATCTCCAGCCCCCCTTTCTCTTTCCATTCCTCCCGCAGCGCCTCCACTTCGTCTATGTATTCCCCTAATTGCGCGTATGGCATACGCAGTCCGAAACGCTCGTCATAAAAAGGCATATGGTCGGAGAAACCAAGCTTCACAACCCCCTTTTTAACCGCTTCTTCCACATATTCCCGTGCCTTCCCCCTTGCATGTCTGCAATACTCACAATGTGTATGGTAATTTACCCGCTCCATTCCGCTCCCTCCAACTCGTCCCGTCCCCTTGCGCACAATAACGCCTTATTCCTTCTTAAAACATTGCTTTTTCCCTTCTGCCGCTTTTATACGCTCTGTTGCTTCAAACGGGTCTTCAATCACCCGCATCTGCGCTTCCGCATCCCCTACCCCACAATACAGCTCCGCTTTCCCGTCCTTCCTTCTCACCAGCCCTCCGCTGAAAATCACGTCTTCCAAATCCGGCCGTTTGCTTTCCCCTGGGGCAAAATCCCTTCTTTCGGAAATCAGCTTCATCGGCGTAAATTCCCCCGTATCAACGTCATATGTAAAGCAGGTTGCATAATAATGTCTGTTTCCCGCTTTGTCAAAGCAGGCGATATGGGAAAGAATGCCTACCCTCCCATTGGATAGAAGATGCATTTCATTGCAGCCTCCCCACTCCTCATTTATAAACTGCCCATTAAGCACAGGAGCCGCCTGTATCCTCTCTTTTGTCAGCTCCTCCAAACGTTCCACTATTATAAAGCCGATTTTGCCCCTTCCTCCCATTTCACCCTGTGGCCTGACTGCCGTTAAAATCCGTCCGTCCCTTAACTGCAAAAGCCTGATATCCTTCATTCCCTCCGGCCCTTTCAGGAATTCCGCAAGTCCGCTTAACCTGGCTCCTTTATAAAAAACCGTCCGCCAGCACAGCCTGTCCTTGTTTGCCCGGTCAGGAAAAACTTCCACTCCTCCCACAACCAGAAAGCCGTCTATCTTTGTTACAAAAGGATCCTGCAGCTTCAGCACAGGCGCCTGCAAAACCGGCGCCCACCCTTCCGTCCTCCGTTCAAAGAACACTGCCTGTGAATATTCACTTTCCCTCTCTTCCACTCTTCCGGCCAGATAGACTTTCCCCTCCCATTCAAAAGGAGCCGTAATATTATAAATATCCTTTTTCTTCCCATCCTTTCCCAAAAAATCCTCCCCTGACAGAAAATTCAGTTTTTTCCCCTTATTTCCATTGGATTGACCGCTCAAACCGCTTTCTCTATACTCTTTAAGCAATTGCGCGCATGTCCTCAATGTTTTGTGCATTCTGCCTTTTTCTTCCTAGGTTCTTTTTCCGGCCCAACGCCGCTTTCAAAACAACAGCAAATCATGTTCATACAATATCCGCAATTCAACCAAACGCTGTCTTTGCCCAAACCGAAGCACTGCCTGTCCACCCTTCACTTCCTCCACCACTCCCTCTCCCCACTTTTTATGCCGTACCGCCAGTCCCGCCGAAATCCTTTCCACATATTCCTCATACCCCGTTCTGGCAAACACTTCCTTCTTTCCCGCATATGCCTGAACAAAACGGCTTTTCCCCGCTTGGAAACCGCCAGCCTGCAACGTCTGCTCCCCTGTCCTTTTGCTGTGGCTTACCACTTCCTCACAAAAAGAACACCTTTGATTCAGTTGAAACAAAAAAAGTCTGTTTCTGGCGCGGGTAACGCCCACATAAAACAAGCGCCGCTCCTCTTCGTAAGCCTCCCGCTCCTCTTTATCCATTTTATTTAAATTCCCAGGCATACTTTCCGGAAACACCCCGTCCACTACATCCACCAAATACACCGTATCATACTCCAGCCCTTTACTGGAATGGATGGTGGATAATATAATAGGCGCTCCTCCTAACTCACATTCCATTTGGCCCAAAAGCGTTCCTGCCGTTTCCTCCAACCCTCTGCAGCTTCCATTATCCGTCCAGTCTTTGCCGCTTCCACTGACCAGCTCCTGCAGTTCCTCCAGCCGCTTTACCACCCTTTCAGCGGAATTTTCATATTGGGCAATGGCCTTTAAACAAAACAGCTTGCCATCCCCAAAACCCATCCGGCACATATACCCCCCATAGCCCATCTCCGCCACAATCCGGTTAATTGCCCTATCCCCACGTTCCTGCAGCATCCCCTTCAAATGATTGCGGATGCGTCCGCAGCTTTGTCTGGTTTGCAAAGGTATCTGGTCATCATCTATGGCCGTCTCCAGAATATCCCTCTTTGTCTTCCGGCTCCTCTCACAAACACGCAAAGCATCCTGCTTTCTTAAATAAGTGGAAACCTTATAATAAATCTGAAGAAATAAATCCGTATCCGTTTGGTTGACGGCAAAAGAGAGGATATTGCGGATGTCCTGCACTGTCCGGTGCGTGAAAAAAGTCTGTTCCGCTTTGTGCAGCCGATATGGAATCCCCAAACGCTCCAAACGGTCTACCAACGGAAGAACGCTTTCATTGTTCCGGTAAAGAACCGCTGTCTGTGCCTTAGGGGCCTTCGCCACCTTCACCAAATAATCATACTGCCCTTCCCTGCTTCTTAACCTAATCCCTTGCACCTCCGCGCCCGCTTTCCTGGCCGCCGTCATTTGCTTCTCATGGCGCAGCGCATTTTTTTGGATAAACCGCTGCGCTGCCGCTACAATTTTCGCATTCGAACGGAAGTTTTCCTCCATAAGCAAAACCGTCGCCCCGGGATGCTCCTTTTCAAAAGACAACAAAGCCTCCGGGTAAGCCGCGCGGAATCCATAAATACTCTGATCCTCATCTCCCACCATAAACAGATTATCCCTTCCGCTAGCCAGAAGCCGGATAATTTCATGCTGTATTTTAGAAGTATCCTGCGCCTCATCCACACAAATATAAGTATACCGGTTTTGAAAATGCCGTAATGTCTCAGCGCTTTTGCGTAAAATATTATATGCATACACCATCTGGTCGTCATAGTCCATCAACCCGCCGGCACGAAGTTCCCGGTTATATTCTCTGTAAATCTCCACAATTTTAAAATCAGCCTCTTTTTCCCGCCTCTCCATTTGCGCATCCGTGAGCATCCGGTTTTTTATATATGTAATCTCTGCGCTAATCCCTTTTAAATCGCTTTCCGTTGCATAACCGCCCTCCACCTTGCGGAAAATATCCGAAAGCATTTGGCGTATCAGTCCTTCCTCTGTTACAAGGGAAAATGGTTTCCTCCCTACCCGCTCCCCAAAATAATGGATTATCTTGGCGCATATTCCATTGATGGTGCGAAATTCCAGCCGCCTGCTAAACCCGCTCCCAAAATAAGAGCAAAACCGGGCCTCCATATCCCTGGCCGCCGCCACTGTATAAGTTAAAGTCAAAATATGTTCCGGCGCAATCCCGGCGCAATAGACCATGTACCCCAACCTTGTCACTAAGACCGTTGTTTTCCCACTCCCCGGAACGGCCAAAAGCAAAACCGGGCCTTCTATGCTGCGCACGGCATCCATCTGCTGTGCATTGAGCCGTATATGGAAACTGCTGCAAAACTCCCCATATGTCATGCAACCTTTCTCTGTTATTTCCGTTCCCCCTATGCCACTGCTTCCACCGTCATTTTCCTGTCTGCACATTGCCCTTTTATACCAATCGCTTTCTTTTCATCTGCACCCAATTGAACCATATCATGCCTTCCTGCCATATGCTTTACCCTATTCTAGTACAGAATCCGCTAAATAACCAGCCCCAAATTTATCGCCAAATCTGACACCAGCCGCCCTTTCCCGACATATATTGATAATAGATATCTAATAGCAACCTTATGGAAAAATATGTAAATATCTCCATAAGGATAAAGGAGTATAGCAAAATGGCTAAAGAAGCAGCATGGAACAAACAATTCAACATTGGCGTTGATTCCATCGACCATGCACACCAAAAGCTTTTTTCCATTGTACGAAGGCTAATCCATCTAAGCAACGAGGAAGACAATGGACAGTGGGCGTGCGCCGAAGGAATCAAATACCTTAAAAGCTATGCCATAGAACATTTTACCGATGAGGAAGCTTATATGCAGTCCATCCATTACCAAGGATATGAAGTGCATAAACACCTGCATGATGATATGCGTTACAAAACGCTCCCCGCCCTGGAAAAGGACTTATCCGAATCGCAGTACTCACAAGAAGCCATCCAACATTTCCTCGGCATATGCCTTGGATGGCTTACCGCGCACATTATGGTCGAAGACAGGGCCATAACCGGAAAAGTTCCCAATAAATGGAAGAAAGACCATACAAGCGCCGATATGGCTGTCCTGGAAAATGCCCTGGCGGACACCATACAGGAAATTTTCCAACTGCAGACCGATATTGTCAGCGAACATTACAACGGCGAAAACTTTGGCAACAGTGTGATTGACCGTATGACCTTCCTTTCCAAAGAAGGGAAAAGAACGCAGATTTTTGTCGTCCTAGAGGAAAGCCTCGTACTGCGGGCTGTCAGCGCCATGTTAAATATGCCCTTAAAGAAAATGGATAAGCTGGTTTTGAACGCTGCCAGGCAGCTTGCCTTTCATATCACTGACCAGGTTGGCGCACATTGCCGCCTTTCCTCACAATATCAGTTAATTAGCAACCACTTAATGACTGCAGAGCAATTCCAGCAGGCATTTTATGCCGAGTATTTTGATTACAGCCTGCTCTTTAATACAGGAAGCGGATACTTCGCTTTCAGCATTAAACTGGCATAACAAAATCCACAAATCGAAAATGGCCCCCATTTTTCCTTCCCGGAACGATGGATGCCATTTTCGACTGCCATTTTTGTTTTATTCCCTTAACTCCCTTAACTAATAAGCCTTCCTGCAACACATTATTTTCTCTGAGCCAGCAGCCACGCCATAATATGGACAGCCTGCGGAAAATTCCCATCATATATCATCCGTTCCAACTCTATGGCAGAATATTTCCCAACCTTCAAAAACTCTGTTTCATCCAGACATTGCTTTCCCGCCTTGCGGCAATTCGCCGCTGCAAAAATGTGTACATAATTGTCCGCCATCGTTGCGTTGGAAGGGATGGAAAGCAAGTGTTTCCATTCCTCTGATTCATATCCTGTTTCCTCCAACAATTCCCTGCGCGCCGCTTCCAGCGCCACCTCTTCCATCTCTGCATTGCATTCTTTCCCATGCTTTCCCTTATCTGCGCCATCTTTCTGCTCAATACCGCCCGCCGGGAATTCCGTTGTCACCTCTTTTATCCCTTGGCGAAACTGCCTGACGCAAAGATAATCCCCATTCCCGTCCGTGGCCACCACCACAACATAGTCACTCCGGCTGTAACTGTAAAATGGCCCAAATACTTTCCCATCCGGAAACCGGAAATCAGACCGCCTAAAATCTATCCACTCATCCTGTATAATATGTTCTGTACGAACTTCCTCCCAAGCCAGATTCTCCCCCTTCTTTGCTACCGCCTTTTGCCGCTTTTCATGCATATCCTCATCCATTCTCCACTCCTCCTGCCTCTGCCTGGCCACCTCACATTCCTTAATTTACTGTATATTTTAAGTATACCCCAAAAGACTACATTCCTCAATATTCTTTCATGGGTAAATTTTCTAAACAATTATCATAAATCCACGTTTTTATCTTGTCAGATTTACCGGAAAGCATTTTTATTATATCATTTCACATAATGTTTTGCTAGAAATCCCCTTTCTGCTATGAAAAGCGGAGAGCTATCACACCCTCCGCTTTCTATCCTTCATTTTACAATACGCCACCGCCGTTAATGTACTCACAAACGTCGCCACAATCGCCGGTGCAATAATCCCTGCCGGATTCACGCTCCCGTACTGCTGCCGGTACGCAATCATATTAACAGGTATCAACTGTAAAGAAGAAATATTTAATATCAAAAACGTACACATCTCATTACTGGCAATCCTCTCAGTTCTATTATTTTTTGCTCCGGCATTCCCTGAAGCATACCCCGGATTCCCTCTCTCCTCCTCCAGCTTCGCCAGCTCCTCCATGGCCTTAAGCCCTGCTGGCGTGCAGGCCCAGCCAAGTCCCAGCACATTTGCAATAATATTGGTTGAAATATACTCCCTGGCCGCATGTCCTTTCGGAATTCCCGGAAACATAAAAGAAACAAATGGCTGTATTCCTTTCGTCAGCCTCCCAATCAGCCCGGAAGTATGGGCAATCTCCATTAACCCCACCCACAATGCCATCACTCCCATCATTGTAATGCACAAAGATACCGCTTCCCCCGCGGAATCCAAGGCCGCGTTGCTAACCTCCTTTATGTTCCCCGTCACCGAACCATAAATTACCCCAACCATAATCATAAAAGCCCAAATATAATTTAACATAGCCATTCTCCATTTTATTATGCTATGAAAATATATTCAGGCGCTTCCCCGTTTATTCCCTTTATTCACTTACCTTCCCCACCGCAGGCTTTACAAACAACGCTCCCTACAAATACCGGAAAGGCTCCTTCGCATCAATAAAAGCAATGGGAAAATCCACAAACCGTTCCTTTAACCATTTTTCCATATACTTCATGCCAAATTCCTCGCTCCTCTCATGCCCAAGCGTAAGCATTCCTCTGCCAAACCCCATCTGATAAGCATCATTGATATAAGCGCAAATCGTCCATTCCGTAATATCCCCCACCACCATCAAATCCAGATTATCCCTCTCCATGACCTGCATCGGCATCACTTCCACGCCAAGACCCAGGCTTCCGCCGCCCACCAGAATGCCGACCCTGCGCACCTTCAAATCCACGGAACCAATAATCTGAATCGTATCCATATGGAAAATTCTCTTAAACTCCTCAGCCAGTTCTCCCAGCGTCGTCTCAGGAATCTCATAAATCCATGGCTGTGGCTCATCCTTCTGAAGATACTCCCGCCACCCCAGTTCTTCTATCAAACCTTCATAAATATAATCCGTTTCCGACCCCATATGCATATGATCATGCAAACGCCAGATTGTTACGCCATGTTTCTCCAAATAATTCCTTTTGGCCTGATAAACACAATCCATTTCGCACCACTGCGTCTCATCTGCCCCATTAAACCATGTAGGCTCATGCGTAATAATAAAATTTTTTCCCTGCCGCACCGCTTCCCGAATCACTTCAAAAGTGGCCATAAAAGTAGTCGCCACCCCTCTGACCTCTGCGTCCGGACTGCCGGCTGTAATAATATCACAGGTTGGCGTAATCTGAATGCCTCCACACATATCTGTTAAAATTTTATCTATTACCTGCTGCACTGTCCATTTTTTCATACACTCGCCCCTCTCACCATTCTTCCTCATAAACCACCTTCGGCAGATTCCACCGGAACCGGATTGCCAATATACGCAATACGACTACACTGACCGCACCGGTTAGCATAGCCGTATTTTCCCCGAATCTCCTCCAGCAGAATACACAAACACAAGCCCCTAATATAGAGGCGCTGGCATACACATGCTTTACAAAAATATAGGGCCTGTCCCCTGCCATTATATCCCGCAAAAGCCCGCCCCCTACTCCTGTAATTGTCCCAAGAAATACCGGCAGGAAATAATTAATCCCCATACCGCCCTCAAATGCCGCCCGCACCCCGGCCACAGTAAACACACCAAGCCCCAGGGTATCCGCCGCCATCAGCATATGTTGGAACCAATACCCGGAAATTTGCCGGTATCCCTTGAAATGAAAATAAAGAATAACAAACACCATAGCGGAAACTGCCGCCGCACTGAGGGCAAAAACCGGCTGCACAAATGCCTGCGGAGGTGTGTTCCCTAAGATTAAATCCCGCATAATCCCTCCGCCCACCGCTGTCACCATGCCTAAAATAATAACCCCAAGCACATCCATTTCTTTCTTAATGGCCGTCATTGCCCCCGACAACCCGAATGCCACTGTCCCAATCATATCCAGCGCAAAAAGCATATACTCCATACCAGACCTGCCTCCTCTGCCTATGCCCATTCCCCTGTCCCGCTGCATCACAGTAAGCATACCATAAAAATCCTTCCCCCGCAAACGAAATAACTATCCTACCATTCCAACACGGCGCTTGCCCAAGTCAGCCCACCGCCAAAACCTGCCATTACTATTTTATCTCCTCGCTCTAACATCCCCTTTTTGTTAATCTCATCCAACAAAATAGGAACGCTGGCTGCCGAAACATTCCCGCAATGATCCAGGCTCACAGGAAACTTTCCCTCATCCGCTTTCAATCTCTTTGCCACCGACTGGATAATCCTGATATTCGCCTGATGCAATACAAAATACTTCATATCCCCTGCTTCCATCCCTGCTTTTTCCAGCACACGCTGTATGGAAGCCGGAACCGTGCTTACCGCAAATTTATATACCTCCTGCCCATCCATCTTTACATAAGAAGGAGTAAAAGGATTACGAACCAACAGATTATTGTTTTCCCTCCCCTTACAGGACAATACCTTCCCCCTGGCGCCATCTGACCCCTGCTCAAAAGCCAGCAACCCACCTTTTCCCTTCTCTTCCAGCCATTGGCTTCCATCGTCCCTTATCCTCGTCTCACCGTTAAAAGCACGCACCACCGCCGCTCCTGCTCCGTCGCCAAACAGCACACAAGTGCTTCTATCTTCCCAATCCATAATTTTGGACAAAGTTTCCGCTCCCAGCACCAAGGCCGTCCGGTAAACCCCTGTTTCCAAATAAGCATAAGCGGTATGTAAAGCAAACAAAAATCCGGAACACGCTGCATTGATATCGAATGCCACTGCCCGGCGCGCGCCTAACCCGGCCTGCACCTCACACGCCGTGGACGGCGTCAGATAATCCCCTGTTATCGTTGCCACAATAATCAAATCCACTTCCTCTGCCCCAATCCCGGCATTGATAAGCGCCCTCTCCGCTGCCTCCACTGACATGGAAGCCGTTGTCTCTTCCTTCACCAGATGCCTCTCCCGAATCCCCGTACGGCTGAAAATCCACTCATCCGATGTATCCACTGCTTCCGCCAGCCCGTCATTAGTCACCACCTGCTGTGGAAGACTGCTCCCAGTCCCGATTATCCTGATCACCATACCCAAAACCTGCTCCTCTTCCTATCCTTACATTCTTCACACGTTTTCCCTTTACCAATTCCCCTTTTCCATTTTCCCGCCGCTTTGCTCACCCTTGCCCTACCGCAAAAGTCAGTTCCGCCTGCACCGCCAGCTTCCCGTCCACATAAGCCTTGGCAGAGCCAATCCCCACAGGGCCTTTTACCTTAATAATCTCCGTTTCCAACTGCAATACCTCCCCGGGAACTGCCTTACGCTTAAATTTCGCATAATTTATGGCTCCAAGGTACGCCGTCCTCCCTTTGAAGTCTGGCTGGATTAATATTGCGACTGCCCCAACCTGCGCCAAAGCCTCCACAATCAACACCCCCGGCATAACCGGCTCATTAGGAAAATGCCCTGCAAAAAATGGCTCGTTATAAGAAATGCACTTCCTCCCCACTGCCCTTTTTCCCGGTTCCAGCTCCTCAATCGTATCCACCAATAAAAAAGGATACCTATGAGGAATAATTTCCATAATCTCCTTAGTCGTTAATACTGCCATCCTAATCCCTCCCAAACCTGGCTTTCCACCAAATTTTCATCCTTTCTTTCAAAGCTTTACCCCTCATACTTCTTTAAAATAATAGTCGCATTGTGCCCGCCGAATCCCAAAGAATTGGAAAGCGCATATTGAAACTCCCCTTCCACTGCCTCCTTACAATAATCCAGGTCACATTCCTCATCCGGCACCTCATATCCTACCGTCCGGTGAATATACCCCTCTTCCAGCTCTTTGACACAGGTTACAAACTCCACCGCTCCTGCGGCCCCCAGCAGATGCCCTATCATCGACTTCGTTGCATTGATGCGGATATGCGCCGCATGGCTGCCAAAAGCTTTCTTAATCGCCCTTGTTTCAAATAAATCATTGTGATGGGTTCCTGTTCCATGCGCATTGATATATGTAATCTCTTCCGGGCTAACCCCTGCATCCGCCATAGCAAATTCCATAGCCTTAGCCGCGCCTTCCCCATCTTCTGCAGGAGAAGTAATATGATATGCATCCGCCGTACAGCCATATCCTGTCACTTCCGCATAGATTTTAGCCCCTCTCCTCTTTGCATGTTCCAATTCCTCCAGCGCCACCACTGCAGAGCCTTCGCCCATTACAAAACCGCTTCTCTCCTTATCAAAAGGAATCGAACATCTATACTTATCGCTGCATGAACTCAAAGCCGTTAATGCAGTAAAACCGCCAATTCCCACCGGCGTAATGCAGCTTTCCGTGCCGCCTGCCAGCATAACATCCGCTTCCCCATACTGAATGGAGCGGAACGCCTCACCGATGGAATTCGTCCCTGTTGCGCAAGCCGTCACCACATTGATATTCTTCCCCTTCAGCCCAAATTGAATAGAGACATTTCCCGCCGCCATATTGCTAATCATTAACGGAACCATCAAAGGATTCACACGCGACGGCCCCCTTTCCAATAACTTCACATGCTCCCGTTCCATTGCCTGCAAAGAGCCAATTCCCGAACCGACAGATACCCCTACCCGGTATGCATCCTCCTTCCCCATATCCAATGCGGCATCTTCCAGAGCCTCCTTTGCAGCCGCCACCGCATACTGACTAAACAGCTCCATCCTCTTTGCCGATTTAAAATCCATATAATTCTTCCCCTCAAACCCCTTCACCTCAGCCGCCAACTGACATTTATATCCAGAAGCGTCAAACTTCGAAATCGTATCAAATCCAATCTTTCCAGCCCTAATCCCATCCCAAAATTCCCCTACACTCAGCCCAATCGGGGTAATAGCCCCCATTCCGGTCACAACAACTCTCCTACTCATACGCCATTCTCCTTTTTCTTCCAATCCTGTCCAAACCTAACGCCCTGGAACTAAAACACCTAAAACCTATATTAAATCCTTCTTCCTACATTGGAAACCATTTCACCCAATACTCCCCAGCATTACATGAAACCCCGCCTCTTTTTAAAAAATCCCGGCTAAAAAGCTGCAAAAACAGACGGCGCATTGCAGGCAAACCCACTCCTGGCGCTTCCCTTACATCGACATCCCTCCATCGACCGAAATCACCTGTCCCGTTACATACCCGGCCTTATCGCTGGCCAAAAAAGCCACCATCTCCGCAATATCTTTCGGCTGCCCTACCCTTTTTAATGGTATTTGGGCCATTACCGTTTCCTTCGCCCCATCACTCATCGCCTGCGTCATATCTGTATCCACATAGCCAGGCGCCACAGCATTCACTGTAACATTCCTCCCAGCAAGCTCCCTGGCGACGCTTTTCGTCAGCCCAATCACTCCCGCCTTAGACGCTGCGTAATTTGCCTGTCCCGCATTTCCCATAATACCGGTAACGGAAGTTAAATTAATAATCCTTCCTCCCCTTTGTTTCAAAAATGTACGATACATATGCTTTATCGTATGGAAAGTCCCCTTCAAATTCGTTGCAACCACCGAATCAAAATCCTCTTCCGACATTTTAGCCATTAGATTATCCTTTGTAATTCCCGCATTGTTTACCAAAATGTCAATATGCCCAAACATCTGCAACATATCCCCAATCATTTTTGCGCAGGCTTCATCCTCTGCCACTGAACACTGCACTGCCACCGCTTTCCTTCCCATTGCCTCTATCTCTGCCACCACTTCCGATGCTCTGTCCGCAGAACCATGATAATTCACAATCACATCCGCCCCATATCCTGCCAGCGTCAATGCAATTTCCCGTCCAATCCCCCTGCTCGCTCCCGTTACCAACGCCACTTTTCCCTCTAACATCACCCTGCTCCTTCCTTCTTGTTTTCTTCCTCCTTATGTCCATTTCCCGCGCCAATATTGCGTCCCTAATCCTGCATCACGCCATGGCATAACAGTCTCTTGCCATCCCTTATGGCATTCCCCGTTACAGCTCCTGAATTTTGGACAAATCTTCCACCTTTTCTATATTCAAAGCCTTCACCTCCCGGCTGATTTTTCTCATAAAACCGGAAAGCGTCTTCCCTGGGCCGATTTCAATAAACGTATCCACCCCGTCTGCAATCATTTTCTCTATGCTCTGCTGCCACCTGACCGGAGAAGCCACCTGACGCACCAATAAATCCTTTACCTGTCCTTTGTCTGTCACATAATCAGCCGTTACATTGGATAAATATGGAATGTTTATTTCATGGACAGCCACCGCCGAAAGCGCCTCTCCCAGCTTCTCCCCTGCTCCTTTCAGCAATTCGGAATGAAATGGCCCGCTGACCTTCAAAGGCACGCACCGTTTCGCACCTGCCGCCGTCAAAGCGTCCGTTGCCTGCGCCACTGCCTTAGCCTCCCCCGTTATGACAATCTGTCCTGGGCAGTTATAATTTGCTATACTAACCAACCCCTGGGCCTCTTCGCATACTTTTTCAATCTGGGACGCCTCCAGGCCAAGCACAGCCGTCATAGCTCCTCCCACAGGCACTGCTTCCTGCATATAAATCCCACGTTTCCTTACCACCCGGAATACATCCCGGACATCCATCACGCCTGCCGCCGCCAACGCCCCGTATTCCCCCAGGCTTAAACCCGCCGTTACATCCGGATGGCATCCCTTCCCCTCCACTGCCTTTAACACTGCCACTTCCATTGCCAACATTGCAATCTGTGTGTATTCTGTAATATTGATTTTCTCATTCTGCTCAAAACATAATGCAGGTATATCCAGCCCTGACGCTTCACTTGCTAAATCAAACATCTCCCTGCTTACCGGAATCTGCTCATAAAAATCCCGCCCCATTCCAATATATTGCGCTCCCTGTCCCGGAAAAATAAATGCTGCCTTGCCCATAGATACATCCCTTCCTATTAAAATACTTTGAATATCAAAATAATAATTTTTGAAAAGGGAGGCCCGCACATGCAAACCTCCTACCTGTTATGGCTCTGCCATATTTTCCATTTTATGTCCCGCCAATGCGTCCAAAACGCTGCGCCATGCAAGCTCTGCAACGTCTGAAACCTTTCGTTCCCTTCTCAGGCACGTCCAAGCAGTCTCTCTGCCTGTTCCACCATGCCATGGATAATTTCCGCACAGCTTTTTTCCTCTTTAATCAAGCCTGCAATCTGCCCTGCCATTACCGTTCCGTTCACCACATCCCCGTCTACAACTGCATTTCGGAGCGTCCCCAACGTCAACTGTTCCAATTCCTCAAAGGTTGCCCCTTCCTGTTCCAGGCGCAGATATTCCCTGGTCATCTTATTGCGGATACAACGAACCGGATGCCCGGTGCTTCTTCCTGTTACTTCGGAATCAATATCTTTTGCCGCCAGGATTTTCTGCTTATAATTGCTATGTACCATAGCTTCCTTTGCCGTTACAAATACCGTCCCAAGCTGCACAGCCTGCGCGCCAAGCATCATTGCAGCGGCAAGGCCCCTGCCGTCCGCAATCCCGCCTGCTGCCACCACTGGGATATCCACCGCATCCACAACCTGAGGCGCCAGCGTCATCGTAGTTGCCGCCCCGATATGGCCGCCGGATTCTGTTCCTTCCGCTACTACTGCATCCGCTCCTGCACGCTCCATCATTTTCGCCATAGCAACGCTGGCAACTACAGGAAGAACCTTCACGCCGGCTTTTTTCCACCTTTCCATAAACCTGCCCGGATTCCCGGCCCCTGTAGTCACTACCTTCACGCCTTCTTCTATTACTATCTTAGCCACTTCTTCTGCATTGGGATTCAAAAGCATAATATTGACGCCGATTGGTTTGTCAGTCAGCTTCTTTGCTTCCCGTATCTGCTCCCTGACAATCTCTGGCGGCGCGCTTGCCGCGCCAATCAACCCCAGCCCGCCTGCCTCCGCCACAGCCGCTGCCAAATGGTATTCTGCAATCCAGGCCATGCCGCCCTGTATAACCGGATACTTTATCCCCAGCAATTCCGTTATTCTTGTTTCCATATTAACTCCTATACGCCTGCCTGGGCAGACTCCAGTCCCTTCCAATCCCTTGCGCTGCTTTTCCGGCCTGTTTTAAGCTTCTACGCCTTTGCTTTCCATATATTCGATAACCTGGCCTACCGTAGTAATTTGATCCAAATCCTCGGAAGGAATCTCAATCCCATACTCTTCCTCAAAAGCCATAACCAGCTCAAATAAGTCCAGCGAATCAGCCCCTAAGTCATCCTTAAAAGAAGATTCTTCCGTAATTTCCACACCTTCCAAATTTAACTTTTCCTGAATAATTTCTTTTACTCTTTTCAGCATCCCATTATCTCCTTTAGCATATCTTACTGATTAGTTTGACATTCAAAGTATATTCTCCCACTCCCTATTTGTCAATAGTTTTTTAATTATTTACTCTTTTTCTCCCCTTCCTTTCAGAAGCCCCTGATAAACTTCCCTTTTACTTATCCCCCTGTCTTTGGCTACCTGCTTCATAGCTTCTTTATGTTCCATCTTCTGCCTCTCATAATATTCCATATGTTCTTCTAAGGAAAATTCTAACCACCCCCTCTGTTCCTCTTCCTTCTTTGCCGCCATTCCCTTCCCTTCCACTACCAATACGTATTCCCCTCTTGGCTCTTCCCGCTCATAATATGCAGCCGCTTCCTCTAAAGTCATTGCCATCACCGTTTCAAATTTCTTCGTCAACTCACGGCAGACCGTAACCTTGCGCTCCCCCAAAGCTTCCCGCAAATCATGCAGCGCCTGCTTTAGATGATGCGGCGCTTCATAGAGGATAATTGTCCGGCTCTCCTGCCCCAGTTCCTCTAACACCGCCCTCCGCTCTTTCTTCTCCGTCGGCAAAAAACCCTCGAAGCAAAAACGCCTCGTACTCAATCCGGATAATGTCAATGCCGTAATGCAGGCTGCCGCCCCTGGCAGGGAAGTGACCTGTATGCCCGCCTCCCTGCAAAACGCCACCAAAGTCTCCCCAGGATCCGAGATTGCCGGAGTCCCCGCATCCGTTATTAACGCAACATCCTTCCCTTCCTGCATCTGCCGAATCAAATCATGCGCCTTCTCCACCCGGTTATACTCATGATAGCTGGTCATAGGCGTCTTTATCCCAAAATGGTTTAGCAGCTTTATACTATTGCGCGTATCCTCCGCCGCAATCAAATCTACATTGCGCAGCGTCTCCAGTGCCCGGAAAGTCATATCCTCCAGGTTGCCGATTGGCGTTGCGCACAAATACAACATTCCTGCCATTTTCTTCCACCTCCCTTGCTTTGGCTGGGCAATACGCCAATCAATACCCATAAATCCCTGTAATCTCCGGCATATAAACCCCCGGTTCCTTATATATAATCAAAGGCTTTTCCACCGTCAGCCACGGCCTGCCTCCCCGGTTCGCCTCAATCAGGACCATATTGGGCTCCTTATCCACAAATGGATAAACAAACTGCATCCTTTTAGGCTCTAACCGATGCTCCCGCAAAGTCACCATAATTTCCGCTAACCGGAACGGCCGGTGTACCATATAAAAATTCCCTCCCGGCCTCAGCGTCCGGGCTGCTTGCGAAACCACATCCTCCAGGGTGCATAAAATCTCATGCCTTGCAATCGCTTTTGGCGCCTCCGGGTTCTTTAATCCATGCCGCCCTACCATATAGGGCGGATTGCAAGTCACCACATCAAAAGAGGCAGCGCCGAACAGCGTTCCTGCCTCCCTGATATCCCCCTGTACAATTGTAATCTTCTCCTGCAGGCCATTCAGCTCCACACTGCGCCGCGCCATATCCGCACTTTCCTCCTGGATTTCCAACGCGGTAAAATGCGCCGCCTGCGTTTTCGCTTCCATTAATATAGGGATAATCCCTGTCCCGGTTCCCAAATCCAATACGTTCGAACCCTTCCCGGCTTTTGCAAATCCTGACAACAGCACTGCATCCATCCCAAAACAAAATTTTTTGGGATTTTGAATAATCCGGTACCCATTCCTCTGAAGCTCGTCCAGCCTTTCGTTTTCTTTCAAATCAATTATCATCCAGCTTTGACTTCCCTTCCTGTTTCTCCAGCTTCTCCAGCTTTCTCAGTTCCTCGTCATTAACCTCTACTTTATTATTCTTATTATGCTTTCTCCGGAACCTGAGCCGTTCCACCTTATACTCCTGGATTTCCCGCTCATCATCCTTTACAATGATTACCTTCACCAACTGGCGCAACACATTGACGCTGTGTACCTCTCCCTTATATCCATCATCTGTTGTGACAAAATCACCTACATTGGGAAGCCTCCGGTTTAATTCCTCATAAGTTTCCTCTTCATTTTTTAAGCAGCACATCAACCGCCCACACATACCTGATATTTTAGTCGGATTTAAAGAAAGATTCTGCTCCTTAGCCATCTTTATGGAAACAGGGATAAACTCAGACAAATACGTATGGCAGCAAAGCGCACGCCCGCAGATGCCGACCCCTCCTACGATTTTTGTCTCATCCCGCACGCCAATCTGGCGCAGCTCTATCCTTGTTTTAAAAACCGACGCCAAATCCTTCACCAACTCCCGGAAATCAATCCTCCCATCGGCTGTAAAATAAAATAAAACCTTATTATTGTCAAATGTATATTCCGCATCAATCAGCTTCATGTCCAGATTATGCTTCTTTATTTTTTCCAGGCATATCTGAAAAGCCTCTTTTTCTTTTTCCTTATTGGCGGCTTCCTGTTCAATATCCTTTGGCGTGGCCACCCGCAGCACCGGCTTCAAAGGCTGAATCACTTTCTCATTCTCAATTTCCTTTGGCTCGCTTACCACTGTTCCGTATTCGATTCCCCTTGCCGTTTCTACAATCACATGATCCCCTTTTTTTATTTGAAAACGCCCCGGGTCAAAAAAATATATCTTTCCCGCCGTCCTAAAACGCACTCCTATCACTTCTACCATAATCCGTCAACCTCATGAGTTTTCTTTAATTGTCAAAAGCAAAAGCTCCATCGTCAAATCAAAATTCACGTTAGCGTTCAAACGCTCCTTTGACTTTTCCAGCGCGCTTATCACCTTTTCGAGCCCTTCATAAGTGCTTCTGTCCGCCACTTTTTTTATAGCCTGTATTTCTCCCCGGAAAATCAAATGGTTTACATCATGCGTCGCCTTGAATAACAGCACATCCCTGTACCATATGGCCAGGATATCCATGTAATCGTTCACATCCAGTTTATATTCGCTGATTTTCTTAATCGCCGCCACTATTTCGCTGATTTCCATATCATTGATATATTTTAAAAGCGTTACCGCTTCTTCTTTCACCCGGTCAAAGTCTTCACTGGAAGCCAACATTTTCGCCTTCCCTATATTCCCCCTGGCAAATGCCACGCAAATATCCGCCTTATAATCCGGCAACTGCATTGTTTCCATTAAAAAACGCTTCACCTGGCTGTCCCTTACCGGCTTCATATTCAACACTGCGCACCGGCTGAGAATCGTAGACAGCAATGTCTCCACATTGGCAGTCAGAATCAATATCACCACATATTCCGGCGGCTCCTCCAATGTCTTTAATAATGCGTTCTGTGCCTGCACCGTCATTTTTTCTCCATCGTTTATCATGTAGATTTTATAACGGCTGCTGTAAGGCTTAATTGCCACTGTCCCGTTTATCTGACTCCGGATATCCTCTACGCCGATTGTCCCTGGTTTTTCATGGGAAAGAAAAATCACATCCGGCTGATTCCCGGTAGCCATCTGTTTACAGGAATGACATTCCCCGCAAGGCTCCACGCGCCCTTCCAAGGTAACAGGCGTTTCGCACTGCAATGCGGCAGCAAAAATCTTTGCCACAAACTCCTTCCCGCAACTCCGTTCTCCGTTTATCAGATAGGCATGGGATACCTTATTTAACCTGACTGCATTCTGCAAATGCTCCTTTAACTGCTCCTGCCCCACAATATCTGCAAATCGTGCCATCTATCAACCTCCGTCTAGGTGAAAATATCCAATAACAATCCTCGGATTTCACCTATTTTGCTTAGTATCCCTAAATTATCCTTCTCATCCTTCACAAGTTCTTTTGCCAGTTCATCCAGTTTTTCATCTACCAACCGCACAATACCGTATACTCTGTGCCTCCCCCGCTTATCCAGAAAGTTTTCTCTCGAAAAAGAATGAGAACGATTGACAATCTCATTCATAAACTCCTTTACCAACCCCCTGTATTTTTTCATATCCTTGATATCCCGGTGCTTTGCCAGCTTATCCCCCTGCATCGTGATTTCTTCCATCAGCAACGTAAGCCTTGCCTGAAGTTCCTGCTCTTCAATATGACTGACAAGCGTAAATTTAAAGGTTCCGTCTACAGGCTGCTGCTGCGCCGTCTGCTCGACCGGCATCGGCTGCCCCAACTGGTTCACCTTGATATCCATATATACACCTCCTATTCCAATCCGCCCCTATCGGGATAACCCCCTCTCACACCTCTATGACGCGAATCATATTGGTAGTGCCAGATACTCCAAGAGGCATCCCCGCCGTAAGAACCGCCACATCCCCCGGTTTCACATACCCGGCCTCCTTTACCGCACGCACGGCCTCTTCAAACAAATCATCCGCATTCTCTTCTTTGCAAATCAGAATCGGCGTAACGCCCCACAACAGATTCAACTGCCTGCCCACTCCCGAATCAACCACACAGGCAATGATAGGGCATTCCGGCTTATACCGTGAAATCATTCCCGCCGTAAATCCAGACATCGTGACAGTGATAATCGCCGCCGCATTCAATTGGGCTGCGGTTGTGCATGTCGCATAGGAAATAGCGGTGGTTACATCCATGGACTCCGCCTCCGCATACCGCTTCATTCTTGACGAATGCCTCCACATCCTTGATGTATAGTTGATATCTTCTTCCGAACGTTCCGCAATCCGCGCCATCGTTTTCACAGCCTCTACCGGATATTTCCCGGCTGCGCTTTCCCCGGAAAGCATAATAGCCGTTGTCCCGTCATAGATAGCATTGGCAATATCCGTTGCTTCCGCCCTGGTAGGCCGTGGATTCTTAATCATGGATTCCAGCATCTGCGTCGCCGTTATCACATGCTTCCCTGCAGCCTCCGCCATTTTAATCATCTTTTTTTGCAGCACAGGCACTTCTTCCATAGGGATTTCCACACCCATGTCGCCGCGCGCCACCATAATGCCGTCCGATACGGAAAGGATGTCCTCCAGGTTCTGAATCCCCTGCATATTCTCAATTTTTGCAATAATCTTCATTTTGCTGTTATGCGCATCCAAAATCTTGCGCACATCCAAAATATCCTCTTTGCTTCTGGCAAACGATGCGGCAATAAAATCATATCCAAGCTCACAGCCAAAGATAATGTCTTCCCGGTCTGTCTCATTGATATAAGGCATGGATAAAACGGCATTCGGCACATTCACACCCTTATGGTTGGATACGCTCCCTCCATTGACTACCTTACAGATTATTTCCCCTTCTCTGATTTCCTCCACTGTCATCTCAATCAAACCATCGTCAATCAGGATGGACATTCCCTCTTTCACGTCATTGCCAAGATTCTTATACGTAATGGACGCTCTGTTGGCATCCCCCATAATCTCTTCTACGGTCAGAGTGAACCTCTGTCCAGCCACAAGCTCCGCCTTACCGCCTTCAAAATCACACAGCCGGATTTCCGGCCCCTTCGTATCCATCAGCGTCGCCACAGGAAGCCCCAGCTCCTTGCTGACCTTTACCACCCTTGAGAACTTTGCCTTATGTTCCTCATGTGTTCCATGGGAAAAATTAAATCGCGCCACATTCATACCGGCCAACATCAGTTCCCTTAATTTTTCTTCGCCCTCGCTGGCTGGTCCTATGGTGCAAATAATTTTCGTTTTTCTCATCTTGAATCCTTTCCTTTCTCCGTCCTCTAAAATTTATATTTCCCAATCTTAATGCTTATCTTTATCTTTTTCCTTTTCATATCCATCGGCAGTCCGTTGCCTTACCACCTTTATACATCCATTTTCCACACCCTGTATTTTCAGCCCGCATTGTCCATAGTAATCCAGCTCCCCAAGGAACTCCTCCGTCAGCCTTTCCCCTGGCACAGCCAACGGGACTCCGGGCGGATACAGATTGATAAATTCTGCCGCAACCCTTCCCTTTCCCTCCGCCAGCCCGCTCCACTCCTGCGCTGCATCATAAGCTTCCGCTATAGTCATTGCCGCTTCCTGTTCCCTCATTGTGCCGTCCACGCTGCATCCATATCTCTTATTGTTGTCCCGTCCCTCCAGGGCCTGCGCTGCATTCTGCGCCAGCCTGTGATGAATCTGTATCAACGCTTCCTCCAGGCGGTTCCATCCTTCCTGCCGGTCCATCATCGTTACAATCGCCAGCACATAGTCAGGCGTTGCCATCTCCATCTGTAAATGATATTCCTCCCGTAAAACATCATACAGCTCCTGTCCTGTCATCCTGCCGTTAGCTATGCCTATCACTAACTTACATGGGTCATATCCTACAGGCAGGCCGTTTTCCTCCCGCGCCGCCTCCCATATGCGCACATAATGGCAGCTACGCATCCGATGCAAAAAAGCTTCCCTGCATCTAGCCAGCCTGTCCAGAGCTGCCCACCCCTCCCGCTCCATCAGACGCATACTGTTGCTTATAGACGCCATCAACGGATAAGAGGGGCTGCTTGTTTGAAAAATCCTCAGATACCTTTCCAGCCTCTTCCTGTCTACCAGACTCCCATTCCTGCCCCATAAGGCTTCCGACCCGTCCTGCTTCTCATTCTGATTCCAATGAAGCAGCGCCGTCTGCGTCATGGCAGGCAGTGTCTTATGCGTACTGTGTATCACCAGGTCAGCGCCAAGACGCACAGAGCTGCACGGAAACGCTTCATGAAAACCAAAATGCGCGCCATGGGCCTCATCCACAATCAGCGGGATTTTATGGGCATGTGCAATCAAGGCAATCTTCCCCACATCCGATGCCACGCCTTCGTACGTAGGGGACGTAATAACCACAGCAGCGCAGTCCGGATGCTTTTTAAGAGCGTCTTCCACTGCCTCAGGCAAAATCCTTCCGGCTATGGCAGGCCACCCCTCTTCCTTTCCCATATTCCAATCCGGCTGCAAATAAACCGCCGCCAACTTTCTCAAATAAACGGCATGGTAAACTGACTTATGGCAATTACGCGCCATCAAAATCCTGTCACCATCCTTGGTCACGGCAAAAACTGCGCTCAAAATTCCACATGTGCTTCCATTTACAAGAAAATAACTCTGAGTGGAACCATACAGTCTTGTCACCCTTCTTTGCTCCTTTTGCAAAATCCCTTCTGCCTGGTGAAGATTGTCAAACCCTTCGATTTCCGTAATATCAAGCCCATAACAATCTGCCAGCGCCCCGTCTGCCGCTTCCGGGTTTCTCTTATGCCCTGGCATATGAAACGGATAATAGTCCGAATCCCTGTATTTTTCTAATTCCTTATATAAATCTTCCACTGTCTATCCTTGATACTGTATCTTGATTGCCGGATTCTTCTTTGTCCGGTACGTCCTCCTGCCATGTCCCTTATGAAGCCCCACCGTTTCCAACAAGGAACAATATTTGTCTGCAGCAGTTACAATCCACGCTTCCCGACATTGCGGCGGTACAATTGTCAACGGCCACATATGTTTTTTGATAATGTCTTTTTCTCTTTCCGTTAAATGATATTCCCTGGAAGCATTGCGCAGGGCTATTCCCGGATGGTAAAAACCATGCAGGTTCCGAATGTCCCTTCTGCCTTTATCATGCCAATCGTATAGAAAATAGTCATGCAGCAATGCCCCCCGAACCAACTCCCTCCGGTTGCATGGGATATGCAGCTTCCGGCTGATAGCCAAGCTGTATTTTGCCACATTTATGCAATGGTTGTTTACCGTCATATTTCCATGCTGGATATGCTCTTTTGTCCTTTCAAAATTTTCAGAAGCCAATATATCTCCGGCATACTGCTTTAACAATTGATGCAATTCTTTCTGTTTGTTAAAAAATGCTCTGTATTTTCTTCTTTCCTTCTCATTGATTTGTTTTCTGCTTCTCATTTCCACTCACCCACTATACAACTCCCTGTCAATTCTTTCTGTACCATTCCCTCTTTAATAATAACACACTACAGGAAATCCGGTATACATATATTCATAAATAATTTTAGCTTTCTCATAAGGTAAATTAATGCATCCATGGGAACCATTTGTCCGGTAAATATCCCCGCCAAACGCATTTCTCCAAGTGGCGTCGTGCATTCCTATATTACCGTTAAAAGGCATCCAATAGGAAACCGGAGTGGCATAGTTCAATCCACGCAGCACCGCATTGCGCGCCTTATAGGTAAGGCCATAGACGCCTGCCGGGGTTCCCCATCCCCTGGATGCATTTCCTGACACAAAATCGCTCTCCAACAGCATCTCCCCATCCACGTACAGATACAAATGCTGCCTTCCCAAATCAATTTCCACATAAGTGTCTTTTACCCACACCTCCCAGGCTTTCGGCTCTTTCTCTGTATGGACAGGCTGCTTCTTTATAGTTTCTCCATTTTTAATTGCTTTAACCAACTCCAGCGTTTCTGCCTCCGAATCCGTCTGCCAGCCAAACAAGCCGTTATTCAATTCCAGCTTTCTGCCGTCTGTTGTTTGAAAAAATTTGTTCCGCCCGTAATCATCATATTCCTCCGCCTGCCTTGCTACGAACTTCCCTACCGCCTTTTCATTAAGCTGAGCCTTCTCTCCTTCCACCTCTATCCACTTTCGAATCCGTCTTCCATCGACCAGAACCTGATTTCCATTCCAATCATAGATAATTTCCGCTGAAATATACCGGTTCGTCAATTCTAAAGCCGCCTGCAATTCTGCACTGTCTTCTTTTAACCCCGCTTCCTTATAACATCCCGCCTTATCCAGATTTATCGCCGGCTGCAAATTCAAAAGCGCTTTTTCTATTTCCTCTGCAACTTTTTCCTTCTTTGTTTCGGTTCCCGGCCTTGCATCGACAATTCTATATTTTCCTTCGTCTTCCACATATGTAATATAAGCATCTTTCGGCGGCCGGACATTTTCCTTTTTAAAAAAAGCCAGTTCTTCTATCCGTTTTTCCAATGCCGCCCTGTCAAAATGGGCAATCCTAGGCATCTCATACTCGTATTTTTGAAAAAACTCAATAATCCATAACGCCGGGTTCTGCTCCTTTTTAATCTGAAGCATGGAATCTCCAAATATATACTCCATCCCAATTTCTTTCGGCAAAATAATATCGGATATTTCTTCTCTTCCATAAAGCCCCAAGGAATAGCCGGATACTTTTTCATACAGCAGATATTCCGCCTCCACAGGCGTCATATGGCTGCAATCCTCCCCGCCAATTACCGTATTTCTGAAATAATGATTTTCGTAATAAAACGCATAGCGAACATATATCCCTCCGGCAATCAGCAATGATACTGCCAAAATGCCAATCCTTTTGCCCAGCTTCCTTTTTCTTCCTTTCATTACCCAGCCACCTGCACCCTATATTTCCACCTAATATCTCCGCCTTGTTTACATATGCTCTCTTATAAACCTGACATTATATTATATCATATATTCCTATATTTAGAAACAAGTCCTGCAGGATTTTCATTATACGTCAATTTTCATATAACATTCTGTTTTTATGCAAAGCAAAAATCAATCCATCATCTTCTTAATACGATCCAATATGTTTTTAGCCACTTCTTCTTTGCTCATCATAGGCAATTCCAAACAGATATCTTTTGTAATAAGCGTCACCACATTAGTATCTGTCCCAAATCCTGCCCCAGCTTGTTTTAAATTGTTTGCCACTACCATATCTAAATGTTTCTTTTCCAGTTTCGCTTTTGAATTTTCCACCATATTTTCCGTTTCCATGGAAAAACCGCACAAAAACTGCCCTTCCCTTCGGTTTTCCCCTAAAAACTGTAAAATATCCTCTGTACGCTCCAGAGCAATGGACATTTCCGTATCCTTCTTTTTTACTTTCTCTTCTGAAACGGATGCCGGACGGTAATCCGCTACAGCCGCGGACTTAATAATAATATCCTGTTCTTTATAACATGCTTTCACAGCCTCATACATATCCTGCGCCGATTCAACTTCAACCGTATGGACAAACATTGGCCTTGGCAATTCCGTTTTCCCTGTAATCAATGTTACTTCCGCCCCCCGCTGCATACAGTGTCTGGCAATTGCATATCCCATTTTCCCAGTAGAGTGGTTGGTGATAAAACGCACCGGATCTATTCTCTCTCTGGTTGGGCCAGCCGTTACAAGCGCTTTCTTCCCCGCCAAATCTTTTTCACAATTCACTTCTTTTAAGATATATTCCAACAATACCTGCTCCGAAGGCATTTTTCCCGCGCCTATGTCTCCGCAAGCCAAATAGCCTGTATCCGGAACGATTACCTCCATGCCATAATGCATTAATTTTTTTATATTATCCTGCACCACAGGATTTTCATACATATGAGTATTCATTGCTGGTGCAATGATTTTCTTGCAGCCACATGCCATTACCGTTGTCGTCAGCATATCGTCTGCTATGCCATTGGCCAATTTCCCAATGACATTAGCGGAAGCCGGGGCGACTAAAACTACGTCTGTGCTTTTCGCTAAGGACACATGTTCCACATTAAATTCAAAGTTCCTGTCAAAAGTATCAATTAGGCATTTTCTTCCTGTTAAAGTTTCAAATGTAATCGGATGAATAAAATTTGTTGCATTTTTCGTCATTAAAACGGTTACATCCGCTCCCAGTTTTTTCAACATACTTGCTAAATTAGCTATTTTATAAGCGGCTATGCTTCCTGTTACTGCCAGTAAAATATTCTTATGATATAACATATCCCATACCCTTTATCCTTTCTAAATTTCCTTTACGCATCCTCTGCACACCACATTGTTTCAGCCTGATTCCCCACTTTCCTGCGCAATGCCATTTCAGCGCCGAAAAACATATACCCTGCTTCTTCTGCTTTTATAAACCTACTCCAGCGTATATCCTTATATGCTGCATTCCAACTGACAATCGTAAGGCTCCGCTTCCACATGCTTCTGACAATACTCCTGCGCTTCCCTGCAACCCATTGCCTTATAGAATGCCTGGCTTTCCACCGCCGAATGGGCAGATATATACAGCTTGCAGGCGCCTGCCTCTTTCGCCCATTTTTTAGCCGCCTCAAATAGAACTTTTCCAATTCCCTGCCCCCGCATGTCTTCTGATACATGAATGCAGGATAAGTCCAAATATTTCTGCTTACCGCCAAATAGGACCGGCTCCACGGAAACAAATCCTTTTAAATCCCCCCTTAAAAATGCCCCATATACAAATCCACCGCTCTCTAAAGTGTGTTTCAAACAATCTATCAAAGTAGCATAATCCTGTTCTGTCCAGTCGTCAATAAAAGGCGCATCCTTAATCCGCCACTCTCCCTCTTCTCTTCTCCAACATTTTGTAACCGTCTGATGACGGATAAATTTAGAAAATAACTTTCTGTCTATTTCCTTTTTATACAGTTTTCTATATTCCATTTTGGGTTCTCCTTTGTTACTGCTGGTTTGTTTTTCCTTTTTCACTTATCCTGCTTTTTTACTTAATTCCGCCCTTTTCTGCTTTT
>CAJTQO010000019.1:40305-60346 GCA_910578405.1 uncultured Lachnospiraceae bacterium | reverse complement strand
GAGCTGCAGTGCCTGGTACATACGGATTCTTCCGTAAGTGTCGTTGCATTCATCCTCGCTGCATATATCAATCATTGCATCTGCCAATGTCTGATATTTCCAAGGAGCATCTTTTGTTTTCAGGTATTTGCTAAATGCTTGTCTGGAAACATGAAGCACTCTGCAATAGTAAGAAATTTTACCCTTAATTCTGCCGTCATCTGTTTTAATTGCAATAAACATCAGTCTCTGTTTTTTGCTGACTTCCGACGGCTGGCTGCGAAAAAAGCACTTGCTTCCTCCAAAAATTCATTTTCTTCTTTTAAACGTCGGATTTCTTTATCCTGCTCTTTCACCCGCTTCCTAAGCTCGATAAGCTCATCATTAAGGGATAAAGCATCGTTAGGTGTATGAACTGCTTCATTTGCACGGAGACGACCTTCTTTGAAAGCTTTTATCCAGGTGTAAATAGTCCCCTTGGGGATTCCTAATTCTTTAGCAGCTTTATGCCCACCGATTTCTTGGGCAAGTTTTACAGCCTGGGCTTTAAATTCACTGTCATATGTTTTTTGATTTTTTGCCATGTTATTTTCTCCTATTCTCGTATTGATTATAATTATATCAAAATCCTTGAGAATAGGGTGTCAACTATTATGATACAACATCAAAGCATTTCATAAGGGATTCTTTGCGGATTGAAAGGATTGTGGGTAAAAAGGGGTTTGGTTTCAAAGATAGAAAAGGCATTGTGAAACGTAAGCTTTCCAGGATGGCGCAAACCATAAGCTCCATTAAGACACGCTTATTGCTGCAATGGAACGTTGTTTGCAATAGCCGTCAGCCATGGATGCGTGCATCTGCCAGGAAGCAATGTCCAGACACGCTCTAAGGCTTATGGTGTGTGCATGATATGGGTGAAAAGGAGGAATGTACATAGGAGGGAAAACAATACGGCTGTGGAATTGCGGAAATTGCGGAATTTTTCTCAAGAGAAAGGCGTTTGATTGAAGACGGAACGTTAGAAAAAGACGGAAAAAGTATGGATAATGTAAAAAAGACAGACAATTTTAAAATGAATTCAAGAAAAGGAGAACTTTAGTTGTATGAAGAGTGAGACAATGAATGAAAAATTTAAAAATCTGCCGGTTAAGAAAAAATTGACATACTCATTTGGGATTATTATTTTAACAACCTTCGTTTTGATTGCGGCTTTGCTTATCGGCATGAAAATTATTGAAGAGAGACTGAATAAATTGTATGAAGGCCCTACTATGAATATTAGCTATAGCGCCGAACTGTATTATCCACAGTTGGATATTCAGCGCGCAGTAAACAGATTATTCGCAGACGGCGTTGACCATATCGAAGAAATGTATCCGCAGTTGGAGTCAACCATGAATAAAAATCTGGCTGTTATGGAAGAGGCGCGCGCCTTTTTGAGGGAAAATTTATTAACCAAAGAAGATAGGGAAAAATTACAGGCAATCGAAGATACGCTGGAGAACGTAGTCCGTAAACATAGGGAAGAGGTGCTTCGGTTGGCGAAAGCCGGGGATTATGACGGCGCAATGGAATACAATAATACATATTATAAGACGGCAGTGGATGAAGTAAAAGTAATGATTGAGGATTTGAACGCTTCCATCCTTAATACTGCGGAAGAATACAAGAATACATCAGAAATGATATCGAATGCGCTTCTTCTTACAGGCATTGTTTTAGTTATTATTATTATATATATTTCAATTAAGCTTTCCGTACGGGTAACAAACAGCATTGTGGAGCCGCTTATTGAGATTGAGGCGGCGGCAAGGCAGTTGCGTGAAGGCGATTTATCCCATGGAGATGATATCCGCTATGAATCGGAGGATGAACTTGGCGCATTGGCAAAGTCACTGAAGGAAGCTATAAATTTTTTGGATGAATATGTGAAAAATATATGCGAAAACTTTGCAACGGTCGCCCAGGGCGATTTGACAAGAGACGTTAACGATATTCCTGATTATCTTGGCGACTTTGTAAGCCTGAAAGAGAATTTTGGAATTATATTGAAAGAGTATAATTCCACTTTAAATCAAATTAAGGATGTTTCCAATCAGGTGGACTCTGGGTCGGAAGACGTGGCTTCGGCCGCAAATGACCTTGCGGCCGGCACCAATGAGCAGGCAAGCGCAGTGGAAGAACTGACGGCTACGGTTGAAACCGTAATTAATATGGCGGAAGAAACGGCGGCGGAAGCGGAAAAAGCTTACAATACAATGATAAAATCCGTGGAGGATGCCCAAGTGGAAAAGGCTCAAATGCAGGAACTGAAAGATGAAATGCACCGCATTAAAGAGATTTCCAATGAAATTGAAGTGATTGTAACTTCTATTGAAGAAATAGCTTCACAAACAAGTTTATTGGCTTTAAACGCTTCCATTGAAGCGGCCAGGGCAGGGGATGCAGGGAAAGGCTTTGCAGTGGTTGCGGACCAGATTGGAAAGCTGGCGACAGATAGCGCAAATGCAGTAGTCAATACAAAAGATTTGATTGGAAAGACAATCGAAGAAGTCAACAGAGGCAATGCGGTGACGGAAAAAACGGCAGGCGGTTTTATAAGGATTATTAAAGAACTGGAAAACTTTGCAGAAACTACAAAAGCAAACAGCGAAAGATCCAGGACACAATCTGCCGCTTTGTTGCAGGTGGAAGAAGGGATTGACCAGATTTCCCTGGTAACCCAGCAGAATGCAGCGTCCGCGGAAGAATGTTCGGCTATCAGCGAAGAGTTAGCGGCAAGGTCAACAGAGCTTGATAATCTGGTAAATAAATTCAAGTTGTATTAAAATTGCTTTTCACAATTCCAATTTCTAACCGGATGGAATGTAAGAGGAGTAAACGGCAAAGAGAATCCCAGGCGTTACGCATATGCTATGGCGCCTGGTGAAAAAGGGCGTTGTCTGCACCTGATGGCAGACAACGCCCTTTATGTTTGACCTGTGTACGCCTGTAATTGGCTGTTTTACTGTGCGGCATTTACGCCCTCCGCAGCCTGTGCGGCAATTTCAGCTTTTTGCAAAGAAGTTTTGATAGCGTCTAAGAGTACCATGGAAGTATATTTGTTTTCATCCGCATAGGTAAGTCCGTCCAGGGACTGGTTTTCGCAGATTTGCACAACAAGGTCTTCAAAAGCCGGCTCAATCAGTGGATACATGGCTGTGACCGCTTCGTCCAGGTTGACAATGCGGATGTTGTTGATATTGGCTTCGTCTACCGTAACTTCAATGTCCACCACATTGTCATTCAGGACAAGGGAGGTCGTATAGACTCCAGGCATATAAGTGTTTGCGGGCTGTGGCAGGGGGGCGCCTTTATCTTTATTTCTGGGAAGGAACATAATGATCAGGAGGATAATGAACAAAATCCCCAGAACGGCAAAAATGCCAGTATATATTAATTCTTTAAGATGAAGTACAACGATTTTTGTTTTGGAACTCATAATTATATTCCCGCCTGTTTTCTTTTTACTATCTTATTAAGGCCAGGGGGGTTTTATGACTGGATACGGAAGGAACTGTGCAGAAATCACTTTTCATGGCCTGTCAGCCATCCTTTCGCTGTTTTGTTAGAGTAAATGCAGACAGCATTAATTAAGGAAGCGAATGGCCCAGCCTGTTTTTGTTGACATAACAGGCAATTCGGTGATATACTTCCCAAAAGTAAAAAGAAGCAAAAGAAGCGAACTTTGTCTGGTTTTGCCGGATGGATGCGGCTGTAAGGCCAGTGGCATGGATGCGGGGGAGTGAATGGGATGCGGATTATACGGAAAATAAAAGAAGTGGGTTTGAAAAATATCCTGGTGGGAGGCGTCAGGAGAGTGGGGTATGTAAGGCTGCTTAGGAAGCATCATTTTGACACATGGCATCTGGTTCCCTACGAATGGAGGGAATACACACAGGCGTGCGCCCAATATATTAACGCCCATGGCGGCGGTACGGTGGTGGATATCGGGTGCGGGCTTGGCGGGGTGCTGCAGCATATAAAAGCGGAAAGGCGGATAGGGCTGGACTTGCATGAAGAGGTCATTCTGGCGGCACGGGAGTTGGGGCGCGGCAGGATAGACTTTCGGACAGGCAGTTTTGACGACCTGGAGGAAAAACCAGTGGACTACCTGATTACGTTGAACTTTATGCATGGAAGCGCGGAAGAAACATGGGTAAAGCCTTACTGCATGGCAGCGCAGCGGAATGAAGTCAGGCATTTCATTGTGGATACCGTCCCGGCCGTGGACGGAAGCCATTGCCTGGATTGGGCAAAGATACTCCCGGCCCATTATAAAAGGATAGAACGTCTTGGGCCATTTTACGGCGGCCGGTATGTGGAAGTATGGAAAAAATAAAGGCAGGCGGCAAATTTTAAATATAACTATGGAACTGGAAAAACAGAGCCAGTGTCTTAAAGGCCCGGAAGGATTTCGGAAGCGAAGCATGAGAAAATGCTTTCTGGAGAGAGGCGTAGAAGATACTGGAGCGGAATTGGAATAGGAGGCGCGCATATGGTCATATGGTCTGGCAAAGGGGAAAAAAGAGGAAGGGTTTGGGACATCTGCCTGTTTGCGGCAGCATTGGGCTTCTACCTGTTTTTTGCATTTTATGACGGGCCTGTATGGACGAAGGACTCTCTTAGCTATGCATCCATGAATATTACAAGGGAACCGCTCTATCCAACGTTTCTCTGGCTGTTCCGGCAGGCGTTTGGGGAGGAAAGCTATCTGATGCCTGTCATTATAGCGCAGAGCATTCTGGCGGCCTACGCTGCATGGAAGCTGGCAATGACGGTAAAGGAATATAAGGATGACAGTCGGCTGTTGGCCTGCCTTTGCGTATTGTTCCAGTTTGCGGTGACGATTTTATGCCGCTTTGTGGCCATACGTAAATCTTCCTACATTGACGCGATTATGACAGAAGGCGTCGGGCTTTCGCTGTACGTGCTGTTTGTAACGCAGCTTTACCGTTATGTGGCGCAGGAAAAGGGGAGGAACCTGGCAGGAACGGCAATTTACGCCTTTTTGCTTGTAAATCTCAGAAAACAGATGCTGGTTTCCCTCTGCCTGATGGCGGCAGTGTTCTTCCTGTATTATTTGGTGAAAAAGCGGGAAGGGAAGAAGCTGGCGTTACTGTTGGCTATGACGGCGGGCCTTTTTCTGGCAAGCCGGTTTACGGACAGGCTTTACAATTACTGTGTCCGGGGCGTGTGGATTGAGCATTCCGGCAATTCCATGGGGGTGTTGTGTACGCTGATTTATACCGCCGGGGAAGAGGACGCGGCTTTGTTTAAAGACGAGGAGTTAAAAGGGCTGTATGAAGCGATTTGCGAAGAGGCGGACAGGCAGGGGCTGAAAATTACTTATGCCCCTGAAGGCTGGGTGGAGATGTCTTCCCATTATGCAGACAGTTACGACCCCATCGGTTACGGTATTATCAATCCGGTGGTGCAGGGATACATTGCGCAGCATTTTGAGTTTGGGGAAATTGATGCCGTTTTGAAATACGACGCTTATTGCAACGCCATGGTAAAAACGCTGCTGGGGCAGGAAAAGGGGGAACTGGTAAAGGTATTGACGGCAAATATCTGGAAGGGGTTTGTGAATTCCATTGCCAGGGTAAACCGATATTTGAATGTATACGCCATATTGGCTTATCTTGCGTATCTTGGGTTATATTTTTACCTTATATGGAAAAGGAAATGCTGGGCCAAACGTGACACGGCAACGGCGTTGGCGGAAATAACGTTGGGCGGCATAATAGGCAACTGCCTTGTGGTGGGCCTGACGATTTTCTGCCAGCCGCGTTATATGATTTACAGCATGGGGCTGTTCTATACGGCTTTATCTGTGATGATATATGATTTACTGCCCAAACGGCAGAAATAGAACTTTCGGAAGCGCAACTGTTGGCATGGGATAGGGGGCAAACGAGGATAGTGCAGGCTGTGACGGAAACCGGAAGGAGAAGAAAAATGAGGAATCAGCCAAATATATGGAGCCAGAAACTGGCAGGGGACGGAATCGGACGCCGTTTCCAGCCCTATTGCGGCTTATCTGGCGGACGGCGCGGCAAACGGCGCGTCAAGCCGATTGGCAGACCAAGCTCTGAAAGGCTTTCCTTTACAATTGCTTGGCGGAATGCCACGACAAAACGTTGTATAACAGACCGATAGCGCAGAAGCGTCAGTTTGGCAGGGATGAAGAAATGGAAGGTCTATTGGATAACTTGGTGGGAAAAAATGCGCTGGTAAAGGAAATCCACAAGGGCGGCAGAAAGCGCAGGCTGGCATGGGCTTACAGCACGCCCTTTGGCACGGTGCATTGGGAAAATGGCGAAGAAGCGGAGGAAGAATACCTTCAGGCGATTCTGCTCTGTTACGCATCCGTGGATGGCTGCTGCGCCAGCGGCAAAGCGGCCCTGTTGGCGCAGGGGCTGCATAAGGAAGAACTGGCGGCATATATGGAGGAGCTTTTTGATAAGTGGATGGAAGCGGGGGCAGAGGTGAAAAAACGCTGGACGCTCTATGCCGTTTCCATTCACGGAGGCCCCAAAATGGTAAAGAAATTGCAGGAGTGGATTTGGGAATGGCCCCAGCAGGGAAGAGGCGCTTTGGCGGCGGAGGCTGTGCAGGCGCTTGCCCTAAGCCCACAGCCGCAGGCGCTGGTTATTGTGGACGGCATTTCCAGGAGGTTTCCATACAGACAGGTGAAAAAAGCGGCAGGGAAAGCGCTGGATTTGGCAGCAGGGAAGCTTGGCGTTTGCAGGGAGGAGCTGGAAGACCGGATTGTGCCGGATTTTGGATTTGACCGGAAAGGGGAACGGTATTTTACTTATGGGGAACGCCAGTTTAAGGCGCTGTTTACGCCTTCCCTGGGGCTGGAGGTGTACGACCGGACAGGGAAACGGCTGAAAAACATGCCGGTTCCTGGCGAGAGGGATGACGCAGCGCAGGCGCAGGCGGCTTATGAAGCGTTCCGTCAGATGAAAAAGCAAATAAAAGCAATTGTAAAAATCCAGAAGATGCGCCTGGAACTGGCCCTGTCTTGCGGACGGAAATGGAACGTGGGGGCCTGGAAGCGGCTTTTTACGGAGAATCCTGTAATGCGCCAGTTTGCCATTGGGCTGGTATGGGGGATTTATGACGAAAAGGGGCTGGCGCAAGGCTTCCGGTATATGGAAGACGGCTCTTTGCATACACAGGAAGAGGAAGAATACAGCCTGCCGGAAGACGGTAAGGTGGGACTGGTGCATCCAATGGAGCTGTCCGCAGAGCAACTGGAAGCATGGAAGCGTCAGTTGGAAGGCTATGAAGCTCGCCAGCCCATCGAACAGCTTGGACGCAAGGTGTATACTGTAACAGGCAAGGAAGCGGATGCGCCGCAGTTGGAGCGTTTTGGCGGCTATATTGTCAATGACTTGGTTTTGGGAGGGAAACTGCAGGAATTTGGCTGGCGCAAAGGCCCGGTGAAGGAAAATGGCTGTTATAACAGTTATTATCGTACGGACGAAGAAGCAGGAGTGGGGGTTAAGCTTTTCTTCTCTGGAAGCTGTGTAGGCGGGGAAAACGAGGATGTGACTGTGCATTATGCAAAATTTTATCCTGCAGACCGGATAAAAGACGGTTTTATTCTTTGCAGAGAAGAAAAGGAAACTCCGGTTTCGGCGGATAGAGCGGCGGATTTTGGGGCGCTTTTATTGAAAGAGGTTCCGGGGCGGTATTTTAGCGAGATTGCGCTGCAGTTGGCTAAGGCAACCGCATCCAGCCGGGAACGGGATGAAGGATGGAAAGATGGGATATAGCACGGGATAGGAGGAAGGGGAAGACGGTCAGGCGTAGCGGCTTGTTGAGACAGTTACGGACAGAAGGATGAAATGATGAAGGAAGCGGAAAGGAAGAGATAAAACGGATGACATAAAACGGAGGATATGCGCAGTGAATGAATTGGAAAAATGCATGGCAGGGGAACCTTATAACTGCCATGATAATGTTTTTTTAGAATTTAAAGCCCATGCAAGGGAGCTTTTAAAAGAATACAATGCTCTTGCTTATGGGGAGAAGGAAGAAAAGAGGAATGTTTTAAAGCAATTGTTTGGAGAAATTGGAAATAATGTGTCGGTGGGTCTGCCGTTCCTTTGTGATTATGGGCAAAACATTTATATCGGGGACAATGTGTCAATCAATATGAACTGCACTTTTGTGGATTGCAACAAAATCACCATTGGCAACAACACGCTGATTGCGTCAAATGTGCAGCTATATACGGCGACGCACCCTGTCCCTTTGGCAGACAGACTGACGCCGGGTTGGGAGCCCGGTTCGGAGGAATATTTTTGCCGTACTTATGCCCTGCCTATAAAAATCGGGAGCGGATGTTGGTTAGGCGGCGGGGTCATCGTGCTTCCTGGGGTGACGATTGGCGCAGGGAGCGTGATTGGCGCGGGAAGCGTGGTGACAAAGGATATACCGGACAATGTAGTGGCCGCCGGGAATCCCTGCCGGGTAATCCGGGAAATTAACAGGGATTTGGCAGGACGGTAAACGTCAGGACATATTTTGGGAGGAAAAAGGGAGGGGGTTGTGGAGGCAATGGGAAAGGGGCAGACACAAATGTCAGCGGCGCAAAGGCGCATACGGATGGTAACGGAAGCAGATGCGGAAAAGCTGTTGGCAATATACGCTCCATATGTGAAGGAAACGCCAATCACTTTTGAGTATGAGGTTCCTTCCCTGGAAGAATTTAGGGAGCGTATCCGGCGTATTTTGGAGAAATATCCTTACATAGCCGCTGTGGAAGGCGGGGAAATCGTTGGGTATGCCTATGCGTCCCCATTTAAAGGGCGGGCGGCGTACGACTGGTCGGTGGAGACTTCCGTCTATGTGAAGATGGGGAGGCATGGGGAAGGGATTGGCCGCAGGCTGTATGCCGTTTTGGAAGAGATGTTGAAAATGCAGCATATTTTAAATGCAAATGCGTGCATTGCCTGGCCGCATCCGGAAAGTGAACGTTTCCATGAAACATGCGGCTACCGGATGGTTGCCCATTTTACAAAGTGCGGTTATAAGATGGGGAAGTGGTATGATATGGTTTGGATGGAGAAAATGCTGGGGGAGCATTCTCCCGAGCCGGAACAAGTGGTTCCCGTTATAAATATTTTAGAAAGCGTTTATGGCATATTAAATAAATAACTTATGAGATAAGTTTTTTATTAGTAAATGATATCATAAATTGTGATGTATAAACTTTATATCATAAGTTATATATAATGAGCCTTGTATAATGAATTTTAAAGAATCAATCTTATGGAATCATTGCTGTATGACAGAGTAATACGACAAACGCGCGAAGAAAGAAACGATGATTAGAGTGTTGCTAAAACGTAAAATGATGTTTATTGATACATTTGCCATGGCAGTTTAAGGAACTTTAGGAAAAAGCAATCGTATCGTAAGAGGAAAGAGGAGCCGGGATAGGGCGTGGAAACAGGGGAGCGGAAGACAGGGGGCAGGGTATGCTATGAAAAAGGGTATATTTGACAAAGAGGTTTTGAATGAGATGTCGGAAAAGTTAATCGCAGCCTGGCGGGAGGCGCCAGGGACGGAGCCGGATTTTTTAGAGGATTATCCGTTAGAAGCCAGGCAGGAAAAGGAAAGGCAAATCCGGCATATGGTGGAAAAAGGCAAAGAGGGGCTTGGGGAGTATCCGGCCTCTTTTTTTGCCGTACGGAAAAGGAAAAAGTGGAAAAAGAGGATGGAGGGGATGCTTGAGGAGGCGCTTTGGAAGGAGCCGCTGTTGGATATGGCAGGGGCGATGGAGCGGGAACAGCTTTTGGAATTCCGGACGTGCTTAAAAGAGTTTTTGCAA
The DNA here is from genome assembly GCA_910578405.1 of uncultured Lachnospiraceae bacterium. Classification (GTDB taxonomy): domain Bacteria; phylum Bacillota; class Clostridia; order Lachnospirales; family Lachnospiraceae; genus Kineothrix. Next base: position 50,475 of record CAJTQO010000019.1, on the reverse strand, counting down.
AAAGTAAGGAAATTTGACAAAAGCCTGGACTTTGAGGATATGGGGCAGGCGGCGCGCAATTATATGGTGTATGCCATTTTCCTTGTTTTAAACGGCAGGGCGCTGCATTACCGTCCGGCGGCGTTCGGGTATAGTATGCTGTACCCTTATACAGACAACTTCATTGACGCTCCTGACAGGACAAAGGAGGAAAAGGAACGTTACAACCGCCTTATTAAAAAGAAACTAATGGGAGAGCCAGTCCGTCCCCTTTCCCGCCACGAGAGGAAAACGGCGCAGCTTCTTGGGCAGGTGGAAGCAGACTATGGCAGGCCCCATGAGGTGTACAAAGGGTTGCTGCTTATGTTGGAGGCACAGGTAAAGAGCCTGAAACAGGAAGAAAGGTGGAGGCTGCGCCAGGAGGCGGGCGGACAGGGGACGGCAGCTCCATTGGAGGCGGAGGCGGCAGCGCTTGAGGTTTCCGTCTATAAAGGAGGCGTTTCTGTGTTGATGGACAGGTATTTTATTGACGTGCCGTTTACGGAGCGGGATATGTATTTTTATTATGGCTTCGGATTCCTGCTCCAGCTTTGCGATGACCTGCAGGATATCGCCCAGGATAAAGCGGAAGGGAATCCCACTGTTTTTTCGCTGTGCAGGACGCAGGAGGAGGCGTCTTGGAAGGTAAATAAATTGCTGCATTTTGCAAGGAGCCTGTTTGCGGCTTGTGACGCGAAAAAGGAAGGGTTCCGGGACTTTTTGCAAAAAAACTGTTATCTGCTCATATTGGCCTCTGCGGCGGGCAGCAGGGAGTGGATGGAGGAAAGCTGGCTGACAGGGATGGAACGGCGCCTCCCGGTCAGCCTGGAATATTTGCATGGGTATGGAGGCAACTTGTTGGGAAACGGAAAGAAAGGCGAAAAAGGCATAAAGGAGAAAAAAGAACGCCAAAGACTGCTTGGGATGCTGGATGTTTTGCTTGCGGATTAAATTTATCTTTTTTAGGAAAAGACAGTTTATTTAGAAATCCGCCATAGTTTCTTAAGAAATTCTTTGGAAAGAGTGGCGTTTCTTATTTAGTTTTCCGGGATAAGATGGAACCATCGGAAAAAGGATTGCTTCTTTTTGAAAATATGGTATGTTTGCAGCCTATGTCTGTATGCCGGATGGCAGCGCTTTTTGCCTGGAAGCCATGGTTTTGGAGGACTGGCGATGGATGCCGATACCCGGCTCTGGATGGGATAAGAGCTATGGAGGGTTTGGGGTGGGGTGAAAAGCCGTGGGAAGGAAAGGAAAAGGAGAGGAAGGAGAGAGAAGGAAGGGAAAAGGAGAGGAAGGAGAGAGAAGGAAGAGGAAAGGGGGGAAGGAGAGAGAAAGAAGAGGAAAGGGGAGGAAGGGCAAAGAAGGAAGAGAAAAAGGGAAGAAGGAGAGAAGGAAGAGAAAAAGGGAAGAAGGAGAGAAGGAAGGACAGAGGGGAAGAGGAGAAGAAAGGGAGAGGGACGGAAAGGGGAGAGGGAAGAAAAGAGGAAGGGCAGAGGGAAGGCAGGGGAAGGAAGAAGGGAGGAAGGGCAGAGAGGGGAAGAGGAAAGGAAGGGCAGAGGAGAAGAAGGGCAGAAAGAGGGAGGAAGGATAAGGGAGGAGAGGCATAGGAAAATGGAAGCATACCATATATTGATTGTTGAGGATGATAAGGATATCAGAGATGGGATTGAGATTTATCTGCGTAACCAGGGCTATGTGGTTTCACAGGCGGCGGATGGAATAGAAGGGTTGGGAAAGATTGAGGCGGAGGAAATCCATCTTGCCATTGTGGACATTATGATGCCGCGGATGGACGGCATTACCATGATGATGAAAGTACGTGAAAAAGGATATGATTTCCCGGTAATCATGTTGTCTGCCAAGTCGGAAGAGGTGGATAAGATTATGGGATTGAATATGGGGGCGGATGATTATGTCACGAAGCCTTTTACTACGATGGAGCTGCTGGCGAGGGTAAATTCCCACCTGCGGCGATATGGGAAATATCTGCAGGCGTTGGACGGAGCCCAGGATAATGGGAAAGCCTATGTGATAGGCGGGTTGGAGTTGAATGAGGAAACGGTGGAGGTTAGCGTAGACGGCAAACCAGTGAAAATGACGCCGTTAGAATTTAAAATCCTGACGCTTCTGATGAAAAATCCTGGCCGGGTATTCAGCGCGGAGGAAATATATGAAAGAGTCTGGAATGAGCAGGCCGTCAATACAGATACCATTATGGTGCATGTCCGCAAGATTAGGGAGAAAATAGAAGTAAATCCGAAAGAGCCGAAATATTTGAAGGTGGTGTGGGGTGTTGGATACAAAATTGAAAAGCAATGAGACAGGGCTTGGATGGGAGCTTGCAGGTAAGGAAAACGAAGAAGGAGAAAAAGCGGGCATAAGTGCAGAAGGAAAAAGAACAAGTGAAGGGCATACGCAGGGAAGGGCCGAAAGGAAGGGCAAAGGCGATAGAAACGGCGTAAACTACGGATTGTTTGCGGCGGTGGCGCTTACCGTTATTTTTTCCCTGATTTTCTATGCGCAATATCCCATATTCCAGAAAAATGCCCAGAGGATACAGCAGGACAGGGCGCAGGACAGCAATTCACTGACCATGCTAGAGATGGGCAATTATATTTTTTTCAAGGATATTGTGGAAAAGGTGGAGCAGGACGTTTATAGTTATAGCGACCTGTATGTGAAATTGGAAGTGGAAGTGGAAGGGGAATATGAGAGCAGGGAGAAATATGAGGAGCATAAGGGGAAAGGGGAATACCGGGAGTCTGCTCTCTTTATGGAAGAGGATATTGACCTGTTTGCCGCAAGGCTCTCGGAACGGGTCAACGAAGAGCTGCAGATAAATCAGAGTGTGATTATGGCGGAGGTGGCGCGGTTGATGGATTACTGTGTCATTGACCATAAAACGGGACAGTTTATTAAGAATACCGAGCGGAAGATTGAAACGCTTGCCGGAGACTGGTATGTGGAAGGAAGCTATGGGATGGCAGGCGGCGTAAAAACGCAACAAGGGGGAATGGCGCAGGACGCTGCCGGAACCGGTGAAGAAGCAATGCAGGGGCAGGCACAGGAAGAGTATGTATATTATGTGGCGGTAAGTTATGACAGCGTAGGCAATCTGGATCAGACATTGGTGAAAGGGGAGGACTCGGATGAACTGCTAAAAAGGGTGCAGAATGTGATGAGGACCCGGATATTGGAAAACCGTATGGAGGAACTGGACGGCCTTTATGGGGCGGAAGGGTCAGTCAGCGGGTACAGCGCAGCGGATGATTGCATTAAAACAGTGCATTACCGGTTGGGGAGCCCTCATGACGTGACATTTATTTATGCCATGACAAAAGAGCAGATGCAGATTGCCATAGACAGCGGGCGGTTAGAGTATAACTGGGATTCGTGGTACAGTTATTACCAAAGCGGTGTAGTGGATGTTTTAAATATGATGTTGCTTATGCTGGCGGTTCTTGTCCTAATCCTGACGCATGGGAAATGGTATGGGCTTCACCGGGGGAAGGCGTCTCATATTCCGTTGGAAATCTCCATTGCCGCGCTCTGTTTTTGGTTTATCGGCGGCGTGGAATGGATGGTGAGGGTGGTGGAAAGTTCCTGCATGGGAAGGCTGTCGGCGGTATATGCAAAGTATGTCAGCTTCCTTCCGACCGATGCTTATGGGACGGTAACGTTTCTTCTGAATTTTGTGGCGTTAGCTGTATTGTTTGGCGGATGGATTTATGTGGTAAATTCTTTTGGCGGGATATGGAGCCTGGGTATTGGGGGATTTTTGCGGGAAAGGAGTATTGCCCTAAAACTGGTTATGGGGGGCTGGAATTGGATGAAGGAGTATTGCAATCGGTTTAAACAGGAAATGCTGCATGTGGATTTGGATGAGACGGCAATGAAAATGGTGCGCAAAACGGTTTTTCTTAATTTTCTGCTGATTGGAGGGATGTGCAGTATGTGGGTGTTTGGCTGGACGGCGCTGCTGCTTTATTCCATAGCGCTGTATTTTATTTTGAAAAAATATGTGAAGCGGATTCAGATGCAGTATGGGAAGATGCTGGAGGCGACCAATTCCATTGCGGAAGGGAATCTGTATACTGTATTTGATGAAGATTTGGGGATTTTCGAATCTTATAAGGAGGAGCTGTACCGAATACAGGAGGGGCTGCGTAAAGCGGTGGATGAAGAGGTAAAGAGCCAGCGGATGAAAACGGAACTGATTACCAATGTATCCCATGATTTGAAAACGCCGCTGACGGCCATTACCACGTATATAGACCTGTTGAAAGGGGAGGATATCACGCAAGGACAGCGGGAAGAATACCTGGCGGTGCTGGAGAAGAAGTCGCTGCGGCTAAAGACGCTGATTGAGGACTTATTCGAGGTGAGTAAGGCAAACAGCCGGAATGTGACCGTAAACCTGGTGGAGGTGGATATATGCAATCTGATGCGGCAGGCATATTTGGAGTATGGGGATCAGGTGGAAGAGGCCAAACTCATTTTCCGGTTCCGTATGCCCAAGGAAAAGGTGGTTTTAAAGCTGGACAGCCAGAAGACTTACCGTATCTTTGAAAATCTGTATACCAACATCATTAAATACGCTATGCCGGGCAGCCGGGTCTATGTGGAGCTGGAGACGGAGGAGGACGGCGTGCGGATTGAGCTGAAAAATATGTCGGCGATGGAGCTGCATGTGGAGGCGGATGAACTGACGGAACGTTTTGTGAGAGGGGACAGTTCCAGGAATACGGAAGGCAGCGGGCTGGGGTTAGCCATAGCCAAAAGCTTTGCCCAGTTGCAGGGAGGAAAAATGGAGGTGACTGTGGACGGGGATTTGTTTAAGGTTGCGCTGTTTTTTTCAAGAAACGGATGCAGCGGGCAGATTTTATGATATAATATAGGGAATAGGAAGAGGATGCCGCTGTCGGTTTTGGAAGCGGCGTCCTGCCGTTTATGAAACTTTTGCAGAGATTGGACAGAGGCCGCTTATACGCAGGAAGGGAAGGATGGCAGGGGCCGTGCGGATGATAGGGCAGGCAATAGGACGGCAAAGGCTATATTTTGACTGATTTAGTCGAATATTGCCTTTTATGGTGGTTGGCGGCAATATTGACCAAGTGGGACAAAAAGGAAGGGGATGGACGGAATGGTTCGGCTGTGGCGGACGTTTTGCCGTATGGAATCCGTATGGCTTATAACGGCCGGAAACATTCGGATACAGGCGGAGACTTTTCGGAAAGGAGAAGATAATGAAGGTAAAATTTACGAAAATGCAAGGCTGTGGGAATGATTATATTTATATTTACGGGCCGGATATGCCGGAATGGAGGGAGCTGCCGGGTGAGAGGAAAGCCGGGCTGGTGCGGTGGATGAGCGACCGGCATTTTGGGCTGGGCGCAGACGGGGTAATTTGGATTCATCCGGCGCCAGAGACAGCGGATGCGGCGGATTTTGAGATGGAGATGTATAATGCAGACGGCTCCAGGGCAGAGATGTGCGGGAATGGCATCCGGTGTGTGGCGAAATATGTGTATGACAAGGGGTGGACGGAAAAAACAAAACTGCGTATCGCCAGTTGCGGAAAGGTGAAGCTTCTGGAGCTGTCCATAGAAGATGGGAAGACAGTCAGCGTAAAGGTGAATATGGGGGCTCCGGTTTTAAATGCCGCTGATATCCCCGTCGTTTCAAAAAATGTGACGGCAGTGGCTGAGGAAATAGAGGCAAACGGCACGGTTTATAAAATGACCTGCGTGTCAATGGGAAATCCCCATGCAGTCTTTTTTGTGGAAGAGGAGGATATCTTGAGCGGATGGTTTTTGGAAAGGGAAAACACAGGAGAAGACGGTGCGGACAGGTTTGGCCGGGAAGTGGTGGCAGAGCTTGGCCCTCTGATAGAAAAACATTCCCGTTTTCCGAAAAAGACCAATGTAGAGTTTGTAAAGGTATTGGATTGCAGGACGGTGCAGATGCGTGTTTGGGAGCGCGGCACAGGAGAAACCTTAGCCTGTGGGACAGGCGCCTGCGCGGCGGTGGCAGCCTGCATATTAAATAATTTGACGGAAGAGGAAGTTACTGTTAAACTATTAGGGGGGGATTTAAATATCCGCTGGGAGCGGAAGGAAAATCTGGTGTATATGACTGGCCCGGCAGAAATTGTTTTTGATGGCGAAGCTGAGCTGCCTGTGGGATTTTTCCAATGATTCCTTTCAGGGTGGGCGCGCTGTCACAAAGGCTGGGATTCCTGTGAGGGGAAAGGGTTCTGTAAGGGGAATGGGGGAATTGGGAATAAGAAATAAGGAGAAATAAGTATGTTTAAAATCAATGAAAATTACTTGAAGCTACCGGGAAGTTATCTTTTTTTCACCATAGGAAAGAAGGTGAAAGAGTATTCACAGGCCCATCCGGAAAAGCAGATTATCAGGCTTGGGATTGGGGATGTGACCCAGCCTCTTGCTCCGGCCATTATAGAAGCGATGCATGGCGCGGTGGATGAAATGGGGAATGCGGAAACATTCCGGGGGTATGCGCCGGATTTAGGGTATGAATTTTTAAGGAATGCCATTTCCAGAAATGATTATAAGGCCAGAGGCTGCGGGATTTCGGCAGATGAAATCTTTATTTCTGACGGGGCAAAATGCGATTCCGGGAATATCCAGGAAATTTTCAGCGTGGATAACCGGATTGCCGTATGCGACCCGGTTTACCCTGTGTATGTGGATACCAATGTAATGGCTGGGCGGACGGGCGTTTATGATGGAAAGACAGAGACATGGAGTGATGTGATTTACATGCCCTGTCTGGCGGAAAATGACTTTTTGCCGGAACTGCCCAAAGAGACGCCGGATTTGATTTACTTATGTTTTCCGAACAATCCTACCGGTTCTGCTTTAAAGAGGGAACAACTGCAGGAATGGGTGGACTATGCGAATAAAGTAGGCGCGGTGATTATTTACGATGCGGCTTATGAAGCGTATATTTCGCAAGAGGATGTGCCGCACAGCATTTATGAGTGCGCCGGGGCAAAGCATTGCGCCATTGAACTGCATTCCTTTTCAAAGAATGCCGGTTTTACCGGAGTGCGCCTGGGATATACTGTAATCCCGAAGGAATTGGAATGTGACGGTGTGACGCTGCATTCCTTATGGGCAAGACGGCATGGCACAAAATACAATGGCGCGCCTTATATCGTCCAGCGTGCCGGGGAAGCGGTTTATTCCGAAGCGGGTAAGGAACAGCTAAAGCAGCAGGTGGCTTATTACATGAAGAACGCCAGATATATTCTGGATGGCCTGCGGGAGGCTGGGTACACTGTGTCCGGCGGGGTGAATGCGCCTTATATCTGGCTGAAAGCGCCTAAGGGGATGACGAGCTGGGAATTTTTTGATTATTTGCTGGAAAATGCCAATGTGGTTGGCACGCCTGGCTCCGGGTTTGGCCCTAGCGGGGAGACTTATTTCAGACTGACGGCTTTTGGAAGTTATGAAAATACGGTGGAGGCTGTGGAACGGATTAAGGCGTTATGAGAAGAGGAGAGGGATGATTAAAATAGGGGAAATGGCATAGCCTCCAGATAAAAAAGTGTAAAGCCTTTGCTAATTGAATAGGCTTTACACTCTTTTAGTTTAAAGGCTATGTTTAAAGGGTTATATCTTCAACATTCACTCCCAAAGAGGATAACTTGGCAGTGGTTACTTTAATCAGATAATCAAGCATTTCATTTTTATAATCGCCGTTTGCCTTTTTGATTTGCTGTAAATCCGTAAATCTGTCAATAGTTACTGTTATTAATTCTTTATCCGTCATTTCCTGTACCATCCTTCCACCGCCTTTATTATAAAGCAACTGTTATTTGTGATTATATTAATTATAGCGGTTTTGTTTATTAGTGTAAAGCCTATTCAATTAGCAATGTGTTTTTGTTTGCGTGGTGTTTGGCTTGATAAGGCTATTACAAGCTTATAAATTTTCAATGTATAGAATACGCTAAAAAGTTTATTGAGTTTTTATGCGCTAGAGCGCTTTGGAGTTGAGAACTTTATAGTTTGACATGCAAAGTATTTATGTAAGCAGAATATGATTGAATTATAAAAAAGGCTGGAAACCTTGCTATTTCAACGTTTCCAGCCTTTTGACGACAATGCGGTTAGTGGGACTTGAACCCACACTCCAAAGGAATAAGAACCTAAATCTTACATGTCTGCCAATTCCATCATAACCGCACTTTCCTATAAGCCGCCTTTTTTGCCATATAATATATTAAAATAAGACATTCCTTCGTTGCTTGTATGGCAACGTATCTATGCAGCGTTTCTATGGCAACGGCAGCAGCTACAGATATTATGGTAACATCTCCGGGATTTTCTGTCAATAAGTTATTGAGAAAACCAAGGAGAAATTATGGCGTCGCCACCGTTTCATCCAGGCAGGGCGCAAATCTGGATTCCGCTTGGATGAAACGGCGGCCTGCCACGTTTTAATCCGCTTTATCCCGTTTTTTTAACAGCAGGGAGCCTCCGGCCGGCACGGACAGCGTACAAAGGCCGGATAACTCCAGAGTCTTTTGTCCGTTGCATTTTCCCATACAGTCATAAACCAATGCTTCGCAGCCCCATTTTTGCGCGGCAGCCAGCGTAAGGGACGTCTCTGTGCAGCCATTTAATATCCAGCATTCCGTTAGCGTGTCTGCCTGGGGTAAGTTCACAATCCGGCCGGAATCATAAACAGCGATGATACAGATATGCCTGTTCCGGGAAGAGAGGATGGGATAGAGGGCAAGCGGGCCTTCCGGCGCGAAATCCCCTTGTTGTAAAACATCCCGGTACCGGATGGAAAAATCCAGGTAGTGTTCCATCACGCTTTTTTGTTCCGGTGACAACGTATGTAACCTTACGGAAATCTGCAGGGTGGCAAAGATACAGTGGATGAGCTGGACAGCAATGCCTTCCGGCGGTTCGTCTGCGTGCCACATCAGCATGTCGGAATGCACGGCGGTGTTGCCGCTAATCATTTTCAAATCTGCGACGCCCACCCGGTTGGCAACGCCGGAAAGCGGGCAGTCCGCCACCCGGAGAATATTGCCGAACCGACGCATCTGCGGCCCGGTATAGGTCTGGCGGAATTCAATGAGAAGTTCCGGCTTTTTCTTTTTTAATTGTCGGAAAATCCCTATCATAAGACAGTAAACGGCCTCCTGTATTTCCTGGAAATCCATCCCTTCCTGATAAGCGGGCGTTTCCTGGTAATGGCGGAAAGAGTCGATAAAATCCAGTTTCAAACCATCCAAATCCCACTGTGTCACTGCTTTTTCATAAGTGGAAATCAGATATTGGCGCACATCGGCGTATCTTGGGTCTAAAATGCCGGTATGAAGCGTTGCGTCAAAATGAAGAAGTTTTTCTTGGAAACGCGGCCATATGCCGGAATATTCCCCGACAAACGGCACACTGAACCAGACCAGGCATTTCATGCCAAGGCTGTGGATTTTCTTTACATGGGAGCCAAAATCGGGGAACTTGGCAGAGGCGGGTTCCCAATCCCCGCAAAAACCATAGCCCCGGCTGTTGTCTGCCGTCTGCCATCCGTCGTCGATAATAACGGCGCGCATACCCATTTGGGCGGCTTTCGCATATTCGTCATATAAAACGCCGTCTGCCATGTCCTGATGGTAAGAATACCAGGTGGAATACATGGGCAGGCGGGCGATGTCCGGTACGGGCATGGGCGCGTCCGGGAGCAGTCCGTCCCACCAGGCGCAAACTTCACGGATTGCCGTATGGTAGGGAAGAGGGCGGCAGTCAATCCGGCAGGTCAGTCGGTAATGGATCTCTGCAGCTTCGGGGCATACGGCAGACTGGATGTCCGGTTTTTGGGAAGCGCGTGGGTCAAAGTTGTCTGCAGCATCCGGGCAGGTGATGGCCTGGCTATCCGGGCGCAGAGGGGATTTGACATCAAAGCGTTTTGCAGGTGCAGGAATGGACAACAGCAAATCAATATGAAGGCAGCCGGTTTCTTCATGAATCCCGGCGACATAAAGGATATCTCTGTTTACCTCGCTTAACGCCAGAGTGAAACAGTTTTTGCCGCTGTAATCAAAAAAGCACAAGACAGGCGCGCCGTGGCTTAGGTTCACCCGGGAAGGGGAGGCCCAGTCAC
>CAJTQO010000019.1:31753-40295 GCA_910578405.1 uncultured Lachnospiraceae bacterium | reverse complement strand
CTGAGGGGGCGTTTGGATGGCTTTAGCGGCGGATGCGTCGCAGGAAATACTGTAGCGATATTCTGTTATGCCATGGCATGGCCGGGTTTGTGTGCATAATGAGTTTACTTTGTTTACTTGGCTTGTTATAGTGAAATCATTCATTATATGTTCTCCTTAAAGTTATTTTTTTACTAAATTATCATAAGTAGGGAAAAAAATCAAGATACTTTTAGAGGAAATAGTGAAAAATATGTAAAAAAATAGAACTTTATTGTTGACACTGCCAAGAAATGGTGTTATATTGAGTTTACAAAACATACGAAAAATATTGAAACATATTGTATGTTTACTAAAAAGAAGGGAGAGTAAAACATGAGAAAGAAAGTAGTTTATGCACTGACGGGTTTACTTGCCGCTGTGGCAGTCCTAAGCGGCTGTGGAGGAGAGGGGGGGGTAAAACAAAGGATGCTCCAGCAGAAGCCCCGGAAGAAAATGCGGGAGTGACAGAAGGCAGCGCTGCATCCGGGGAAACCGGACAGGAAGAAGGGGATGCTTCGGATGGAAAGGAAGGCGCCGAAGCTTCCAGCCAAGGGAATGGGGAAAAAGTGGAGATTACCTATACGGCCAGGGGGAATGCGGATGAAATCAAAGTTTACCAGCAGGCGGTAGATGCATTTAACGAGGCGCAGGACAGAATCCATGTAACCTTTGAGGCGGCTCCTTCCGACGGGTATAGCCAGCAGTTGATTACCCAGCTTGCAGGGGGGACGGCTGCGGACGTGATTTTTGTGGAAGATTTGATTATCAGCCAGTTGGTGAAAAATGGCACGGTAGCGAATATGAGGGATTTCCTGGCGTCGGACGCTTCTTATATAAAGGAAGCGGATTTTGACGACAGTGTATGGGGCGCTTCCAGGACGGACGAGGGCGTTTATGGTCTTTCGGTGGACTGTAATCCTATGGTGCTTTACTATTCGCCTAAAATGCTGGCAGATTTTAACTGTGACGATCCGCAGGAATTATTTGAAAAAGGGGAATGGAACTGGGAGAATTTTGATAAGATTTGCAATACCTTGAAAGAAAACGGCAAAAGCGGCATGATTCAGGGCGGAGATAATATCCGGCTTTACAACTGGGTGTTTGCGAACGGCGGCTCTGTTTGGAACGGGGATACTTATCAATTTGACGAGAAGGCAAAGGAGTCACTGCAGTATATTTGCGATGGGATAAAGGACGGCAAGTTTGTCTATGGCGGGACGCTGCCGGACGGGCAGGGCGAGGACGCCATGTTTATGTCCGGGCAGACTGGATTTATTGCTGCGGGGCGGTGGCTGACCAAGACATTCTATAACGAGGGGATTGACTTTGACTATATTCCGTATCCTTCCAGGGATGGCGCGCAGTATGCGCCGGCGCAGGTATGCTGCGGATATCTGAGCGTAAATGTAAATTCGCCCCATGTGGAAGAAGCGATGGAATTTGTGTCCTTTTATTGCGGCGCACAGGGACAGCAGGCCAGGATTGAGGGCGTAGGAACTTCTGTTCCTTCCGTAAAGACGCTGGATGACCTGATGCTGGATTCCAAAGTGCCGGAGCATGTGGAACATATCCTCAAAGTACGCGCAACCGGATGGACAATGGGAGACGAAGAGGTAAAGGATGCATTGTATCCGGGATTTGCCGACGCCACCAAGTCTGTGTTTGAAGAAGCTTATGTAAGTGGGGCCGATGTAGAGGAAACGCTGGCAAAGGCAGAGCAAAAAGGTGCGGAAATCATTGCGGAAAACCAATAAAGGATATTTTTGCTTATCGTTTCCGTTCCGATTTTGAAGATAGACAGACTTAGTTTGGACGGGAATGGGGGAAAGCGGGACGGCGGACTGCGCCGTCCCGGACATGAGGAGGATAGGTATGCAGAAAAAGCGTAGGTTATGGGGTTGGGCTTTTGTGGCGCCTCAGTTGATTGGGTTAATGGTATTTGCAGTGATTCCCTTGTTTATGAGCTTTATCATCAGTTTCCATACGTGGGACGGCATTGCGCCTTCCATGGAATTTGTAGGGCTTAAGAATTATTTCCATCAGATGAAGGATACGGATTTTACAAAATCACTTACCAATACGGTAGTATATTCCATGATGTTTATTCCGGTGGATATGATACTGGCGCTGGCGTTGGCGCTGGCCGTGCAGAAGATTAAGGGGAAGACTTTATACAGACTGTTTTATTTTATGCCTGTGGTAACGGGTTCCGTATCGGTAGGCGTGATTTGGACTTGGATTTTTAATGGGGATTTTGGGCTGATTAATTCCGCGCTGGCGGCCATAGGCATAGAAGGGCCCAAATGGCTGACAGACCCGAATATGGTTCTGGTTTCCATTGTAATTGTTTCCGTATGGTGGAATGTAGGGTATAATATGGTGCTTTTGCTGGCAGGGCTGCAGAATGTGCCGGAAGTCTATTATGAGGCGGCGCAGATTGACGGGGCCAATAAGTGGTGTGCTTTTTGCCATATTACGATTCCCATGCTCTCTCCTACTCTGTTCTTTGTATTAATCACAACGATTATCAGTTCTTTCCAGGTGTTTGACCAGGCGTTTGTTATGACGAAGGGCGGCCCGGTGAAAGCAAGCTACACGCTTGTTTATCATATTTACCAAAATGCCTTTGTGGATTTCAAGATGGGAAGGGCATGTGCGGCTTCCATGCTGTTGTTTGTGATTATTCTTATTATCACATTGATTCAGATGTACGGCTCCAAAAGGTGGGTGAATTATGAACAATAAAATATTGAATGAAAGACGGCAAGGGCAGGCGACAGGAGGAAAAATAAGCGCAGGCAGGGTGGGCTTATATGTTGTCTTAAGCCTTGGGGCGGTTCTTATGGCGCTTCCTTTTTTATGGACGGTATTAAGCTCTCTGAAAAATATGGGGCAGACTTTCGCAGTTCCGCCCAAGATTATCCCGGATCCCTTTGTGTGGGAGAACTATCCGGAATCCCTCCAGGCGCTGCCGTTTGGAAGGGCATACTTTAACAGTTTTTATATAGCGGCAGTGGTGGTGGCTGTACAGTTGCTTACAGCGTCCATGGCCGGATATGCATTTGCAAAACTAAAGTTCAAAGGGCATAATTTGTTGTTTGTCCTGTTTCTGGCCACTATGATGATACCTTCCCAGGTAACAATGATTCCGTTGTTTGTTATTATGAAAAATCTGGGGCTTTTGGGGTCGCATATGTCCCTGATTCTTCCGGCGGCCCTGTTCAATGCTTTTGGGGTATTCCTGATGCGTCAGTTTATTGCGGCGCTTCCTGATGAACTGGAAGAGGCGGCGATTATTGACGGGGCGCCTGTCCCCGTGATTTTCTTTAAGATTGTGCTTCCGTTGGTAAAGCCATCCCTGGCGGCTTTCGGCATTTTTGTTTTCCTGGGTCAGTGGAATAACTTCCTTTATCCTCTTATTTTCCTGAATAAAACAGAGAGCTTTACGGTGCCGTTGCTGTTAAATTTCTTTAAGGGGACTTATGCAACGGACTATCCGCTCTTAATGGCAGGGACCGTAATCTCCATCCTGCCTGTGCTGGTGGTGTATATGTTCTTCCAGAAGCAGATTATCCAAGGCATCGCTGTAACGGGGATGAAGAATTAACGGTTGGAAAGCGTAAAAAGCTATATGGCCCGGCAGCTCTTACGCTCCACCAGCCGGATGGGGGTGTGTATGGTCAATGGATAGGCGCGGCCCTGGAGCTGGGATAGGAGCGTATGGGCGGCGGTTACGCCGATAAGCGGTATGTTCAGGGATACCGTAGTCAGCGGCGGGCTTAGGAAACTGGTAAAATATAAATCGTCAATGCCGATGATGGAAACATCTTTGCCGATTTCGATTCGGTGTTCCTGAAAAGCTTTGTAAGCCCCAAGCGCCAAGTCGTCCGCTGCGTAAAGGATGGCGGGAGGGAACCGGCCTTCGCGGATCATGGCGTCCGTAATCCGGTAGCCGTCCTGGGAAGCGAAGGAATCCGTAATCCATATTTTCTTTTGAGGATCGATGTTGTTGTGGAGGCAGTAGTTGATAAAAGCCTCCTGGCGGCATTCGGTCCTTTTTTCCCTTTTGCCTGTGTTGAAATCGGTAATGTAGTCATAAGAGCCTACGAAACCAATATCAAAAAGGCCAAGGGAATGGAAATAGGATATCACGATGTCCACAGCCTCCTGGAAATCCACCCGTACGGAATCAAAGACATTTCCGGGCGCTTTATAGTCTACAGCCAGTTTATATTTTATGGAAGACATAATGGGATGGAAAGGATTCAGACATAGTTTCCCTAGGACAATCAGCCCGTCCAGCCCGTCCAAGTCTTCATAGGAATCACGGAACGAGTGCCGGAATTCAAAATGGTAGGGCAGAGACGGGTTATTGAGGGTGGATATAATATTGGAAAAAATCTGGTTATAGTAGTCGTCTCCTGTGGTTTTGTCCGTCAGGTCATGGGAAAGAATGCCGATTTTGAAAGACGCCTGTTTGGGACGTTCCGCCAAGGGAGGAAGGTTCTGCTTCTTTTTGGAGCGCAGTTGCTTTTCCATATCATAATTCATAGCTATTGCTGCAGAGAGGATTTCATTTCTTGTCTGCGGGGAAACGGAGAAATCAGAATCGTTATTCAATACTCTTGACACTGTGGCTTTAGATACGCCGCAGGCAATGGCAATATCGGTTAATGTAGTAGCCATAAAGCGCTCCTTTCGTCGTCTCTGCGATGCGTGCTTTATTACTATACCATATTTGGGAATAAATTGGAAGTTGGATTCTGTTTCCCTTAGAAATCGCTTAGCAGGCATGGCAGCCTGCTAAGCCTGCTAATTTCCCGTTCCCGCATATCTTTTCACGCCCTTTGTCCAGATGAACGCTGCAAGGGCCAGCATAAGGACGGAAACCACAGGGGAAAAATATTGCCATGCCGGAATTGGGCCGGACGCTTTATGGAGCAGCGCCACGCTCGGGTAGTAGTTGATAAAAGCCACCGGAAGGAAACAAGTAACGAAAATCTGGAAATATTTACCGAAGATGTTCACCGGGTATTGCTGCATCAGCACCGTAAACCGTTCAGCGATGGACATAGCGGCGTTAGAGCGCGTAGTCCAAAAGCAAAGGCTGGCGCCAATCCAGTTGACGGCCATTTGTATCAATGCCCCGGATAACACGCAAAGGATAAAATAAATCCACTGGCCAATCGTCCATTGCAGTCCGGTTTTGAGGCTGACAAAAAGAAAGCCAAGCAGCCCTACCAGGAAGTCCCCAACCCCTGTATAACTGATGTCCTTTCCGACAAACTGGACGAAAGGGCTGGCAGGCCGTATCAGATAGGCGTCGAAGGAACCGCTTACAATCATTTCCTCCAAATCGGACATATGCCAGAAAAACACCCCGAATATCCCGCGGCTTAACATCCAGAAACTGTAAAGGAACATCAAATCCCAGATATCCCAGCTGCCCAGCGTATGGAAGTTATAGATGAGAATGCCGATTAAAGACAGGTTTACGGCGTTTAATATCAGTATGCTGACAATGCCTACAAAAAAGTCCGCTTTATACTGCACCTTGCCTAAAATGGCGGCGCGCAGGAATTGCCCATATAATCGAAGGTTTCTCATTGTTTCAGCCTCCCTGTATCATCACTTTGGCAAAAACTTGTTTCATCAGCAGCCTGGAACAAACCCATAACAGGAGAATCCAGAAAAGCTGCACCCCCAAAGCTCCCAGCATATCCAGACCGGCATAATTTCCGATATAAATGGACATGGGGATGGCGTAAATGCAGCGGAAAGGCAAAAGATTGCTGACGGTTCCCAGTATGCCGGGGAAAATCCATAACGGCGCCATCTGGCCGGAGAAAAAACGCAGCGCCGCATTGTAGCCCCAGTTAATGTTTTTAATATTCATAGTGACCATGCTAAGCAGCCCCAGGATAAAATTCAAAAAAAAGCTGACTGTCACAGAACAGGCCAGGCTGCACAGAAAACCAAAAAAAGCAGGCAAGCCCGGCAATTCGAGGGAAAACAGGAAGTAGGCCGCAAGGACGGAGGGCAATACCAAAAACAGGAACCGCACCAAAATGCCTCCTATGTTTTTGGCAAACATGTAAAATTGGAAGTCAATGGGCTTCATAATGTCCATTTCAATGGTTCCTTTGCGCACCTGTTCCATAATGTAAGACTGCGGGCCGTTGCGTGGATGCAGGATGGCTTCCAGGGCGACGCCCAATACCGCATAGGAAACCATCTGCGCAAGAGGCACGCCGGAAACGTCAGGGTTTGCCGCATAGAGCGCCCGCCAGACATAGCCCACGCTGTACATCATAAGAAAAGTGTAAATAAAATTCAGCCAGAAAGACACGCGGTAAATGCTGATGTTATAAAATTCATTGCGCAAAAACGCTATGCCCGTCCGCAAATCCATACCGCTATTTGCTTTCATAAAGGTTCCTCACAATACTTTCAATGTCCGGCTCAATAATCGCCATGTCACGGATGGGGAACCGGTCGCCGATGGAGCGGAGCAATTGTATAGGAGAAGTTTCCGAGCGATGGAAAGAAAACCATTTGCGGTTCCCTTCGCTGCGGGCCAGTCTGGCGCCTTCCATCTGGAAATCTTCCACCGGGTTTTCAAATTCAATCATCAAAGAGCGGATGGCCCCAAATTTCCGTATCATCTTTTCCAAGTCACCGTCATACATCAGCCGGCCGGAATCAATCACTATCACACGGGAACAGAGTTGTTCGATATCCCCCATATCATGTGTGGTAAGCAGGACAGTGACGCCTTTTTCACGGTTGACCTCACGGATGAAATCGTGAAGGCGCTTTTTGGAAACCACATCCACTCCGATGGTCGGCTCGTCTAAAAATAAGACTTGCGGGTCATGGAGCAGGGCCGCGCAGATATCGGACTTTACCCTCTGTCCAAGGCTCATTTGCCGCACTGGCTTACTTAACGCCTCCTCCAGCCCAAGCATAGGGACATAACGCTCCAGGTTTTTCTGGTAGGAAGCCTGGTCGATTTTGTAAATTTCCCGCAGCAGGCGGTAGCTTTCGATTAACGGGACATCCCACCAAAGCTGCGTTTTCTGGCCAAATACTACGCCGATTTTTTTGGCGTTTTCCATACGCTGGTCAAAAGGGCGGACGCCGTCTACGGTGATGCTTCCGGAAGTGGGTTGTAAGATGCCGCAGAGCATTTTAATGGTAGTGGATTTGCCGGCGCCGTTTTTCCCAATAAAGCCCACTGCTTCCCCGCTGCCGATGGAAAAGCTGATATCGTCCACCGCATGTTTGACGGTATAATCGCTGGAAAACAGATTCCGCAGGGCGGCAAACCGCCCTTTTTTCTGTATGGGTATTTTAAATTCTTTTTTTAAATGGTTTATTTCTATCAAAGCGGTCACTCCTGTGCTTGGCGGTTTGCTTGCTTCACATCAGTCAAATAACGCAGAATGAATTTCCCGTCGGTAAGGCGGCTAAACGGGGCGATGCGGTGGCATCGTTGCGTGAGGCCAATATGGCAGATGGAAATTCAGACAAGTCATTTGATGAAAGGTAAACATGTCAGCGTATTGTTTGCATGATATCTGGCGAAACTCCGAAGAATAAATTTTCATCAGCAAAGCGGAGAAGGGAGGCGATACGGCGACATCGTTGGCCGCCGGCCATACAGCCTGATGGAAATTTAAGCAAGGGGGTTTGAAAGGATATCATGCAGAAAGTACATTTAGTATAAGGCATTCCCTATAGGAATGCAATGAAAAAAGCAAAAATAGGAAAAAAGAAAATATAAAAAATGCTTGCATAAGAGAAAGAAGTGTGCTATAGTAAATGTGAGCTTGAAAAAGCTCAATGTAAAATTCCCCTTTTACATGAAGAGGATGTTTGTTTCGGCAGACATCCTCTTCAGCGTATTTAAATATAAGGTGAATTTTTAAATGCAATTCTTTTTGCTTCTGCCTCAGGGTTTCGTTTTCTGTATGATTCGTATTATTCCAATGATTCAATGATTTCACTTTATAGAATAAGCAAAAGATTAAAAGGCAGCGGACAGCCAGGCATCGGCATCGGAACGGGCAATAGATTTTTATGCAGGAAAACGCCAGCCGCCGCGTGTTCACGGGATGTACAAGTGTGAGACCGGACACCGGCGATGCATCTGAAAACAGAAACACTCCTTTCGGAACTGGCGCTGTCTTTATTATAATACATGGAATTCAAAGAGACAAGAGAAGAATTATGTGATATAATGTTTCTATTCTTTGCTGCCTGTAAATATATGGAAGGGCAGCGGGAATGAGATGTTCCGCAATGAGCGGGAAAATATGTTTTTTGTTATGGGGTTTGAATTATGGGGGGCTATACATAGGCAATGAAAATAAGGAATGGAAAGGAATGTGGGAAGGAGTAAGGGAATATGAGGAAAATCGTGGCAACAATGGCAGTGGCGCTGGCTTTTTCGCTGGGAGGCTGCGGCAGTGCGGCGGCAGACGCGGCGGGGAAGGAAACGGTCAAGGCTGCTGAGGCG
>CAJTQO010000019.1:17461-31743 GCA_910578405.1 uncultured Lachnospiraceae bacterium | reverse complement strand
GAGCGATGCCGGCGAGACGGATGGAAATGAGGAACAAGGGAAAGAAAGCATGAAGGATGAGGAAAGTGCATCCGGGAAAGCGCAAGACGGCAAAAACGGCGCGCAGGCAGACGGCTCAAAGGAAGATGGGGCTGATGGCAGTGTGGCGGACGCAAAAGGGAAAGAGGATGCTTTGGAGGACGCAAAGGAGAGTTCCGGTGCGCAAGGAAAGCCTGGAACCGGGGAAAAAGCGGCGCAGGAAACCACAAAGCCCAAACTTGCGGATTATGAAATAACGGTTTTTGGCGAGACTGCAGTTATGTATGCATCGTCTCCGGTGAATGTGAGGAAGGGGCCTGCCGTGGACTTTGACAGGGTAGGCGGGCTGCTTCGCGGGCAGCAGGTGACGGTAACGGGGCAGGCGGATACTGGTTGGTATGAGATTTCTTATGGTAAAGAAAAGGCATATGTGAGCGGGCGTTATTTGCAAAAGGAGAAACCGCAGGAGGAACCGGAGGGCCAGCAGACAGAAGGCGCGTCTGGAGCTGGACAACAGGAAGCGAACGGACAAGCCGCAGGGGAAGCCCAGCCGTCAGCGGAGCAGCAAGGAGAGCAGGCCCAGCCGTCAGCGGAGCAGCAAGGAGAACAGGCCCAGCCGTCGGCAGAACAGCAAGGAGAACAGGCCCAACAGGCGGCAGTGCAGAATGCGGCGGGGGTGATTATGGTAGGCGATTCCCGGTTTGTGCAGATGCAGCAAAGCGTAGGGGAAAACAGTTGCACATGGATTGCGGAAAGCGGGAAAGGCTACAATTGGTTTAGCGATACGGCTATAGCGCGCATAGACGGCTGTGTGGGGAAAGGCTCCAAAGTTTTGATTAATTTAGGAGTGAACGATCCGGGACATCTTAATGATTACCTGGCTTTGGTAAACGCCAAGGCTGCAGAGTGGGCCGGCAAGGGAGCGGCGGTATATTACGCTTCCGTCAATCCGGTGTGGGACAACCCTTACGTAACGGAGGAACAGGTGGAATATTTCAACAGCCAGATGCAGGCGGGGCTTAGCCCGGACGTCCATTGGATTGACAGTCACAGCTATTTGAATTCCGTTGGCTATAAGCTGGTGGACGGGCTGCATTTCAGCACGGAGACAAACCAGAACCTTTATGCATATTATATGGGCTGCCTGTAAGGAATAAGCGGATATGCAATATGGCGCGCAGCCATGCAGAAAACACAAAGGAGGCTTGTTATGTCCGGAATTTTTGATGAAACGAATATGCGGAGAGTTTTGGGGGAATATGTTCCAAGCGGGGAGAGCTTGCTGGCAGGGATACATGCAGTGTCCCATGAAATGGAAATAAAGGGCATTTTTGGAGCGTGCGCCCGTATGGAAGACCGACTGGTCCCGGATGAAAACGGAAGCATAATCGAGCTGAACAAAAGTAAGTATGCCACCTGTGATATTTACATTGGGATTACGCAGTCTTCCCTGGTGATTTCGGGATGCGAAAGGGAAAGTTATTATTATGAATTTAAGGAAGTGCAGGATGCGGGAGATGCGGATGTCCGTAAGGTCACTTCAAATATTTTCTTTGCGGATATCGGGAACTGTTACCCGCTTGCGGATATTTTAAGCTGCACGGTGAAAAAGGGATGGATGGGTTCTGTAAAATGTTTCCTTACTATGAAGGATGGAAGTTCCTTTAAGCTTATGTTCCCTAAATTAGGCGGGCTTGGCAAAGGTATGCCGCATCATGCAAAGTACCGTGAGGAAATCATTGCGCGATTGGGCGGGGTTAGCGCATAAGATTTTACCGGAGGCATATTTTTCCTTGTGCTTAAAGGGGGAATCTGCTATAATCGTTATGGATAGCCGTGTTTTTCCATAAACGGCTGAGCGTGTAGAAATTTTAAGACAAAAGGAGAGGTACGATGAAAGGAAATATTGTTGTTGGGCAGTCCGGCGGCCCTACTGCCGTAATTAATTCCTCGGTTGCTGGCGTATATGCCGCTGCGAAGAAAATCGGCGTTAAGAAAGTATATGGTATGGTGCATGGCATTCAGGGATTTTTGCAGGACAACCTGTGTGACCTTGATGAATATCTGTCAGACGAGACAGGGATTGAGTTATTGAAGAGGACGCCTTCTGCATTTTTAGGCTCCTGCCGTTTCAAAATGCCTAAGATTGAAGGGCATGAAGACGTCTATGAGAAGGTATTTGAAATTATGGAGAAACATGATATCGAATGCTTGTTCTATGCTGGCGGCAATGACTCCATGGATACGGTAAAGATGCTGTCCGACTATGCGGCAGCGCATAACAAGCCGCAGAGGTTTATGGGCGTGCCAAAGACCATTGACAATGACCTTCCGATTACAGACCACTGCCCTGGCTATGGTTCCGCTGCAAAATACATTGCGGCCAGCCTTAAGGAAGTGATTCGTGACAATGAGTCTTTTGGCGTGGAAAAGCCTACCGTATGCATCGTAGAGATTATGGGGCGTAACGCAGGATGGCTTACGGCTACGGCCGCTTTGGCAAAGGGCGACGACTGCAGCGGCGTAGATGCAATCTATCTGCCGGAGAAGACATTTGATATGGATGCTTTTATGAAGAAAGTAAAACATCTTAGCGAGACAAAGTCTTCCGTTGTCATTGCAGTTTCCGAAGGCATCAAGATTGCAGACGGCCGTTACGTATGCGAGTTGGCCAATGAAAATGTAGCGGTGGATGCATTTGGCCACAAGCAGATGTCCGGTACAGCCGCATACCTTGCAGGGGAAATTGCAAAAGAAACCGGGTTAAAGACACGCGCCATTGAGTTTTCCACGCTGCAGCGCGCGGCAACCCATCTTGCTTCCCTGACCGATATTAATGAAGCTTTCCAGGTAGGGCATGACGCTGTCCTGGCTGCAGAAGAAGGGAAGACAGGCATGATGATTATTCTGGACAGGAATGGGGACGATCCTTACCAGTGCGGCACCAGCGCATATGACATCCATGCCATTGCCAATGTGGAAAGGCCGGTTCCGGCAGAATGGATTACCGAAGACGGATGTGGCTTGAATGAAGGATATGAGAAATATGCAAGGCCGCTGATTATGGGCGAACTGCAGCCGTGGTTTGTGAACGGCCTGCCAAGACATTTGGTGCGTAAATAAATATAGAGTGGATGAATAGGGCTGTTGGAATGGAAACCTGCCCGGACGCCGTTGGAAAACGGTATCCGGGCAGGTTTTTTATGCACATGGGCGTCAAGGGGAAGAATGCCCGCAAAGGCTGACGGGCGTGCGGCGTGGTGAGCAGAGTATGGGGGAGGCCGTTCTTTTGCCTGATTGTAAAAAGGGCGGTGTGGATTAGAAACGAACCTGTAACAAAAAGGGATTTCTTCCAATATTATAATAGGTATACAGTATGATGGAAGCAAAAGGCTTTGGAAGTTTAGGGAGCCTATGGAGGAGCGTATGGCCGAGTATGATATAGCGGTAATCGGAGGGGATAAGCGGACTGCTTATATGGCGCCCTTTTTCAGGGAAATGGGATACCGCGTTATTTGTTATAAAACAAGCCGGATTAAAGGGGCGGCAGTGGAAGCGGATGGCGTTGCGGAAACGCTGAAACAGGCAGTGGACGGGGCGGGGATTATTGTAGGCGGGATTCCTATGGAAAAGAAGGGGATTGTCCATTTCAGAGAATTGTCCAGACATTTGCGCAGACATCATAAGGTGTTTGGCGGCGTAATACCGGAGGCTTTCCGGCAGGAATGCGATGAGAGGGGAATATGCTGTTTTGATTATATGAAGGATGAAAGCCTTGCCATATTCAATGCAATCGCAACGGCAGAAGGCGCCATTTTAGAGGCATTGCTCCATAAGGATACCAATATACACAGAAGCCGCTCTTTGGTGGCAGGATATGGAAGGTGCGGCATGGCGCTGGCGCAGAAATTAAAGGGCTTGTCTGCGTTTGTAACCGTTTGCAGCAGCAACCCGGAGGAATTGGCGCGGGCGGAGGCAATGGGGATGGAAACGCTGCTTCTTGGCCTTTTGGAAGGGGAAGCAGGGAATTATGAATATATTTATAACACCATACCGGCCCTGGCGTTTACGGAGCCGGTCCTGGAAAGGATGCAGAAAGACGCTCTTGTGATAGACATTGCGTCGGGCAAAGGGGGCGTGGACTTTGAGGCGGCGCAGCGGCTTGGCATAGAAGCGCTGCACTGTTTAGGGCTTCCGGGAAAATATGCCGGCAGCACATCGGCCAAACGGCTGGCGGAGTATGTGCGCAGCAAATTGTAAGAAGGAAGAAAGCCGGACGGAAAAGAAGGAAACAAGGAACCGGAAAAGAGAAGCTTTGGAAAAAAAGGAAGCCGGAAGAGAAAAAACCAAGAAGCCGGAAAAGAGGGAACCAAAAGAATGGAGCCTAAGAAAAAGGAAGGTTTGAAAGGAATAAAGCGATAGGAATAAGAAAGGGAAGAGTGAAAGGTTGGTTGCCATATGGAATTGAAAGGAAAGAAAATAGGGATAGCGATGAGCGGTTCCTTTTGCACTTTTGAAAAGATATTTAAGGAAATGGAGCATTTGGCG
This sequence comes from uncultured Lachnospiraceae bacterium, assembly GCA_910578405.1. Classification (GTDB taxonomy): domain Bacteria; phylum Bacillota; class Clostridia; order Lachnospirales; family Lachnospiraceae; genus Kineothrix. The sequence continues at coordinate 27,177 of CAJTQO010000019.1, read as the reverse complement.
GAGGCGGGGGCGGAAATTTACCCTATTTTTTCCGATGCGGCCAAAGAGATAACAAGCCGGTTCGGAACGCCGGAGGAATATAAAGCGCGGGCCAGGGAAATTGCCGGGAGGGAGCCTATAGCCAGCATAGAAGGGGCGGAACCTATAGGGCCAAAGGGCTATCTGGATGCGCTTGCCATAGTGCCATGCACCGGGAATACAGCGGCGAAGCTGGCGAACGGAATTACGGACAGTCCGGTGTTGATGGCTTCCAAAGCGCATTTAAGGAACAACAAGCCGTTAGTCATCTTTATTTCGACCAACGATGGGCTTGGAATGAATTTGAAAAATATAGGGCTGTTGATGAATGCCAAAAATATTTATTTTGTGCCGTTCGGGCAGGATGACTGGCAAAAGAAGCCAAATTCCCTGGTGGCCCATGCGGCGTTGCTGCTTCCAACCTTGGAGATGGCGCTGGAACACAGGCAGATACAGCCGCTGTTAGTCTGACGGCGTTTTCATGTGCGGCAGGCAGTTTTAGCATAAGGAGCCGCGCGGGCGCGATGAGGGATGGGGAACTGGAAAACAGAATCAGCATATGGGAAAGAAAGGGATATAGGGGATTCTTTTCCTGGACGTTTCGCTGGAATAGGAGAATGATTATGTGTGGAATTGCGGGTTTCTTTGATGCAAAGGCGGACTACGGAGTGGCGAAAGAGAAGTGGGAGGAGGTTTTAAGGGGAATGAACCGCAGCCAGAAGCACAGGGGGCCTGATGAAGAGGGGATTTACCTGCGCAGGCATATAGGGCTTGCCCATGTCAGGCTGTCCATTATCGACCTTTCGAACGGACAACAGCCTATGGTGAAAGAAGCAGGGGGCCATGAATGGGCCATTGTATACAATGGGGAAATTTACAATATGAAGCAGTTGCGCAGTGAGCTTTTGGAGGAAGGGGAGACATTTTCCACAAACAGCGATACGGAAGTGATATTGACAGGGTATATGAGGCACGGGCCTGATTTTGTAAAAAGGCTGAATGGGATTTTTGCATTTGCCATTTGGGATGGGCGGATGCGGAAACTGTGCCTGTTCCGTGACAGGCTTGGCGTGAAGCCGTGCTTTTACGCCAAAAGGGGGAATGGGATTTTGTTTTCCTCGGAAATCAAGGGGATTCTTTCCTATCCTGGCATGGAGGCCAGAGTGGGGCAGGAAGGGCTGTGTGAAGTGTTGGGCTTAGGACCGGCAAAGACTTATGGCAAGGGAGTCTTTGAGGGGGTGCAGGAGACGCTCCCCGGGCATTACCTGGTTTGTGACGGAGAACATGTGGAGGAACATTGTTATTGGAAGCTGGAAAGCCATCCCCATGAAGACAGTTGGGAGGAAACCGTGGAAAAGATGCGGTATCTGGTGGAGGATGCGGTCCGGCTGCAGATGCTTTCGGATGTGCCGATTTGCACCTTTTTGTCCGGCGGGGTGGACAGCAGCCTGGTGACGGCCATTTGCAGCAGGGAACTGCGCAGGCAGGGGAAAACGCTGGATACTTATTCGTTTGACTTTAAGGATAATCACATCCATTTCCGGGCCAATGCATTCCAGCCCTCCCAGGATAGGCCCTGGGTGGATATGGTCAAAGAGCATACGAAAACCAATCACTGCTATTTGGAATGCCGCAACGAAGCGCTGTATGAAGAATTGTTTGAAGCGGTGGAAGCCAGGGATTTGCCCTGTATGGCGGATGTGGAATCTTCCATGCTGTATTTTTGCAGGAAGGTGGCAAAACGGCATAAGGTGACGCTGACAGGGGAATGCGCGGATGAAATCTTTGGCGGATATCCCTGGTTCCATAAGAAGGAATGTTTTGAGGCGGATACTTTCCCGTGGTCTATGGATTTTGGCCCCCGGACAATGCTGCTGCGGGATGAAGTGGAGAGGGAACTGCCATTGGAGGCTTATGCGAAAGCGGCTTACCGCAGGACGGTCTTGGAAACGCCTGTCCTGGAAGGGGAGGCGGCGCAGGAAAAGCGGCGCAGGGAAATTTCCTATCTGAATCTGCGTTGGTTTATGCAGACGCTGCTTGACCGGATGGACCGTACCAGTATGCATGTGGGGCTGGAAGCCAGGGTGCCTTTTGCAGACCACCGGATTGTGGAATATGCCTGGAATGTGCCATGGGATATGAAACAGCATGGGGGCGTGGTAAAGGGGCTGTTGCGTGCCGCCGGAGAGGAATATCTGCCCCATGAAGCGCTTTACCGGAAGAAAAGCCCTTATCCGAAAACCTATGACCCTGCCTATGAACAGTTGGTAAGGGAAAAAATGCTGGAGGTAATCAGCGATAGCAATGCGCCGGTAACGGTATTGGTGGATGGGGAGAAGGTAAAGAAGTTTATGGAACAGCCTTCCGATTACGCAAGGCCGTTTTACGGACAGTTAATGGCCGGGCCGCAGCTTCTGGCCTATTTACTGCAGGTGAATTACTGGCTGGAGAAATATAAGGTGAAGCTGGTTTAAGGGGTTTGGGAGTGCAGAAACCATTCCAAACCAAAGGAAACCGTTTGGCTTCCGGACACAGGAGACTGGAAAACAAACTGGAAAACAAAATAGAAAACAAAATAAAATAAAAAACGGGCCGGAGCGGCTGCTCCAGTCCGTCTTTTCCATTCTTTGGATTAATATTCCATCGCTTTCTCTTCGCCATTGAGTACGCGCAAAGCGCCCTGCGCCAATGCCAGGAGTTCGTCTTCTCCCGGGTATACGGTAATGGGAGCGATGAAGCCGGCCCTTTCCGTAAGCCGGTCGGTGACATATTTGTTGTATGCGATGCCGCCGGTAATGAGAATCTGGTCTACTTTCCCGCTCAGCACACACGCCATGGAACCGATGTCTTTGGCTACCTGCAGAATAAAGGCTTCCCGGATTACTTCGGCTTCTTTGTTGCCCTCCTCCACGATTTTATTGACTTCCCTCATATCGTTGGTGTTCAGGTAAGCGTTGAAACCGCCGTTTCCTACGATTTTCTTATAAACTTCTTTTTCCGTATAGCTGCCGGAGAAGCACATTTTTATTAACGCGCCGGAAGGCACTGCGCCGGCCCTTTCCGGGGAGAAGGCGCCATCGCCGTCCAGGGCGTTAAATACATCGACTGCTTTTCCTTTTTCATGGGCGCCTACGGATACGCCGCCGCCCATATGCACTACGATTAGATTCAGGGAATCATAAGCTACGCCTTTTTCCTTTGCATAGCGTTTTGCCACGGCTTTTTGGTTCAGGGCGTGGAATACGCTGGTGCGTGGAAGTTCCGGCACGCCGGAATACCTTGCCATAGGCATTAATTCATCCACGACCACAGGGTCTACAATGTAGGAAGGGACGCCGATGGAATCGCCGATTTCCCTTGCCAGGACGCCGCCCAGGTTGGAAGCGTGCTGTCCCTGCACTCCGACTTTTAAATCATGCAGCAAGTCGTCGGTCACAGCGTATGTGCCGCCGGGGATGGGCTTTAACATGCCGCCCCGCCCTACGATTACATTTAGCGACTTCATATCAAAGTCTTTTTCCTTCATAAGGGAAAGGATAATATTTTTCCGGAAATCCTTCTGGTCTACGATGGAAGCGTATTGCGCGATTTCCTCGGTGGAATGTCGCAGGGTTTCTTCAAACAGCAAGGTTTCGTCCTCGAATACGCCGATTTTCGTTGAGGTGGAGCCGGGATTGATGATTAAACTTTTTACAGACATGGCCTGTCCTCCTTTTTTTATTAAAATACGTCAGTTTTTATTTATTTTAAAGATTCTGCCACCACTGCGCCAAGAGCCAGGGAATTTACTTTGACTTCCATGGAATCCGACCGGGAGGTCAGGATTACAGGCGCTTTGGTTCCTGTTAAAATATTGCCGTTTTTCAGTTTGGCTGTATGTACCATGGCTTTGTAAACCAGGTTGCCGGCATGGATATCAGGGAAAAGGAGGATGTCAGCGTCACCCTGGATGGGTCGGTCTGTAGCTCCCTTGTGTTTTGCCGCCTCAGCGTCGATGGCCAGGTCAAGGGAAAGCGGCCCGTCGATAATGCAGCCCGTGATTTCGCCGTCTTTGTTCATCCGGGTCAGTTCTGCCGCTTCCACGGTGGCGGGCATCTTGGGGTTCACAACTTCTACGGCTGCCAGAGGAGCTACCTTGGGACATTCGATGCCGCAGGCTTTGGTGATTTCCAATGTATTGTTGATGATATGGACTTTGTCTTCCAAGGAAGGGTATGGGATGAAAGCCACGTCGGTTAAAAACAGCAGGTGGTCAATCCCTTCCACATCAAATACGCATACATGGGACAGCGGTTTTCCGGTCCGCAGGCCCACTTCTTTGTCCAGGACGCTTTTTAAGAAATGTTTGGTGTCAATCAGGCCCTTCATATACATATCCGCTTTGCCTTCATGCACCAGTTTTACGGCGGCTAGGGAAGCCTCTATGTCATCTTCCACATTTATAATCTCAAAATCGCTGATGTCAACATGGTCTTCTTCCGCAACGGCTTTGATTTTGGCTTCGTTTCCCACCAGGATGGCGTCTGCAATCTTCCGGTCCTTAGCTGCCCGGACAGCCTCCAGCACGGCGGAATCCTGCGCTACGGCCACGGAAACTTTTTTCATGGGGATTTCTTTTACTTTGGAAATTAAATCGTCGAAAGTCTTACTCATTTCTCTGCACCTCTTACTTTAAAATTTTTATAGTATTTCCGGTCAGTTGCTAATATTTTTCTGATCGTTAAAATAATAACACTTCTTATGTATAAGGTCAAGATGGATGGGCAGTTTCCGTTAAGTTTTTGGCAGGCTGCATGAAATTGCGGAAAAATGAATTTCTGCAACGGCAATAGTTGAATATATGAAATGAATCTGTTACAATATAGGTTAGTTTTTTGAAAATGGAAAAGCAACTCTTTAGCAGGCTTACCATGGAAATGAGGACATCTACGGATGATATGGGAGTTTAACTATGAATATTGTTAGCAAGGTTTTTGGAACTCATAGCGAGAGGGAGTTAAGAAGGATTGAAAGCCAGGTGGATGCAATTGAAGCCTTGCGGCCTTCTATGCAGGCGCTTACCGATGAACAGTTGAGGGACAAAACAAAAGAGTACAAGAAGCGTTTCCAGGAGGGGGAGACATTGGACAGCCTCCTGCCGGAAGCCTTCGCAGCCGTAAGGGAAGCTGCGAAAAGGGTATTGAATATGGAGCATTACCGTGTGCAGCTTATTGGCGGCATTATCCTTCATCAGGGGCGTATCGCGGAGATGAAGACAGGGGAAGGCAAGACGCTGGTATCCACGCTGCCCGCCTATCTGAATGCCCTGGAGGGGAAAGGGGTGCATGTTGTCACGGTCAACGACTATCTGGCAAAGCGTGATGCGGAGTGGATGGGGCAGGTGCATGAATTCCTTGGGCTGAAAGTTGGCGTGGTGTTAAACGAAATGAAAGCCGAGGAGCGCAGGGAGCAGTATAAGTGCGATATCACTTATGTGACAAACAACGAATTGGGGTTTGACTATCTGCGGGACAACATGGTGATTTATAAGGAGCAGCTTGTACTCAGGAACCTGCACTTTGCGATTATTGACGAAGTGGACTCCGTGCTGATTGACGAGGCCAGGACTCCGTTAATTATTTCCGGGCAGAGCGGGAAGTCCACCAGGCTGTACGAAGCCTGCGATATCCTGGCGCGGCAGTTGAAGCGCGGCGCGGATGTGGCGGAGCTGACAAAAATGGACGCCATTATGGGCATCGAAAGGGAGGAAACCGGGGACTTTATCGTCAATGAAAAGGACAAAGTGGTAAACCTGACGGAAGAGGGCGTGGCCAAAGTGGAGCGTTTCTTCCAGATTGAGAACCTGGCTGACCCGGAAAACCTGGAAATACAGCACAATATCAACCTGGCGCTGCGTGCCCACAATCTGATGTTCCGTGACCAGGATTATGTGGTGAAGGAAGACCAGGTGCTGATTGTGGATGAATTTACAGGCCGCATCATGCCCGGGCGCCGCTATTCCGACGGGCTGCACCAGGCCATTGAGGCGAAAGAGCATGTGAAGGTAAAGCGGGAAAGCAAGACTTTGGCGACGATTACGTTCCAGAACTTTTTCAATAAATTTGACAAAAAGGCGGGCATGACGGGAACTGCTTTGACGGAGGAAAAGGAATTCCGCGATATTTACGGCATGGATGTTATAGAAATCCCTACGAACCGTCCGGTGGTGCGTCAGGATTTGCAGGATGCGGTGTACAAGACGAAGAAGGAAAAGCTTCATGCCATTATAGAGGCGGTAAAGGAAGCCCATGCCAAGGGACAGCCTGTTTTGGTCGGCACCATTACCATTGAAGCTTCGGAGGAGGTCAGCAAGCTCTTAGGAAGGGAAGGCATTCCGCATAAGGTATTGAATGCAAAGTTCCATGAATTGGAGGCGGAAATTGTGGCCGACGCCGGAGTGCATGGGGCAGTGACCATTGCAACGAATATGGCGGGCCGTGGTACGGACATTAAGCTGGATGCGGAGTCAAAGGAAGCGGGCGGACTGAAAATTATCGGTACGGAGCGTCATGAATCACGCCGTATCGACAACCAGTTGCGCGGGCGTTCGGGCCGGCAGGGGGATCCTGGGGAATCCAAGTTTTACATTTCCCTGGAGGATGACTTGATGCGTTTGTTTGGCTCAGAACGGCTGATTGGCATGTTCAATACGTTAGGCATACCGGAAAACCAGGAAATTGAACACAAATCGCTGACAAAGGCCATTGAGTCGGCGCAGAAGAAGATTGAAAACAATAACTTCGGCATCCGTAAGAATCTGTTGGAATATGACCAGGTGATGAACGAGCAGAGGGAGATTATCTATGAAGAGCGGCGCAAGGTGCTTAGCGGCGAGAGTATGCGGGACGCTATTTTCAAGATGGTTACGGACATTGCGGAAAACGCGGTGGATATCAGTATCGGGGACGATGTGGATATTGAGGACTGGGATTTCAATGAGCTGAATACGCTGCTTTTGCCGACCATACCTTTGCGGCGCATCAATACGGGGCGGGTGTTAAAGCCGAAGAAAAACAGTTTAAAGCAGCAGTTGAAGGAAGAGTCAGTGAAGCTTTATGAAAGCAAGGAAGCGGAATTCCCCAACCCGGAAGCGATGCGGGAAGTGGAGCGTGTCATTTTGTTAAAAGTAATCGACAGGAAGTGGATGGATCACATTGACGATATGGAGCAGTTGCGCCAGGGGGTAGGGCTGCAGGCATACGGACAGAGGGATCCGTTGGTGGAATATAAGCTGAGCGGCTATGAGATGTTTGATGAAATGACTCAGAACATTAAGGAGGAAACTGTCCGGCTGCTGTTCCATGTGAGGATAGAGCAGAAAGTGGAGCGGGAACAGGTGGCCAAGGTGACAGGGACGAATAAGGACGATTCGCTGCAAAAAGGGCCTGTGAAACGGGAGGCTGTGAAGGTGTATCCCAATGCTCCCTGTCCTTGCGGCAGCGGGAAGAAATATAAGCAGTGTTGTGGGAGGAAGTAGGGGTTTGTCTTATTTTGGAACATATAAAATAAGACATAAAAATATAGAAATGAAAGAGGTGACGTTAAGTGGTTGAATTAGATCAGATGAAATCAGAATTGCAGACCTATGAAAGTCCGCTGGCGGAAGTGAGGGATTCACTTTAACTTAGCGGATAAGGTCGGACGGATGGAAGAGTTGGAGCGTGAGATGGAGGCCCCGGGATTTTGGGATGATCCGGAGTCCTCGAATAAGAAGATGAAAGAATTGAAGAATCTGAAGGATGCCGTGGATACGATGGACGGGCTGGCCAGGCAGTATGAGGACATTGAGATGCTCATTGAAATGGGCTATGAAGAGGAAGATCCGGAAATGGCGGCGGAGATTCGTTCGGAGTTGGATTCTTTTATCGAGGTGTTTGAGGGGATTCGGATTCGCACTTTGCTGTCCGGGGAGTATGATAAGGACAATGCAATCCTGAAGCTGAATGCCGGGGCCGGGGGGACGGAGAGCTGCGACTGGTGTTCCATGTTATATCGTATGTATACCCGGTGGGCGGAGCGGAAAGGGTTTGGCGTGGAAGTGCTGGATTATCTGGACGGCGATGAAGCGGGGATTAAATCGGTGACGTTCCAGGTAAACGGGGAAAATGCGTATGGGTATTTGAAATCGGAGAAAGGGGTGCATCGTCTGGTGCGCATATCTCCGTTCAATGCGCAGGGCAAACGGCAGACTTCGTTTGTATCGTTGGACGTAATGCCGGATATTGAAGAGGATATGGATATTGAGATTGACGAAGAGGATTTGCGCATTGATACGTACCGGAGCAGCGGTGCGGGCGGACAGCATATCAATAAGACTTCTTCCGCCATTCGCATTACCCATCTTCCTACGGGGATTGTGGTGCAGTGTCAGAATGAGCGTTCCCAGTTCCAGAATAAGGATAAGGCAATGCAGATGCTGAAAGCAAAACTGTTTTTGCTGCGGCAGGAGCAGAATGCGGAGAAGCTATCCGGTATCCGTGGGGAAGTGAAGGAGATTGGCTGGGGGAATCAGATTCGTTCCTATGTGCTGCAGCCATACACAATGGTCAAAGACCATCGGACGGGGGAAGAGTCAGGAAACGCAGACGCTGTTTTGGACGGCGGGCTGGACGGCTTTATCAATGCTTATCTGAAATGGTTCCAGACCGGAGGGGTTCCGGTTGCAGAAGAAGAGTAGATATGCATAAAAACTTGCAAAATGGAATTTTATGTCGAATCATACCAAATAAAATGCAAAGTTTCCATCATTTTGGAAACTTTGCATTTTATTTATCGGAACTTATGGGCTATGGCTCCAGTGCAATGGAATTTTTCTGATAGTAGCGGCTCATAGCCATATTAGACCAGTCTCCGGGGTCAGAGGTAATATCGGTATGGTAAAGAAGGGGAGGCTGTGTCTGTATGCGGGGGAGGAGGATGTCCTCTTTTGGAAGATGAAGCAGCGCAAGCCGCCGCTCCATCTCCTCTCCGTAAGCCTGCGCCTGTCCGGTGGCCAGCTCCATAAGAGCCGAGGTTGTGGTGTAATAGTCCGGGTTTGGCTTAATGGTGATGCCAAGGCAGAAAAGGAATGCCAGGACAGCGCAAAGGAAATAAGTCTGCTGAGTGGAAGAAAGGGTATCCTTCGGGCTTTCTGCATTCGTAGGGACTGCGCTTCCTGCTGCGGGCCTGTGTCCGGCTATATCCGGGCGGAAGTGGTGGCAGGCCCAGCCCAGGAGGTATCCGGCATTCAGGAAGAGGAGCAGGAGGTAGAGGAGGAAAATAATATTTTGTATCCTGGGCGCATCCACGTTCCCGGTGGCATACAGGGATGGGGTAAAGGCGCAGGATAGAAGGCAGAAACTGTATGCCACCGTCAGCAGTGGGCAGGGAAAAGAAAAGCTGACGCGCTTTACTATATTCCAGAGGAAAGGGAGGGAAAGCAGCGTCAAAGCCAGAACCGTCCAGGTAGTCCATTGGTCTATGGCATAGAACAGGGTAAAACGGAAGGAAACTAATATGGCTTTTATAGGCGGCATCCCCTGTACGGCTGCTTCCCGGACGGAATTGCCCGGCGCTGCCATATTGATAAGGAAGGAAAGGAACAGAATGAAAACCGGGATGGCGGCGGCTTTCTGTTCCCGTAATTTTTTCCGCCAGAGCAGCAAAAGAAGAAGGGATGC
>CAJTQO010000019.1:0-17451 GCA_910578405.1 uncultured Lachnospiraceae bacterium | reverse complement strand
GCAGACGCAGGCAACCAGGCCGCTCACGTAATTTCCGCCGCCCACGAATAAAGCGCATAGGGAGGCAAAGGCGAGTTTGCGTATTTTTGCTTTCCCGGAAGAGAGAAAGGCGGAGAGCAAGGCGCCAATCATAAGCAGAAAGAAGGAAAAGGGGACAATGTAGTGGACGGAGCCATTGTACCAGAAAAAGGCGTCTGTTTTGCCGACCATACACTGGATGGAGGCAAATAAGAGGAGAAGGGAAAGGACTGCGCTTTCCGGGCGGGAGCCTTTTAGATATTGCGTCACAAGGACATGAGTCAGGTAACAGACGGACAGGCACAAAATGCCTGCCATAAGAAACGGAGTGACGGCGTAAGCCTGTTCCGTCCATATGGCAGGCTGCAAAGCCATGAAAAAGATGGAAGTAAAAGTCCCCTGCCAAGTCTGGTAACGGCTGGCGGAGGTGGCTGCCGCTTCTTTTAATGTCTGCCAGACGGAATGGCTCTCCAGCCATACTTTCCTGGTTGCGGATGCATAGGAGAAATCATCCGCGCATGGATGGCTGTAGAAGCCAACGCATAGGATGGGAAGCAGGGAAAGGATGAAAAGAACCGTTAGGACAATAGATATCTGTTTGGCACTCAGGCTTATTTTGTTTGGCATTTCGTCTGTCGCTCCTTTTTAGTTTTCCGGATTTTCCGGGTCTCGCTGCCTCATCAAATCCATATAAAAGTTAGCCATGACCGTGTTGGAATATGGCTCAATCCATAAAACGGCAAGCCCGCAGGACAGCATGGAAAGAAGATAGAGCGGGATAAAGCTGATGCAGATATAAAACAGGCGCCCCTTGTGTCCTTTCATGATGCGATGGCTCATATTCAGCAGTTCTTTTGCCGTATATTGGGGAAAGTCCTGCAACAGGAAAAATGCCTGGGAAAACATCAGGCTTAACACAATCGTCACAGTGGAACCGATAACGGCGGACAGAGACATCAAAAACAGGTAGGAGGCATTCTGCGGATGCGTGTAGAACAAATTGTAGAATACCACGATTGGCGCCTGGCAGAGATAACTGATTATGCTGCGCACAAGCTGGATAAGCAGCGCTTTGTCCGGATACACTTTAAAACCATAAAAAATATCGCTTACCGCCACCGGCTGCCCGCAGGTGATTTTTAAATAAAAAAATGCCTCGCCGGAAGCGAATATCCCGGTGAACAGGCTGAGGATGAAACCAATCAGATAAGAAATAATAAGTTGTGGGGTTGAAATAACGCCGCCTGTGGTAATTGAGTTAAAAATCTGCAGAAGAAAAAGGATGCAGATCATAATAAAACCCACTAACAGGGATGCCCCTATGGCAACGCCATAGGAGCCGAATAACTGTTCTTTTGCCATGCCTTTTAGTTCGGCGGATGATTTATATTTGTTCATAGAATAAAAGTCTCCAATCCTGAGTTAGGGATATTACACTGCCATATCCAGATTCATGCCGGTATATTTGAGGGCGTCGGTAGCCTTTAAGTTTTTCTGGTATGGATTTTCCTCATTGCGGTATTTAATCTGGGTTTTGGTAGTGCCGCCTGACACATAGCTGCGTCCGCATTCCGGGCAGACGGCAGTGTGGATGGCTACATTGGCGGAAATAACTTTGCCGTTATCCTTTGCCGCTTTCTTATAAGCGTTGGACACATGCTCCTGCTCATGGGAACGGACGGCGGAAGCCGCCGCCTGCGGTGAAATGTGCGTAGCGGACTTAAAGGAAACCATTTCATCCGAACCATCCTGGTATTTGCGGTTGCTGCAGGTTTCGCATTCCGCCGGGGAAGATTTCTTCCCGGGGGTTTTTTGGGTGGATTCGCCCGGGTTGCGGGTAATGCCGGAAGCCTCCCCGTCTGCTGCATTCTGGTATAAGTTGTAGTTGTAGTAGTTGTATCTGCCGGCGCCGGAGATTGGGTAAACGCTTCCCGCTGCGCCGACTGGGCTGATAGGACTGATTCCGCTCATAAAAGCTCCTTTCTGTGGCATGGATGCCTACATTTTTTTATGGAAAAATGCGTGATGAAACAAACCGATTCATCATCGCTTTCCTTACCTGGCTCCGGTTAATCCTCGTTAGGTTAATCTTCGTTGGAAGGGAAAAGCTCCTTCATCATATCTTCCATAGATTCCCCTAATATGTCTTCGGAAGGAACGCCATACATCTGTTCCACCATATCGTCGTACATAGCGCCCGCCTCCCGCATAAGCTCCGGCTGGGAAAGCAGGAAGAAGATGGCGGCAGCAAAAACGGCCACATTCAGCCCGATGCCCACCGTCCCGCAGGTAACGCCCGCTAATGCCTGGGTGGAAAACTTCTTGGCGCTGCCCTTGGAAAGCAGGGCAAACAATATGGCCAGACTGCCTAAAAAGAAAGGCAGGTAGATGGGGAATATCATAGTGGATATTATGGCCAGTATCCCCATAACAAGCGCAGCCATAGAGAAACTGTTTCCCGGCCTCCGGTACGTGGGCGGATAACCGCCATTTGGAATAGGCTGCTTGTTGTAATCGTTGTAGTTGTTAAAACCGTTAAAATTCTGGTTGCCTGGATTGGGGCTATTATAGCCGTCAGGCCCGTTTTGATTCATTTCCATAGTCTGCCTCCTGCATATACATATCTATTGTAGCACTTTATGTAAAATATTACAATCTTGAAAATTACTATATGATTCGGCTATAATTTTATAAGCCTGCAAAATAATGGATTTATAAAAGGATGGGTTTATAAGATGACAGGCGATTAGGTTATAAATGACAGTCCATGGTTTCCGGGGGCAATGCCGCTCCTTTTATGGAAAGGCGCTGGCTTGTCCGTGAGGCATGGAGAAAGAATGGAGTAGTGTATGGATATTATTTTAAAACTGAGCGAGGAACTGAAAGTGCAGAAATGGCAGGCAGAGGCTGCCGTGAAACTGATTGATGAAGGGAATACCATCCCGTTTATCTCCCGTTACCGGAAGGAAGTGACAGGCTCTTTGAATGACGAGGTATTGCGTGACCTGGACGAAAGGCTTTCCTACTTGCGAAACCTGGAGGAAAAGAAACAGCAGGTATTGGGCAGCATCGAAGAGCAGGGCAAACTGACAGAGGAATTAAAGGAAAAGATACTTTGCGCCGAAACGTTGGTAGTGGTGGAGGATTTGTACCGGCCTTACCGTCCGAAACGCAAGACAAGGGCAAGCATGGCAAAGGAAAAAGGGCTGGAAGGGCTGGCGCAGTGGATTCTGGCGCAGGAGGCGTCTGTCCCGTTGGAGGAAGAGGCGGCGAAATATATAAAGGAAGAAAAAGAAGTGAAAACCGTGCAGGAGGCTATACAGGGCGCCAAGGATATCCTTGCGGAAAGCATTTCTGATGAAGCGGATTACCGGATGTACATACGTGATATAACGATGGAAGAAGGGAAGCTGAAAAGCGTCGCAAAGGACGAAAAAGCCCAGAGCGTGTATGAAATGTATTATGATTATGAGGAGCCGGTGAAGAAAGCGGCCGGACACCGTATCCTGGCGCTAAACCGGGGAGAGAACGAAAAGGCGCTGACGGTAAAGGTTGTGGCGCCGGAAGAACGCATTTTGCAGTATCTGGCCAAAAAGGTGATTCATGGGGACAATGAAGTGACGACCCCTGTTTTGGAAGAGGTGATAGACGACAGCTATCACCGTCTGATAGGCCCTGCCATTGAAAGGGAGATACGCAATGAGCTGACGGAACGGGCGGAGGACGGGGCAATCAATGTGTTTGGCAAAAACCTGGAACAACTGTTGCTGCAGCCGCCCATTGCCGGGAAAGTCGTGTTAGGCTGGGATCCTGCCTTCCGTACCGGGTGCAAACTGGCTGTGGTGGACGCTACCGGAAAAGTGCTGGACACCAAAGTTATTTATCCGACCGCTCCCCAGAATAAGGTGTCGGAAGCCAAGGCAGAGTTAAAGAAGCTGATTAAGAAATATGGGATTTCCCTTATTTCCGTTGGGAACGGCACCGCTTCCAGAGAATCGGAGCAGGTGATTGTGGAACTGCTAAAGGAGCTGGACGCGCCTGTCCAGTATGTGATTGTAAATGAGGCGGGGGCCTCGGTTTATTCAGCCAGCAAACTGGCCACAGAGGAATTCCCCAACTTTGATGTGGGACAGCGCAGCGCAGCGTCCATTGCCAGACGGCTGCAGGATCCTTTGGCGGAACTGGTGAAAATCGACCCAAAATCCATCGGCGTGGGCCAGTACCAGCATGATATGAATCAGAAAAAGCTGGGGGACACATTAGGCGGAGTGGTGGAGGACTGTGTGAATAGAGTGGGCGTGGATTTGAATACGGCGTCTGCGTCCCTGTTAGGGTACATTTCCGGCATTACGAAGGCGATTGCGAAAAATATTGTGGATTACAGGGAAAACAACGGACGCTTTACGAACCGGAAGCAGCTTTTAAAAGTGGCGAAGCTTGGCCCGAAGGCGTATGAGCAGTGCGCCGGTTTCCTGCGTATTTTGGACGGGGACAATCCGTTGGACGCTACCAGTGTGCATCCGGAATCCTATGAAGCTACGATGAAGCTTCTGGACAGGCTGGGGATAACCATGGAGGATGTGCGCCAGATGCAGAAAAAGGCAGCGGAAAAGGGCAAAGGAAAGAAGACAGCCCAGAGCGCGGAGCAAGGGACGGCAAAGAAACAGACAGGAAAACAAAACCATGTGGTAATACACAATACCAATACAGCCATGGGGAAAGCGCTGGCAGCGGCTATGGGCGGCATGGCACTGGAAACGGAGGCGGACAGCCAGGGCAGCGGCATGGCTGGCGGTAAGAGAAGGAATGAGGCAGCGGAAAACGAAAGAGGAACGGCCACATTGTTAGAAAGGAAAGTAAAGGATAAGAAAAAGATGGCCGAAGAGCTGGGAATAGGAGAGATTACCCTGACGGATATTTTAAAGGAGCTAGAGAAGCCTGCCAGGGATCCCCGTGAGGACATGCCTGCCCCTATTTTGCGCAACGACGTATTGGAAATGAAAGACTTGAAACCGGGGATGATATTGAAAGGGACGGTGCGCAATGTCATTGACTTTGGAGCTTTTGTGGATATTGGGGTGCATCAGGACGGCCTGGTTCATATTTCCCAGATAACGGAACGGTTTATCAAGCATCCGCTGGAGGCGGTCAGCGTAGGGGATATCGTGGATGTGCAGGTGCTTGGCGTAGAGGCCGGGAAGAAGCGAATTTCACTGACAATGAAAATAAAGGCGGATAAGAAGTCGTAGGAAAACGGATAAGTATAGTGGATTTCACCAGCCGTCCCGACCGGATAAGGAAATTGGCGGACAAAGGGAGAGTTGTGGTGAATCGGACGGGGCGGTACGGAAAAGGAGGGCAGGCAAAATGACAGGAGTATTTATGCGTTTCCCGGGAGGGAAAGCAAAAGCGCTTACCTTAAGTTATGATGACGGTGTGGAGCAGGATATCAAACTGATGGAGATTATGGACAGGCATGGCCTGAAAGGCGCTTTCAATATAAACAGCGGGTTGTTTGCGCCGGAAGGGACAGTGTACCCCGAAGGGCAGATTCACCGCAGGATGACAAGCCGTCAGGTGACGGAAGCATATCGCGGCAGCGGGCATGAGGTGGCAGTCCATGGGCTGACCCATCCGTTTTTGGAGAAACTGCCGCAACCTGTGGCGATGTGGGAGCTGCTAAAAGACAGAGAGAACCTGGAAAACCAGTTCCATACAGTGATTAGGGGGATGGCGTATCCTTTTGGCACATATAATGATATGGTGGTGGACTGCCTGGAAAAGGCAGGGCTTGTATACGGCAGGACGGTTATTTCCAGTCATTCTTTTGATTTGCCAAAGGATTGGCTCAGGTTGGAAGCGACCTGCCACCACGACGACCCGGAATTGATGGCGTTGGCAAAGAAATTCGTAGAGGAAACGCCGGGGCAGGCTCCGTGGATGTTTTATTTGTGGGGGCATAGCTATGAGTTTGAAGCAAAGGACAATTGGAAGGTGATAGAGGATTTCGCCGCTTTTACCGGGGGGCGTGAGGATGTCTGGTATGCGTCTAATATCGAAATTTACGATTATGTGCAGGCTTACAAGCGGCTGGAGTTTTCGGTGGACGGCAGGAGGGTTTATAATCCAACGGCAGTGGAACTGTACTTTACAGAGGCGGAAGGGGAAGGGAAGCTATACTTCGTTTCGCCAGGCGCATGGCTGGAATGGTAGGGGGCGGATAGCTTATGCAGGACAACTGAGGCAGCTACTGTTTACGATAATCCGACAGGTGCGCAAGAACTCCTTATGGCCAAGAAAAGCTCCGGAAAGCGCGGAAAGCGTTTTTTCGGGGCTTTATTCATGGCTGACAGACAAAAAATAGGGTGTCCAAAAAGTATACTTTTTGGGACACCCTATTTCTTTTGAAACTTTCCTTATTATATAACCATTTCTTCCAAAATGCAAGAAAAATGAAAGAATTTTTTTGCCATTTTGACGAAAGAATGCCAAAGAAAGGAAAATCTAAAAAAGTATACTTTTTGGGACGGCGAAGGAAAAGGAGGATATCCATGGGGAAAGTATACGGGTATATCCGCGTTCTGTCTGCGGAACAGGATGTGGAAAGTGAAGTAATCACAATGCATGAGATGCAGGTGCCGGATCGGGATATCTTTATAGATAAACAAGTGAATGGGGAAAGCAGCAGCCTGCAATATGAAAAACTTATGAAGAAACTGCGGGACAAGGATTTGCTTTATATGAAGAGCCTGGATGTTTTGGGGACGGATTATGGGGAAATCGGGAGACAGTGGAGACGGCTGACCAAAGAAAGAAAAGCGGATGTAGTGGTGTTGGATATGCCGATGTTGGATACCAGGCGGGGCAAGACGCAGTGTGGGGCTTTGGTTGGAGACGTGGTGCTGGCGATGTTGGAATACGTTTCTGACATGGAGTGGGCTGCGCGCAGGCAGAAGCAGAGCGTAGGGATAGAACGGGCAAGGAGCCGGGGCGTGCAGTTTGGCCGTCCGGAGCTGCCGTGGACAGACAGTTTTGAGCGGGCATACCAGATGTGGAGAAAGAAGGAAATTAAAGGGGAAGAAGCGGCAGAGCTTTGCAACATATCCAGGGCGTTGTTTTATAAACGGGCAGGAAAACTGAAAGAATTGGAAGAACAGGGGATGCAATGCCATGGATAGGCTGGGCCATGAGACAAAGGGACAATGGTTGGCGGGGGAAAGAAATGAATATAGCGATATTGTTTGAGGCCGCAGGGAATGCGGGAATAGGGGCCGGCGCGCTTCTGGCAGGCAAAGAACTGTTCTGCTATTCTTTGAAGGCGTTTTATCTGCATCCCCGAATTGACGCTATTGTCTTGGCGTTGCCTGGCAGTGAAAGGACAGAACAGGTTAAAAGACGTATAACGGGCTGGAAAACAGAGTGCGGTATAGAAAAACCGGTATGGATTGGAAGAGGAATTTCGGATTTGCGGCACATAGGGACTGGACGGCGGGGAGACTTGGAAACGGTTGGAAAAGCGGATTTGTATGCGCTGCATGATATTCGGTATCCGTTTGTAACGGCAGATATGATTTATGGGGTGATGGAGAAGGCGGTGCTTTACGGATGCGCAGTGACGGCAGGAAAAGTGGAGGAAGGATTGTTTCTGGCGGCTGGACAGGAGGCGTTGGAAGAAGGGCGTTTGCGATGCGTCAAATATCCGGCGGCGCTCCGGTCAATGGACGGAAAGTTTCATATCCTGGAAGATTTGGATGGTATGCTGGGGAGATGTGTCAGGCATAAGGCATATTTGTGTGACGCTGCCCAGGGGAATCCGTTTGTGTGTACATGGGAAGGGTTGGAGATGGCGGAAAGCATGGTTCGGGCAAGGGCTGCATTGTGACATGAGCAAAGGGGAATCATAACCGCATTTTTGAGAATGGGGCGAAACGGATGGTGAGCGGATGGAGAATCGGTATATTGAGGAACTGATAAAGAAACTTCGGGAGACGGAAGTGTGGGAAGGAACGGAAAGAAAGTGCAGGGATTATAAAGAGGGGATGCAGATTCTGTTGGAAGCCTTTTCACGTCATAAAAGAAAGGAATCAAACCTGTTTTTCGTTGGGAATGGCGGCAGCTCTGCCATCGCAAGCCATATGACGGCGGATTTTATGAAAAATGGCGGAATGAATACATATAGTCTGTATGACAATGCGGTCACAACGTGTATGGGGAATGATTATGGATATGAATGCATTTTTTCAAAGCCAATGGAATTTTTGGTAAAAAGGGGAGATTTGGCGGTGGCTATCAGCAGCTCCGGGAACTCTGCCAATATTGTCAATGCAATAAAAGCGGCAAAAGATAAAGGGGCGGAAGCGATAACTTTCACGGGTTTTGACAGGGGGAATAGAGTAAAGCAAATGGGGGATATCAATGTGTATGTGCCAATCTGTAAGTATGGGATGGTGGAATCCATCCATAACCTGATTTTGCAGCAGATTGTAGACATGATTATGGAGAGAGACGGGGAAATGCTTTAAATAGGCAATTGTCCATTTTAATGACGGAGGATAGGGAAATGGTTTCATTAGTAACCGGGGGATGCGGGTTTATCGGCTCCCATATGGTAGACCGGCTGTTGGAAGAGGGGCATACGGTGCGGGTAATAGACAATTGGACGACAGGGAGGCCCGAAAACCTGGGGCATCAGGAAGGGAACCCGGATTTGGAAATGCATCATATGGACATCCGGGATATAGAAGCGATAAGGCCAGTGTTCCAGGGGGTGGACTTTGTCTTTCATTTTGCCGCGTTGGCGGACATTGTGCCGTCGATTCAGAAGCCATGGGAATATTATTCTTCCAATGTGCTTGGGACATACAATGTGGTGGAATGCGCAAAGGCGGCGGGGATAAGGAAGCTGGTATATGCCGCCTCTTCCTCCTGTTACGGGATACCGGACAAGTATCCGACAAAGGAAACGGCGGAAATCAGGCCACAGTATCCGTACGCTTTAACCAAGAGGCTGGGGGAGGAAACGGCGCTTCATTGGGGGCAGGTATATGGGCTTCCAGTGGTGACGCTGCGGCTTTTCAATGTGTATGGGACAAGATCAAGGACATCGGGGACTTACGGCGCCGTGTTTGGAGTGTTTTTGGCACAGAAGCTGGCAGGGAAACCGTTTACGGTAGTTGGGGATGGGAATCAAACGAGGGATTTCACTTATGTGACGGACATTGCAGATGCATTTTATACGGCGGCAGTGTCCGATGTGACGCAGGATACTTTTAACGTAGGGAGCGGAGGCTCTTATTCGGTGAACCGATTGTGTGAACTGTTAGGCGGAGAGGTTACGCACATTCCCAAAAGGCCGGGTGAGCCAGACTGTACATTTGCGGACACTTCCAAAATTGAGGAGAAGCTTGGATGGAAGGCGAAAGTTTCTTTTGAAGAGGGTGTGAAGAAGGTTCTGGAAAATATCGACTACTGGAAAGAGGCGCCGGTGTGGACGCCGGAAAGCATCGGAGTGGCGACGCAGGATTGGTTTAGGTATCTTGGGAGAGAAAATTAAAGGCAGGGTGTTTCATGGGCAGAATAGTGACCAAGGAAGAATATAGAGAACAAATTAAAGAAGATTTAAAACGGGAAAACAAAACAGTAGTGCTTTGCCATGGGGTGTTTGACCTCATACATCCTGGACATATTATTCATTTTGAACAGGCCAAAAATATGGGAGATGTCCTTGTTGTTTCGCTTACATCAGAAAAATATGTGAGGAAAGGGCCAGGAAGACCTTATTTTAATGATGAACTAAGGATGAGATTCTTAAGTTCCATAGAATATGTGAATTATGTAATGCTTTCAGAGGGTTATACGGTAGATGATATTGTGGAAACAGTTGAGCCTGATATATATGTGAAGGGGGAGGAATATAAAAAACCAGAGAATGACATTACTGGGAAGATATCGGATGAGAAGGAACTGGTGGAACGGCATGGCGGGAAGGTTAAGTTTACAGGGGGACAGGTATTCAGTTCTACAAGGCTGATAAATACGGCATTATCGGGGTTGCCAGATGATGTCCGGCGCTATATGGAGGATTTCAGGCAAAGGAATTCTTTAGAGGAAATAAAACGGTATGCAGAGAAAATAAGCGGCCTGAAAGCGTTGGTAGTGGGAGATGTCATTATTGACAAATATGTATATTGCAATATGCAGGGGATTATGAGCAAAGATATGGCATATTCAGCCAGGTTAAAGGGCATGGAGGAATATTTTGGCGGTGCGGCGGCGGTTGCGCGGCATCTTTCCTCATTTAATGAAAATATAGTATTGATGTCAATAATGGGAAATGAGAAAAATATCCGTTTACGGATGTTTGATGAATTAGCGCATAAAATTAAGCTCAAATTGACTTACAGTGAAGAGACGCCGACTATTATAAAACGCAGATATGTGACATGCAATGAAAAACGTGATGAGTATAAGAAAGTATTTGCTATAACCAATATTCCGGAAAAACCAGGATATGAGAGTAGTGTAAAAGAGAAATTTGCAGATATGTTGGAGGCGGAGATAGGAAATTATGATGTGGTGTTTTTATGCGATTTCGGTCATGGACTGGTGGATGCCAGGGTAATGGAGATAATTCAGGAAAAAGCAAAGTATCTCGCGCTAAATTGTCAGACAAATTCATCCAATAAGGGAATGAATATCATAACAAAATACCATAGGGCGGATGTATTTACGTTAGATCAGCAGGAACTGGAACTGGCATATCCATCGTATTCGGATGATGAGAAAATAAAATTAAGAAAACTTAGCTGCGCTTTGAAGGCAAAAGGATGGTTGACAAGGGGGGCTTTAGGAGCTTACCAGATAGAAGAAGGAGAGATATTGGAATGTCCGGCGTTTACTTTGTCAGTAAAGGATACCATAGGAGCCGGAGATGCTTTTTTTGCACTGGCGGGATTATTTGCAGCAGCCGGCGCGTCAACGGAAATTGGAACATTTATGGGAAATATAGGTGGAGCTTTAGGAGCTAATATTATAGGAAATAAAAAACATGTGGAGAAAGTGGACGTATTGAAATTTGCAGGGACTTTATTTAATGTATGACGAATTTGCCTGGATTGCGGATTGTTTGCGAAACGCTTCAGGAAAGTGGCGCTGCGTGGATATAAAGGGGTATAGAGGATGAAAAAAGTTGTTTTATATGGAGTGGGGTTGGATGGGGAAAAATTTTATTGTAAATATAAAGAGCAATACGAATTTGTTTATGCAGTGGATAAAAATTCCGGACGTTTTTTTCATAATATGCCCGTTTATAGCTTTGAAGAGGTGAAAGATGATTTAAATAATTATTTTACATATGTAGCAGTTGGATCTGAAAAATCTTGGAAAGAAGTGCGCGCTGCGTTTGAGGGAATAGGGCTTGCAGAGTATAAAAATTTTTTATCCGCTGAATATGCAAATAAAAAATTGGCAATTTTGTATGGAAATTGTCACATATATCAGATAATGAGATATCTGCAGGCCAACCCGGCATTTAGCAGGGAATATACAGTCCAATATTATTTTAGAGATGTAGGGGAATTATTGGCTGCAAATAATGCATTAGAAATGTGCGATTTATTTATTGTCCAGGATATTATGAAAAATAATAAATTTGGGTTGCCGTCAGTTGAAGAGGTGACAGGGCGGCTGTCTGAAAAGTGTATTTGCATAAAAATACCTAATTTATATGGCTGTAATTTATTTTTTCCACAATTAAAACCATGTAGTGAAATAGATTTTGAAAAAAGGCGGCAACTCCATGCCAATAAGAATGCAATTGATTTTGACAGGATATCAGAAGCAGGAAAGGAAAAAGTGACTGATTTACTTGCAAACACATTAATGTGGAAGGATGTGTGTTTAGAAGGGCTATATAATGCGGGGGGGGGGTATCAATGAGATAAAGGACGAAATTGAAAATGGTGATGCATTTACAGAGGAATTCATTAAAGAAAGTTTTGACCTGGAATTAAAGAAGTTAAAAGCAAGGGAAAAACATTGCGATATAAAAATATCGGATTTTATTGAAGAAAATTATAAAAAGACTTTGCTTTTTTATGAACCATATCATCCAACAAGTAAAATACTTTTTGAAAAGGGCAGACGGATATTGGAAATTCTTAAAATAGACATAGATGAATCATGTGAGGTTAGTGACTTGTTGGATGGCGCGGAAGTTTTTGTGTATGGGTGTGTAAAAAGGGCGTTGGGATTGGAATACACACAAAAATATATTCGTAAAAATAATATTCGGAATACTTATAGATACACATTATGCAATACATCTTTAACGTTAGAGGAATATATTGAAGAATATATTATATGGAATTTAGGTAAGTAAAGTTGGGGAGGGGTATATGGACGAAGGAATCAGAATGGATTCTCACAAATTGATTTATCACCCTGATGTGGTAGCAAAGTGGGTGAAAGGGGAAAATATTTATCCGATTGAGGTGGAAATTTCTCCTAGTGGCACATGTAACCATAGATGCGTGTTTTGTGCAGTGGATTACATTGGATATCAGCCGTATTTCTTGAAAAAAGATATTATATTGCGGGATATATCGCAAATGAGAAAAAATGGGCTGCGAAGCGTTGTATGTTCAGGAGAAGGGGAACCGCTCCTAAATAGAGATATGCCAGATATTGCAAATGGGATGAAATCATGCGGCGTTGACGTAGCTATGAGTTCTAACGGAGTATTGTTTACAAAGGAAGTGGCAAAAGATTGTTTGGGAGCATTTACATGGATTCGTTTTAGCGTGGCAAGTATGGAGAGAGAATCATATGACCGGATTCAGCAGGGGAAGGAAGGGGATTTAGAGCGGGTTAAAATAAACTTGTCAGAGGCGGTAAGGATAAAGCGGGATCGGAAATTAAAAACGACTTTAGGGGTGCAGTGCCTATTGTTGCCTGATAATATGGAACAATTGCCTGATATGGCAAAAGAGTTATGCAAAATGGGCATTGATTATTTTACAATTAAACCCTATTCACAGCACTTGCATAGCAGTAACAGATTTCAGATAGACTATGAGACAATGCTGGAGTTGGAAAAAGAACTGGAACAATATGGGACGGATTCTTTTGCAATTTATTTCAGGGCAAATGCTATGAAGAAGATGCACCGGAAAAAGCGTTATCAGCAGTGTTATGGACTGCCGTTTATGACACATATTGACGCAAAGGGCAATGTTTGGCCTTGTGTGGCGCATATTGGGGCAGAGGAATTCTGTTACGGGAATATTTACACGCATACGTTTGAAGAGATATGGACAGGGAAAAGGCGGAAAGAAATCGGTGAGAAGCTCAACCGCCTTGATATTGATAAGGTATGCAGGGAAGCGTGCAGGCTGGATGAAATGAATAAGTATTTGGATGAATTGAAACATCCGGGGGAACACGTGAATTTTATATGAGAAATGAAGAGGAGGACAGGTATGGAAAAGGCGGCTCCATATAGTAATCTGAAAATATTTGCACATTGCAATGAACTGAGAAAAGTGCAAAACGGGGAAAGGGTTGCCCCTGTTTATGTGAGGATTAAACCTACAAACAGATGCAACCAGAATTGTTATTATTGCCATTATAGGAATCCATATCTGGAATTGAATCAATATAATCCGGCAGACGAGATTGAGCGGAAAAAAATGCTGGAAATCATAGAGGATTTTAAAGATATCGGAGTTAAGGCGGTCACGTTTAGTGGAGGCGGAGAACCGCTGTTATATCCATATATGGAAGAAACTATGAAGGCGGTATTGGCGGCAGGGATTGATTTATCAATGATAACAAATGGAAGTTTATTACAAGGGAAGCATGCGGAATTATTATCAGATGCTAAGTGGGTAAGAATTTCGTTGGAATCAGGATGCGCTGAAACATATTCCAAAATCAGGGGAGTTAAGGAGGAGGCATTTCGGACGCTTTGTCGCAATATAGAAAATTTCTCTAAAACAAAAGGGAGAGAATGTGAGTTAGGAATCAATTTTGTAATTGGCCCTGCTAATTATGAGGAAGTGTATCAGACAGGTAAATTGATGCGGGAGTTGGGGGCTAATCACATAAAGTATACAGCATTGATGGGTAATGATGCGGAAAAAATCCATGCTCCTTTCAAAGGGAAAGTAATAAGCCAGATAAAAAGATTAATGGAAGAAAATGATTCGGATTTTAAGGTTATAAATTTGTATGAGAGTGATTTTGACAGCAATGCAGTTTTTGGAAGGAATTATAAATTTTGCGCCATAAAGGATTATGTGACAGTTATTGCGGCAAACGCCAAAATTTATTATTGTCACGATAAAGCATATTTAAGCCAGGGTGAGATAGGGGATATATCACGGAAATCATTTAAAGAAGTTTGGTTTTCTGAAGATACAACACGGCGTTTTCAAGAATTTAATCCGCAATTAGCCTGTCAGCATCATTGCGTATATGATGACAGGAATGAATTGATAAATCGGTTTTACGGTTTGGATGAACAGCATATTAATTTTATTTAATGGGGAAACAGATATGGAGTCAATAGAAGAGATAGCAAGAGATTTAAGGAAAAACATATATAAAATAGCGCATTTTGCAGGCGGCGGGCATATGGGGGCGGCATTTTCCATAGCGGATATTATCAGTGTTTTATATTTTGATAATGTTTTGAAATATGATGCATCCAATCCTAAATGGGAAGCAAGGGATAAATTTATTTTAAGCAAGGGACATGCTTGTTATGCTTTATATGCAGCGCTTGCAAAAGCAGGGTATTTTCCGGAAGAAGAACTGTGGAAAGTCGGGAAGCCGGCTTCTAAGTTTGGCGGACATCCTAAAATGCAGGATGTGCCTGGCGTGGAAGCGTCCACAGGGGCGTTAGGGCATGGATTGTCGTTTGCAATTGGCATTGCTTATGCCAATAAAACAACTTTGAATGACTCTCATGTTTATGTGGCTATGGGGGATGGGGAATGTCAGGAAGGTTCTATCTGGGAGGGGGCATTATCTGCACCGACGTTGGAACTGGATAATTTGACAGTGGTTGTGGATCATAACAAACTTCAGGCAATGGATAACTTAGAAAATATTGTTCGCATGGAGCCTTTTGCTGATAAGTGGGAAGCGTTTGGCTGGGATGTGATTACAATAGACGGACACAATCATGTGGAAATAAGAAACGCTTTATTGCATAGAGAGAAATCCAAACCAACACTGATTATTGCCAATACAATTAAAGGAAAAGGAGTTTCTTTTATGGAAAATATACCGATTTGGCATTACCGGATGCCAAATGCACAGGAATTGCCAATTTTAATGAAAGAACTTGGCCTGACGGAGGAAGATTTAAAAAAGGGAAAGGTTTAGAATAAAATGAGGACAGCCTATTTGGATACATTGTATAATTTGGCAAGTAAAGATAAAAGAGTATATGCCCTGATATCGGATAATGGAGCGATTGTGTATGACAAGTACCGAAGGGATTTATCGCTTCAATATTTGAATTTGGGAATATCGGAAGCAAATATGTTAGGAATGGCGGCAGGCATGGCAAGTTGCGGAAAGATTCCTTTTGCATATACGATAGGGGCTTTTCTTGCTTACCGTGCCTTTGAATTTGTAAGGAATGACATATGTCTGCAAAGGCAGAATGTGAAAATAGTTGGAACCGGGGCCGGGGAAGTTTATAGCGCATTGGGGCCAACGCATCATTCAACGGAAGATTTGGGAGGATTGCGGTCGCTGCCCAATTTAGTGATACTTTGCCCGGCAAGTCCGATGGAAGTGGAAAAGGCAACCATTGCAGCTTATGAATATGAGGGGCCTGTGTACCTAAGGCTTGGAACCAATAAGGAAGCGGAGATATACGATGGAGATTATCCGTTTCAAATCGGGAAAGGGATAACCGTGAGAGAGGGGAATGATGTTACTTTGATTGGGACTGGCAGTATTGTAAAAGATATTCTGGATGTGGCAGCGTTGCTGGAAAAGGATAAAATACAAGCAAGAGTTGTTAATCTGCATACCATAAATCCGATTGACCGGGACATAATTTTGCAGGCGGTTCAGGAAACTGGAAAAATCGTTACAATAGAAGATCACAATATTATTGGGGGGATTGGCAGTGCAGTGGCGGAGATTATTGCAGAATCCGGCAGCGGTGTGACCTTTAAGCGTTTAGGGCTGCAAGGATTCTCAAATGGATATGGCACATATGCTCAGGTGAAGGATAGGAACGGCATTGGCATAGGGCATATTTACAATGAGATTAAGTGGCTTTTAGAATGATTAGAAGAAATGGAGAGATGGAGAATGCCATATATTGATTTTGTTTCAAGTCTGCATAAAGCTACGAAACGTGACTATATTGGACGCATAATCAGTGATGATAAAGCGGAATGCGCAAAAATTGCAAAGAAATATGGATATGATTATTGGGAGGGGGATAGGAAATATGGCTATGGAGGTTACAAATACGACGGAAGGTGGAGGAAGGTTGCGGAGAAGCTGGCAGACCATTATAGGCTGAAGCCAGGGCAGAAGGTATTGGATATAGGATGCGGAATGGCGCATTTATTATATGAATTGACACAGGTAACGGTCGGGTAGGTCAGCGGTATTACTACCGCCTTCCCCCCTAAGAACCGTACGTGAGAGTTTCCCCTCATACGGCTCAAGCACTTATAAACCCTGTTGTTCTAACAGAGCCAGCTCATCATTTTCAATCGAGTAGTGTATCTTTCTGTGACAATCGGCATGAAGTAAATAATGTCTTTCCTTGTAGTCTTTGCCTAATGTCGTGTGTATTCGGAAACCTCTTTCAATCGTAATGCGTTCGTTACAGTGAGGGCATATTCCATTCTGCATTTTATACAGTGCATTTATCTTCTTTCTTCCCTTTATCTCACGCATCATTCGCTTCGTGTCTCTTTCCTCGAAATATTCTTCCCATCTGCTGTTAAACGGCGTTGCTTCCGACTTTGTTTTCAGAAATCTCGTGATATGAGTATCTGTCGCATAAATCAGTTTTAATGCAAAACCATCTTCCGTTGTGGCACAGAAAGTCCAGCTTCTTGTACCTATCTGTCTGAAATATCTCTTGGCAATCCACTTTTTACCCTTTTTCGGATGTCTGCGATAGCACCATCTCCAAAGGCTTCTCCATACATCGAAGTCAAATCTTGCAAACGCTTCATGTGATACATTGTATTTCTGATAATTAACCCAACCACGGATTACGGGATTTAACTGTCTGATTAAATCTTCCTGTCGGCATGTTGCGTTACTTTTAATGATTGAACGGACTTTATCCACGATTGCTTTGTAATTCTTTTTAGACGGCTTGGTTAATAACTTATCCTTATACCATCTGATGTTACAACCGAGAAAATCAAAGCCATCTGTGATGTG
>CAJTQO010000018.1:326-68325 GCA_910578405.1 uncultured Lachnospiraceae bacterium | reverse complement strand
GAGTCATCCGGGTTTTCGGAGTCTCCCGGCTCCTGGGAGTCATCCGGGTTTTCGGAGTCTCCCGGCTCCTGGGAGTCATCCGGGTTTTCGGCATCGCCCGGCTCCTGGGTATCTTCTTTTATAAGGGGTAAATATGTTTCTTCAATTTCAGTGGCATAAACAAGGCTAAAAGTATAGCCACGTATTTCATTATTGGAATTTACCATAATCATTAAAGGCGTTTGGATAGAATTGCCCAAACTTAAATGGCTCATATAACGGAATGTATCGGTAAACG
Organism: uncultured Lachnospiraceae bacterium; assembly: GCA_910578405.1. Classification (GTDB taxonomy): domain Bacteria; phylum Bacillota; class Clostridia; order Lachnospirales; family Lachnospiraceae; genus Kineothrix. Next base: position 68,048 of record CAJTQO010000018.1, on the reverse strand, counting down.
CTGAGTCAGACGTTCCGAATGCTATGTAACCTTCCGGGCAGTATGTATCCCGGAAAGAAATAATTTCATCTACGGAAGCTCCGGCAAACTCAATAGCGCAAACATCCACATCCCCGTTTTTGATCCATTCACTGGAGGAAATATCCCTCAAAGTATTTTTGCAGTTACCGCAGCCAACCTTGAAGAAAACCAATATCTTGGGTTTCCCATTGCTTTGTGTGGATATGCTTCCTCCGTCAATGTTATCATACGTGTAATTCAGGTTTGCAGTGCCTGCCGCCACTTCTTCTGCGGAAACCTGCATAGTAGGCGTTATTAGCATAAGCGCTGCCGCCGCTAATATACCAAAAAGTTTTTTCTTCATATTGGGCTTATACCTCCATTATATAATATTGTAAAAACATTATATACGAAAAGAATGGCGCTGTAAAGCTTTTTCCGTTCTCTTTTCTTTAAGAAGCAGCGGACAGAGTTCATTGGTTTTAGCGGGAAATAGGAGGAAGATTCCGGGCAAAGGGGCGCCTGTCCATGTCGAATCTGGAGTTTTGCGTTGACTTTATAGGGAAAAATCCATATAATAGTCGGTATTGGCGGTGAGAGCCGGCATGGTTTTCTGGCATAGTTATTTTTTAGCAAAAAAGAAAGAGATGTGAAAAATGTGTTTGATAGCGCTCTGCGATGACGAAACGGAAGAATTGGATAAGACAGAAAAACTGCTGCATATTTATCAGGATAGAAACCCCAAATGCAGTTTTGTAATTGAGCGTTTTGAACGGGCGGAAGATTTGCTGCTGGCAGTAAAGGAAAAGAATTACTGGCCGGATTTGCTTTTGCTGGACATTTATTTTCCGGAAAAACTGGGGACTGCAGTGGCGAAGGAGCTGCGGACGCTGGGGAATGACGGCCGGATTATTTTTCTTACGACCTCTACGGCACATGCGCTGGAGGCATACCGGGTGGATGCAGTGCAGTATTTGGTAAAACCGGTTTCGGAGAGGGAACTTTTTCCGGTGTTAGATAAAGTTTTGAAGCATATGGAAGAGGAGCAGAAGCGCTATCTGCTGCTGCGGATTGAGGGAAAAATCTGCCGTGTGGCGCTGAGGGACATTGTATATTGTGAAGCGCAGGGACGGTATCAGCGCCTGTATTTGACGGATGACAGCCAGGCGGTGCTGCGTATGACAATGGCGGAGATTTTCAGGATGCTTTCCCCCTATCCGGAATTTGTGAAAGTGGGGATTTCGTATATAGTGAACCTGGAGCATATTGACAGTTTAAATGCCCAGGGGATGAGCTTAGATACCGGAAAACAGATTCATCTGCCGCGAGGGGCTTATCAGCCGCTTCGGGAACTGTATTTTAAATATTATTGTGAAGGGATGTAGCGTATAAGGCGGCATTTTCTGCGGTTAGGAACGGAAATCTGAATAGGCGGCAAAGCAAGCGGTGCAAAACCTTGGTATCTCAGGGAATTGCACTTTTTTTATGCATAAGGGGGCACAAAGGAGGAGGATAAGCAAAATATACCTAAAAAGCTGCAATGTATGCTGGAATTATTTAAAAAAAGAATTTTTTTTGTTATGGTAGTGCTATGAAAGTTTTCCAGTAGGATGGGAAACCCGGTTGGTTATTTTGAATCTGCGGTCTGATAAGGGCGGACGGCCAGGGAGGGAGTATGTATGTTGGGTGGGTCATTTTGGGTAGCATTTCTTCGCAATGGGATGGGAGCCATACTGATGATGTCGGTATTCCTGCTTTTGGATTGTCCCCGATTGCCCATGCGCAGGACTGTTTTGTGCTATATAGCGGCGGGGGGAGGGCTAAGCGTTCTGTTCAGCATATGGTATTTGGTGGATTTGGAAAGTTTTATCCGGTTTTCCGGGCCGTCGGCCTTGCTTAGCGTTGGAATTTTCTGTGGGCTGTTAAGCAGTGAAACGATATATCTGACCTTTTACAAAATAACCCTTGGCTTTTACTTTCTTGCCTTGTGCGTATTTTGCGGTGTTGATATCGCACGCTGGTGGTTTGAGGGGAATTTGTGGGTGGACATTGCTGTGCGGCTTATAGTGGCTGCAATCATTTTGTTTTTTATGATAAGAAAGTTTAGGAAAATATTTTTGGAGAATGTGGATTATTTCCGGAAGGAAATGGACATGTTCAGCGCATTTTTACTGATAGGCTCGGTCTTGCTGGCGGCTCTTGTGGCCTATTGGCCTCCGGTGCATATCTTTTCAGCGCTGAACATTGTGCGGCTTTTGATTATTCTGTTTATGGCGGGAGTTATGCAATATTTAATCTTACATTTATATATTCATCTTGGTAAGGAGCATAGCTATCAGGAAGAGAAACAGTTGTTGGAAATGAATGAGCGATTTCTGCGTCGTCAGTTGGAACTGGAGAGAGGGGCGGAGGAAGAGGCTTCCCGGTTCCGCCATGATATCCGTCACCATTGCAGGTTGATAGAGGAATATATCCGGGATGGGGAGACGGAAGAACTTTTAAAATATGTCAAGCAGTATGGCCAGGAAACGGAAAAGAAGAAACTGGAACCGGTTTGTGGGAATAAGGCGGTCAACAGCATTCTGTCTGTGTATAGCAGGTATGCCAGGGAGGAAAGGATATGCGTAACCATGGAAGTGTCCATTGCGGACAGGCTGGAAATCCGGGATATTGATTTGGTGGCTATTCTTGCCAATATTTTGGAAAATGCCATTCAGAGCTGTCTTCGTACAGGCCCGCAGCGGCTGATTGACCTTCGTATGACGCAAAAAGGGCATAAAATTGTCATCCAGTGCAGGAATACCTGCGCTGCGCTGCCGTATTTTCCCAAAGAGCCGGAAGGGGGGAGAGGGGTTTCCAGTATTGTGAAGACGGCGGCGCGTTACGAAGGAGAGACGGATTTTGCGGTTGAGAATGGCATGTTTGTTGTCAGGACGCTTTTAAACGTGCCGGGACAGGCGGATGGCAAGGAAGGGGTTAGAGGAGGCAAGGGTTTGAAGGCATTGCCGTAGGGACAAAGGATGCCGAAAAAACTGCAATGCATACAGAAATACTTTGAAAAAAAGTTTTTTCTGTTATTATGGTATAAAGAAGCGCTATGGCTTTTTACAAAAAGGGCCGTAACTGGCGACGGCGTCTTTTGGCAAAGGCGGATGGCGGCAGGCCGTAAAGGAAAGGGCCGGGCAAAAGGTGAAAAGGTATGCTTCAGGAACTGAAGATAATAACAAAGGAGCGTGTAAAAATGTTAGGTGGGCCTGTATATATAGCGGTAATCCGGTTGGTATTGAGTCTGTTTGGAACCATTTTATTGTTTTCCTTAATGGACGAGCCGCGGTTTGGAAGAAAGAAAACATGCTTTATCTATGGCGGTATGGTTGCGCTGGAATTGCCGCCTGTTTGTTTATGGTACGCGCTGGAATGGAGAAGCTTTGTCCGGCTTGCGCCACTTACCCTTTTTCTTATTTTTGCAGTGGTTTCTCTTTTTATCAGCGGTGGGCATATATACCTTACGCTTTATAAACTGGCATTCACTTTTTACCTGATGGGAGTTTTTGTAATTGGAGGGATTGAAATTTCCGAATGTTTCTTTGGAGGAAATGTATGGGCGGATATTATGGCGCGGCTTTTGCTGATTGCAGGGATGGGATATTTGATTCACAGGTTCCTGCGGTCTTCCATCAAGGAGTTTGGCGTATATGTGGAAAGCGAATTGGACAGATTCAGTATTGCCGTTTTGATTGTCAGCCTTTGTTTTGGCATTGTGTTTGTGTTAAGGCCAATGGATGAGGAAGAAATGAGGGCCAAGCTTTGGCGGATTTTGGCTAATTTTTTACTGACAGGCGTTTTGCAGCTTATGGTTTTCAGGCTGTATTTACATATTGGGAAGGAATCGGAGTACCGGACGGAAAATCAGTTGATGCAGATGAACCACAGACTGTTGGAACGTCAGATGGAATTTTTGGAAGAATCGGTGGAGGCTGGAAGGCGTATCCGCCATGATGCGCGCCACCATAATATGGTAATTGCAGAATACGCCCGCAGAGGGCAGAACGGGGAATTGTTGGAATATTTGGGGGAATATGAAAAGCGCATGGACGAGGGGCAGGCGTCGGTGATTTGCGAAAATATAGCTGTCAGTAATATCTTGGCCGCTTATACAAGGAAAGCGGAACGGGAGGGGCTGGAAGTATTTCTGGATATCCAGGCGGAAAAGGAATGTACGATTTTAGACATTGACCTGGTAACAATCCTTTCCAATGCATATGAAAATGCCATCTATGGATGCCTGGAGGCAAGGAAGCAGGATGCAGGGAGGGAATGCTTTATCAGGCTTACGGTGAAGAAGATAAAGAATAAACTGGTCATTTATTGCAGCAATACATGTAAATGGGAAACGGAACTGAGAAACGGCTATCCGAAGCCGGAATTTACCGGAGGCGTTGGGGTATCCAGCATGGTGAAGGCGGCAAAAGGATACGGCGGGGAACCGGATTTTAAGAATGAGGATGGCGTTTTTATCTTTCGGCTGATTTTAAATATCCCCTGAGAAACATTCTTAGCTATGGGAAGGTTGCATGGATATGGAGGGGAAGCATAGAGCAAGGAGGAGACAGGGAAGGTGCTGTGTCAGTTTTCATTTCGGAATTTTAAGTCATATAGGGAAGAGACAACATTTGGTTTTCAGGCATCCGCTATTCCGGAATTTGCAAACAGCCTGATTCGGAGAGAGAAATGCAGCTCTTTGCTTCCGGTAGGGGTTGTCTATGGACCAAATGGAGGAGGGAAGACAAATTTGCTGCAGGCGCTGGCCTGTCTGGTTTCTACAGTGGTAGAGCCAGTCCATGCTCTGAAAAAGAACCGGAATCCGTTGATTATCCAGCAGAGGATAGCGGCCGACCCATTTTTGTATGACAGCGTATCCAGAAATGAACCTACGCAATTTGGGATTGTTTTCCGCACGGGGGAATATGAATACCGATATAAACTGGCTCTTTTGGGGGAAGAAGTGTTCAGGGAAGCTCTGGACAGAAAAAAGATTGGGGGTAAGAAACCGGCGCATATTTTTTACAGGGAAAGGGAAGGGATACGCCTTGGCCTTCTGTTGCGAAAGGAAGGAGTCAATACTTGCGTCAATGCTAAAATGCCTTTTCTATCCTTCCTGGCAATCAATTATAATCTTCCGGTAATCGTACAGGCGCAGGAATGGTTTGAGTCTTGTATTTTGTACGGCGGCGCAGGGCAGGATAGGAAAGCGCAGTCTGTGACGGTAGGCAATGCAAAGTGGAAAGGGAAAGCGCTTGCCCTTTTAAAGGATATGGGGATAACCGTCAGGGACTATCGGTATGAGGAAGGGCAGTTTTGCCTTAAACGCCAGATTGGGGAAAAGGAATATGAGATTTCCATGGCCAGGGAATCGGATGGGATACAGAAGCTGCTTGCCATATTGCCGCCGTTTCTGGCAGCGTTGGAAGAGGGGAGGCTGGTTGTTATGGATGAACTGGATACGAAACTCCATCCAAAAGTATTAAAATATTTGGTTTCTATGTTTAAAGATACGAAAAGCAACCCGTATGGGGCGCAGTTGCTTTTCACATCCCATGATATGGCGACGATGAAAAACACAGTGTTCCGCAGGGATGAAATCTGGTTTGCCGCATTGGACGGAAAGCACAGCAGCAGGATTTATTCTTTGTATGAAATCCGGCGGGAGGACAACGAGAGGGTGAACAGCACGGCCGCGTTTGACAAACAATATCTGGAAGGAAAGTTCGGGGCGGATCCGGACGTGGCAAACAGGCTTTGCGCAGGCGCTATGTACCGTACGGCCAGATAAGAGGGCGGCAAAGTATGCGCAATGGCTGATAAGAGGGCCAGAAAACAAGTGGACGGCAGGACACAGGAAGCCATGGATGGGGGGACTATTAGCGGATAAGAAAGGCAGGAGGCATTAAAATGGCACAGGCAACGTTTAGCGTACGGATGGAAGAATCATTGAAAAGGCAGTTTGATGCTTTATGCGCAGATTTTGGGATGACGGCGTCCACGGCGATTAACATATTTGCACGGGCAGTGGTGCGGGAACGGAAAATACCTTTTGAAATTGCATCGCCGGAAACGGAATTGGCCAAAGAGAAGGCAATACAGGCTTTTATGGCGTTCCAGACGCAGGCCATGCAGGAGCTGCCGGAAGGGGCGGCCTGGGATGGCGCAAATGCGGGAGAAGGGAAAGCCGACCAATAGCGTTTTGAATTTCATTGCCTTTTTTCCTCACCCATGATATATTAAGGATATGGATATACAACAGCAAACAGAAACAATAAGAAACGGGGTAAGGAGAATGAACAAAGATTATGAGAAATTAATGCGTTGTTATGACGATTTCCGGAAAAAGATTGATTTTCAGCCCAGGGTGGCCATCGTGCTAGGCTCCGGGCTTGGGCATTTTGCGGATTCCATAGAGGTAAAAGCGGAGCTTTCCTACAGCGAAATTGAGGGATTTCCGGTTTCTACCGTGCCTGGACATGCAGGGAAATTTATTTTCGGGTATATCGGCGAAGTTCCGGTGGTGTGCATGAAGGGGCGGGTGCATTATTATGAAGGCTATCCCATTGGGGATGTTACGCTTCCGACGCGTCTGATGAAAATGATGGGAGCGGAGATTCTCTTTTTAACCAACGCATCGGGCGGGGTGAATTTTGACTTTAAGGCCGGGGATTTGATGATGATTACGGATCATATTTCCGTTTTTGCGCCAAATCCGCTGATTGGGCCGAATATAGAGGAGCTTGGCGTTCGGTTCCCGGATATGAGTACGGTATATGATAAGGAACTGCAGGATATTCTGCGCAGGACGGCAGAGGAAAACGGGATTCCGATGAAAGAGGGGGTTTATGTGCAGTTTACCGGGCCTTCTTTTGAGTCTCCGGCGGAAATCCGCATGGTCCGCACCCTTGGCGGGGATGCGGTAGGGATGAGTACAGTGGTGGAAGCTATAGCGGCGAACCATATGGGTATGAGAATCTGCGGCATATCTTGTGTATGCAACCTGGCGGCAGGGATGACGGATACACCGTTGACCCATGAGGAAGTGCAGGAAGCGGCGGACAAGGCAGAGCCGTTGTTTACGAAGCTGGTGGCGGAAGCGGTGAAGAAGTTTTAGGATGTTTTAGAAGTGGCTAGGGAATGGCATTGCAGAGTAAGCGGCAATGTGCATTCGGAAAGGGGCGGACATGGTAGGGGAAGAGACGGCAAAACGATTGGTGCAGGAAGCGTTAGCTGCGAGGGAGAAGGCTTATGCGCCTTATTCCCATTTCCGTGTAGGGGCTGCGCTGCTGACAAAAGACGGACGCATTTATACGGGCTGCAATATTGAGAACGCAGCCTATGGGCCAAGCAATTGTGCGGAGCGCACTGCTTTTTTTAAGGCAGTGAGCGAAGGGGAGCGGTCGTTCCAGGCTATTGCGGTGGCAGGGGCCGGGGAGAAAGACGACGGACAATATGCCACGCCGTGCGGCGTGTGCCGTCAGGTGATGGCGGAGTTTTGCAGACCCGGGGAGTTTGAGGTGATTATAGCCAATACGGCCGGGGAACATTACAGCCGGACATTAGGGGAACTGCTGCCGGACGGATTTGGCGCGGCAAACCTGGAATAAAAACAGCAAAGCGCAAAGATGGAATAAAAGATTATGAACATACGTTTTTTTAATGCAAGAATATTGACAATGGAAGAGGACAGGCCCATATTGGAAGGCGAGTTATGGGTGAAGGATGAGCGGATCTGGTATGTGGGGGATGGGACAAGCCGGGAAGAAGGTTTAAAAAACAAAGGGACGGTCTGTATGGACTGGGATGAGGAGATTGACTGTAAAGGCAATCTGCTGATGCCGGGCTTTAAAAACGCCCACACCCATTCAGGCATGACGCTCCTGCGGTCTTACGCAGACGATTTGCCGCTGCAGTCCTGGCTGAATGAACAGGTGTTTCCTGTGGAGGCAAAGATGTCGGCGGAAGACATTCATTGCCTGACAAAGCTGGCGGTTTTGGAGTATCTGACCAGCGGGATTACCGCTATTTTTGATATGTATCTTACGCCGGAGAGCATAGGGCAGGCATGCAGCCGGATGGGAATGCGCTGTGTGCAGACCGGGGCTGTGAACAATTTCAGCCAGTCAGTGGAGAAAGTGGAGGAATGGTATCAGGAATTGAACGGGAAAGACCCTCTGCTTTCGTTCCAGCTTGGCTTTCATGCAGAGTATACCTGTTCCAGGGAACGGATGGAGCGGATGGCGGCGTTAGCGGCGAAGCATAAAGCGCCGGTATATGTCCATTTGTCGGAAACAAAAAGCGAAGTGGAGGGCTGCATAGAGCGTTATGGCATGACGCCGGGAATTTTCTTGGATTCTCTTGGGATGTTTGCGTACGGTGGGGGCGTTTACCATGGCGTATGGCTGACAGAGGAAGAAATAGAGCTTTTTCATAGGAAAGGGGTCAGTGTCATTACCAATCCGGCTTCCAATCTGAAGCTGGCAAGCGGCATAGCGCCGGTGCGGGCTTTTCTGGAGGCAGGGCTTAATGTGGCCATCGGGACGGACGGCCCGGCAAGCAATAATTGCCTGGATATGTTCCGGGAGATGTTCCTTGTGACCGGGCTGGCCAAGGTAAGGGAAGGGGACGCCTCTGCGGTGGATGCGATGGACGTGTTGAAAATGGCGACCGTAAACGGGGCAAAAGCTATGAGGCTGACGGAGGCGGATGTGCTGGCAGAGGGGAAACTGGCGGATTTGATTATGATTGACCTGCACCAGCCCAATATGCAGCCGTTGAACAACATAGCGAAAAATGTTGTGTACAGCGGCAGCAAGCAGAACGTGAAACTGACCATGATACATGGGAAGATTTGCTACCATGACGGTGTGTTCTATGTGCCGGACGAGCCGGAGGAGATTTATGCAAAGGCAAATGAAATGATAAAAAGGTTAAGCTCCTAAGAGGGGGCATTGTATCGTTTGACGCATTGCGTTTGGGAATGTTTCCATGGATGGGGCGTTCCATGCATTTGCGGAACTGGAATCAGGAGGTTTAGGGAGATATGTTTGAGAAATTTTTCAAGCTGGCGGAGAATAAGACGGATGTAAAGACAGAAATTATGGCCGGCATAACCACGTTTATGACAATGGCTTATATACTGGCGGTGAATCCGAATATCCTTTCCGCTTCAGGAATGGATAAAAGCGCGGTGCTTATTGCAACAGCGTTAGCTTCTTTTATTGGCACGGCACTTATGGCATTATTTGCCAATTACCCCTTTGCGTTGGCGCCAGGCATGGGTTTGAATGCTTATTTTGCATTTACGGTAGTCGGGCAGATGGAGTATTCCTGGCAGATTGCTTTGCTGGCGGTATTTGTGGAAGGGCTGATATTTATTGTGCTTTCCCTGACCAATGTGCGGGAGGCCATCTTCAATGCCATTCCAATGACGCTTAAATCGGCGGTAAGCGTAGGGATTGGGTTGTTTATTGCATTTATCGGCCTGCAGAATGCAAAGATTATTGTAAATGACGATACCACACTGTTGACGTATCAAAAGTTTGCAGGAGAGGAATTTTCCACGGTAGGAATTACCGCGCTGTTGGCGTTGGTTGGAGTGCTTATTACCGCAGTGCTTTTGATTCTTAAGGTTAAGGGCGGTATTTTGTTTGGCATTTTGGCGACCTGGCTGCTTGGCATAGTGTGTGAGGCAGTAGGGCTTTATGCGCCTAATCCGGACGCTGGCTGGTTTTCCACAATCCCTCATGCCATTGTAAGCTTTGACTTTACAGCTATTGGCAGCACATTCGGGCAATTGTTCCGGGCAGATTTTTCTACCATAAACCTGTTGGATTTCTTTGTGGTTATTTTTTCCTTTCTGTTTGTGGACTTATTTGATACGCTTGGCACTTTAATCGGGGTATCTTCCAAGGCAAATATGTTAGACAAGAATGGCAGGCTTCCGAAAATCAAGGGCGCTTTAATGGCGGACGCTGTGGCGACCAGTGTAGGCGCTGTGCTTGGCACTTCCACCACAACTACGTTTGTGGAAAGCGCTTCCGGTGTGACGGAAGGCGGCAGGACAGGTCTTACGGCAGTGACGACAGGGCTGTTGTTTCTTTTGGCTTTGATTTTCTCCCCGTTGTTTTTGACAATTCCTTCTTTTGCTACGGCCCCGGCGTTAATTATTGTCGGCTTTTATATGATGGGTTCCGTTGCAAAGATTAACTTTGACGATATGACGGACGCTATCCCGGCGTTTTTATGCATTATTGCAATGCCGCTGGCTTACAGTATTTCGGAAGGGATTTCCATTGGCGTGATTTCCTGGACGTTGCTGTGCCTGCTGACAGGGAAGGCGAAGGAAAAGAAAGTCAGTGTGCTGATGTATGTATTGACTGTGTTATTTATATTGAAATATATTTTCTTATAATTTATTTTGCATGAAAATGGAGAAGGACGGGGATGGCGTTGTATAATCAGCGCCATCCCGTCTTTATGCATATGTGGGCAAAGAGAAGCCGTTACGCTTCACTCCGTTCCGCAATATATATGTTTTCGCACAGTAACGGGAAGCTTGTTTTGCCGAGTAATAAAGAAGCATCCGATTGAAATTCTTAGAAAAGCCGGATATAATTAGGGGAAGGCCCAATATTTAAAGCATTATGAAAGGTATGTTGGAAAAAGAAAAGTGAGAATTAAAAGGTAAGAAGAAATGCCATAAGAACAGGAGGCATGGATGAAAGTAACGTATATTTACCACAGTGGCTTTGCCGTTGAACTGGAAAAGAGCGTTTTGTTGTTTGATTACTGCGAAGGGGAGCTGCCTCAGTGGGGGAGGGAAAAAGCCGTTTATGTCTTTGCTTCCCATAAGCACAAAGACCATTTCACTATGAAAGTATTGGAACTGGATGGGAAATATGAAAATGTCCGCTATATTTTTGGAAACGACATCAAGTTAAATGGGAAATATTTGGAAAGGAAGGGGATACCGGCTTCCATAAAAGAGAAAATAATTACAGTGGGGAAAGGGAAAACTTTGGAATGCGGCGGACTTTGGATAAGGACATTTCGTTCCACCGATGCGGGCGTTGCTTTTGCGGTATATACAGAGGGGCGGCTTTTGTACCATGCCGGGGACTTGAACTGGTGGCATTGGAAAGGGGAGCCTTCCTCCTGGAATGAAGCTATGGAGCGGGACTATAAAAGGGAGATGGATTCTTTGAAAGGAATGTTTTCTTTGGAGGAGCCGGACTTTTTTAAGAGGATAAACCCGCCTATGTTTGATGTGGCGTTTGTGCCTTTGGACCCGCGGCTGGAAGAGGCTTATGGCTGGGGAATGGATTATTTTCTGGAGCATGTGGGCGCAAAATATGTATTTCCTATGCATATGTGGGAAGAGTATGGGATAATAGACAGATATAAAGAGACGCAATTGGGGAAAAAGCGCCGGGATTGGATTATGGATATCCGGGAAGCGGGACAGGAGTTTAAATTATGGAATATATCGTACTTGTGCTGACTATTTTTGCTATCCTGGCTTTGATTATGTTAAAGGGATGGTATGACGAACGAAAGAGGAAGGCGGATTTTGTCAAATGGCTGAGGGAAAATTACGGAACGCTGCGGGAGCGGGAAGAATACCGCCCGGAAGAAATGGAGAAAATAGCCCGCTATTATCGTGTGCATGAGGCGGAAGGGTTTCATATTGACGATATCACATGGAATGATTTGGGAATGGATAAGGTGTTCCAGCGGATGAACCATACGTATTCGGCCGCCGGAGAGGAATATTTATATTATATGCTTCGTACGCCTGTGCAGGATACAGGCCAGGTGGAAACGATGGAGCGGCAGATTCAGTATTTTTCCGCAAACGGGGAGAAGCGGGTGGAATACCAGACGTTATTTGCGCAGATTGGGAAGACCGGGAAATACTCCATTTACGATTACCTGCATTATTTGGGGCTTTTGGGGGAGCGAAGCAGTTTAAAGCATTACTTGGGGGATTTGGCGATAGTGGCTGCTTTGTTGCTTATGTTCGGCTCGGTGCAAGTTGGGATTTTGGCGCTGACAGGCGCCATATGCTATAATATGATTGCCTATTTTAAAGAAAAAGGCGAAATAGACCCCTATATTACCAGTTTTGGCTATATCTTCCGGCTGTTGGAAAATGTAAGGGAGATGGAGAAACTTCCGGTTCCGGTTTTTGCGGAAGAATTGGCGGAGCTGACATACTGCAGGAAAAAGATGTCGAAGTTCAAATCCGGTTCCTACATCCTAATGTCGCCTGCCCGTATGGGTTCATCCGGGAATCCGTTAGAGATGCTGTTGGATTATGTACGGATGGTGTTCCATGTGGATTTGATTAAATTTAACAATATGCTGGCAGAGGTGAGGAACAACAGTGCAGGCATTGACCGGATGATTACCATTTTGGGGTATATGGAGTCGGTCATTGCCATCGGCTGTTACCGGGCTTCTATGGATACCTGGTGTTTGCCCCAGTTTGGCGCAGGGAATGGATTAAAGATAGAGGAAGGCTACCATCCGTTAATTGACCATCCGGTGAAAAACAGCATAATGACGCAAAGGGGGGCGCTGCTGACCGGTTCCAATGCTTCAGGGAAGTCCACGTTTCTGAAAACGGTGGCCATCAATGCCCTTATGGCGCAGACGGTACACACCTGTCCGGCCAAGAGCTACAGCGGCGGCCTGTACCGTATCCTGTCGTCTATGGCGTTAAAGGATGACCTGGAGAGCGGGGATAGTTATTATATCGTGGAAATAAAATCCTTAAAACGAATTTTAAACCAGTTGGAGAAGGAAGGGAATCCCGTGCTTTGTTTTGTGGACGAAGTGCTGCGTGGCACCAATACCGTGGAACGGATTGCGGCTTCCACCCAAATACTGAAAAGCCTTGCCGGAAAAAAAGCGCTTTGCTTTGCAGCCACTCATGACATTGAATTGACGCATTTGCTGGAACCATATTATAATAATTATCACTTTGAGGAAGAGATTCAGGAAAAGGATGTGGCATTTAACTATCAGTTGAAGAAAGGAAGGGCAACCACGCGCAATGCCATTAAGCTTTTGGGGGTAATGGGTTATGAAGACAACATTATAAAAGAAGCGGAGCGGCTGGCGGAAGGTTTCCTGGAGAGCGGCTCTTGGATGGGATAATGTTATGGCGGGTATGGCGGTTTGATTCTAAACAGGAGCCGGATGAGGAAAGAAAGGAGAGGGAAATGAAAGTGACGATATACACAGACGGCGCGGCCCGGGGGAACCCGGAGGGGCCTGGCGGCTATGGAACGGTATTGCATTATGTGGACGGGAAAGGGACGCTGCATGAGCGGGAATATTCGGCCGGTTATAAAAAAACTACCAATAACCGGATGGAGCTGATGGCAGTGATTGCAGGTTTGGAGGCGTTGACGAAGCCTTGTGAGGTAGAGGTGATTTCCGATTCCAAATATGTGACGGATGCGTTTAATAAGCATTGGGTGGATGGCTGGCTGAAAAAGAATTGGAAAAACAGCAGTAACCAGCCAGTGAAAAACATAGATTTGTGGAAGCGGCTTTTAAAGGCAAAAGAGCCTCATCAGGTGAAATTTACTTGGGTAAAGGGCCACGATGGACATCCTCAGAACGAAAGGTGCGATTTTCTGGCGACAAGTGCAGCGGATGGCGACGGGCTACTTGACGATTCGATAGAAAAAGTGGTATGATAAGTAACAAAAAGGATGAGTGGAGGGTCAGCAAAATGACGAACTTGATTTTGTTTATAAATTCTTTTTTATCCTATTTCCTGTTGTTTGCGTTTATTGTGGCATTGGTGATTGTGGCATGTGTGCTGGGCGCAAAATGGTGCAAAAGTTCAGACAGGAAGAAGTCGGGCGGCACAGGCCAGCCTACGATGCCGGATATGGTAGAGGCAAAGAAATAAGGGTGGGCAAGCATATGTCCAAAAGGAAGGGCAGGGGTGTTCATAGGATGTGAACACCCTTTTGTTGTATGCTTAAGGCGGTAAGAGGATGCGTGCCGGGAGGATTTTCCAAGCAGGGAGGGGATATGGGCAGATATGACATTGTGTTGTGGGATGTAGACCAGACGCTGTTAGATTTTAAGCGGTCGGAGGATTATGCAGTGCGGCATTGTTTCCGGCTGTTTGGATTGGAAGCGGATGATGGGATTGTGGCGCGGTATTCGGAAATAAACGAAGGGTATTGGAGAAAGATTGAAACCGGCGCCATGGGAAAAAAGGAAGCGCTGCAGGGACGGTTTGCGGATTTATTTGAAGAAATCGGTGTAAAGGGTGTGGATGCAGCGGAATTTCAGGAAGCTTATGCGGATGTCTTGGGGAGCGTCTATTATTTCCTGGATGATTCTTATAAGGTGGTGGAGGGGTTAAGAGGCACATGCCGCCAGTATGCAGTGACGAATGGGGTCAGCCGGACGCAGCGCAAAAAGCTGGAGCTTTCCGGCCTGGCAGGGCTGATGGACGGTATCTTTGTGTCGGAAGAGCTGGGGGCGCCTAAACCGCAGGAGGAATTTTTTGCCAGGTGCTTTGCGCGTATTCCTGATTTTTGTAAAAATAGAGCGGTGATTGTGGGGGATTCGCTGACCAGCGACATATTGGGAGGAAACCGGGCAGGGATAGCCGTTTGCTGGTATAACCCGAAAGGGGTTAAAAAATCCTTGGAGGTTAAGATAGATTATGAGATTCGGAATCTGCATGAAGTCCGTAGGGTCCTGGGGGCATAATTTGGAATAAAAACGAATAAAAAACTGGAATAGGAGACAAAAAGAAATGGATATAATATTTGCAGACAGGATGAAAGATTTTGAGGAAGGGATTTTTCAAGTATTAAACGAAAAAAAGAAGGAACTGGAAGGGCAGGGGCGGGAAGTGTACAACCTTTCGGTAGGGACGCCGGATTTCCCCCCGGCGCAGCATATTATGGATGCGGTGGCAGAGGCGGCGAAAAAACCGGAGAATTATAAATACGCATTGGCTGATTTGCCCCAACTGACGAAAGCCGTGGCGCATCGGTTCCGGGAAAGGTATGGGGTGGAGTTAGAAACAGACGAAATCATGTCAGTCTATGGCTCACAGGAGGGAATTACCCATATTGGCCTGACGCTTTGCAATGAAGGGGATATAGCGCTTGTGCCGGACCCCGGATATCCTATTTTTTCCATCGGGCCGACTTTGGCAGGCGCCAGACTGGTGACTTATGAACTGCGGCCGGAGCGTCAGTATTTGCCCGATTTGGATGGGATGGACAGCCGCGTCTGCCAGGAAGCGAGATTTATGGTGGTGTCTTATCCGTTAAATCCGATTTGTAAGGCGGCTCCCAGAAGTTTTTATGAAAAACTGATTCCCTGGGCGAAGGAGCATAATATTATTATTATTCATGATAATGCTTATTCGGACATTATTTATGACGGGCGGGAAGGGATATCCATTCTTTCCATACCGGGGGCAAAAGAGGTGTGCGTGGAATTTTATTCCCTGTCCAAATCGTTCAACTATACGGGGGCAAGGATGGGATTTTTGGTAGGGAATAAGGAAATAGTGGCAACCTTCAAGAAGCTCCGTTCCCAAATTGATTATGGCATTTTCCTTCCGGTGCAGTATGGCGCCATAGCGGCATTGACCGGGCCGGATGATTTTGTACGGGAACAGCGCGCAAAATACCAGGAGAGAAGGGATGCGCTTTGCAAAGGGCTGCGCCGTATAGGATGGGAGGTGCCGGACAGCGAAGGGACTATGTTTGCCTGGGGGAAGATACCGGAAAAGTATGGAGAGGACGATGTGGCTTTCGTAATGGAGCTGATGGAAAAGTCAGGCGTGCTTTGCACGCCGGGAAGCAGTTTTGGCTCTTTGGGAAAAGGGCATGTACGGTTTGCCCTCACTCTGCCAGCGGAGAAAATCAGGGAAGCGGTGGAAGCAGTGCGAAAGTCCGGGATGATTGAGGGATAATGCTGGCGCAGAGCCAGGAAAGCCAGTGCGTTATCCCTATCATCTATGGCTATGGAAAGTCGGACGCGGCAGTTGTCAATAGGTAAAAATCACACAAAATGGACAGCGCTTTTCTGTGATTTTTTAGGATATCCCATCATTGACAGTGCAGGTTTGTTTCGTTATACTAATAGGTACCACTAAATATGGAAAGAGAAAACATATTTATACCATATATAGTAATGGATAGATATGTACACGCATTACGGGCATTTCAAGTGTCCGCGATGCGTATTTTTCTTAGGAAAAGGGGAGGCGTTTATCCGGCAGGAATGGCGGGACAATGGACATCGGGTTGGTAGAAAGGCAGGAGGCGTATACATGGGTAAAGAAGCGGGAAAAGCGGAAGCTGTGATAGACTATGGGAAAGAATTCAGGCCGGAAAAGGACATAAGGGTTGTGAAAAAAGATGGAAGCCTGGAAGCTTTTAATGTGCAGAAGGTAATTGACGCCGTAGGGAAGAGCGCCTACCGGGCCTTAACCAAATTTACAGAAGAAGAAAAGAAGCATATCTGCCGGTATGTGGTGGACAAGGTGATGGAGCTGGAGCAGGACAGGGTTCCTATCCCGGTGATGCATAACATTGTGGAAAGCGCCTTAGAGGAGGTAAAGCCTATCGTAGCCAAAAGCTATCGGGATTACCGCAATTATAAGCAGGACTTTGTCCGGATGATGGACGATGTATATAAGAAGAGCCAATCCATTATGTATGTGGGGGACAAGGAAAATGCCAACACGGACAGCGCCTTGGTTTCCACAAAGCGGAGCCTGATTTTCAACCAGTTCAATAAAGAGCTATACCAGAAGTTTTTTATGACTACAGAGGAAATTCAGGCATGTAGGGATGGCTATATTTATGTCCATGATATGTCGGCGCGGCGGGATACGATGAACTGCTGTCTGTTTGATGTGGCCAATGTGCTGACCGGCGGTTTTGAGATGGGGAATATCTGGTACAATGAGCCTAAGACGCTGGATGTGGCATTTGATGTAATCGGGGACATTGTTTTAAGCGCAGCCAGCCAGCAGTACGGCGGTTTTACGGTTTCTGAGGTGGATAAGATTTTGGAGCCATATGCAAAGAAGACTTACCAAAAGAGTCTGGAAAAATACCGGGGGCTTGGAATCAGCCAGGAGAGGGCGGAAGCGGAAGCTTATGCG
The DNA here is from genome assembly GCA_910578405.1 of uncultured Lachnospiraceae bacterium. Lineage (GTDB taxonomy): Bacteria > Bacillota > Clostridia > Lachnospirales > Lachnospiraceae > Kineothrix. The sequence goes on along the minus strand of CAJTQO010000018.1, from coordinate 50,833 downwards.
GATGTGGTGCGGGAATTTGAACAGGGGTTCCAGGGCTGGGAATATAAATTCAACACGGTAGCCAGCAGCCGTGGGGACTATCCGTTCATTACCGTGACGGCGGGTATCGGGACTGGCCGTTTTGCAAAGCTTGGCACTATCTGCATGCTGAATGTCAGGCGCAAAGGGCAGGGGAAGAAGGAATGCAGAAAGCCGGTATTGTTTCCAAAGATTGTCTTTTTGTATGACGAGGAGCTTCATGGCTCGGGAAAACCGCTGGAAGATGTGTTTGAAGCCGGGGTGAAATGTTCAGCCAAAACCATGTATCCCGATTGGCTGAGCCTGACGGGGAAGGGATACATTGCCAGCATGTACAAGCGCTATGGGAAGGTGATCTCCCCTATGGGATGCCGGGCGTTCCTTTCTCCCTGGTATGAAAGGGGAGGGATGCATCCGGCGGATGAGAAGGATGCGCCCATTTTTGTCGGGCGGTTCAATATCGGGGCGGTGTCTTTGCATTTGCCTATGATTTTGGCAAAGTCCAGGCAGGAGAGCAGGGATTTTTATGAGGTGTTGGATTATTACCTGAACTTAATCCGGCAGCTTCATATCCGAACCTATGCATACCTTGGGGAAATGAGGGCTTCCACCAATCCATTAGCCTACTGCGAGGGCGGCTTTTTGGGCGGAAACTTAAAGCTGGGGGATAAGATTAAACCGATTCTTAAATCAGCGACGGCAAGCTTTGGCATTACGGCTTTTAATGAGCTGCAGGAGCTGTACAACGGGAAGTCGTTGGTGGAGGACGGTCAGTTTGCCCTAGAAGTGTTGGAGCATATTAACCAGAAAATTAACGAATATAAGGAAGCGGACGGCAACCTGTATGCCATTTACGGGACGCCCGCCGAGAATTTGTGCGGTTTGCAGGTGAAACAGTTCCGGGCTTTGTACGGCATTGTGGAAGGGGTTTCCGACAGAGATTATGTGTCCAACAGCTTTCATTGCCATGTGACAGAGGACATTACGCCCATTGAAAAGCAGGATTTGGAATACCGTTTTTGGGAACTTTCCAACGGAGGGAAGATACAGTATGTCAAATATCCCATTGACTACAACCTAGACGCTATAAAGGCATTGATACGGCGCGCCATGGATATGGGTTTTTATGAAGGGGTAAACCTGTCCCTGGCTTACTGTGAGGACTGCGGGCATCAGGAGCTGGAGATGGATGTGTGCCCGAAATGCGGAAGCCGGAACCTGACAAAGATAGACCGTATGAACGGCTATCTGTCTTATTCCCGCGTCCATGGGGACACAAGGCTAAACGACGCCAAGATGGCGGAGATTGCGGAAAGGAAAAGCATGTAGGGATGGAAGAGGCAGTGGAAGAATGGCGGATGGGGTTATGTTTAAGGCGTGACGGAAAGGGAGAGCGGATAGGGATGAGGTACCACAATATAACGAAGGACGATATGCTCAACGGCGATGGGCTGAGAGTAGTGCTATGGGTGGCTGGATGTTCCCATTGCTGTAAGGAATGTCACAATCCTGTCACCTGGGATCCGGATGGCGGCCTCCTTTTTGATGAGGCGGCCAGGCAGGAGGTTTTTGGGCAATTGGAAAAAACTTATATTGCAGGCATTACTTTTTCCGGCGGCGATCCTTTGCATTCCGCCAACCGGATGGATGTGCGCATGTTGGCGCAGGAGGTGAAACGCAAGTACCCGGATAAGACAGTCTGGCTCTACACCGGGGATGTATGGGAGAACGTGTACCGTGACCCGATGATGAAATATGTGGATGTGCTGGTGGACGGTGAGTTTCAAGCGCAGCGCAGAGATGCCAAACTACTCTGGAAAGGGAGCAGCAACCAGAGGGTGATTGATGTGCAGGCTACCCTGTGCCAGGAGAATGCGCGGATGCCTGTGCTGCATTGCGGGGATTATGAGTGAGGCGAAACTGGGCGAAACGAAGCGGATGAGGGGAAGGAAAAAACATTGGATTGGCGTGGAAATCCTGGCGCAGGGGCGTAGGACAGGGGATGAATAGAAAGGGCCGGACATGCAGACAATCAAGATAAAATATTTTACGGACAAAATAGAGAAATTAACTTATATAGACGGAAAATCGGATTGGGTGGATTTGCGGGCTGCAGAAAGCGTAGACTTGCGGGCAGGGGAGTTTCGTCTGATTCCCCTTGGCGTAGCGATGGAACTGCCAAAGGGTTATGAAGCTCATGTAGCGCCGCGCAGCAGTACATTTAAAAATTTTGGGATTATCCAGACAAACCATATGGGAGTGATTGATTCATCTTACTGTGGGGATAATGACCAGTGGTACATGCCCGTTTATGCATTGCGAGATACCCATATTGAGGTGAATGACAGAATCTGCCAATTCCGCATCGTCGAGAATCAGCCGAAGCTGGCATTTGAGGAAGTGGCGGTTTTGGAGAATGAGAACCGGGGCGGGATTGGCAGCACCGGAAGAAATTAAGCGGAAAGAATAAAAAACTCCTTCTAAGGCATACTAAAGCTAACAGTGTCTTAGGAAGGAGTTTTATTCATATGGCGACAGAAACAAACACGAAAGGGACGAGAAGCGGAGGGGAAGAAATACGGCAGGGAAATATGTCTGCTTCCCTGAAGGAAAATATGGACTATTTAAATAGCCAACTGGGGGCTGGGGTTAGTTTTGATATGGTATACCGCGTGATACAAATAGGCGGTAGGAATGCCTGTATGTATTTTATTGACGGTTTCTGTAAAGATGAGATGATGCAGAAAATGCTGCAGTATTTTATCGGTCTTAAGCCGGAGGACATGCCGGAAAACGCCCATGAAATGTCCAAAAAGAATATTCCTCATGTGGAGGTGGATTTGCAGTCGCAGTGGGAGCAGATTATCTATTTTATTATGTCAGGGGTATTTGCGTTGTTTATCGACGGCTACGACCAATGTATGCTCATTGATTCCAGGACATATCCGTCCAGGAGTGTGTCAGAGCCGGAGAAGGATAAGGCGCTGCGGGGGTCGAAGGATGGGTTTGTGGAAACCATTGTTTTCAATACGGCTTTAATCCGCCGCCGCATCCGCAGTACAGATTTGCGGATGGAAATGCTGCAGGCGGGAGAAACATCCAAAACGGATATTGTGCTTTGCTACATGGATTCCAGGGTAGATCATGATTTCCTGGAAAAAATAAAATATAAAATAAAGCATATTAAAGTAGACGCTTTGACAATGAACCAGGAAAGTCTTGCAGAATGCCTGTTTGACCGGAAATGGTTCAATCCATTTCCAAAGTTTAAGTTTACGGAGCGGCCGGATACGGCGGCGGCCCAGGTTTTGGAAGGGGATGTGGTCATACTGGTGGACAATTCCCCTTCTGCCATGATTACGCCGACCTCCATTTTTGATATTGTGGAAGAAGCGGATGATTATTACTTCCCGCCCATTACCGGGACATATTTGAGGCTTTCCCGGTTTCTCATTGCCATACTGACTTATTTAGTGACCCCGGTATTTCTGCTTCTGATGCAGAATCCGCAATGGATACCGGAACGCTTTCAGTTTATTATGGTAAAAGACGTGACGAATATTCCGCTGCTTTGGCAGTTTTTGCTGCTGGAGCTGGCGATAGACGGGCTGCGCCTGGCAGCGGTAAACACGCCGAATATGCTCAGTACGCCGCTAAGCGTAATGGCAGCGCTGGTTTTAGGGGAATTTTCCGTCAACAGCGGATGGTTCAATTCAGAAGTTATGCTGTACATGGCTTTCGTAGCCATCGCAAGCTACACGCAACAGAATTATGAGTTAAGCTATGCCATTAAATTTATGCGGATTATCAACCTTATCTTAACCCAGTTGTTTGGCCTGTATGGCTTCCTTGCGGCAGTCGCCCTGCTGATAGCGGCCATTATATCCAACCGGACAGTGTCTGGAAGGAGCTACGTCTATCCGCTGATTCCATTGAATTTGTCACAGCTATGGAAACGCCTGGTCCGCTACCGCCTGCCCCATTCGGAAAAACAATAAATTGTATTTTCACGACATACGTGGTAAAATAAACTAGCGCGTGTTTGATGCGCAATAAGGCTAAAAATATTTTTCTTTTCGATGCGCAACCGGAAGAAAGCAAAACCAGCATCCAGGGGAAAAATGCCGGGAAGAATGTGCATTTTTCTTTTGGATGCGGAACTGGAATAGGAGGAAAGCGGCTTGTCAGACTTTAAGATAATTACGAATACTACAGCGGATCTTCCCATGGACTATATAAAGGAAAATAATTTGGGATTAATGGTTTTTAATTATACGGTAAAAGGGGAAACTTACAGCAGAGGGCATGAGCTGGATTGGAAAGAGTTCTACAGGCTAATGCGGGAAGGCAATGTGCCTGCCACGTCCCAGGTGAACCCGGAAGAGTGCCGCGGGTACTTTGAAGAATATCTGGAAGAATGTGGGCAACTGCTGTATATCTGCTTTTCTTCCGGCTTAAGCGGCACTTATAACAATGCCTGTCTGGCAGCGCAGATGGTGATGGAAGCGCATCCGGGCTGTAAGATTATGGTAGTGGACAGCAAGTGCGCCTCTATGGGAGAGGGTTTGTTGGTTCATAAAGCGTTAATGCAGCAGAAGGCCGGAAAAACCATGGAAGAAACGGCGGCGTGGCTGGAGGAAAATATTCCCCATCTGGTACATATTTTTACCGTGGATGACTTAAACCATCTGTACCGGGGCGGCAGGGTCAGCCGGACGGCAGCCGTGGTGGGAACGGTGGTTGGCGTCAAACCGATTCTTCATGTGGATGGGGAAGGCCGGCTGATTCCTATACAGAAAGTGCGGGGAAGGAAAAAATCATTACATGCGCTGACGGAATATATGGAGAAGAAAATGGGGGCTTACCGGGAAGCCAACGACATAATTTTTATCAGTCACGGGGATGCTTTGGAGGATGCCAAGGCAGTCAGGGATGAGATTAAGGAAAGGCTCCACATAGACAGTTTCCTTATAAACCATATCGGGCCTACGATTGGGGCTCATTCCGGCCCAGGCGCCATTGCGCTGTTTTTTATGGGTGAATCCAGATAGGGGTTGGATAGGGCTTTTGGAAAAATGTTCGGATAAAGGGATAGGCTTGGCTCGCAATTGTATGCCATGTCAGACAGAGAGGAGAGTATAATGTTTCATATATCTGGTTTATTTTCAATGGATTATGAAGAAGAGGGAAATGAGGAGGGTTTACCTGAAGAGGAGTTTGGGGAAGAAGATACCGAAGAGTTTTACGAAGAAGATTGGGAGGATGACATAGAAGAAGAGGACGAAGAAGGCTCTGAAGATGAATTTGTAGAAGAACTGTTGGAATTTGGCACGGAGAGAATCAGAAACCTGGCCCAGTCTGGCGATGCGTCCGCGCAGGACAGGCTGGGGGATTGCTATAAACATGGCCTGGGTGTGGAAAAGGATTACGAGGAAGCGGTGGAATGGTATAAAAAGTCTGCCGTCCAGGGCAATGCAGCCGCCCAGCGCAGCCTTGGCTATTGCTATGATTATGGCGAGGGTGTGGCGCAGGATAAGGGGAAAGCGGTTTACTGGTATGAAAAATCTGCAGAAGGCGGCGACGTGGACGCTATGCGGAATTTGGGGAATTGTTATTATTATGCAACGGGTGTGGAACAAGACTACCAAAAGGCGGTGGAATGGTACCAAAAGGCGGCAGAGCAAGGGCATCGGGATGCTGAGAACAGCCTTGGCGTATGCTACTATATGGGAAGGGGAGTGCCTAAAGACCAGACGAAGGCAGTGGAGTGGTATAAAAAGGCGGCATCCCATGGAGATGTGGTTGCTATGTCCAATTTGGGAAAATGCTATGCATCAGGGGCAGGCGTAAAGCAGGACGAAGAAAAGGCAATAAGATATTATCGCAAGGCGGCGGAAGAGGGATACGCCAGCGCACAGTACAGCTTGGGACTGTGCTATTATGATGGCGATGGGGTTGACGTCAGCTATGCAGACGCGTTCCACTGGTTAGAAAAGGCGGCCAAACAGGGCTTGGCGGAAGCTTGGAATTGTTTGGGGCTTTGCTATATCAATGGCGAAGGCGTGGAGCAGGATTATCAAAAAGGTTTGGAATGGTACCAAAAAGCGGCAGACAAAGGAGATAAGGACGCCCAGTGCAATTTAGGGGAGTGTTATTTCAATGGGCAGGGCGTGGAACAGGACTGCCGGAAAGCCGTGGAATGGTATCAAAAGGCGGCAGGCCAGGGAAATGCCGCAGCGCAGTACAGTCTGGCCTATTGCTATGATAAAGGAATGGGAATAGGACAGGATGACGCCCAGGCTTTGGAGTGGTACCGGAAATCTGCAGAGCAGGGATATGCAGACTCTCAATATCATATGGGGATATTCCATGAACATGGGCGCGGTATGGAGGCGGACGATAAGGCAGCCTTGGAATGGTATCGCAAAGCGGCGCAGCAAGGACAGAAAGAAGCCCAGTATAACCTTGGCATTTTTTATGAACATGGCAGGGGCGTGGAACCGGATGCCAAGGCAGCTTGGGAATGGTTCCGCAAAGCGGCGCAGCAGGGACATAAAGAAGCGCAATATAACCTTGGCATTTTTTATCAAAAAGGCGTTGGCGTGGAGCGGGACGATGTTCAGGCAGTGGAGTGGTTTAGGAAAGCGGCCAGACAAGGAGAGGAAGAGGCTATGTATTGCCTGGGCTGGTGTTATGAACAGGGTTTTGGATTGGAACAGGATTACATAAAAGCGGCGGAATGGTTTGAGAAGGCGGCTAACCAGGGCGATGCGCAGGCTCAGTTTAGTTTGGCTTACTATTATGAAACAGGCCGTGGGATTGGGCAGGACTATGCCAAGGCAGTGCAGTGGTACGAAAAGGCGGCGGAACAAGAGAATGTGGATGCGCAGTACAACTTGGCTGTCCTTTATAAAAACGGCGTAGGCATACCCCAGGATTTCCATATGTCGGCTCATTGGTATGACAAAGCCGCAAAACAGGAAGATGCGGATGCCCAGTATATGCTAGGGTTTTTCCATGAAAAGGGATTGGGCGTGGAGCAAGACTGGGCAAAGGCGGCCCAATGGTATGAAAAGGCGGCGCAACAAGGGAATGTTAAGGCTCAATATGGTCTGGCAGTCTGCTACAGCTCCGGTTACGGAAAGGATTTGGACGGGGAGCAGGCCGCAAAATGGTATACAAAAGCGGCGCAACAGGGACACGCCGATGCACAGGATACATTGGGAAGGTTATATTACAGGGGGGAATTCGTACCCCAGGATTTCGAACAGGCAGCGAAATGGTTCCAGAAGGCGGCCAAACAGGGGAATGTCAATGCGCAGCGTAATCTTGGCTGCTGTTATGCCTATGGACAGGGTGTGGAAAAGAATGAAAAGCAGGCGGCCCGATGGTACCGGAAAGCGGCAGAGCAAGGGGACGCCAGCGCCCAGTATAATTTGGGGTGTTTCTACCAGATGGGCTTTGGCGTGGAGCAGAGCGTGGAAGAAGCTGTTATGTGGCTGCGTAAGTCTGCCGCACAGGGTAATGCATATGCGCAGACAGTTTTGCAAAAGGCAGGGCTTTTATAGCAGTTTGCATTTATACAGGGAGGGGCGCGGAGCGGTTGGGAGGCATGTTGTAATGTGAAAAGGGAAGCGTCTCTGCCTTGGGCGGCAGCAGGATAAAAAGAACCACGCAGTGAAACCACTATATGATTTCACTGTGTGGTTTTTTAGTTTTGCGATTCCGCGCCTGGCCTATCTTTGATGACTGGCCTTTGCAGCCTGGGACAATGCGGCGCTGCCGTTTAGTCTTTGCATCTGTCGAATTCCGGGTTGAAAGCATAGAAGTTCTTGGAATCCAGATGATCCTGTACGATTCGCAGCGCTTCACCGAAACGGGAGGATTGGAGTAAATCTATCCGTTGATTTTCTGCATTTTGGAAATAATAGATTGCAGACGAGTGCGGAAACTTTGTAAGGGAATGCATACCGGGCGTTTCAAAATCTGGCAGTATGTGGCTGATGCCAAAGGACGTGGAAAAAGGGAAAGGAGCGGGATAACAAATGAAGCGATTGTTTTTATTGGAAGATGATTTGAGCTTAATCAGCGGTCTTTCTTTTGCCGTAAAGAAACAGGGGTATGAAATAGACGTTGCCCGTACCATACTGGAAGCGGAGACATTATGGGTAAACGGGAAATATGATTTGGCTATTCTGGATGTTTCGCTTCCCGACGGTTCTGGCTTTGACCTCTGCAAAAAGATAAGACAGACTTCAAAAGCGCCTATTATGTTTCTTACGGCTGCGGATGAAGAAACGGATATTATTATGGGGCTTGATATTGGCGGCGACGATTACATTACAAAGCCGTTCAAATTGGCGGTATTCCTGTCAAGGCTTAATGCGCTGCTGCGCAGGAGTGAAAATTTCAATACCGACGTTACGGAATTGAAATCCAACGATATAAGCATAAGGCTTCTGAAAGGCGAGGTTTATAAACAGGGGAAGCTGATTGTCCTGACGGCGGGCGAGTATAAATTGTTATGTCTGTTCATGGAAAATCCCGGCCAGATACTTTCCCCGGAACAGATTTTAGGGAAGCTTTGGGATTGCAATGAAAATTATGTAGATAATAATTCCCTTACCGTATATATCCGCAGGCTCCGTACAAAAATTGAGGACAATCCGGGGGAACCGAAACGGATTGTTACGGTTCGCGGCATGGGCTATAAATGGAATACGGCGGATTGAGGTGTATGATGAAAATAGTAGCGAACCGGAAAATCAAATCCCTGTTTGTCGGTATTTTGTCTTGCATCCTGGTTTTTACCCTGGTTTCAGCGGCATTGGCAATCTTTGATATTAGAAATGCGGTATATTACATTATCCTTTGCGGCGTATGTATGGGGATTGTGGTAATGTTGCTCTGCTATGGGTATTTCAAAGAGCAGCATAAAATCATGGAATTCGTCATAACGCAGATTACAGAATATATATCCGGCAACAAAGACATTACGATTGAGTGCAACGACGAGGGCCAGCTATACAGGTTATTCCATGAGGTAAATTCTTTAGTGACTATCTTGAACGCCCACGCTGAAAATGAAAGAAGTGCGAAGAAATTTTTACGCAATACCATATCGGATATTTCCCATCAGTTAAAAACGCCGCTTGCCGCCCTTAATATTTACAATGGGATTATACAGGACGAAGCAAAAGAATTCCCGGCCATACAGGAGTTTAGCCAGCTCTCCGAACAGGAGCTGGACCGTATAGAAACTTTGGTGCAAAACCTTTTGAAAATCACAAAACTGGACGCGGGTACGATTATATTAGAGAAGTCTTTGGAAAATGTGTCTGAACTTGCAGAGGATATAAAAAAGCATTTCCTGTTCCGCGCCAGACAGGAGGGAAAAGAAATCCGCTTATCGGGGAAGGAAGACATTTCGCTTTTATGTGACCGTAACTGGATAATAGAAGCTATCGGAAACCTTGTAAAAAATGCTCTTGACCACACAGAAAAAAGCGGTGTTATCCGTATCGAGTGGCGGGCGTTTACTTCTATTGTCCAGATAACCGTAAAAGATAATGGAGGCGGCATACACCCGGAAGACTTATACCATATTTTCAAGCGGTTTTACCGCAGCCGTTTTTCCAAAGACACACAGGGCATTGGGCTTGGCCTGTCGCTTACAAAAGCGATTGTGGAAGCTCATAACGGGACGATTGAAGTTGACAGCGCATTAGGCGCAGAGACCTCTTTCATAATGAATTTTTTAAATCCTACAAAATTGTAGGCTGATTGTAATATTGGTGTAGGATTTCTTTGTTATATTGGGGTTATCAAAACAGAAAGAGGTGTTTACACATGAACTTATTAGAAGTCAACAATATCTGTAAAACATACGGAAGCGGCGAAACTGCCGTACACGCTTTGAAAAAAGTTAGCTTTTCCGTTCCAAAGGGCGAGTATGTGGCTATCGTCGGGGAATCAGGCTCTGGAAAAAGTACGCTGCTCAATATGATAGGCGCCCTTGACATACCTACGTCTGGTAAGGTAAAGATTGGCGGCAAGGATATTTTTTCCATGGACGACCGCAAACTGACTGTTTTCCGTCGGAGGAATATCGGCTTTATCTTTCAGGCGTTCAACTTAATTCCCGAACTGACTGTTGAGCAGAATATCATTTTCCCGGCACTGCTTGATTATCAGAAACCCGATAAGAAGTATTTGGAAGAATTGCTTACGGTTCTTAATCTGAAAGAACGGCGTAGCCACTTGCCGAGTCAGTTGTCCGGTGGACAGCAGCAGCGCGTGGCAATCGGACGTGCCCTTATCACGCGCCCGTCCTTAATCCTTGCCGACGAGCCGACCGGAAACCTTGACACGCACAACAGCAGCGAAGTTATTGCCCTGTTAAAGGAAACGTCAAAGAAGTATGAGCAGACCATTATTATGATTACCCACAACCGCAGTATCGCACAGACCGCAGACCGGGTGTTACAGGTGTCGGACGGCGTTCTGGCTGATTTAGGGAGGCATCGGGAATGAAAAGTTATCTTAGTCTTATACCTATTTCGGCAAAGGTGCATAAGCGTCAGAACAGAATGACCATTTTATGTATTATTTTCGCCGTTTTCTTGGTGACTGCCATTTTCAGTATGGCAGAAATGGGTATTCGGATGGAGCAAACAAGATTGTTAAATAAGCATGACGATTTGACTTTGCAGGATATCATAAGCAGCACAACCGGGCAAACGCTCTGTATCGTTGCCATTGTATTTTTCGTGTTGGTGTTGATAGCAGGCGTATTGATGATTTCAAGCAGTATCAATAGTAACGTGACACAAAGGACAAAATTTTTTGGAATGATGCGTTGCATTGGAATGAGTAAACAGCAAATTATTCATTTTGTGAAACTGGAAGCTCTCAATTGGTGCAAAGCGGCTATTCCGATAGGCGTTACGCTTGGCATTATCGCCACCTGGGGTTTATGTGCTGTTTTACGCTTTCTTGTCGGAGAGGAGTTTTCTGCCATTCCTCTTTTTGGCATCAGCTTAGCCGGTATCATCAGTGGAATTACCGTAGGCATTGTTGCAGTATGGATTGCTGCCAGAACTCCGGCAAAACGGGCAGCCAAAGTATCTCCTGTGATGGCGGCTTCTGGAAATTCAGAAATCACAGGAAATATAAACCATGCGGCAAAGGTTAATTTATTCAAAATTGAAACAGCTCTTGGCATTCATCATGCAGTAGCGGCAAAGAAAACGCTGACACTTATGACGGGTTCCTTTGCCCTTAGCATTATTCTTTTTTTGAGCTTTTCTGTTTTGGTGGAATTTGTTGGTTATATCATGCCACAGTCTGCCGCCACTGCTGATATTAACATTTCAAGTGTTGACGTTTCAAATGGTGTAGACAGCGTTTTACTTGACACTATTGGGAAAATGGACGGAGTGAAACGTATTTTCGGACGCCGCAGCGTTTTTAACATTCCGGCGCAGCTAAATTCAAATGCGGTTGAAATTGACATAATTTCTTATGATGATTTTGATTTGGACTGTCTTGTGAAAGATGATATGCTGAAAAAAGGCAGCGATATTTCTAAATTATATGGAAACAGTCATTATGTGCTTGCGACGTGGGACAAAGGCAGTTCTCTGGAAATTGGCGATAAAATATTTGTCGCCGGTGAAGAATTTGAAATTGCGGGTTTGCTGAAATATGATCCGTTCAACAGCGACGGGCTTACAAACGGAGAAATAACCCTTATTACTTCTGGCGATACCTTTATTCACTTAACGGGGATAACGGATTATTCTCTCCTTATGATACAAACAACGAATGACGTAACGGACGAAGATGTAACGGCAATTCGGGATATCGTAGACTATGACTGCACCTTAAACGATTTGCGCGATCAACGGACTTCCGGGACTTATATTGCGTTTGTGTTCTGTATTTATGCGTTTTTAGCCATTATTGCCCTGGTAACGGCATTAAATATTGTAAACAGCATTTCTATGAGTGTGTCCTCAAAAATTAAGTCATACGGGGCAATGCGGGCAGTAGGGATGAGCGAACGTCAGATAATTAAAATGATTGTTGCTGAAGCATTTACTTATGCTTTGTTGGGAGGCATTGTTGGCAGTATGGTCGGGTTGATAGTTTACAGGCTGCTATACAACATTCTTATAGGCGCTCATTTCAGCTATGCAATATGGAGTTTGCCAACAATTCCGTTACGAATCATTTTGCTATTTATTTGTATGGCAGCTATCCTGGCAGCTTATATTCCGGCAAAAAGGATTCACAACATGGCAATAACCGAAACAATCAATGAATTATAATCGCATGCCGCTTTCTTTTTGCCTATGGGCAGTCTATTGCTTTTTGTAATTCCCTTGTGCCTATCTGCGCTTTCGCAGATGGGCATTTTTGCGCTTCCAAAAAAATTTCAAAAAGTGTCGGTTTTTGATTTTTTGGGGAGTGGGGCACGAAAATTTTCTCAAAACGGTGTTTTTAGACTTTCGTGGCGGTTGTTAAATGTTCCATGTGATTTCAATTTTACCGTCCGCAATCCGAATGACCTTGACAAGTATATCCATTACCGCCTGTCTGTCCTCGAAAGAGAGAGTTTCCCATGTTTTCCCATGATTCGTTATCTTTTTTACTTTGCCTTCCGTATCTGTGGCATTTGCTGTAACGATTTCATCCTGCAAGGCATTTCGTTCTGCGTCCAGTTCCGATACTTTTTCATCTATGTACCTTATCAGAACACTGCTTGCCTCGGACACTTTGGAGAGAAGTTCTTTGATTTCTTCCTCAATCTGTGTCAGACGGATTTTTTTCGTCAGGCGCTTTTGGGGGAATGTTTGCATTTCCTTTTCCCCTGCATCAGATATGCAGGAAGAAAACTCCGATAACCTATCCTTGATTGCATGAAACATATATTCCTCTAAAACGTCTGCATAAATCGTACAGCCAGCCCCTGTGCAGTTACTTGCGCGGCTTCCCGACTGGCTGCAAACAAAGTAACGTCCCCATTTTGTTTTTGCCTTACGGATAGTCAGTGCATAACCGCATTTCCCACATTTTACCTTGCCTAAAAGCCATGAGTTTTTCGGTTTACAGGTCTTTGTGGACTGTCTGTTGCCCAGACACCGTATGCGGCAGGCTAACCAAGTCTTAGAGGGGATAAAGCCTTTGTGCGGCGCAAGCACAATTTCTTTGTCAGACAGGTCGCTTTGCTTTCTTGAAGTGGACACCGTACCTTTGTAGAGATAGCAGGCATTATAACCTGTGAAATCACTTACCGGGTTACATATGTTTGCGCCTTGGCTTTGGAAAAATTGATACACGTCAATATTCGCTTCTACATAGACGGGATTGCGGAGCATTTCACTGATGCGGGCGGTATTCCAGTTTGCGCCACGCAGATTTTTAATCTGGTGTCTATTCAAGTACCGCACAATGTCCCCAAGCGAATTGTCCGTGTCCGCATACATGGAGTAAATCAGCTTTAGCTGTTCGCTTTCTTCCGGGACTTCTTCGTACATGGAAGTGCGGATGTCGTCAATGACCGTGTTTGTCAGACGGTAGCCGTAAGGAATGCGCCCGCCCATGTAGAAACCACGCTTGCACCGTGCATAATAAGCATCCGTAACCCGCTTTTGTATAGTTTCCCGTTCCAGTTGGGCGAACACGATACAGATATTTAACATTGCCCTGCCGATGGGCGTGGACGTGTCAAATTTTTCTGTGGATGATACGAACTCCACATGATATTTCTGAAATATCTCCATCATGTTTGCGAAATCCAGAATGGAACGGCTGATACGGTCAAGTTTGTAGACAACAACGCGCCCTATTTTTCCTGCACGAATATCATTCATCATATTTTCAAAGCCGGGACGGTTGGTGTCTTTGCCTGAAAAGCCTTTGTCGGTGTATTCCACGCAGGCTTCCCCGTGGGTTTCGTATCTGCAATACTCAAGCTGGCTTTCTACGGATATGCTGTCCTTTTTTTCGATGGACTGTCTTGCATACAATGCGTTATATAATGTGTCATACATTCTGTCTGCCTCCTAAAACGCAAGACACATACCTACGAAACTGCTTATACAGTTTGTATGACAGTTTTGCAAGTGACTTACGTATACTTTTTGAAAATCTGGTAAAGCCTTGCCCCGATTTCCTGTCGGGTTTCCTGTTCGGACTTTTTCTGAAAAGTGGGGTAAATGTTGGTAACAATCAGTTTCATTTTATCTTTGCGTATCAGGATATTGGGGGTAGGAGAGTTATCAGTTTTTGGCATATGCTTTCTTCTTTGACGGTTTTTCTAAATTTTATGAGAGGAGGCAAGTACACTATACTAATTCACTGCAATCTTCCCGATTTGCTTCACCGAAACGCTGGAAGTGGACGATTTCCCTTGCACGCAGGAAGCGGATAGGGTCACATATTTCTTGGTCGTGGATTAAGCGCAGGATGTTGTCGTAGGTGGAACGCGCTTTTTGTTCGGCTGCCATATCTTCCGTCAAATCGGTAATGGCATCGCCTTTGGATTGGAAGAAACAGGAGTTAAAGGGGACGCCGCCTGCAGACTGAGGCCATAGAGCCAGTGTATGGTCTACATAATATTTGTCAAAACCATAGGATTCTATTTCATCCATGGACAAATCTTTCGTCAATTGGTAGACGATGGCGGAAATCATTTCCATATGCGCCAGTTCTTCTGTCCCGATATCCGTCAACAGCCCGGCAACGTTAAAGGGCATGGTATAACGTTGTGACAGGTAGCGCATAGAAGCGGCCAGCTCACCATCCGGCCCGCCGAACTGACTGATAATGACTTGGGCCAGTTTGGCATTGGGCTGTGTGATTTTTACAGGGTACTGCAATCTTTTTTCATAATTCCACATATGCTAACATCCTCCTTCCCAAGGCATGGGCTGTAAAGCCCATTTCCATTCTTTACAACTGTTGTCCGCCACCGAAAGGGAAAGGGGGCCGTATTTGTTGGCATAATCGCGCATCATCTGGTTTTTCATGCGCATATAGTGGTTGAAATACTCCATAGCTTCCCTATCCATGGGATGGGTATCCAGGTATTCTGCCATTTCCACAGTGACAAAATCGACGACGCTGATATCATGCAGCATATTTTCCTGTTCGGTATTCATTTTAAAATTCATTTTACGCATCTCCTTCCTGTAAACGGTTTGGTCAGTTCAGGGAAGATGGTGCCGGTACAGAATGCCTTATCCAGGTCTTCATAGATTTGGGTGAGATGCTGCCAAGGCACATATGCCATTGCCAGGGGGAAGCGGTCAAAGTATTCATTGAAATTGTAATCCTGCATAATGCTCCTTTCATAAAATCGGAGAACTTTTAATATATTATATGATGGGAGAGGGGAGGCGTGCGTGATGGCGGCGGCAATAAGAAAAAATCAGGCGGGGCGGCGGCAAAGATATTTACATTTCCGGAAAAAACATGTATAATTGCAGACGGGGAAACGTACAAGCCAATGGAAAACCGCCCGGCCCAAAAGGCGCCCGGCGGTCAGGCCATAGTCCGGTCCCCGCCTGGCGGCGGGTTAAAATATAAGGATAAAAGGAGAGTGCAGTATGAGCAAGAAACCGACAGTATTAATGATTTTGGATGGTTACGGCCTGAATGAAAGGAAAGACGGCAATGCCGTGGCGGAGGCGAAAACGCCAGTGATGGACAAATTGATGGCGGAATGCCCTTTTGTAAAAGGAAATGCCAGCGGCATGGCAGTAGGGCTTCCGGACGGGCAGATGGGCAATTCAGAGGTAGGGCATTTGAATATGGGCGCGGGCCGTATTGTTTATCAGGAGCTGACCAGAATTACAAAGGAGATTCAGGACGGGACATTCTTTGAAAACCCGGCTTTGAAGGATGCGGTAAGGAACTGTAAGGAACATGATTCGGCCCTGCATATGTTCGGCCTGGTGTCTGATGGCGGCGTACACAGCCACAATACCCATATTTACGGTTTATTGGATTTGGCCAAAAGGAACGGGCTGTCCAAAGTATACGTGCATTGCTTCCTGGACGGCAGGGATACGCCTCCGGAAAGCGGTAAGGGATTTGTGGAAGAGCTGGAAGCAAAAATGAAAGAAATCGGCGTCGGCGAGGTAGCGTCGGTGATGGGGCGTTATTATGCCATGGACAGGGATAACAACTATGACCGCGTGAAATTGGCTTACGATGCATTGACCAAAGGGGAAGGGCTGACGGCCGGAAGCGGCCCGGAAGGCATTGCCCAGTCCTATGAAAAGGGAGAAAGCGATGAGTTTGTAAAGCCTACGGTGGTAGTAAAGGATGGCGTTCCGGTTGCAACGATTCAGTCCAAGGATTCCGTGGTGTTCTTTAATTTCCGTCCTGACCGGGCAAGGGAAATTACCAGATGTTTCTGTGACGATGCGTTTACGGCTTTTGACAGAGGGGACAGGCTGGATATTACTTACGTGTGCTTTTCGGATTATGACCCTACTATCCCCAATAAGGAAGTGGCTTTCCATAAGATTTCCGTTACCAATACCTTTGGCGAATGGCTGGCGGCAAACCATATGACGCAGGCAAGGATTGCGGAAACCGAAAAATATGCCCATGTCACTTTCTTTTTCAATGGCGGCGTGGAAGAACCCAACGAAGGAGAGGAGCGAATTTTAGTAAATTCCCCGAAAGATGTGGCCACCTATGACTTGAAGCCACAGATGAGCGCCTATGAAGTATGCGATAAGTTGGTGGAGGCAATCAAATCCGGCAAATATGATGTGATTATTATTAATTTCGCCAACCCGGACATGGTAGGGCATACTGGCGTGGAAGCGGCGGCTATTAAAGCGGTGGAAGCGGTGGATGAATGTGTGGGCAAAGCAGTGGACGCTTTGAAAGAAGTGGACGGCGTTATGTTTATCTGCGCAGACCATGGCAATGCGGAACAGTTGGTGGATTATGAGACTGGCGCGCCATTTACAGCGCATACAACGAACCCGGTGCCGTTTATCCTGGTAAATTACGATTCTGCTTACACGTTGCGGGAAGGCGGATGCCTTGCGGATATCATTCCGACCATGATAGAGATTATGGGCAAGGAACAACCTGGGGAAATGACAGGGAAATCTCTGTTGATTAAGAAATAGGGCCGAAACCATTGTTTCGTTTTTATACATGAAAGCGGACAGTGATGAGGCTGTCGCAGTAAGGAGCTGAAATGCAGGATGTAGGGATTTATCTTCTGAGGAATGCCATATCCTGCATTTTAAGCCTTATTGCGGCAGCCTTTTTTCATAAAAACCTAAACTTTACGGATAATAGGAAACTGACAAGACGCAGCCCCGGCTACTTCCTGATAAGACGGAACAGACGGCTATTCCTTATTAGGGTTTGAAGCTGGGGAAGATAAAGGCATGATTGCGATTGGACAATTCCAGTAAATTCAGCGCTACAGGGCGTCCAAAGGCAGCGTAGGGGGGTAACACAGTCTTTACACCTACCGGAAAAACCTTTATAATGAAACGGAACAGAACAGAATGTGATTGCCGTAGTTATGGTTATAGCGCAAGAGAGGCAGGAAGGGGAAAATTAAGGTATAAGGGAAGGGATGGGGTGAGCGGGATGGACCGTCAAAGGATTTTTGAAATATTAGGAATAGAAGAGACAAAGGAGGAGGAGCGGATTCGGGAGGCATACCGGAGCAAGTTAGTTTCGGTGAACCCGGAGGATAACCCGGAAGGATTTAAAAGGCTGCGGGAGGCTTACGAGCGTGCGCTTTCGCTGGCCAGGCAGCAGGAAGAAACGGAAAATGAGGCAGATCCGGACAGCCCTGTGAGTTTGTTTTTAAAAGAAGCGGAGGGGATTTACCGCTCTCTTTCCAGCCGTTTGGATGTGAAGGCTTGGGAGCGTCTTTTGAAAAATGATTTGTTGGACGACCTGGAACTGGGGGAAGAAACCAAATGGAGGTTTTTTGGCTATCTGGCCGACAATTACCGGGTGCCTGCAGCCGTTTGGAGAGTGTTTGACCACGTATTTGGAATTGTGGCAAATGCGGAAGAATTCAAGGAACGCCTTCCTGAGAATTTTGTGGATTTTATGGTATGGAAATGCGAGGAGGGCGTAGAAGGCACAGACTTCCCTTTTGATAAGCTGGAAGGGGAAGACACAGCGGATTATGACGCTTTTATTAACCAGTACAACGAATTGGCCAGCCTGATGTCCCAGGAGGAAGAGGACAGGGAAGGATGGTTGAAGAAAATTGGGCAGAAATTTGTTTTTATGGACGGTTTTGGCATTTCCCATCCATGGTATGACATGGAAAAGGCAAAGTATCAGTCAGCCTGCGGACAAAAGGAAGAAGCTGTGCAGATGGTTCATACCCTTTGGGAAGGCGGGGAAAAGGACAGGAGGATGCTGTTGGCAGGCGCAGATGTGCTGAAGGAGTGCGGGGAGGAAGAGGAAGCGTCTGGGGTTTACCATAGCCTGTTAGAGCAGAAAGATTTGTTTGGGGAGGATATTTACAAAGCTTCCATTGCTCTGGCTGAGCTTTGCATCAGGAAGCAGGAGTGGGAGGAAGGCAGGGAATATGCCCAACAGGCCAGAAAATATTATAATACGCAGAAAGCGTTTGAACTGTTGGAACAATGCAATACGGAGATGATAACGCTCTATAGCGGGGAAAAGGCAGATGAGATGTCTGTAAAGACTGCGATATCCCTGGCCTGGGCTTATATTCAAAATGGACGGGAAGAAGATGGCTTGGAGTTTTTCCGGCAGCATCCGTTATTGGAAGAAGATACGGTAAAGTGCCGTCAGGTGAGGACTGTGCTTTTTATGTCCTGTGGCTTGGGGGAAGAAACAAAAGCGGAAGCGGAAGCGTGGAGGAAATGTCTGGCAGAGGAAGAGGGTGCATGTCAGGAAGAAGGCAAAAGCAAGGAATCCAATAGTTATTGGGTAGCGCAAAGCTATGAGATGGAGGGCAAGGCGTTCCAGATGGGTTATGCAAAGCTGGAAGACCAAGAAGGCGAAGAGGCGCAGCGGCTGAAAAAGGCGGCGCAGGAGGCTTTTGACCAGGCCGTGTCGCTGCAGCCGGAGGAAATTGATTTTCTGCTGGCAAAACTGCTGTTTTTCCGTGAACTGAAAGATTATGAGGGTATGCTGGAGCTTTGCGGGAAAATGAAAGCGGTGGATAACGGCTATTTTTGGGCGTATTATTATGCGCAGGAAGCCTATGAAGGGTTAGGGAAGGCGCAGGAAGTAGTGGACAGTTTCTATCAGGCAAAAGAAATTTACAACGGGATGCCGGAAATTTACGAACGCGCCGCAAGGGTATTTTGGGAATACCGACAGTACAGCGAAGTAGAGAGCATTTTGAAACAGGCGCAAGAAGCGGAAGTAAGCAGTTATTATCTGCGGCTGCGGCGGTTAGAATTGATGGAGCGGATGGCAAAGGATGCGCAAGAGCTAAAGCAGGCGGACGCCTATGCCGGAGAACTCATTGCGCAGATGGAAGAAGAGAAGGAGGTGGATGCAAAGACACTGTCCGATGTTTATCTGCAGCGGGTTTATATCCATGATGAGGAAAATGCGGAAGAATTCCGTCATATAGGCAATATGGAGACTTGGGCAAAGCGTTCCGTGGAGCTGTCGGATAACTTGCGGAACCGGTATTTCCTGGGGCGGCTGTATGTGGAGTATTTTGAGGACGCCAAACCGGCTTATGAACATTTGAAAATCTGCGAAGAACGGGGAATGGATTTTGAGTGGATGTATTATTATATTGCACGGAGTTTGGAGAGCCATGCCAAGTGGGAGGAAGCCATCCGGTATTACATAAAAGCCCATGAAAAAAATCCGGATGAATATGATTTTATATGGCGGATTGTCTGGCTGTACCGTTGGAAATATTCCTGGGCGGCGCAAGAAGAATACTATGAAAAATCCATGCATTATTTGAACCTTCATTTGGAAAAGTTTGGGGAGAATCCAAGAGAGCTTTGGCAGTTGTCCGATTTCCACGCCAGGCGCAGGGAGTATGAGCTTGCGCTGGAAGAAATAGAACGGGCGTTAGAAGATGTGACGGTCAGCAGGAATTGGGGGCATAAGGCATTCCTTTTAGAGATGCTGGGCAGGCGGGAAGCGGCTACCTTTTTCTACCGCAAGGGTATTGAAGCCGACCGCAGGGACGGGAAAGACTATAAATATGGCTATTCCCAGATGCATGACTTTTTCTGCGAAACACGGCAATACCGGCGAGGGCTGAATTGGTTTAGGGGTGTAATGAACCAGATGCAGACGGAAGAAGGGCGTAAAATTAATCTTGGTTACATTGCCTATTATTATGGAGTACTAAAGAAATGGGAAAAGGCGTTGGAAACTCTTGGGAAGCGTTACGGAGGAACATCGCTGACGGAATATGTATGCAATAACTGGGAGGATGAGGGCAACCGATTGGATGACCTGCTGGATTTGTACCAGAAATATGCCAGCAAGACGGAACTGCGACGCAGAGCCGAAGAGGCGGTAGGGCTCTTGGAAGGGGAAGGGGCGGCAAACTTGAAGGAAAGCCATGGGGGCAGACAGGGGGCGTATATGCAGATAGCCTATTGTTATGCCAATTATCTGATGGAGCAGGAAACCGGACTGGTTTATTTCCAAAAAGCGTTGGAGGAGGCGCGGCAGACGCAGGCAGGAAAAGACAGCAATGATTACCGCCGGATTTTGCGGGAATTGATGCGCTGCTGCTGGCGGCTGGGGGATTTGGAGCAGGCGAAGGAATACCAGGCGCTGCACCGGGAGAGCCTGGAGCTGCTGTATGCGGATTGCGGGGATTTGGGCAGAGATGCGGAAGAATTGTATGCAGGAGACTGCTCTTGTGGAAAAGCAAATATTTATTGCCTGTTTACCGTTTCTTATTTTTGTGGGGAATATGAAAAAGCCAGGGAATATCTGGAGCGGATGGTAAAATCGAAATGGTGTTGGAACTGCGCCAGGAAAGGATGCACGGAAGAACTGGAATGCAAAGGGTATATGGCCCTTCACGAAGGGAAGGTGGAGGAAGCCATCCGGCATTTTGAGCAGGCGATTGCATGTAGCGGCAGGGGAAATGATGATGCTGCAAAGGAACTGCGCCTGCTGAAGGGATAAGGATAGGGGAAGCCATGGGAAAATCTATCTGTGTGGCTTTAGCCAAAAACGGCAACGGCACAGATGGAAATTTTTACTTGACATGGCTTTCCCTTTATTGTATATTAAGTGTATTAGTTGTGATAATACACAGCATACTTATGAAACATACAAACGTAAATACAGGAAAAAGCGGGAGAATAAAATGGGCCACCTTTCGATTTATGCGAAAGGCACGGAACCGGAAAAACAGCGTCCAAAGAAGGGATGCCGGAAAGGGCATTTATGCGAAGGGCGCGGAATTGGAAGAAAGAAAAGCGGGACTGGAATAAAGAAAGGAGAGCATATGATCATTCTGGACTACAAAGACGCCCGGCCCATTTACGAGCAGGTAGTTGAGAAATTCAAGCTTCTCATATTGAAAGGCATTCTGGAGAAAGGGGAGCAGATGCCATCGGTAAGGAGCCTTGCCATGGATCTGTCCATCAATCCCAATACCATTCAGAAAGCCTATGCGGAGCTGGAACGCCAGGGCTACATTTATGCAGTAAAGGGCAGAGGGAATTTCATATCTGACAATGGAAATCTTTTGAATGGAAGGAAAGAAGAGCTGAAAAAGCGACTGAAAGAGCTATACCAGGAAGGAAAAGAATTGGGCATGGCAAAATCCGATTTTATGGACTGGCTGAACCAATTGGATGGATAAGAAGTCCGGGAATTTGGTTTACGGATACGGAAGCAGGAAGAAAAACCGGAAGAGAACTGGAATAAGAACGGAAATAAGAACGGAAATAAAAAATTGGAATAGGAGAATGCGTATGATTGAGGTCACTAATATCAGCAAGTCTTTTGAAAACATACAAGCCGTAGACCGGGTCAGCGTCACGGTAAAAGAGAACACTTTATTTGGACTGATTGGCACCAACGGGGCCGGGAAAAGCACGGTGCTGCGAATGATAGCGGGCGTTCTGAAAGCAGACGACGGGGGGATAACAATAGACGGCATTCCTGCGTTTGACAATATAGAGGCGAAGAAGAAAGTATTCTTTATAGCGGATGAACCTTATTTTTTCGCCAATGCCAATGCCGTGGAGATGGAAAAGTATTTTTCCACAGTTTATGAAGAGTTCCATAGAGAGGATTTTTATTCTTATCTGGAGAAATTTGGCCTGGATAAAAAGAGGAAGGTGAATACCTTTTCTAAAGGGATGAAAAAACAGCTTGCCCTGTTATGCGGCATTTGTTCCGGTACAAAGTATTTGTTGTGCGATGAGACGTTTGACGGTCTGGATCCGGTGATGCGGCAGGGGATAAAAAGCATATTTGCCCAGGAAATGGAAAGCCGCGGGCTGACTCCGGTTATTGCTTCCCACAACTTGCGGGAACTGGAAGATATTTGTGACCACGTAGGCTTGCTGCACAAGGGTGGCGTGCTGTTATCCAAAGATTTGGAAGACATGAAATGCAACATCCAGAAAATACAATGTGTGTTCCGCACGCAGGAAGACGCGGCAAAAGCAATGGAAGGGCTGGAAATTGTCAAACAAGAGGAGCGGGGCTCTTTATATACTTTGACCGTACGAGGCGGGAGGGAGGAAGCGGTTGCCCATTTTGCCACGGTGGATACGGTATTTTTTGAGGCGCTCCCCCTTTCTTTAGAGGAAATATTTATCAGCGAAACGGAGGTGGCTGGCTATGATGTCAAAAAACTCATTCTTGGTTAATATGAAGGAAAATAATAAGCGGCGGATATGGCTGTGGATTTTGTCCGGCCTGTTTTGGTTTCTCTATTATCCGATAGGTATGATGATGTCCATCGGCAGACAGCAGACCATCAATGAGGTCAGAGGATTCTCGGAGGCAGTGGCAAAAGAGAGGATTTTGCTGGCTGCCAGAGAGTGGCTTAGCGTTGCAAGCAATGGAGGGCATTTGGTTATTGTCAGTTTGATTGCGGCAGTGTGCGCCATACAGGGCTTTTCTTATCTGTATTACAGGCAGAAGGTGGATTTTTATCATAGCATTCCGGTGAAGAAGTCCAGAAGGTTTGCGGTTATTTATCTGAATGGCATATTGGTTTTTTTACTGCCGTATGTGCTGAATCTGGCAGTCGCCATGGCGGTGGCCGGGATAAACGGGGCGATGAATAGGGATAATGTGGGCATAGCATTGGCCGGCCTGCCGTTTACGATTTTACTGTTCCTAGGGAATTATAGTCTTACGGTCATTGCAGTAATGATGACGGGAAACCTGGTGATTACCATATTTGCCACTCTCATTTTTGTGTTATATGAACCGGTGGTTTATTCATTATTGGAAACTTTCCGTCAAAGCTTTTACGACTATTATTCTTATCAGTCAGCCAACCGCACATTCTATTTATCGCCCATTGGAAAGACAATGGAAGGCATCGGACGGGCAATGGAAACTTCGATGTGGACAGCAGCGCTGCCGCAATTATTGGCTGTGGCGGGTATGACGGTTCTCTTTACCGCCATTGCATGGTTTTGTTACTGGAAAAGGCCGGCGGAGGCAGCAGGGAAAGCTATGGCTTTTGCAAAGACAAAGAGTGTGGTGAAGGTGATGCTGGTTGTGCCTGCCGCCTTAGGGGTTGGATGTGTCATTAAAGACATTATTGGAGAGACGCCTTATGCCATGATGGCGTTTGGAATGGTTATGGCAGTGGTGATAGGGAGCTGTGTCATAGAAGTAATTTACGAAATGGATATCCGGGCGGCTTTCCGCAAGAAGCGCCAGATGCTGATTGCGGGCGTTTTCGTGGCAGCGATTTTCCTTACTTTCTGCTTTGACCTGACCGGATTTGACCGGTGGACGCCGGATCCTGCAAAATTGGAAGACGCAGTAGTGATTTTTTCGGAGGATATGTACCAGCACGGCTATGTGGATAAGGATTTTAAGGTGATAGATGTCACGGAGTATTTTCTTTCGAAACCTGGGATTAGCGATATCGAAGCTATTTGTGAACTTTCTGAGAAAAAATCAACGGAAGAACGTATATGGTGTGAAGTGGCATATCGTATGAAGAGTGGTAAGGTGATTTGGAGAAGCTTTTCCGTAAGCGAAGAAGAGGATGAGTTGTGGAACCTGATTATGGGGAGCAGAGAGTACAAAGAGGCAAAGTGCCAGTTGTATGACGAGGAGATCTATGCAGGGATGAAGCGGAACCGGATTACAGAACTTATTTTTGACACCGGATTCAGGGAAGAAAATTTGCCGGTAAAGGATTTGGATGAGTTTCGTGA
The DNA here is from genome assembly GCA_910578405.1 of uncultured Lachnospiraceae bacterium. Classification (GTDB taxonomy): domain Bacteria; phylum Bacillota; class Clostridia; order Lachnospirales; family Lachnospiraceae; genus Kineothrix. Next base: position 26,417 of record CAJTQO010000018.1, on the reverse strand, counting down.
AGCGTATCTGAAAGATTTGCAAAAGGCGGACTACTCTATGTTAAGGGAGGAATTTATGTGCGGGCGCGTGAGCTTTACGGTGGAGAGCGGCCCGAAAGACAGGACGGTAAGCCGGCGGTTTAAGTATGATATTTATCCGTCTTATGCCAATACTCTTGCCTTCCTGGAAAAGAAGGGGGTTTATGATGGGAACTATCTGGATGCAGAAAAGGTTGCCAGTGTAAGCGTAACGAATTATCATTCTGATATATATGAAAAAATGTTCGAATCAATGAGCCCTGAGGAACAGTTGTCAATAGGGAGCAGGGAATATGCCGTAACAAAGAATTTTTATGAGGAAGGGCAGATTCGGGAATTGCTTCAGGCGGTCTATCCCTCTGGTTTTGATCAGTGGTGGAAGCCGGAAGGGGTCATTGACGCCGACTATGAGGTGATAGTGCAGTACAAAGACGGCAGTACGCACAGTTCCTATTACCGTGGGTCAAACGATGGGGGATTGATAACAGAACGGATTCCTGCATGGCTGGAAAAAGAGACGGCATATGAATGAAGGGACGGTGTGTTTATATATTACAGCGGATGCAGTATAAGAAGACATAAAGTATGGTAGAAATGGCAAGTTTGCGGCGTTATTATGGGATGCTGCAAACTTGCCAATCTTTTAGTGGTTTCAAACACGCTTTAGTCGTCGCAATATTTTTTTACAATAGTTTCAAACTCTTCTCTTACTTCTGTAAAAGCTTTCGATAATTTGGATGAAAAAGAGCCATTCTGTCCGTTTACAATAATCTGGAATGCCTTATCTGTTGTGTAGGCTGCCTTATATACCCGTTTGGAAGTAAGCGCATCATAGACATCCACCAGGGATACAATCTGAGCGGCGATGCTGATATCGTCGCCTTTCAGGCCGTCCGGATAACCGCTCCCATCATATTTCTCATGGTGATGTCTGGCAATGTCATAGGCATAATTTGAAAATTCCTTACTGTCTATATGGACAACTCTTTCTATGATTTCAGCCCCTTTGGTCGTATGGGATTTTATAACTTCATATTCATCTTCGGTCAGCTTGCCGGATTTTAATATAATATTGTCAGGAATGACGATTTTCCCAATATCATGCAGTGAAGAAGCCCTTCCAATGATTTCAAGCTGCTGCTGTGTGAGTCCGTATTCCGGATACAGGTTTATGACGCTGTTTCCCAGGCAGAGGGTGAACCGCCGGATTCTTTTGATATGCTGCTCTGATTCCAGATTCCGGAATTCCACGATATTGCTTAAGGAATCAATTAAGACTTCGTTCATATGTTTTTGTTTCTCGGCCATCAGCTTTAGCATGGAATTTTGCTTCTTTAGTTTTTCCGTTTGTTTTTTTACGGTAACTTCAAGATGCCGTTTGTATTGGAACACTTCCACCACGTTATCCACCAGTTGTTTTACTATGGCGTCAGAAGGAAATGGCTTTTTGATATAGCTTACTATGCCATATTCATAGCCTTTTTTTTCATATGCCCCGGTGGTTTCATCCGTAATCATAATAAACGGGATATGGTTTGGGAATTTCTTTTCACTTAAACGTTTCAGCACTTGAAAATTTTCTTTGGCAGGAATTTTGAGGTTCACAAGGACGACCGCCAGTGAAGGCCCCTGAGCCCTTAAAATGTCCAGCCCTTCTTTTTCATTTGTGACTGCCAGTATTTTATATTTGTCTTGAAAGATTTCCGACAGCTTCTTACGGCTGGCATCCTCCTCTTCGAGGATTAAAACTGTATCACGCACCATCCTTTGCCTCCTCTGTTTTCTTTTCAGGATTTCCTTTATAATTTGAGCATTACTACTGTGTTATTTCTAAGTTTGAATACAATTCTGCTTACATTGGACGGAAGCATATATTTAAAGGAGCTAATTTCTATGCTGCTTCCTTCATAGGCATTGCCTCTGACAATGACTGCTTTCATATTCTGGTCGGTGACGTTGGCAAGTTTGGAAATATCCGCATCCAAGTCTGCCAGCTCGTGGTCTTTGGTTACAATTGCCGCGTTCAGTTTCTGGATGAGTTGTGCAGCCTGTTCCTTGTCCGGCGGGAGGGACTGCAAAATTTTATTCCATCGCTGTTCCAGCATGGAAAGCTGTTCCAGAATCTGTTCCCTTTGCGCTTCAAACATAGCCAGTTTCTTATCATAAAGAGCGTTTCTGCCCACTTCCAGATAAGTTTTGAGATGGGATTTGTTTCCAAGGTTGTAGGTGTCCACTCCCATCACTGCGCAGGTTTTGCCGCCAAGGAGCATTCCTTTGCTGCCGGACACAATGACTTTCCCAAAGGTATTGATGACGCTGTTCATAATATAATTTGCCCTGACGTTGCCGCCTGCATTGATATTGGCCGCTTCAAAAAAGCTTCCGGAAACTTCCCCTTTCGCCTCTATGAAACAGTCGTTTTTGGAACAGCTTCCTTTTTTAATCATTACATTGCCGCCTGCAACCAGTTTTGCCGTTTCTACATTATGTTCGATGATAATATCTCCGGCCGCTACAATATAACCGCCTGAAAAAACGCTGCCGATGACATAAACGGAGCCGTCCACCTCCAGTTTTCCGGTAACGGCTGTTACGTCTTCCCGTACGACAATCATATTTGTAATGACAATCCGGCCGTTTTGGTATTCAAACTTTCCATTCAGTCTGGACAGATAGGTCACGCCGTCGGGAGCTATCTGGAAACCTACGCCTTTTAACGGTTTCTTTTCAACGCCCATGCCGGCATGGAGAACTTCCCCGAAGATATTTTGCCCGTCCATCCCTTTTTGCGCCGGATGGTAAACCGCGATTTTTTCACCTTCCTCCACCATTTCGAATGCTTCTATATTGACATAGTCAACGCCGCCGTCCGGAAGCGGGGCAGGGATACGGGGCAAATCGAGACGTACGAAAAATTCAAACCAGCCGTCTTTGCCAGTCTCTGCAGGCGTGCCTTCCGCAATCAATATTTTTTCGTTCATTCTTCTTTTCTTTATCATATCAGAAATGGCATCGTGCTTAATTCCAATGACAATCCCTCTTGCTTTCAGGGCCTCATGAATATCATTTTCCGTAACCATATTTCCGGGGATCCAGGTGATAAATGCATAAGCTTTGTTCCCGTTATCTTCCACAAAAATGCTGAATTCCTTTTTGGTGAGGGATTGCAGGTCTAATCCGGGGGCAGTGGGAGAGGTATGTTTTTCCGTTTTTTGCTTTAAAAGGCATTGCCGCTTTTCTTTCATATCTGTGCCGGAAAACATCAGCCTGGCATAGGAGGAAACGTCCAGCCCGGCTTCCAGGCCCAGACGGATTTCCTTCATCTGCCAATGGCTGAACAGGTAGTTGGCGTAAACGGATACTTGCAGCTTCTTCTCCAGGCCCAGACGGATTTCCCGCATCTGCATCCAGTTATAGCGGGAATTTGCATAGAGGGAAACGTCTAAATCTTCGTAAAGGCCGATTCGGATTTCATAAATCTGTTGTACATACATGTCGTCAGACAACCATTTGTCAATAGGAAGCTGGTCTTCCAGGGCCAGCCGTATCTGTTCCAGCTCATCATCCACAAACCCCCTGTCCAGATAAGGGGTAAGGTCTTTGGAAGAATAAAAAGACAGCCGGATTTGTTTCATAGTTTCATAACTGTAGGATGGGTCTGCATATTGGGAGGTATCGACCTTGTCCTTTATCCCCATACGGATTTGCTCCATTTGCAGCCAGTTGAATTCCGGATTGGAGTAAAGCGAGACATCCAGCCCTTCTTCTTTCCCGAGGAGAATTTCCTGATGCTGTTCTTTCATATATTCGGAAGTCTCGGCCATAAACCCGGGATTTGGGGGTGGAGTCTGATTTGTGTACATATTAAGCACCAGCCTTTCATATTTTAATATAATTCATAATACTATATTATATATAATAGGAAAAGTCCACAGTTTCTTTGTGCATTATATTGGAATTCAATGCACGGGACGAAATTGTCAATATCAATTTTTCAATGAATTTTTTAAAACGGATTTGGGCATAGATATGGAAGCAAACGATAAAACGGCAGGCTTCCCATGCACGGTGTGCCGGGAAGGTTTGGAAAGGAGCAGATGTTATGAATCTATGTCTGAAAATTACGGATGTCCGTGGGAGAGAGATTCTGGATTCCAGGGGAAACCCCACAGTGGAAGCGGAAGTGATTGTGGAAGGAGGCATTGCAGGGCGTGCGGCAGTGCCTTCCGGAGCCAGCACCGGGCGTTTTGAAGCTGTGGAGCTAAGGGATGGTGAGACAAGGTATTTTGGCCTGGGCGTGCGCAATGCGGTGAAGAATATAAATACAAAATTAAAGGATGCTTTGGTTGGGAAGAATATCTTTGACCAAAGCATGATTGACCGGATTTTAGTGGAGACGGACGGAACGGGGAATAAGGGGAACCTGGGGGCGAATGCAACGCTTGGAGTGTCTATGGCGTCTGCGCGGGCCGCTGCAAAGATTCTGGAGATTCCATTGTACCGTTATCTGGGAGGGGTGCATCCGCGGCTGCTTCCAACGCCAATGATGAATATTTTAAACGGCGGGAAACATGCGGCGAACACGGTGGACTTCCAGGAATTTATGATTATGCCTGTGCAGGCGGAAAGCTTTGCGGACGGACTGCGCATCTGTGCGGAAATTTACCATAATTTAAAGAAAATATTAGAGGACAAGGGTCTGTCTACCGGAGTGGGGGATGAAGGCGGTTTTGCGCCGGATTTGCCGGATGCGGACGCCGTGTTGTCATTGATTGTGGAAGCGGTGGAAACGAGCAAATATATTCCGGGACAGGATATTAAAATAGCGTTGGATGTGGCCAGCAGCGAGCTGTATAACGAAAAGACCAGCATGTATCATTTCCCTGGCGAAAGCAAATTAAGCGGAAGGGAAGCAGTGAGGGATACGGCGGAAATGATTGCTTATTATGAAGGGCTGATACGCAAATACCCAATTGTTTCCATAGAAGACGGGCTGGCGGAAGATGATTGGGAAGGCTGGAAAGAGATGACGGCGCGTTTGGGCGGCGAAACACAGTTGGTGGGCGACGATTTATTTGTGACGAATACGAAGCGTCTGGACGCAGGGATTAAACTTGGGGTAGGCAATGCCATTTTGGTGAAGGTGAACCAGATAGGCACCGTTTCGGAAGCGATGGAGGCTATAGAGATGGCGCACAAAAATGCATACCGCGCCATTATATCCCACCGTTCCGGAGAAACGGAGGATACGTTTATTGCCGATCTGGCAGTGGCAGTCAATGCAGGGCAGATTAAGACAGGAGCCCCTTGCCGCAGCGACCGGGTGGCGAAATATAACCAGTTGCTTAGGATAGAGGAAGAACTTGGAGAAGTGGCGGCTTATATGGAGCCGTTCCGCAAGATATAAAAGGAGAATTTTGGGATAGTTTGTTGGAAACGGTGCAGAAGCGGTTCTGCGCCGTTTTACTTACAATAAGCTGACTTGCAGAGCATGGCAGCGTTTGTTGAAATAAGCTGACTTGCAGAGCATGGCAGCGTTTGTTGGAATAAGCTGACTTGCAGAGCATGGCAGCGTTTGTTATGCTTATGGTAAAATGCAGTCATCTGCCGATTGCCACCGCAGTCACGCCGTGTTATAATTTGATTAAGCAGCAGGCGGTAAACGCAGGGCCGGAAGAAAAAGGAGGAAAAAGCGGTGAAGAGAATACTGGTAGTGGTTGATATGCAAAATGATTTTATTGACGGCGCTTTAGGGACGAAAGAAGCGGAGGGCATTGTGGGTAGGGTGGTGGAGGAGATTCGTTCCTATCCGGCAGGGAATATATATGCAACAAGGGATACCCATGGCAGGGACTATTTAAAGACAAACGAAGGGAAATACCTTCCGGTGGAACACTGCATAGAAGGAAGCATGGGCTGGCAGATACAGGAAGAGGTGGCGGCGGCTATGCCACAGGCCATTCTGGTGGATAAGCCTGCTTTTGGTTCCTTGGAATTGGCGGAGCTTTTATGGGAAGAGGCGCAGAAAGAGGAGCTGGAGATTGAATTGGTGGGCCTGTGTACGGATATCTGTGTTGTCAGCAATGCATTGCTTTTAAAAGCAAAACTGCCGGAAACGAAAATTATTGTAAAGGCGGCCTGCTGCGCCGGGGTTACGCCAAAGAGCCATGAGGAGGCGCTTGCAACGATGAAAATGTGTCAGGTGGAAGTGGTGTAAAGCATCCTGCAGGGGCGTTTGCCCCTGTGAGAAAACGGATATAATATTTCTTTTTTTAAACAAAAATCTTACATATGTAATATAGCACCTGCGGTAGAGCGTATTTGAAAATGGATTTCTGGCAGATGTTCGTCACAATTTGTGGGAAATTTGTGCCAAAGGTAGGCGCATAGTGGGCTATGTAACCTGGATTTGGCGCAAATATCATACGAAGCGGGGCGTGCATTGTCAGGAATGAATGTTCAAACGCTAGGGTGGCGTATTTAAGCATGGATGTGAAAATGGAAAACAGGAGGAATAGTGTGAGGAAAGCGGTTTATGTTATGAAAGCAGTCAGTATATGGATGATATGCGCTTTTATAGTCAGTGGCTGTTCGGATGGCGCCAAGGGAAAGGAAAGAGAGGAGTGTAAGAAAGCGGAAACGGAAGAAGGGGCAGTTGTGGCAGAGCCAAAGGAAATATCCGTAGCGGAAGAAGATAAGGAGGAGGCTCTTTGGCAGGGAAAAGAGGAAAAGGAGGTTTCCGCGCAGGGAAAAGAGGAAAAGGAGGCTCTTTGGCAGGGAAAAGAGGAAGAGACGGTTTTGGACGAAGAAAAAAATAAGGGGCGAGAGGAGCTGGAAATGATAGAAGCGGACTGGTCGGAATATTTTGATGGCTTCCAGGGGACTGCGGTCTTGTATGACGCTTCTAAGATGCAGTATACGGTTTTCCAACCGGAGCTTGCCTTGGCCAGGAGGTCGCCATGCTCCACCTTTAAAATTGTTTCGTCCTTGATTGCTTTGGAACATGGGATTATCGACCCGGATTATTCTGTACGTAAATGGAGCGGAGAAACTTTTTGGAATGAACAATGGAACCGTGACATAGATTTCCGGGAAGCGTTCGCCACATCCTGTGTCTGGTATTTCCGGGAAACGATAGATGAGATTGGCGCAGAACGGATGCAGGAAGAGTTAGACTGGCTTAAGTACGGCAATTGTGATATTTCGGATTGGGAGGGCAGGTTAAACGGCAACAATAAGAACCGGGCTTTGACCGGATTTTGGATTGAGTCGTCTTTATTGGTTTCACCGAAGGAACAGACGGAGATAATGGAACGTATTTTTGGAAAGGAATCCATTTATAAGGAAGAAACAAGGGAAGAATTAAAGCGGGTTATGTTAGCGGTGGAAGGGGAGGAAGCGACCGGGTTCCCAGTTTATGGAAAAACCGGAATGGGGAAAGCCGAGGGTGTTACAGTGGATGCATGGTTTACCGGATTTGCAGAAAAACCGGATGGAAATATTTATTTTTGCGTGCATCTGGGAAAGACGGGCCCAAAGGAAGCATCCAGCGCTGCGGCAAAAGAGATTGCGCTGCGTATTGTGAAGGAAGAAGCATAGGAGCTGTCGTAAACAACGGATGCAGATTTCTGTAAGTTATGGAATTTTCTAGTGGATTTCATGGAAAAAATATATTATACTTAAAGTATGACACATGCGTTCAACGCAGACAGTAAGGAAAATACTTAGGAGGGTAATGGAATGGCAGCGGTGGAAGGACTACTCCGTGCGGAAGACGGGGGCGCAATCAGTTTTGGGAACCACAAACTGGAGGAGAAAGCAAAGCTGGAGAACTTTGAGTTTGGCGGAGACCTGTACAAGGTAAAAACTTACAAAAAGATGACCAAACTGGAAAGGAATGGGATGTTTGTGTACGAGTCGGTGCCTGGCACAAGCGTAAACGGGTTCCGGGAAGCGGCGGAAGGGATTCGTTTTTGCGTGGAAGGGGAAGAAGACGCCCAGATTACAGTCGGGCTGCAGGATGAAACGGAATATGAAGTGTTTATAAATAAGGAAAGTATCGGTAAGATGAAAACGAGCCTGGGAGGCAAGCTAAATTTGAGCGTAGAGCTGGCGGAAGCAGGGGAAGTGGAAGTGAAGGTCTTGGCATAAAAGATATCCTTAACGGGAAAAAGTTCCGTGACGTCTGGCAGACGGCATTTTTTGTCTGGCTATGTATTGGGGGATAAGCCCGCCTGGAAGGGATTTTGGAAGCGAAAAGGGGGCATTTGGAGCGGAACTTGGATGAAATGGGAAACGGGACGGTCACGGAAGGGTGGAAGTCCCGTTTTTGCGGAGGGAAAAGGATGGCGAAGGGCAAAAGCGCCACGGTGTTTTTCTGTCAGGAGTGTGGATACGAAACAGCCAAATGGATGGGGCAGTGCCCGGGCTGTAAGGCATGGAACACTTTGGTGGAGGAAAAAGTGAACGTGGCGGCGAAAGGGATGGGTGGCTCTGTAAAAGCGGGAACGGCGGTAAAGCGGGCGGAACCTTCCCGGTTATCGGAGGTTTCTTTAAGCAGGGAAGAGCGAATCAGCGCAGGGATGGAGGAATTAGACCGGGTTCTTGGCGGGGGGATTGTGCCGGGGTCGCTGACTTTGGTAGGGGGTGATCCGGGAATCGGGAAATCCACGCTGTTGCTGCAGGTTTGCCAGAAGTTGTCGGATGCAGGCCACCGGGTGTTATACATTTCGGGAGAAGAATCGTTAAAGCAGATTAAAATACGGGCAAACCGTATCGGGGAAATCAGTGACAATTTTTTGTTGTTGTGTGAAACTAATCTTGGCACGGTGGAGGAAGCCATACGGCGTATCGGGCCGGGGGCGGTTGTAATAGATTCCATACAGACCATGTACAGTGAGGAGGTGGCCTCCGCGCCGGGGAGCGTATCCCAGGTCAGGGAGGCGACGAATGTGTTTCTGCAGTTGGCCAAGGGGCTGAACGTGCCGGTTTTTCTTGTGGGCCATGTCACCAAAGAAGGGATGGTGGCAGGCCCGCGGGTGCTGGAGCATATGGTGGATACGGTGCTTTACTTTGAAGGGGAGCGTCATGCTTCTTACCGCATTTTACGGGGGGTGAAGAACCGCTTTGGCTCCACCAATGAAATCGGCGTGTTCGAAATGAAGGAAGCGGGGCTTGAGGAGGTAAAGAATCCTTCGGAGTTTATGCTGGACGGCAGGCCGGAGAATGCCAGCGGTTCCGTGGTGGCCTGTTCCATGGAAGGGACGAGGCCCATTTTGTTGGAAATTCAGGCGCTGGTCTGCGGCAGCAATTTCGGCATCCCCCGCAGACAGGCAATCGGGACGGATTTTAACCGGATGAATCTGTTGATGGCGGTGTTGGAAAAACGGGTCGGACTGCAAATGTCTGGCTGTGATGCTTATGTAAACCTGGCGGGTGGGATTAAGATAACGGAACCCGCCATTGATTTGGGGATTGTGTTTGCATTGGTATCCAGTTTTAAAAACCGGTCGGTGGACGCGGGGACTATTGTGTTTGGCGAAGTAGGGTTAAGCGGGGAGGTGCGGTCGGTAAGCATGGCAAAGCAGCGGGTGGCGGAAGCGGCGAAACTTGGCTTCACCACCTGTATCCTTCCGGCAGTGTGTGTGAAAAAAGGGGACAGGATGGATGGGATAAAAGGGATGAAAGTGATAGGGGTAAAGTCAGTGGCGGATGCCATAGATTTGATATGAGCCGATAAGGCGCGGATGGTTTTAGGGAGATTTTATTATGAAGAAATTGTTGGTGTATTTAAGGGATTATAAGAAAGAATCGGTATTGGCGCCGCTTTTTAAGATGCTGGAGGCTTCTTTTGAACTGCTGGTGCCGCTTGTTATGGCGCAGATTATTGATACAGGCATTGCGCAAAGGGATAAGGGGATGATATTGCGCATGGGCGGGTTGATGATTGCGCTTGGCTTCATTGGGTTAGTCTGTTCCATTACCGCCCAGTATTTTGCGGCAAAGGCGGCCGTTGGATTTTCCACAGGGCTGAAACATGCTTTATTTGGGCATATCCAGAAATTGTCTTTTTCGGAAATGGATACGATTGGGACTTCCACGCTCATTACAAGGATGACCAGTGATGTAAACCAGGTGCAGTCAGGGGTGAACTTGGTGCTGCGTTTATTTTTGCGTTCTCCGTTTATCGTCTTTGGCGCCATGGTAATGGCATTTACCATTGACGTAAAAGCCGCGCTGGTGTTTGTAGTGACGATACCGTTACTTTGTATTGTTGTATTTGGCATTATGTTAATCAGTATGCCGTTGTATAAGAAAGTGCAGGCAGGACTGGACCGGATTCTTGGGATAACAAGGGAAAACCTGACAGGGGTAAGGGTCGTCCGGGCTTTTAATAAGGAAGAGGCGGAGACGGCCCGTTTCCGGGAGGGGAATGAATCCTTGACCCAGATGCAGATGTTTGTCGGAAAAATATCCGCCCTGATGAACCCGGTAACATATATTATTATCAACGGCGCGGTGATTGTGCTAATTTGGACAGGGGCATTGCGGGTGGACGCCGGGTATATCACCCAGGGTGAAGTTGTGGCATTGGTAAATTATATGTCGCAGATTCTGGTGGAATTGATTAAGCTGGCGAATTTAATTATTACGGTGACAAAAGCCTTTGCCTGCGCAAACCGCATCGAAGCGGTTTTTGAAACACAGTCCAGTCTGGCGGCGCCAGGGAAAGCAGCCAGTGCAGGCGTGGCGGCTCTTAACCAAAATGCGGCGGCTGTCTCCTTTGAACATGTATGTCTGACGTATAAGAATGCAGGGGCGGAGTCGCTGACGGATATCCACTTCCAGGCAAAAAAAGGACAGACCATTGGCATTATCGGAGGCACTGGTTCGGGCAAATCTTCGGTGGTAAACTTAATCCCCCGGTTTTATGATGTGACAAAGGGGAGAGTCCTGGTGGACGGGATGGATGTGAGGGAGTATCCCTTAGAAGAACTCCGTGGCAAAATCGGGACAGTTATGCAAAAAGCGGTATTGTTTAAAGGGAGTATCCGGGAAAACCTGCTATGGGGAAAGGAAGACGCCACAGAGGAAGAAATGTGGCGGGCATTGGAGATTTCCCAGTCCAAAGAGTTTGTGGAATCAAAGGAAGGGAAGCTGGATGCGCAGATTGAACAGGCGGGCAAGAATCTGTCAGGCGGGCAGCGGCAGCGGCTGACCATAGCCAGGGCGCTGATTCGTAAACCGGAAATCCTGATTTTGGACGACAGTGCATCGGCTTTGGATTTTGCCACCGATGCAAAACTGCGCAAGGCGATTCGGGAGATGGAAGGAGCCCCTACTGTATTTATTGTATCACAGCGGGCGGCTTCCATCCGGTATGCGGACGCCATTTTAGTGCTGGATGATGGGGAAACCGTAGGTTGGGGCTCCCATGATGAGCTGATGGCAAATTGTGCAGTATATAGGGAAATATATGATTCCCAGTTTAAGAAAACGGAAGGATAGGGAACGGGTTAGCCGGAAAAAAGCCTGGAATGGGTGCAGGGCGCGGATAAGGCCGGAAACCCTTCCATAGAAAAGGGGATACATAAGGTGGATACGCAACTGGAATGAGGAGGAATCATGGATGAAAAGCAGTAAGCAGAAGGAAACGCTTTTTAAGGTACTCCGGTATATACGGAAATATTGGTTTTATCTTGGAGTATCGGTTTTGATGGCGGCAGGAACGGTGGCGCTTACTTTATATGTGCCTATTCTGACAGGGGACGCCATAGATTTGATTATTGCAAAGGGTCTGGTGGAGTTTGGGCGGATTTGGGACATTTTGGTGAAAATAGGGGGAGCCATTGCCCTGACGGCAGTGGCGCAGTGGCTGATGAATGTATGCAACAACCGTATGACCTATGGGATTGTACGGGATATCCGGGAGGAAGCTTTCCGGAAAATCGAGATACTGCCTTTAAAGTATATTGACTCTCACTCTTATGGAGAAGTGGTCAGCCGGGTGATTGCAGATGTGGACCAGTTTGCAGACGGGCTGTTAATGGGTTTTACGCAGTTATTTACCGGAGTTGTGACCATAGTCGGCACATTGCTTATTATGCTGACCATTAACATTGGAATTACAGCCGTAGTGGTCTGCATTACTCCGGTTTCTTTCCTGGTGGCTAATTTTATCGCCAAAAAGACTTTTCATATGTTTAAGCTCCAGTCTGAGACGAGAGGAGAGCAGACGGCGCTGATTGATGAGATGGTAGGCAACCAGCGGGTGGTGCAGGCATTTGGCTATGAAAGCAATGCCATGGAGCGGTTTGATGAAATTAACGGCAGACTGCAGAAATGTTCTTTACAGGCCATTTTCTTTTCCTCCATTACAAACCCGGCTACCCGGTTTGTAAACAGCCTGGTATATACGGGGGTGGGGATAACGGGAGCGTTTTTAGCCATCCGGGGAGGCATTAGTGTGGGGCAGCTTTCTTGTCTGCTGACTTATGCCAACCAATATACGAAGCCATTTAATGAGATATCAGGTGTGGTGACGGAACTGCAAAATGCCCTGGCCTGTGCAGGCAGGATTTTCGAATTGATAGAAGAAGAGCCGCAAACGCCGGACGCTGTGGACGCTGCGCAGTTAAAAGAGGTGAAAGGAACGGTGGAGTTAGAGCAGGTAGCTTTTTCCTACACGCCGGATAGGAAACTCATCGAGGGCTTTAACCTGAAAGTAAAGCCCGGACAGCGTGTGGCCATTGTAGGGCCGACCGGGTGCGGAAAGACAACTCTAATCAATCTGTTCATGCGGTTTTATGATGTGAATGCGGGAACTATCCGTGTGGAAGGGAAAGATATCCGTCAGGTGACGCGAAAAAGCCTGCGCACTGCCTTTGGGATGGTGTTGCAGGAGACGTGGTTAAAGAGCGGGACCATACGGGAAAATATAGTGATGGGAAAGCCGGAGGCGACGGAGGAAGAAATCATCGCCGCAGCGAAAGCCGCCCATGCCCATAGTTTTATCAAACGTCTGCCGGAGGGATATGATACGATAATTACCGAAGACGGCGGCAATCTGTCCCAAGGGCAGAAACAGCTTTTATGCATTACAAGAGTGATGCTTTGTCAGCCGGATATGCTTATTTTGGATGAGGCCACTTCCTCCATAGACACAAGGACGGAGATTCGGATACAAAAAGCCTTTGCCAAATTGATGGAAGGAAGAACCAGCTTTATTGTGGCGCACCGCCTTTCCACAATTCAGGAGGCGGATATTATCCTGGTGATGAAGGACGGCAATATCATTGAACAGGGGAACCATGAGTCTTTGCTGGCAGAGGGCGGTTTCTATGCGCAGCTTTACCAGAGCCAGTTTGCGGTGTAGCATGGGCAGGCATGTTAGTTTATTCCCAACTCCCGGCGGAGGAACTGGAAAGTTGCTTTTACACAGGTTGACCTGAGGGGACGCTGAAAGATGAAAATTTTAGTAATAGAGGACGACACTGCCATTTCCGAACTGATTTGCATGAATTTGGAGGCGGCGGGTTATGAAGCATGTCCGGTTTATGATGGGCTGGAGGCGCAAAAGAAACTGAAAGAAGCGGATTACCGTGAGGCGGCGCTGGCCCTGGTGGATGTGATGCTGCCAGGCAGGGACGGCTTTGCATTGATGGAAGATTTGCAGCGGGTATCCATGCCTGTTATTTATTTAACGGCAAAGGACGATGTGCTTTCCAAGGTGCATGGGTTAAAAGCCGGGGCGGAAGACTATATGGTAAAGCCTTTTGAAATACTGGAATTGCTTGTGCGGATTGAAAAGGCGCTGCAGAGAACCGGGCGCAGCCGGGACAAAATAACGGTGCGTGATGTGGTAATTGACTTGAAGGAACACAGTGTAACGAAGGCTGGGGCGCGGATTAACCTGAAACCTCTGGAATATGAACTGTTAGTGTTGTTAGCCGGGAACAGGAACATGGCATTTAGCAGGGAAGAGCTGTTACGCAGGATATGGGGGTTGGAATATATGGGGGAGACGAGGACTGTGGATGTGCATATCGGACAATTGCGCAAAAAATTGGGATTCCATGAGGTAATCCGCACGATCTCCAAGACAGGGTACCGGTTGGAGGATTGGGAGTAGGTTGATTGTGGACGTTGGTTTTTTGCATGGCAGTGGCTGACGGATGGGACAGTCACTGCCATGCAGGGACGAAACGGCATATAGGGGGGATGGGAGGAAGAGGGCGCGTTGTGAAACTTTGGAAGAAACTGTCATTGATAACAGTGACGGCATTGATGGTCAGCATGGGGGCTGCCGGAGCGGCGGCCATTTACCATTCGGCATTATATATAGAAGGAAAAACAGTGGAAAGTTATGAGCAGCAGTTAAAAGCGGCGGCATATGCCATTGGGAAAGAATTGGATTATGAACCACTGGCCGGATTTCAGGAAGCCACGGTCAATGCTTATTACCATTATGTCCTTCAAAAATTTGACGTTTCGTCCTATATTTTGCTGGAGGGGGATAAAGAGGTCTGTAATATGACGCCTTTTGTCCTAGCGAATGCAGGGGATAGCAGATGGGGCAGTGAGGAAGGGTACAGCGCCATACAGCAAAATGGCGGCAGGTATGTATTGGCAGCAGGCAGAAAGGTGCCTGTGGTGGGAGAGAGAGAGTACAAGCTTGTTTTAGTGCGGGACATTTCTGCGATTTATGCAGATATCCGCAACCAGGCTTTTTTTTATTTGGCGGTTTATTTTGGCACAGCATTACTGGCTGTGTGTCTTGTCTTTTTTATGACGAAAAGAACCTTAGGGCCTTTGCAGGAACTGCAGCAGGCGGCGCAGGATATCAGCGGCGGGAAGTTGGAACGGCGCGCCAGGGTGGGCGCCCGTGATGAAATCGGGCAGATGGCAGGCGCCTTTAACCGCATGGCAGCGCAGATTGAAAACCAGGTAAAGGAATTGCGGGAGGAATCGGAAAGGCGGAAGCTGATGTTGGGGAGTTTGGCCCATGAAATGAAAACGCCCATGACCTCTATTTTGGGGTATGCTTCTTCCTTGCTGCATGTCAACTTAAAGGAGGAACAGAAGGAAAAGGCATTGCAGCATATTTATGAAGAATGCGGCAGGCTGGAGAGGGTAAGCAGCAAATTAATGAGCCTGATAGGCATGTATGAGAATGACCGTATTGAGTGGGAGGAAGTTCCTGCGCGGGCGCTGCTGGAACGGGTTTCCTTGCTGGAGGAAGGGCATTGTAAGGAGAAGCATATAACGCTGACCTATGAGTGTGGAGCGGAAAAGTGGCTGGTGGATGAGGATTTGATGATAAGCCTGCTTTTAAATCTGGTGGATAATGCGGTGAAAGCGTGTCAGGATGGGGGAAACGTCACCATTACGGCGCAGGGGAGACGGATAACGGTGCGGGACGATGGTTGCGGTATCCCCAAAGAAGAAGTCCCCCGTCTGACGGAAGCTTTTTATATGGTAGATAAGGCACGGAGCCGGAAAGCCGGAGGGAGCGGGCTGGGACTTGCGCTTTGCGACAGAATAGCCGGACTGCACGGCGCCAAGCTGGAGATTGAGAGTATATTGGGAGAAGGGACGGCAGTTTCCGTAGTGTTTGAAAGATTTTATCCTTTTATCCGGAAGTGAATGAGAATGCCTTCATAAATTCGCTATTTTCCCATTTATCCAATGCCCTTATTTTACGGAGATGCCGTGTTTTCTGCCGCTTTCTCTAAAAGTTTGCCAGTTCCTGTCCGGATGGGATATTGGAGCAGGCATGAGATATGCCTGTTTACATAATATTTACATGTTGTTGTATACTTTTTACAGGGAAGAGGGATATGGTATAAGTGTAAATATAAGATGTCATAGATACGAAACAGGAAGCAAGAAAGGAAGGGAAAGATGAGAAGGAAAACAGGAGGGTTTATGTTGGCTCTTGGGGTATGCGCCGTTCTTTTTGGAGGTTGTGGGGAAAATAGGCAGACGCAGGAAGAGTTGGTAGTGGAAAAAGGGCAGGAAGGCAGAGAAGAAGGGGAGGGAGATATCCAAGAGCCCGGGCAGGAAGAAGGGCAGGGGGGGATGGAGGATGGGGCGCAACAGGAGCCTGTCGAAGAACAGCCGGAGGACACACAGACGGATGGCGGAGGCGGAAATGTAGCCAGTCAAGTGCAGGCGCCGGAACGTTACCAGACAGAATTGTCCGTGGACGGGGTGCATTTAATGGCAGACGCCCAAATGGTGATTCCGGATGTGTCTGGCATAAAGACCAAAACCGTTATGAGCCGTGTTTTTACGCAGGAAGATTATGATGCGGTAAACCGTGTGCTGCTTGGTGGCAGCCCTCTTTGGGAGCGGGACTATGCGGCAATGGAAGCAAGCAATGGTTTTACCGTTGGGGAGCTGGAAGAGCGGATTGCGCAACTGAAGGCGGAAAGGGATGTGAATGGAGTGGACGGCGACGCTCCTTATGGGGATAAGGAAGAAACGCTCAATGAGCAGATTGAGGCATGGGAACGGAGGAAAGCGGCAGCCGAAGCATCGGGGTTAGAGGAGCCGGTAATAATAGAAGAAATTCCTGCCATTGTCAGTTACAAAGAGCCGGACGGCACAAAGGATTCCGAAGGAGCGGATAATTGGCTTGGCGGATATGCCACAATGGATGGGGAAGATTACTATGTCTATCTGAACAACAACCTGGAGCAGGAGTGGCGCATGGTGGAATTGGCAGTGGAGGGGATGCGCAAAAAAGGAAGCTTTGCCGCTTATTTATATTCCTCCCACGATTATGAACAGAATGAGGAAAAAATGGCAGCCATGGGTTTGGATACAGAGGGATTGTTGGCGCAGACAGGGGATTTGGTAAATCAGATGGGGATAGGGGAATATACAGTGCAGGGTGGGGAATATATGGCCAATAGTAAGGTTGGGGAAAAGGGAAAAATGGAATATGACCAGTTTGTCTATGGAACCCATATCGTGCGGGTAGAGGATGGGGTGCCGGTTACTTATACCCATGTGGATGGCGGTATGATAGATAGTGCAGCGACAGGAGACATGGGACAGATATGGTGGCCTTACGAGGAAATAACTTTAATTTATGATGAGGATGGCATGGTGGCTTTTTATTGGAGGAATCCGTATGAGGTGAAAGCGTTGTCCGCGGATTATGTTTTCCTTATGCCTTTTTCCGATATCCGGGAGATTTTTGAGGAAATGTTGGTAAAGAAGAAGAAGGACGCTTTTAATGGAGAAGGGGAAAGCTTTGAAATTACGGTGGATGAAGTAAGGTTAGGGTATATGAGGGTAAGAGAAGCGGATTCTGCGGAAGGGACGCTGGTTCCGGTGTGGGATTTTTTCGGAGCGGAAACGTGGAAGGATGCAGAAGGGAGAGAATATTATTCCGTTGACAGCGATTATGTGAGCCTGTTGACAATCAATGCCATGGATGGGACGGTTTTGGACAGGGAGCAGGGACTTTAACAAGATGATTCAGCGAAAAAGCAGGACTTCCAATAAAGATACTTATGTGTTATGATAAAAGTACATAAAAATTGGTACATAAAAATAATTTGGAAGGCGCTGCTGCCCGGAAAACAGGAGGTACTGGAGTTGGCTTCCGGCAGTTTGCCCTGGAAGGAGCAACGCAGCTATGAGAAAGAGCGGCATTTTATTACCAATATCCAGTATTCCGTCCCGGTATGGAATTGGTACGTTTTCAAAACAGGCATATGAATTTGTGGATTTTTTGGAAAAGGCAGGGCAGAAATGCTGGCAGATACTTCCGCTGGGCCCCACCGGATATGGGGATTCCCCTTATCAGTCTTTTTCCACGTTTGCCGGGAATCCTTACTATATTGATTTGGAAGATTTGATAGAAAGAGGATGGCTGACGGAAGAAGAATGCGCTGCCTATGATTTTGGGCAGGAGGACAGGTATGTGGATTATGAGAAGATATACTTGTCCCGTTTTCAGGCATTGCGGAAAGCATATGAAAGGAGCCATATCAAAGAAGCGGAAGAGTTCCAAAACTTTAAAGAAGAAAATGCGTTTTGGCTGGATGATTATGCGTTATATATGGCAGTGAAAAATTCCTTTGACAGTGTAAGCTGGATTGAATGGGATGAGGACATCCGGCTGCGCAGGGAAGCGGCTATGGACGCTTATAAGGAGAAGTGCGCGGAAGAAGTGGAATTTTATAAGTTCCAGCAATTCCTGTTTGTGACCCAGTGGCTGGCTTTAAAAGGATACGCCAATAAGAAGGGAATACAGATTATTGGGGATATTCCGATTTATGTTGCATTTGACAGTGCAGACACATGGGCGAACCCGGAATTGTTCCAGTTGGATGAGAACTGCCTCCCGGTAGGAGTGGCGGGCTGTCCCCCGGATGCTTTTTCGGAGACGGGGCAGTTGTGGGGGAATCCATTGTATCGGTGGGATTATCATAAGGAGACCGGTTATGAATGGTGGATGAAGCGGATAGCTTCCTGCTATAAATGGTACGATGCAGTGAGGATTGACCATTTCCGTGGCTTTGACGAATATTATTTTATTCCCTATGGGGATAAGACGGCACAATTCGGACATTGGGAGAAGGGGCCTGGCTATGATATTTTTAAAGTAATGAAAGAGAAGATTGGCAATAAGCCGGTGATTGCGGAGGATTTGGGGTATTTGACGCCCAGCGTGCTGAAGCTGGTGAAGAAGACTGGCTATCCGGGGATGAAGGTGCTGCAGTTTGCATTTGACGATTCGCAAGACAGTGACTATTTGCCCCATAAATATCCGCAAAATGCCATTGTGTATACTGGCACTCACGATAATGACACGACGGTAAGCTGGTTTGCTTCCCTGAATCGCCGTGACAAGGCTTTTGCCAAACGTTACCTGAACATTAGGACGAAGAAGGATATCCAATGGGAGTTTATCCGTGCGGCGCTTGCCAGTGTGGCGGATACCGCAGTAATTCCCATGCAGGATTACCTGGGGCTTGGAGCGGAAGCGCGCACCAATACGCCTGCTACGTTGGGGGATAACTGGAAATGGCGGCTGCAGCCGGAGGAGCTTACGGACGGGCTGGCTGGGGAAATCCGTGGGATGGCTAAGCTGTATGGAAGAGTGTAAGGACTTGAAAGGGCATTTAGCAATCTAAGCTGTTACGGTTATTGACTTATGTAATTATTTTGTTAGGAAATGTTTGTTTGGGTATGAA
Organism: uncultured Lachnospiraceae bacterium; assembly: GCA_910578405.1. Lineage (GTDB taxonomy): Bacteria > Bacillota > Clostridia > Lachnospirales > Lachnospiraceae > Kineothrix. The sequence goes on along the minus strand of CAJTQO010000018.1, from coordinate 7,185 downwards.
GCGGAATGGCTTGCTTCATACCCAAGTTTTTTTATTCTCCATTTTTTTATAATAGTGATTCATTGTTGCACTGCATTGTTTTTTCAAGCAATAGGAGTTATGTTCCGGTATGGCCTTTTTAGAAAGTAAAATTGCATTTAATGATGCACCGAATGCGAGGAGAATTCTGGTAAATAAGTCGTTAAATATCCATTGCATATTGCCGATATAGAAATATAAGGATTAGAGGTAAAAGGATTTACGATAGGCGTTTTCCGTCCGGCAGATGGGGCGGGAATGGGCTACCGGCACCAGGGAGGATGGTGGTATAGGTATGAGGATAGGCGGAGACCGGCAGACAATCCAGTTGAAAAGGGCGGATGGAACGGTAGTTGCGTCCGTGAGCAGAAGTGTGAGCAAGAAAAGTTCCAAAAAAAAGAAACGGCTGCAGTATAATTTTAAGGAAATTTCCAGGCAAATTATGGCAGCGAAGACTTCGGTAGGCGCAGGAAGCATAGCGGCAAGGGCAAGGCGAAAGACAGCGATACTTTTACGGAAACGAAAAAATGAAGAATATGATGAGCAGGAAGTGGAACAGGCTATTATCCATGCAAGGAAGATGGAAAGGATTGCCAAAAAGCGGAAGAAACATCTGGAAGAGGAAGAAAAAGCAAAAGGCGTTGGTTCCTGTCTGGTGGAGACGGACGGTGAAGAGGATACAGACATAGAAGAGGAAGACGGAGTAAAAAGGGAAAACGGGACGGAACAGGAACTGAGCCAGGAAGAAATGGAAGAGGCGCTGAAAGAATGCCAACAGTTTATGGAAGAGAACCTGGCTAGGATGGAGGAATCCATGGAAGAGGTGGAAGAGGAGGGGTTAAAAGAACTGGCTGATGAGCTTCTTAGCGGCGTGCAGGAGGAAATGAATCCGGAAGCATTGGAGCGGCTGAAGAAGAAACACAGAGCGGACGAATGGAAGGAAATCATTGAAGCGGATATGAAATATCTCAAAGCCCTGTTTGATAAATTGGCAAAAGAAAAACAGAATGCATCCTCCAGTGGGGTTTCGCTGCAGTTGGGAGGCATGGAAATGCCCATCCAGGCGCCGGAGCAAGCGCCTGTGGCGGAAGGCGGAAACGTGGATGTTTCGGTGTAAATATATGATATAGGGCATGGCTTTATACAGGGCGGCGGCTTAAATTAGAATTATGGTATTGCGGGTCATAGGTTACGTCCTCTGCCAGCCAGTCAGGAGGAAGGAATGCCATAGCCGCTTCTTGAGTGGAAAACTCCACTTCAGCAATCATAAGGGGAGCAAAGGGAGCGTCAAAGATGTCTAGTTCTATTGTGAGCGGAGCGCTTTTTTCCGCATCGGAGAGGGCAGCATTTTCATCAAAAGCAGGATTCCGGATGGGAATCAGGTATCTTCTTTTGGTGATAATGTTGCCGTCTGCTTTCTGGAGCAAATGGCAATAGGAGGGGCCATTCAGGGGAAGGTTGTATTCTTCCCGGGCAAGGAGCCCTTTTCCTTTATACGTAAGATAATATTCATCATCCTGCCGTCGGATACGGATGACAGGGTCTGTGTTCAGATATGCCTGTTCAATCAGATGAGAGCAATAGTTTTCTAAGTTGGCAGGCAGAGTTTTTACGGTAAATTTTCTTTCTATTTCCATTCTTATTCCTTTCTTATATAAAAATATTCCATCCGGGCGGAAATTGCGGTTATGCTTTACAGTAGTGTGCCTGCAGACAGAAAATGTGTTTTTTGCAGGAACAATCCGAACAAAGTTTGCAGATTGCCCACATATGCCATTATATACCATGATGCGTTAAAAATCCATGAGAATAATTGCCTGTTGACAACTGTTTTATACTGTTATATACTGTTTGTCAAGGAGGCGTATTCAATGGAGATTATTATCAGTAATTCATCCATGCAGCCAATATACGAGCAGATTATAGGTCAGGTCAAAGCCATGATTTTAAAAGGAAGCCTGAAGGAAGGGGCGTTGCTGCCTTCTGTCCGGTCGCTTTCGAAAGATTTAAGGATTAGCGCCCTGACGGTGAAAAAGGCGTATGACTGTCTGGAAGAGGAAGGTTTTATTATAACCGTGCATGGAAAAGGCAGCTTTGTGGCATCGAATAATAGGAATCTTTTGTTTGAAGAGCAGCGTAGGGAAGTGGAAGCCAGACTGGAAGATGCAGTCAGGGCAGGCCGGAGCTGTGGGATGGAGGACAGGGAAATCAGGGAACTGTTTGATTTGATTATGGAGGAATGACAAAATGAAACTTTTAAGAATGGATAAGGTGGAAAAAAGGTATCAGGATTTTACCCTTCAATGTTCTATGGAAGTGGAGGAGGGGTACATTACCGGACTAATCGGGGCTAACGGAGCAGGGAAAAGCACAGCGTTTAAGGCGGTTCTTGGGCTGATTCATATAGATGGAGGCAACATAGAAATTTTAGGGAAGAACCAGAGGAATTTTACAACGCAGGATAAAGAAGGGTTAGGCGTGGTATTGGCGGAAAGTTCCTTTAACGGGATGCTGACCATAAAGGATGCGGCTGCGGTTATGGATGCAATGTTCCATAAGTTTAAAAAGAAACGGTTTTTTGATAAATGCAGCCAATATGGGTTGCCGGTGGAAAAACCGCTTAAGGATTTTTCCACCGGGATGTATGCAAAATTCAAGTTGCTGGCCGCTATGAGCCACGAAGCAAAACTGCTGATTTTAGATGAGCCTACGGTTGGTTTAGACAGCGTGGCGCGCAAGGAATTGCTGGATGAAATGCGGCAGTATATGGAGGAAGAGGGGCGGGCGATTTTAATCAGTTCCCATATTTCCCCCGATTTGGAAGGACTGTGTGATGACCTGTATTTTATCCGGGCCGGGAAAATACAGTTTCATGAAGATACGGATGTAATCCTTTCGGATTATGCGATATTGAAAGTCAGCTCCAAACAGTATGAAGAGCTGGATAAACGTTATATTGATTATCAGAGGCAAGAGGTTTTCGGTTATACGCTGTTGACAAAACAAAAACAGTTTTATTTGGATAATTACCGGGGGATTGCAGTGGAGAAAGGAAACATTGACGATATTCTCCTAATGATGTCCAAGGGAGAGAAGGCGTAGAGTGGGCTGCATAAAATGATGCGGTGGAACTGGAAACAAAAGGGTCAAGCGCTGCAGCCTGGAAGAAAATCAGCCTGAGAAGTGAGAAAGGGATTTTCTTCCAATAGGAAAGGGCAGCAGAGAGTGACGTTATGGAACTGGGATAGAACTGAAATAGGAGGTCAAAATGAGAGGGCTATTGGTGAAGGATTTCAGGTTTGTTATGAAGAGCAAGAAAATGTTAGCCATGCTATTAGTTATAGAAACAGTGTTTTTGGTAATGCAGGGGGCGGACAGCCTCCCTTATGTGACAGGGTATATGATGATGGGGTGTGGGATGCTTTCCCTTAGCGCCATTACATCGGATGAGTATACAAAAAGCATGGCGTTTCTAATGGCTATGCCTGTCCGGAGGCAGGATTATGTATTGGAAAAATATTTGTTTTCCCTGTTTTGCACTCTGGTTGGCTTTTTCATATCGGTGATTCCCTGCTGTCTGCTCAGGCCGGGGCGGCTTATGGAAACCTTAGGGACGGCGGCAGTTATACTGGCAGTTATGATAATGTTACAGATGGCAATGCTCCCTGCACAGCTAAAATACGGTGGGGAAAGAGGGAGAATTGTTTTGGTAGGAATTTTTGCTGTTGCAGTATTGTGTTTTTCGTGGATAAAGAAAGTGGGGGGAAAGCATCCGGGCATGATGGAAGGATTGCTGAAAGCAGTGCAGCATATGGTGGACGGATGGAAAAAGTTAGGCCGGTTTTCGATGTGGATTTGCGTGGCGGCGCTTTGTGGGGCCTGCTTTTTACTATCTTTGGCGGTCAGCAGAAGGATTATAGAAAAAAAAGAGTTTTAGTGGCACAAGGGTTGGATAGTTGTCTGATTCCGAAAGAGTAAGGAGCGGAAAGAACACCGGTTTATTGTTTTTTTATAACATTATAAGATTTCCAGCCTTTTAAATTTCACGGAAAAGTGGTAAAATAAGGTTATAAGGTTACGCATATCCGGCAGATATTCCAGAGGGGATTTGCCGGATGGCAGGACTTTTGTTTTCGTTTGTGGGTTTAGCAGGAATGGAGGTTTATCATGGGTAAAGTATGTGTTTTTTTCGGGACAGGCTATGAGGAAATAGAAGCCCTGACGGTGGTGGATCTTTTACGCCGTGCAGAAATTGATACGGAGATGGTGTCCATTACAGGGGAGCGTGTGGTGGAAAGTTCCCATGGGGTGGCGGTAAAAATGGACAGGCTGTTGGAGGAAGTGAATTTTGAACAGGCGGATATGCTTGTGCTTCCGGGCGGTATGCCAGGGACGACGAACCTGGAGGCTTGCGAGCCGCTGATGGAGCAGGTGGATGCTTTTTACAAGGCGGACAAATATATCGCCGCTATCTGCGCGGCGCCGAGCATATTAGGACACAGGGGAATGTTGAAGGGGAAGAAGGCATGCTCTTTTCCCGCGTTCGAAAGCCATTTGGAAGGCGCAGAGGTGACAAAGGCTCCGGCACAGGTGGCAGGCCATATTATTACAGGCAGGGGGATGGGCTGCGCTATTGATTTTGGCCTTGCTATCGTGGAGGAACTGCAGGGGAAAGAACAGGCTGAGTCGCTTGCGCAAAAGGTTGTGTACGAACATTATAAGGGATAAGGAGCGCCTATGAATATACTGTTTTTTTTGACGCCAAAAAGTGAAGTGGCTTACATTTATGATGATGATACACTTTGGCAGGCACTGGAAAAAATGGAATGCCACAGGTATACGGCAGTGCCGATTATTGACCATGAGGACGGGACTTACATCGGAACGCTGACGGAAGGCGACTTGCTATGGGATGTGAGGGAACGATATGATTTGAATCTGCAGGAGGCGGAAGACATTCCCATTCTGGCAGTAAACCGGAGGCGGGACAATGAACCAGTGGCGGCGGATGCGAATATTGAAGATTTGATCAGCAAAGTAATGAACCAGAATTTTGTGCCGGTTATAGACGATGAAGAGCGATTTATCGGTATTATTACGAGGAAGGACGTGATTCAGTATTTGTCCTGCAAATGCGGCATGGAGGAAAAGGTTTTGTATATGACAGTGGACTGAGACATACAGCAGGCATACTTTTCATGATTGGCAATAGAATAAAAGTAAACAGGCTGAAATAAAAACAGAAAAAGAAATGGATATGTTTACGTTATGTATGTTGTCAGTAGGGGTGTCCATGGATGCCTTTGCGGTGGCAGCCTGTAAAGGGCTGGCCTTAAAACGGCTGTCAGTAAGGCATATGCTTACGGCAGGCGGATGGTTTGGCGGTTTTCAGGCTCTTATGCCAATGATGGGATATGGACTTGGCACACGGTTTAAGGAGCAGATTGCCACGGTTGACCATTGGATTGCATTTGTCCTTCTGGGGGTTATTGGCGCGGATATGATAAGGGATGCATGTAATGGGGAGGATAGGGCGGCCAATGGTTCTTTTGCATGGCGGGAAATGTTGTTTTTGGCTCTTGCCACCAGTGTGGACGCATTGGCGGTAGGGATGGCTTTTGCTTTTTTAGAAGTAAACATTTTGGCTGCCGCCGCTTTAACCGGTACAGTCACTTTCCTGTTCTCCATGGCTGGCGTCAAAGCAGGGAATGCCTTTGGGAGCAGATATAAGGCAAAAGCGGAGTTAGCCGGCGGGGGGATACTGATTTTGCTTGGGGTTAAAATACTGCTGGAACATCTGGCTGTCTTGTAAACGAGCTTGATTTGCCTGTTTTTTCTTATTTCTGGTAAAAACGCAAAATGCGAATATTGGCGGCATGGGCGGAAATAATAGGAGGGCAGTCTATTATTTCAGGAGGTAAAGAAAATGGCTAATTTATCAGAATTGGATTTGCAGAACCTGCGCCATTTAATTGGCGGTTATGACACTACTCATTGCAAAATGAAGGAATATGCGGAATGCACAACGGATTCAAACATTAAGCAGTTTTTTGAAAAAGGCGCGAAATCCGCAATGGACAATAAGCAGCAGTTGATGAAATTTTTGCAGTAGGAGGGCGTTAAGATGCAGGAAAAAACAATGGTGGCAGATACTCTGGCAGGGATAAACGGTGAACTGGTTCGTTACGGCGGCATGATTGCCCAGACAGAAAATAAGGAATTGAAACAGACTTTGAAACAATTCCGCAATGCATGTGAACAGTCACAGGAGGAATTGTATCAGATTGCAAGGGAAAAATCCTATTATGTCCCGGCTGCAAAGGCAACGCAGGAAGAAGTGGATCATGTAAAATCTCTGTTTACAAGCGGGACTTTATAAAAAACAGGAGTTTTTGAACTTTATACAGTGTGTATGCATTGGTATGGGGAAAACGGCATAGGTTTAGGGCGATGCCGTTTTTTCTGTCTTTTGAAAAATTAAGGGATAATTAAAAATGCATGGATTTACGACAATCCGATTTTAAAAGAATCCCACCGGGGCAAGCATTTTGCCGACGAACCGGTAGACTATCTTCTGGAAACATTAGGCCGCAGGGATGAATGCCCTTCTGAGTCTTTCGTGCTTTATGTGGGCGGATACTCCTGTGCGGTGGAGAGCGAAACTTTATATAAAGCACTTGTATCCCTGCCGGAGAAGCAAAAGAACGTCCTGCTTTTAGATTTTTGGGGAGACCTTTGCGACCGGGAAATATCAGAAAGGTTGGAGGTGACACCGCGCACTGTCTACAACCTGCGGCAGCGCGCATTTAGCAAAATCCGCGAGTATTATGAAAAGCGGGGA
>CAJTQO010000018.1:0-316 GCA_910578405.1 uncultured Lachnospiraceae bacterium | reverse complement strand
AGTATTTCCGCAGGCCGGCCGGGCGGACTGATAAGGGAAATCACTTGGAAAAGAGGGGAAATAAGAGGTAATATGCTTACACGGCAGCCGCCTTAAATCGGATGAATGGCGAAAACTTTAGTCCTTCTAATGATATTCTGAGATTGATTTATAGTCGTTTCGTGCAATTTATGGGAGTTTTGTGCAATGGCGTTTGATAGGATGCCCTTTAATCCGATATAATTTATGATGGAAAAGTGAGGAAATATGGATGAAGATAGCGGTCTGCGATGACAGCAGGGAGGACAGGGGCGCGCTTAAAGCGCTGCTGGAAGCC
>CAJTQO010000017.1:55175-69353 GCA_910578405.1 uncultured Lachnospiraceae bacterium | reverse complement strand
ATGCCCAATTTATGGGCTTTTTCGGCTTATTTATTTTTAATGCAGTCAGAAATTTGATTCTTAAAAACTATGATTGCTTTCTGTTGTCAGGCAACAAGATGTTCAATGGTAAATGCGCCAGAGCGTGTTTGAACGTCCATTCCCGACAATGCACGCCCCACTTTGTGGGAGATTTGCGCCAAATTCAGGTTACATGCCCTTCTTTTGGCGCAAATCTCTTACAAATTATAACGTACATCTGCCGGAAAGCAACTTTCAAACACGCTCTAGTTCAAAGGAAGCTCCGCCTCTTCTTCCGCATTTCGCATCAACAACGAAATTGACTGAATGGACTGCGCCTTTTCCTCCTGCAATTCTGCCACTAAAACAAGATCCTGCGTTTCTCCCGCCGCGATAGAGCCGCTATAAGAAGCCAAATCATTTTCCAGCATGGTCGTTAATGCATATCTGGGCGACTCTCCATTAAAAGATAATTTAAATTTTCCGTTTATCGACAGCATATCCAACGACTGATCCTGTCCTGCGTTATTGGTTGCATTAAAATGCAGTATAATAAGTTTGCACCCTTCAGAAGCATTCATTGCAAAAAACATTTCCTCTGTATTATTGTCCGGGTACATATCCTTCAGTTCATATCCTGTGTACTGAAAATTTATGCCGCTGATACCAAAAAACTCTTCTATGTTATGATAAACAATCTCCTCCGGCTCCTCGCTGACATCCACCACTTCCGGTTCTTCCGAAGCCGCCTCCCCTTCCTCAGGCTGTGGCTCTTCTGCCGGCGCTTCTTCCTCAGGCTGCAATTCCGCTTCCATCCCCTCTTCCTCCAAATCGGAAGTATCCACCAACCGTCCATGAAAATTCTTGTCATATTTCAGCAAAAGACCTGCCGCATATTCCACAATCATTGCATTCTGTTCTTCCGTCATGTCCGGAATGGCCGAACCGCACGCCGACATCCCAAGGGTGGCCACAACGGCCAGCGCAAATCCCATTTTTTTCATAATTCCACTCCCATCCGTCCGCCCCTGCGGACATTATGTTAAGTCGCTTCCTTATCAAGCGCAAATTATATTCTTCTGCATTATATCACTAATCCGCCTCAAGTTCAAACCAAAATTCAACGCCATTATCATAATTTATCACGCCGTATTCCTGGTTCATAGATTCCATAATCGCTTTTACAATGGAAAGCCCTACTCCGCTTCCTCCGTATTCCCTTGTTCTGGCCTTATCCACTTTATAAAATTTTTCCCACAGATGGCCAAGACTTTCTTCCGGAATCGGCTCTCCTGTATTAAAAACGGAAATCCGCACTTTTTTCCCCATGCCTGTTAGCTTTACATCAATGATTTTCGCTCCTTTTGCATGGTGAATGGCATTGCTGAAATAATTGGCGAATACTTCTTCTATTTTAAATTCATCGGCCCATACATAGACCGCCGGCTCTTCTTTCCAATGCACTTGAATGCCTTTTTGTTTCGCTAATATCTCTGCAGACTGTATATAATTGCAGATTAGGGCCGCTATATCAAACCGTTCCATGGCAACCACTTCATTGCCAAATTCCAGTTGGTTCAATGTCAGCAGTTTTTTTACCATCTGGTTCATTTTCGCCGCTTCGTCAATAATAACATCGCAATAAAACTCCCTGCTTTCCGCATCTTCATTAATTCCTTCCTTTAAGCCTTCCGCATATCCCTGAATAAGCGCAATGGGCGTTTTCAACTCATGGGAAACATTCGACAAAAAATCCTTGCGCATTTCATCAATTTCATTTTTGCGTTCAATATCTTTTTGCAATTCATTATTGGCTGTTTTTAGTTCTGATATGGTTTCTTCCAGTGTATTAGACAATTCATTGATATTGTGGCCAAGCAAAGCAATCTCTGTCTTACTGTTCCCACAGTATTTCGCATCAAAATCCAACCTTGCCATCCGCTCAGAAATCTCTGCCAATTCCATAATCGGCTCTGTCACCTTCCTGGACACCATCAAAATAACGCCACCGCTAAGCACCACCGCAACAATCCCCACATAGGCTAGAAAGCGGTTGGCTATGGCTACGCTGTCCCGTATCCCTTCCAAAGCCGTGCGGAACAGATAAATATTGCCATTATCAAATACCCCCCACATTTCAATATATTCCGTTTTCGTTCTCGGATCCAATATTCTCTGAATCGTATAGTTTTTCCCTTTCTCTAAAACCACTCTCTCATCTTCGTTTGTAAAATCATTAAAAAAATTATCCCAAAGCCTTTTGCTCATGGTTTCCTGGTCATTTCTGGATGTAATGAGCATCCGGGAATCCGTATCCAGCACAATCAGGCTGATATTGTATTTTTCAATAATTTTCTGCATTTGAATATCAAATTCCTCTGTCAGAATATTCCCTGCGCCAAAAGCCTTGTTCACGGTTGCATAGGCGCTTTTCAAAACTTTTTTCTTATTTCCAATATAGTATCCTCCCAATAAGGTACTGTTTATAAACCAGCATAAAAGAATTGTCGCTGACATTAAACCTATGAAAATCATTGCGAACTGCTTTTTAATTGAATATTTCATCTGCCTATCCCGCCTTAAAATTTATTCCGCCTGTACGATTGGCTCTGCCTCATTATAGCAGATTTCACTTTTCTTTTCAATTTGATGCCATTGATACCCTGAAAATGGATTTTCATGCAAGCGCAGAATATTTCAATCAACAAATTAATAGAAAAGACAAAAAACAGTTGACAACCCTAAAAATAAAGCGTATGCTGAAATCATATCTGAGATTTAACAAAAATAACCATAAAAGGAGGTTAAGATATGATGACAGAATCTAATGCTTATAGCGCTGTACAACCGAATCATCCTATATTCAGAATTGCCTCCGGAGCAACAGACTATTTAAGATATCGTTCCTCGTATCCGATGGAATATTTATAAACCGATATCTTTTGTTTATTGCAACGGTTCCGCATTTTGCGAGCCGTTTTTTCATGTCAGCCGGTGCGATTCTGCGCAGCGGCTTTTATTGTGTATGTGGATGCCTCAAACGCCAACATGGCTGACAGGCTCCATACCAATGATTATCCTTGACTATTTCCCACATACAGCAAGTATATATAAACAAAACCGTTGCCATTTTATCGTAATCCTAATAAGCCGGACGTTTCCTTGCTTCCGTTTAAAAGCAATGAGAACTTGAAACATGTTAGTATGCGCTTTCCCAGGACAGCAAATCAGATACGCCTTATAGGAATGCCCTGGAAAAGTTACTTACATATAATTTATTTTTAAGAAAGGACAGAAAGATTTATATGAAACAGAAAAAACTATCCACTTACATATGGGAACAGCGTCTTCCCTATCTTTTTGCCGCACTCTGCCTTGTTTCCGGCGTATCTTTGGATTTAATTGCGCCGCAACTGACAAAGCGGATTATTGATGAGGTCATTGTCGGCGGACAGCTTGAAAAGCTAAACTTCCTGCTGGCTGGTATCCTGACTGTAGGCATTGGACGTTTCTTTTTTCAATATTTGAAAGAATATACGTTCGATATTACCGGGATTAAAATTGCGGCAAAAATGCGCCGAAACCTGTTTGACCATATCCAATCCTTAAGCGCAGACTTTTTTGACCGCACAAATACCGGAGAACTGATGGCACGGCTTAAAGATGATATTGACCGTATTTGTGATGGGCTGACATTTGTCGGTATGCTGTTGTTAGAGGTTGCCGTCCATACTTCCATCGTACTCTTTTTTATGTACCGGCTGGACGCCAGGCTGGCGGTAATCCCTACTATCGCCATGGCCATTGCTGCTACCATCGCCATTACTATGGAAAAAAAGCTGGACAACGTATATGAAGCCATCAGTGAAGAGACTGCCACTTTAAATACCATAGCGGAAGAAAATCTGGCTGGAGTGCGTACCGTTAAGGCTTTTGCACGGGAAAAATTTGAAATAAAGAAATTCCTTTCCCATAACCAAAAATATTATGATTTGAATATGCGGCAGTCAAAAATATTTGTTACCTACTATCCGTACCTTTCGTTGATTACGAAACTGCTCCCTTTGGTTATTCTGCTTCTTGGCGGCTACCTGACCATGCGCGGAGAATTGTCCCTCGGCTCCCTGGGAGCTTTTGTGGAATATTCCATGAACATTGTATGGCCTATGGAAATGCTGGGCTGGCTGACTAACAGTTTTTCCGCCGCCGTAGCCTCGAACCGAAAGCTGGACAAAATTTATAAGGAAACGCCCACTATTGTTGAAAAAGAAGATCCTGTCCTTTTGGAACAAGTGCATGGACGGATTGAATTTTCCCATGTTTCTTTTTCCAAACTGGATGAAGGCGTGCAGACGCCTTATGAAATCCTAAAAGATATCTCTTTTACAGTGGAGGAAGGAAAATCTTTAGGAATTATGGGCGCTACCGGAGCCGGGAAAAGTTCCATTATCCACCTGCTCCAGCGTTTTTATGACACAACGCAAGGCGCCGTCAGCATTGACCATGTAAATGTAAAAGATTTGAGCTTGAAGCAGTTAAGAGGCAGTATTTCCCTTGTTATGCAGGATGTGTTTCTTTTTTCAGACACCATTACGGAAAATGTCAAACTGGGCAAACGGGAACGTCTCGACTCCCATGCCGTTATCCATGCTTCCAGGGATGCACAGGCTGCGGGCTTTATTGAACGGATGGATAAACAATATGACACAGTCATCGGTGAACGGGGCGTGGGCCTTTCCGGCGGACAGAAACAGCGCATCAGCATTGCGCGCGCCCTTGCCAAGAAAAATCCAATCCTTGTGTTGGACGATTCCACTTCCGCCTTGGATATGGAAACCGAACAGTTAATCCAGGATACTTTGCGCCGTTTGGAGCATACCACCAAGATCATCATCGCGCACCGTATCAGCTCTGTAATGCATGCCGACGAAATTATTGTATTGGAAAACGGCTCCATCAAAGAAAGGGGAAATCATGAAACTTTAATGGCCAAAAAGGGGCTGTACTACCAAACCTATGCTGCCCAATATCAGGCAAATAACCCACAGGGAGGTGAAAAGAATGCCGATTAATTCTTATAAAGACGATGAACAAACAGTGGAAGTGGGCAAACTGGTTACGCTCAAAAGACTGCTTACCTATTTGTTTTCCTACAAAAAAGAAATTTGCTTTGTGCTGATGCTTATGACTTTTTGCGTTGCAGTGTCTTTGCTGAATCCATTGATTATGGAATCTGCCATTGACGATTACATCAGGCTTGGGGATGCGCCCGGCCTGTTTCGGCTGATTGGATTTGCACTGTTTCTCAATGTTCTTATGATTCTGTGCATCAAAATCCGTATGTACGTTATGGCAAAAGTATGCAACAATATTTTAGTGACCATCCGCCAGGAGCTATATACGCATATACAGACGTTGGATTTTCAGTTTTTTGACAGCCGTCCCACAGGAAAAATCCTGGCACGTATTATCGGAGACATTAACTCACTAAAAGATGTTTTATCCAACTGTGTGACTACATTAATACCGGATTTCATTACGATTTGCGCCGTAGTTACCATTATGTTTACGAAAAACCCAATATTGGCTGCAGCTTCCCTAATCAGCACGCCGCTGATGGCCATATGCCTTTGGACTATCCAGGTTTACTCCCATAAACGGTGGCAGATACACCGTAAAAAATCCTCAAATTTAAACGCTTTCATTCATGAGGATCTTTCCGGCATCCGGATTATCCAAAGTTTCCATGCGCAAGAGGAAACCCGGCAGACATTCCGGGAACTAATCAGGGAACACCGGGATTCCTTTATTTCCGCTGTACGGATCAATGACTCTTTTGGTTCGGTGATTGACCTTTGCTGGGGAATTGGCACAGTAATGCTATATTTTACCGGAATCCGGATTTTAGGGACAGACAAAGTTTCGGTTGGCTCTTTTATTGCTTTCGGCACTTATATCACTATGTTTTGGTCGCCGATTTCCAATTTGAGCAATTTTTATACGCAGCTTGTCACCAATATTTCAGGAGCAGAACGTGTTTTTGAAATTATGGACGCAAAAGCGGAAATTACAGACGCTGCCGGAGTTAGCGCAATCCCGCCTATCCGTGGGGAAGTGCGTTTTGAGCATGTCACTTTCTCTTACGATGGAAATGCAAATGTGCTTGACAACGTGAACTTTACCATTGCTCCAGGCGAAACCATTGCTCTGGTAGGCCCTACCGGAGCGGGGAAAACGACAATTGTCAACCTAATCAGCCGTTTTTATGATGTACAGCAGGGCATTGTATACATAGACGGATATGATGTAAAAAAAATCAGTATCGAGAGCTTACGGGAACAGATGGGAATTATGACGCAGGACAACTTTCTTTTCTCCGGCACAATCCGTGACAATATCCGTTATGGCAGGCTGGACGCCACCGACGAAGATATTCTGCAGGCCGCCAAAGCGGTAAACGCCCATGATTTTATTATGAAACTGGAAAAGGGTTATGATACGGAACTGTCGGAACGGGGCGGCGGCCTTTCTGCCGGACAAAAGCAATTAATTGCTTTTGCGCGCACGATGGCGTCTGATCCCAAGATTCTGATATTGGATGAAGCCACTTCCAGTATTGATACGCATACGGAACTGTTAGTGCAGGCCGGGATAGAAACATTATTAAAGGGGCGTACTTCTTTTGTGGTGGCTCACAGGCTTTCTACCATTCAGAAGGCTGACCGTATCTTCTATATTGACAAGGGAAATATTCTGGAACAGGGAAGCCCAGAGGAGCTTATGCGCAAGAAAGGGCATTATTATCAGTTATATATGGCGCAGTTTCATTGTTAAGCTGAAAGAACCGCTCATTGCTACCGGAAATAGCTATGTTTGTCAGTGCTTTTTTGTTTCTACTTGCTGTTGTGAGGGAGATGATATACAATATAAGATAAAGAATAATTTTCATAGTTTCTGCCTTCATGTCTTGAGAACGATTCTAAGATGGAAGGAAATTCTAAACCGGACATAAATAGAATAATTCAAAGATTGATATCACACTTGGACAGAGAAGCAGATGGAATAGGAGGTTGAAAATGAATCAGGTGTTAGACGCAATTCAGAAAAGGTGTTCTACGAGAGGATATACCGGGGAGGCTTTGACGAATGAAGAGCTGGAGGCTTTCATCCAGGCAGGGCTGCAGGCGCCGACGGCAGCAAACCGGCAAGAGGTGCATTTCACTGTATTAAAGGGGAATCATCCTGTTTTGCAGGAGTTGGAAGAAGAAAAAAACCGCTTACGCAATATTACCTCCACTACGCATAATTTTTATTATGAAGCTCCTGTCGTAGTCATTCTAAGCGCTGACAGTCAATATAAATGGGGTTCCCTGGACGCTGGCATCGCAGTGGAGAATATGGCCCTTGCGGCTGAAGGGCTTGGGCTTGGCAATTTAATTATTGGGTGTATTGATGACGCAATCAAGGGCGAAAAGAAAGATTACTTTTCAAAAGCCCTTGATTTCCCGGAAAATTACGAATATAAAATTGCCATTGCTTTTGGCCACAAAGCTGTTACGAAAGAACCTCACACTTATGATGCCGCAAAACAGGTTACTTATCTGTAACAAATACAATCCAAACGACACTAAGGCGCCAAATATGGCGCCTTAGCTTTTTATGCTCTAAAGCACAATCCTATATTGACTTTTTCCCTAAAATAAGCTATGATATGCTTTAACAACGCAAAGCGTTAAAGTGTAAAAGAACACAAATAAACTTAAATGGAGAATCAAAGCAATGCCAATCACAAACTTATTAGAAGCGAACTGTAAAAAATTTGGAAATGATATCTGTCTGGTGGAAATCAATCCGGAAGTGAAAGAAATCCGCCGCGTTACATGGAAAGAGTATGAACTGATGGAGCCAAGCCCGCTCTCCCACTATCGCCGCGAAATCACCTGGAATGTTTTTAATGAAAAAGCAAATCGTTTTGCCAACCTGCTTCTTTCCCGTGGGATTAAAAAGGGCGATAAAGTGGCTATCTTGTTGATGAACTGTCTGGAATGGCTCCCGATTTATTTCGGCATCCTGAAAACAGGCGCTTTGGCTGTCCCGTTAAACTTCCGTTACACTCCGGAGGAAATTGAATACTGCATCAATCTGGCAGAAGTCAATATCCTGGTCTTTGGGCCGGAGTTTATTGGACGCGTGGAGGAAATCGCCGATTCTATCAGCCGCAGCCGGCTGCTTTTTTATGTAGGCGAAAACTGCCCTTCCTTTGCAGAGGATTACAATTCCCTGTCTGCCAATTGCTCCAGCCAGACGCCGGACATTGTCCTGGATGACAAAGAGAATGCCGCTATTTATTTTTCTTCCGGCACTACTGGCTTCCCAAAAGCCATTTTACATAACCACGAAAGCCTGATGCACTCTGCCACTGTGGAGCAGAAACACCATGGACAAACAAAAGAGGATGTTTTTCTCTGTATTCCTCCTCTATACCATACTGGCGCTAAAATGCATTGGTTTGGCTCTCTGCTTTCCGGCGGCAAAGCTGTATTATTGAAGGGCGCAAAACCAGAATATATCCTGGACGCCGTCTCAAAAGAAAAATGCTCTATCGTATGGCTATTGGTTCCGTGGGCGCAGGATATCCTGGAAGCCCTGGACAGCGGAAAAGCGAAACTGGAGGACTATGCGCTTTCCCAATGGAGACTGATGCATATCGGGGCGCAGCCAGTGCCACCCAGCCTAATCAAACATTGGAAATCCTATTTCCCTGCTCATGCATACGATACCAATTACGGCCTAAGCGAATCCATCGGCCCTGGCTGTGTGCATTTAGGCATGGAAAATATCCATAAAGTTGGAGCCATTGGGAAAGCAGGCTATGGATGGGAAACGAAAATTGTGGATGAGTGGAAAAATACAGTGGCCAAAGGACAGGTTGGGGAACTTGCCGTGAAAGGCCCCGGCGTTATGACCTGTTACTACAATGACCCCAAAGCGACCGATGAAGTCCTGTCCAAAGACGGATGGCTCTATACCGGGGATATGGCCCAGGAGGATGAAGATGGTTTCCTTTTCCTGGTGGACCGGAAAAAGGATGTCATAATCAGCGGCGGAGAAAATATTTATCCGGTACAAATCGAAGATTTTCTGCGCAATTATACCGCAATCCATGATGTGGCAGTCATTGGCCTGCCGGACAAACGGCTGGGAGAAATTACCGCTGCAATCATTGAACTGAAACCCGACGCAGCCTGCACCGAAGAGGAAATCAACCATTTCTGCCGCAAACTGCCACGGTATAAACGTCCGCACAAGATTATATTTGCCGATATCCCAAGAAACCCCACCGGAAAAATTGAGAAGCCAAAACTACGGGAACGTTATTGCAGCGTAAGCCTGGTTGCCGCACAGAACCGTGGCTAGAACCACTTTTTCAAACATACCCAAAAACAAACGGATTGGAAGGAAAACCTTATGATATTGAAATTTACGATGCTCATTATTTTCTTTGCCACAATGATTGCTATCGGCTTTTACTGCCGCAGACATGCCACAGATGTAAACAGTTTCGTTCTTGGTGGGCGCAGCGTTGGCCCATGGCTTACGGCTTTCGCTTATGGAACGTCTTACTTTTCCGCTGTTATTTTTGTTGGTTACGCTGGGCAGTTTGGTTGGAAATACGGCATTGCCTCTACCTGGATTGGCATTGGCAACGCCTTAATTGGGTCTATGCTGGCATGGGTAATCCTGGGACGCCGCACCCGCATTATGACCCAGCATTTAAACAGCGCCACCATGCCGGAATTTTTTGGCCGGCGTTTTCACAGCAATGGGTTAAAAATCGGGGCGTCAGCCATTGTGTTTATCTTCCTGATTCCTTATACAGCTTCCCTTTACAATGGGCTTTCCCGCCTGTTTGGCATGGCTTTTGAGATTGATTACACAGTTTGCATCCTTATTATGGCTGTTTTAACCGGAATCTATGTCATTGCCGGCGGATATATGGCCACAGCCATCAACGACTTTTTACAGGGCATCGTTATGCTCCTTGGCATCGCAGCCGTAATTGCAGCCGTACTCAAAAGCAATGGCGGTTTTCTGGAAGCCTTAAACCAATTGGCCCGAATCTCTGACAATACTGTGTCCACACAGCCTGGCGTTTTCGCTTCTTTCTTTGGCCCGGACCCAGCTAACCTTTTAGGCGTAGTCATACTTACTTCTCTAGGAACCTGGGGACTGCCGCAAATGGTGCAGAAGTTCTATGCAATAAAAAGTGAAAAATCCATAAAAAAAGGGACCATCATCTCCACCTTGTTCGCAATCATCGTTTCCGGCGGCTGTTATTTTCTTGGCGGATTCGGGAGGCTGTATTCCCACAGCGTGGACATTGCCTCCCAGGGGTATGACGCTATTATTCCTGCTATGGTTTCCAACCTCTCTCCTGCGCTGATTGGGCTGGTGGTGATACTGGTCCTTTCAGCCTCCATGTCCACGCTCTCTTCTTTGGTCATGGCCTCCAGCTCCACCCTGACCATAGACTTTTTAAAAGATAATGTCATCAAAGATATGGATGAAAAGAAACAGCTTCTGGCCATTCGGGTTTTGATTGTAGTTTTTATCGCCATTTCCGTTATCATTGCCATTATCCAATACAAAGGAAATATCACTTTTATCGCACAGTTAATGGGAGTATCCTGGGGAGCGCTCGCCGGGGCTTTTCTTGCCCCGTTCCTTTACGGACTGTATTGGAAAAAAACAACCGCCATATCCGTATGGGCCAGCTTTCTTTTTGGCGCTGGATTTATGATTTGCAATATGCTCTTGCGCAGCCATTTCCCTACGATGCTGCAGTCGCCCATTAATGCAGGCGCCTTTGCCATGCTGGCTGGTCTGGTTTTGGTGCCCGTTATCAGCCTTTTTACGCCAAAACTGGAAAAATCCTTTGTGGATGCCGCTTTTTCCTGTTACGAAAGAAAAACGCAGGTGACTGTTAAATCCGATCTTGGCGAGTAATTTATTCTTTAGCAATGCCCCCATAAGTGAAGGACTTCGTGAAAAATAATTTATAAAAATCAAAAAAGCTGAATGGATTTACCGTTTGAAAACGTATTATATAAGAAGCAGGAAATCATTTACAATTATTTTAACGGAGGAATGGAACCATGAAAGCAAAAAAAGTAATAACAGGTATTGCAACGGCAACTTTAGCATTCTCTTTGACCGCCATAAACGCCTTTGCAGCGGAACCTGCCGTTGGAAGCTCTTTGGCTGCTCCTGACGCAATCTGCAATTATTGCAATGCGGATTGTCCGTTTGCCGATGAAGACGGTGATGGAATATGTGACTATTATGCGCAGGGAATTTGCGCAGCAAACGGATTAGGATATGTGGACGCGGACGGCAACGGAGTCTGCGATAACTATGAATCCGGGACTTGCGGCGGTTATGGACAGGGAAGACGCGGCGGCAGGGGCGGCTATGGCAGAGAAAACGGCTGTGGCAGAGGATATGGCAGAAGACATTAAAGGGCTCACCATGAGGTAAATCAAAGATCTGGCAGACAGTCCCACGGATAGCGGCGCCTGTCTGCCAGACCATAAGAACGCCGACAGAAAAGGAAAAACGCACAGATACCGGCATAACGCAGAAAATAGCTGGTAAAACTTATTGAAGCAGTTCCAACAACTCTTCTTTTGTAAAACTGCCGCTTCCCATGCTCTCCCCTCCTAACGCCTGCTCCGCCAACTCTTTTTTCCTTTCCTGCAGCTTCAGGATATTGTCTTCAATCGTCCCTTTCATGATAAGCTTATATACATTGACTGCATTTTTCTGACCAATCCTGTGGGCGCGGTCTGTGGCCTGATTCTGAACAGCCAGATTCCACCATGGATCATAATGAATCACAATGTCTGCCGCTGTCAGATTCAGCCCTGTCCCGCCCGCCTTTAGAGAAATACAAAATACAGGCGTATCATCTTTGTTAAAATCATCTACCATCTGCACACGTTTTTCCTTTTTTGTCGCTCCGGTCAGCATATAGCAGCAAACTTTTTCTTTTTCCAAAGCTGTCCGAATCCGTTCCAGCATAGAAGTAAACTGAGAAAACAGCAATATCTTGTGTCCCCCATTTACGGCATTACGCACTAAATCCATACACATATCCATCTTAGCCGAATTTTCTTTGTAATCTTCAAAAATCAACGCTGGATCGCAGCAAATCTGCCGCAGTTTCGTAATCTCCGCCAAAATCTGTATCTTGGAATTACGGAATTCCTCCTCGCTTGTCTTATCCAGCAAAATGCGCATCCGCTGTACATGGGCGTCATAAAGTTTTTGCTGCTCCCCTTCCAGTTTCGCATACATATTTTCTTCTAACTTATCCGGCAGGTCTGTCAATACATCCTTTTTTAACCGTCGAAGCACAAACGGACTAATTAGCTTCTGCAATTTATGCATTGCATCCTCACTGCCATTTTGCACCACCGGAATTTCTATCTCTTCCCGAAACCTTTGGTAAGAATGCAGAAAACCCGGCATCAGATAATCAAAGATACTCCACAACTCACTTAACCGATTCTCCACCGGAGTCCCGGTCAGCGCCAGCTTAAACCCAGCCTCAATTTCCTTAACAGCCTTTGCGGCCTGTGTATTATAATTTTTAATATATTGCGCTTCGTCTATCACTTGGCAATAAAATTTCATGCCTGCATATTCTTCAATATCCCGCTTAAGTAAATCATAGGAAGTCAAGAGGATATCCCTCTCTCCTGACTCTTGTATTACCGTTCGTCTGTCCGCCGCTGTCCCTGTCACGGTTTTTACATGCAGCGCCGGAGCAAATTTCTCCACTTCGCTGCTCCAGTTAAAGACAAGCGACGCCGGAGCCACAATAAGGCAGCGTTTGTTTTCTGCCGGAGCTGCGTCAATGTATTCTGACAGGAGGAAAGCTATTACCTGCAGCGTCTTGCCCAATCCCATATCGTCCGCCAGGATACCGCCGAAACCGTTATATTTCAATGTTTTAATCCATAAAAAACCTTTCTTCTGGTATTCCCTCATAATTCCTTCCAGACTGGCAGGAATTTCAAAATCATTATCCTCTACGGTCTTCATATTCCGCACCAGTTCTTTGAAGTTCCTGTCTTTTACCGCGCTAAACGCCGGATTGGCCTTCAATTCCCCATCCAGATATAAAGCGCGGTATTTGGGAAGTTCAATCCGCTCCCGCTTTAATTGTCGGTCTGTAATTCCAAGCTCATCCTTAAGCCTGGCCAGAACGCCCAGTTCACTGTTGCCTACATCCACAAAACTTCCGTTTTTCAGCCGATAATATTTCCGTTTCCGGTCATATTTGGATAAAACCTCAATTAGCTGCTCCATTGGCATATCTCCTGCACTCATGGAAAGCTCCAGCATATCCCCTGACAGAGAGAGCCCTACAGAAACTTTAGGAGCCGGAGCCACGCGGATCCGTTTTAGCGCATCGGAAACAAAAACCTCCCCCACTTCCTGCAGCTTAGGAATCCCAAAAGCCAGAAGTTCATACAGTTTATCCTCATCGCCGGAAAGCGCCATCATCCCGCCCTCTTCGTCAAAGGCATTGAAATAACCTGCCACAATCTGCTTTATTTCCATTTCCTGCAAGATGTCACGCTTCCCTTGTCCCTTTTCCTGCCCATCCTTATATAGGTTATATTTTTCTTCCTTATTGTCTCCATAAACCGCGAATAACTGACAAGTCACAAAATCCCTCTGAGGCGCATCCAAATATATTTCAAAAGCAGCCGGAGTCTGCAAATAGGCATCCACATCAAAATCCCTTTTCTGACACTCATAAAATCTTTCCACCTTCGGCAATAATTGGGTGCAAAAAATTGGCACATCCTCCTTTTGGATAAAGGCTTTATGTTCCGGCGTCTGGCCCATGCAAATCAAAAATTCTTCAATCGGTTGAATCCTGGCCCTCTCCTCCATATAGATGAGCCCTTTCATAAAGTAAAGGATATATTTTTCCCCCACAAACCCGGTATTCTTCCCGACATCCACTTCAATGCCATCTTTTTTTCCTGTGATGGTCATTTTCCGTTCCAGATTATCCGGCGTTACTTTCCATTCCCTCTCCCCTTCCCCATAATAATTGGCGTGGAAAGGCTGGCAGTCGGTAGCCTCCAAAAAATCCTCCAG